>DATIZH010000072.1:0-1285 GCA_035517195.1 Nitrospiria bacterium | reverse complement strand
AGAAGGGGACTGAAACTTACGGCGGGAACGGCCCGATGCCGGGATGTCACGCCACGGAGGTGTCCCCCTCGAGAAGGGGACTGAAACGGGAATAGTCCCTCCCCCCGGACGGATGCTGGGCAGGCCACGGAGGTGTCCCCCTCGAGAAGGGGACTGAAACCGCCGATCCTCCACGCGCTCTGCGTCAAGAGGTTCCGCCACGGAGGTGTCCCCCTCGAGAAGGGGAATGAAACGCCCGTGGGAGCGTCCGATTCTAACCAGTTTGGGCGCCGCGCCGACAGTGCGAGTTCTTGGCCTAGCCCGGCCTCCGGCCCTAACTGCACCAGGAGCCTCGTTCAAAACCCTCTGCTGGTCAAAAGCGGAAGTAGCCATGCTAGCGTGGAAGCGCGATCACGCCCCAGGGACTCCCGCCCGCCTTTACCTTGCGGACGACCGTGTTCGTGGCCAGGTCCACGACGGAAATGTCGTTCGAAGGTCCGTTGGCGGAGTAGAGCGTCTTTCCATCGGGCGATAGAGCAATGCCCCACGGCCGCGGGCCGACTTCCACCGAGCCTGCGACCTGGTTGGTCGCAGTGTCGACGGTGAATACCTGATGGCCCCGGCCGGTGCTGACGTACAATTTCGCGGCATCGGGCGAGAGCAGCACCGCCATGGGCTTCACCACGCCGGCCTTCCCGAGCGTGATGGTCTGGATCATCTTCTGGTGAACCGCGTCGGCCAGTACGACCGTGCCGTCGTTTTCGGCATTGATGTAAGCCTTCGATCCGTCCGGCAGGAACGCGACGGACCGCGGCCTGTGGCCAACTTTGAAGGTCTTGGTGATTTTGCCGGTGGCGGGATCGAGTACCGATATCGTCCCGGTCTCCTCTGATGTGACCCAGACCAGCTTCCCGTCGGGCGTCACTTTCACCCCTTCGGGCTGCGCGCCGAGTTTGGCGGATTTCATCACAGTGCCGGCGGCGATGTCCACTACGCTGACGGCCGAATCGTCTTCGTTGGAAATGAACAACTGGGTTCCGTCCTGGCTGACGTCGAAGTTCTCCGGGTCGGAACCGGCCTTGATGACGCGAACCACCTTGTTCTGGGCGACGTCGAAGACTCCGATTCCATCGGCAGTCTTGTCGGGTGGCGGCAGCGTGCTTTCGTCCACGTCCGGACCCGCGATGGGAGATCCGCTGAGAGCCACATAGATCGTCTTCCCGTCCGGGCTGGCGTGGATGCCCCGCGGACGCTTGCCCAGCGGCACTGTGGCCACCGCCGTGTACGTGGCGGGATCGATAATCGT
>DATIZH010000071.1:0-71470 GCA_035517195.1 Nitrospiria bacterium | reverse complement strand
AGCTCTTTCGCTCCGTCTTTGACGATGAATTCGGCCAGCACACCATTTTCAACAGCCACCCGGCGATGTATCGCACCTTTCTCAAGGCCCTCGGCCTGGATGACGCGGAATGGGGGCGGGTGCCGTTGCTGCCGGAAACGTCGGCGTTCATCGAATTTCACCTTGAACTGACGCGCGGCGGCCACTTCCTGGCCGGACTGGGGGCGATCGGACCCGGCCACGAATATTCCATCCCGACCATGTTCACCTATCTGGTTGATGGGCTGCGCGCCTCCGGGCTCGTTGCCGAAGAATCGCTGGCCTATTTCACGCTCCACATACTCGAAGACAAGGAACATGCCAAAATCTTCAACGAACTCATCGTCCGCTACATGGGCGATGAGCCGTCTCGAATCGTCATCCGGGAGGGCGTGCTGCAGTCGCTGAACGCCCGTGGGCGCTTCTGGGACGGCGTGCAGCGGGCGGTGTACGGTTCGACGTGAAGGCGCTGCTGACCCGGCCCGGCTTCCTTGGGACGTACGGCACGTTCGGGGCCGACGTCAGCTTTCTCATGGCGCTCTTCTTCACCATTCTCTTTCTGATCGGCTGGCGGCTTGCCAAACGACGAAACGGCAACGCCCATCACACCGTGGTGCTCTGGGGGATGGTCGGAATGCTGATCTATTTCACCCTCTATTATCTGGCCAGAGGCCTGGGAGCATTGGCGACGGAAGGCAAGGAGGGATTCGGCGGGCCGGACTGGATGTATGATTACGTGTTTACGCCCTTGCTGACGATCCATATTCTCGTCGTCAGCGTCGGATTGGTCATGGCCGTCTACATGATCATCCTCGGCTTCCGAACCGCCGTGAGGAAAAACGGTCGCCGGCTTTTGCAGGCGGGGCGGTTATCGATCAGCCCCCGGGCCTTCTACCAGATTCTCGGCTGGGTCTTCCTCTTCTTCGCCGCGGCGGCGATCCTCCGCTGGCACAGCCTGCAACGGCTGCTGGTCTACGTCTTCGGATTCCTGCTGGTGGCCGTGGTCCTGCTGATCGAAAAAGGCATCGAGCGCGTGATCCCGGATGGCGAGCGGCGTCACCGGCTCATCGGCACGTTCACGATGGTGCTGTACGTGATCGCGCTGGTCACCAGCACCACCACCTACGTCCTGCTCTACTTGATCTACCCGCCAAAAATCCCGCCCATGTGACCTAGCCGCCCAACGGTGGCGTGGGTTCGGGAAGGTCCATGGCACAGCGAAATCCAATGATGGCGTCGGTCCGGTGGGGCTCGGCGGCGAACCGTTTGGCCGCCCTCGCATTGAACAGCATGTCGTTCCAGGAGCCGCCGCGAAACACCCTGTCCTTCCCCTTCTCAGGTCCCTTCGGATCCTTTGGCGGGGCCTTTGCGTAATAATCCTCCTGGTACCAGTCCGCCACCCATTCGTTGACGTTGCCAATCATGTCGTATGGTCCGTAGGGGCTCCTGCCCGCCTTGTAGCTGCCCGGCGGGGCCGTGTATTGAAATCCGTCGTCATTGCCGGCCAGATTGGCCCGTCCGGCCTCCTCGGCATTGCCCCAGGACCAGCTGCGGCCGTCCTCCCATCGCGCCGCCTTCTCCCACTCCGCTTCGGTGGGCAGCCGCTGGCCCGCCCATTTGCAATAGGCCACGGCTCCATCCCAGGACACCCCCACGGCCGGTAGATCCGGCGCGGTAATCTTGGTGATGTCATCCTCAAAAAACGGAATGAACGGCTTGGGAAACCGGGTCGCTTTCGTGAATTGCGTGTACTGGCCGTTCCTCACCTCATATTGATCGATATAAAAGGCGCTGACGTAGACCGGCATTTGCGGCATTTCGTCCGTGTCACCCTCCCCCGGCCGGCTCCCGCGGATGAACAGGCCGGCGGGAATCAGATCCATCACGGTGCCGTCCGGCATGGTCAGGGTTTTGACCGAGGAATAGTCCTCCTTGGACAGATCATACTGGGGCACGATCCCAGTGCTCCCCCCGGTCTGCCGTGTCCGGACCCCCATGATCTTCTCGAGCCCAAAGCTCACCAGCATCAGCACGAAGGAGAGGAAGATCAGTGCCAGGGCGGCGTAGATGTATTTCTCTTTCATGGTGTTATCCGATCCGGGGAGGCGGCGCGGCGGTCATCTCACAAAATAACGCCGGCGGGCAATCGCATAGATGACAAACGGAGGCAACAACAGCAAGAAAACTGTTCTCCAAAACCCATAGCCCTCGAGGTAAAACCGCACCACCACACTGGTCATCACATCGGCGGCATAAAAGAGCAGAAGATAAAATGTCCACCGCCGCATCGTCAGAAACCCGTACCCCAACGCCAAATGATACAGCGGATGAGCGCCGAGCCAGACGGTGCGCGCCATACCGGCCAGCTCCACACCAAAGAATTTGACGGGATAGTTCCATCCCGTCCTCCATATGCTCCAAAATTCGACCGGGGCGCTCAATAACAGGAGAATGCCAAAGATCGTCAGATCCAACGGGCGTTTGAGGCGCTGAACGGCGACGGGGTCGGCGGTCGGCATAAGGCCGGGTCAGTGGGGATAGAGCGTCCGCATCGATGCCGCCAGGAAGACGATCATGATCGCCAACGCCAGCGACAGGCGCAAAAACGGCACGTCGGTGAACAACTCCTGCGGCGGCGTGCGTCGCATCTCCACGAAATTCCTCCACGTCACGGTCATGAGGACCACCGCCAGCAGCAGCTTGGCGCCAAGGAGGGGGAAATATTGGGGCGGGAACGTCCCCCCGTGGCGACTCATGCCGATGTTGATTCCACCTGTGAGCAGCATCACAAAAATGAGGATGAACGTGATGGTCGCAAATTTTCTATACACGGCCGAGATGACCGACGCCGCCGCTTGCGCGGACAGGGTCTGCCTCAAGATGGGCACCAGCACCAGGTACAGCACGGCAAGCCCGCCAACCCAGAAGATAGCCGACAACAGATGGATCCAATGGTTGACGAGGCGGAACAGGTTCAAGCGTCGCCCTGCTTGAGCGCAGGGGCGTCGCGGGAGAACTCTGAAAAATTGAAGCGGCGGCCCAAGCGCGTCTCGGCCTGTTCACGGACAATCCGCATCACTTCGGGGGTGATGGTGGTGATGCCCTGTTCGGAGGCGTATCGTTCGACCGATCTGGCCACCATCCCCCGTGCAAACGAGGGCAGCCGTTTCAGCCGCTCTCTGGCCTGCTCGTTCCACGCCAGGGTCAACGTCACCTCCAGCCCGAAGGTCTGTTCCTGCGACAGCGTGATGCGCCGGCCGCCGTAGGCACCCGGTTGATAGTCGCAGGCCGGATCCTCGGCCAGGTAGTCTCCAAAGGTCGCATAGGCGCGGCAGCGGCAGCCGCCGCAGATCTCCGAAAACTCGCACTCGCCGCACCGCCCCCCCAGCTTGGGATCGCGCAAATCGTTCAGCGCCGGCGCCGAACGCCAGATCTCGGCAAAGGACTGCTGCCGGAGATTACCCGCCGCCACGGGCATGTAGGGGCAGGGCGTCACATCGCCGTTGGGGGAAATGCGACAGTAATATTTTCCGGCAGGGCAACTTCCCTGCGCGTAGTTCTTCAACAGGGGGGAGTCGGGATCAAGCTGATAGATGATCCGGCGGAAATGGGGCGCACACTTGGCCCGAAGTATCAGCGCTCCGCTGCGGCCCGCCGGTACCGTCCAAGGATCCTCCGGCTGGTCGAACACGCCGGGCTTCCGCTCACCCGGCGCCCCGGCGCCCACGCCCTGGGCCTTGGCCAGATAGGTCAGCATCTCTTCATATTGGGCCGGCTGGATATCCGCCAGCTCAGCCCCGCGGCCGGTCTGCACCAGAAAGAAAAAGTTGAGCACGCGTGCGCCCAACGCCCGGGCCAGATCGATCATGGCTGGAATTTCCGACACGTTCCAGGGCATCACGCTCATATGGATGGAGAAGTCGAGCCCTTCCGCGTTGAGGATCTGCGTCGCCCGGACGGCATCACGAAATGCGTGCGGCAGGCGTCTGAACTCGTCGTGCTTCTTGGCGTCGGTCGAATCGAGGCTGATCGACGCCCCCTGGATGCCACTCCGCCGCATCGCCTTGGCTTCTTTTTCCCGCAGGAGCACGCCATTGGTGCCCAGCACGACGGTGAACCCCTTGTCGGAGCCGTAGGCAGCCAGATCGAAAATGTCCTTCCGGATCAGCGGCTCGCCGCCGGTCAGGATCAGGAAGACGTCGGGATTGATCTGGGCGATTTCATCCATGACACGGTTGCATTCGTGGGTGGTAAACTCGCCCGACGTGTCGGCGTGGGAAAACGCGCTCATGTAGCAATGCGCGCAGAAGAGATTGCACTGCTGGGTCAGATTCCACGATATGGAATAGGCGCGGTAGCGCGGCCCGTTGGAAACCGGCGGCGGAGTCTGCGCGGGATGCTCGATTGTCATGCCGGGAACACGGCCGTCCGACACGGAGGCGGCACCGGCGCGGAGCCGGCACCGGTCGCCTCCGTCAGGATTTGGCGCTCTCCATCAGGTTTTTGACGATCTGATCCAGCTGGCCGGGATTTTTCATCGCCTCTTCCATCGTGGTCCGAGCCTGATCGATTCCGGCATTGGCGACCTCCAGCGTGATGGTGGCCACATTGATCGATCTCGCGTGCTTCTCGATCATCGCCTTGGTGCAGTCGCGCATAAACCCGGGCGGCACACGCTCCAGCCTGGCCTGCGCATCCGCCGTCCAATCAAACGCGGGTTGACCCTGTGTTCCTCCGTGACTCGCCATGCCCGGCACCTCCAGATATTCATCGATCACCTGTCCCGCCAGCTCTTTGGTGATGGTGCGGACCCCCAGCTTTCTGGCCGATTTTTCAATCTTGGCCTTGGCCCGTCGACGCACGTACCCGGACGGGGTCTCACGCAGCCGTTCGCGCGCCTCCTTCGTCCATTCGAGCGGGACGTCGTCGTAGGCCACTTCGAGCTCGATGCCGCCCTCGGCCTTGGCGGCCGCTTCAATCACCGTCTTGTCGACAAATTTAAACGACTCCCCCGCCGCGCCGCAGACGGGGCAGAGCACCGGCTTGTCGCCCTTGCCGACGTACCCGCAGCCCTCGCACAGGTAATAATCCAGCGCCCGCATCCGTTCCTGATAGCTGAGCACGTCGCCGCCGGCCTTGACCTCGCCGGTCACGGCGCCGAGCTGGCCGATCATGCCGGCCATCCCGCCTTTGTTCAGGTCCTTGGCGACTTCGGTGCTCGCCTGCATCGCGTTCGGATCGATTCCCTTCTCGCGCATGACCTTGCCCATGTCGGCCATGGCCTGCACCGCCGAGGGCGGGAGCAGGTGGCCCATGGCGGCATCAACGACCGAATTGCTGATGATCGTGTGCCCCTTTTCGACGGCGTACCGATAGATCGCCGACTTGGCCAGATTGCGGGCGAACGCCGGAACCTTTTCCATTCGTTTCGTCGCCTCCTCGGTCCAGGCGGTCGTATATTCCGCCGTGGTCGTATAAGAAGGGACGTGCTTGCGGCTGGAGAGCAGCACGTGGCAGGGCGCCAGGCGCATCAGGTTTTCGCTGTTGCTGCCGATGTCCATCTCCTCGTCGCTGTGCACGCCGATCCGCCCCACAATCAGCAGCCATGGATTGACTTTCTTGACGTATTGGATCACCTTTTCGAACGGCTTGCCATCCAGCAGCGTCGTCTTTAATTCGACGCCCTCTTCCTTGGCCACGTCGCGGCCGATGTCCAGCTGCGCCTGATAGATCTTGGCCAGGCCGCTGTCGATCACTTCTTCGTGCAGCTTTTCCTGCTCCTTGAACCGGAACGTCTTGCCCGCTTCATCGGACAGCACGCCGGCGATGCTGTTGAACATGGCGTAGTGAAAATAGGGATCAAAGGCGGCGACCGCCTCGATCGGCATCTGGAACGCCCGGCCCAGCGCGACCGCGGTTTTCAACCCGCCGTAGCTCTGGGGACTCCCGTCAATCGCCACGACGATCCGATTGCCATTGATTTCGGAGTTCGGCGCCGGAATTCGCTTCATGTTCTTGACGACCAACAGGTCGGATTGCCGGATGCGGCGCGCCACCCGCTCCGTCACGCTGCCGATCAGGCTGTGGCCCACGGCGCCGACCCCCAGGGCGCCCATGATGACCAGATCGTATTGATGCTGCGTGATGTCATCGACCAACAATTTGAAATTCTTCCCTTCGAGCGATCGCCGGACCAGCGGAACGTTCGCGCCGTCGCATTTCTTGGCGACCACATCCAGGTAGGAGTCGGTGATCAATTCCAGTCCGCGGGTAATCAGCGAATCATGAATTTTCCGCTGCTTTTCCAGCTCCTGCTCGTCATGGTATTCCTCGGGCAGCCCCGCCTCCATCTGTTTGAACCGCTTGTCGTGCATTTTGGCCGCATAGACGTGGCTGCCGACCACCGTGGAGCCGAACTGTCTGGCCAGCTCGACCCCGATGTCGATGGCCATGTTGGAATAATCTGAATTATCGACGGGAATGTAGATCTGCTTGTACATGCGAGGGCCCTCTACGCGTGAGTGTGACTCTGCTTGCCGGAGCGTGGGAACTTAGCACAAAATTCACTATAAAATCAAGAAGAAGGCTCTCCTTCCCTCTCTTGGATCGCCGAGCGAGATTCCGTGTCATCAAATCAATGTTTTCTCGCAATTTCAACGCGTTGAAGATGAAAATCAGTCGGAGATCAACCGAATCCCCCCCTCCTGGAGCCCTTCGATCGGCACCGCTTTCTGGCACTTGGGACATTTCACGTAGACGACATTGTCGAACAGGCCCACGCTGTAGTGATTGGCCAGCAGGTCATAGGCGGTGCCGCACTGAGTGCAGGTCGCCGTATAGCGGTTTCGCAAAGTGGATACCGCGTCGTTGAGCGCCGTCAGGTCGCGCCTCAGGGCGTCAATTTCCGCCCGCAGACGCGCCACGGTGTCGAACAAGTGCGCAGAGTCTCCTTCGGCCATGCCCTCCCCCTCCCGCTTACTCCACAAGTTTTTTCAGCGTCCAGCTCTGTCCACCGTCCACTGTCTTGAATAATCCGCCGTTGGTTCCCGCGTAGAGCGTATCGGGCTGCTGGGGATCCATCGCCAGGACCCTGACGCCGATGTTGGACAACCCCTTGTCGATCGTCTGCCAGGTCGCTCCTCCATCGGTGCTCTTGACGTTGATGCCGTCGCCGCCGGCATAGATGATCGATGGATTGCGGGGATTGATGGCCACGGCCGCAATGCTGCCCTGGGGAATCGTCTTGTTTTGCATCCAGTGCGCGGCGCCGTCGCGGCTGACGAAGAACCCCCGGGTCGTGCCAATGTAAAGGGTATCGGGTTCCGTGGGGTGCAAGACAATAGCGTTCACCCCGTGCGACAATGCCCCGCCGACCGCTTCGATCGACAAGCCGTCATTCATCGCCTTCCAGTGCTCGGCGCGGTCGACGCTTTTATAGACCCCGCCGCTGGTCCCGGCGTAGAGGGTCCCCGGATGCCGCGGATCGGCAATCAATGGCACCGTGTAGACACTTTCCATGCCCTTGATCCGTTCCTGCCATTCGCTCTTCAGTCCCTCCCGTTTATAGACGCCGACGGTGGAGCCCAGATACATGATCTCCGGAATCTGGGGGTCGAAAATGATCGAGCTCACAATCGAGATGTGCTCTTTCAACCCGACGTTGTCCGGCACCCAATCCTGTCCACCGTCCCAGCTTTTAAAAACCGCTTCGGCGAAGGTGCCGGCAAAAATCTGCGCGGGAGAGCTCGGATCAATCGCCAGCGAAATCACCCGGACACCGCCCAGCCCCTGGTCGGACAGGGCCCAGGTCTCTCCGCCATCCCGGCTTTTGCGGATATGCATCGACGTACCGACGTAGATGATCTTCGGATTGGTCGGATTGATCGCAATGGCGGAGACGGCGGCCGTTCCCTTGGTGCAGCCCGCGGCGGTCGCCGTTGCCATGATCACCATCGCCATGACCGCCCAGGCCGTCGCGCAGTTCCGGACTGCCATCATGCCCTACGTGGTCACCCGCTGATAAATCCTCGGCAAGCGGTCCGGCAATTGACGCACGTCATCGATCACGGCGTATCGGCCGGGAGCGAAGAGCGCAGCCTGATAGTCCTCTCCCCTCTGGTCGACCGTAATGCAAAAAGTCCGTACGCGCGCGCGGCGCGCCTCCTCAAGCGCCCGCTTGGTGTCCGCCAACGCATGAGCGCCTTCGTATCCGCGATCAAACGGACGGCCGTCCGACAACCACAACAGCAGGCGCGTGGCGGCCTCCCGCTGGAGCAGTTTTCGGGTCGCATGCCGGATCGCCGTGCCATCCCGGTTCTGGACGAGCGCCGTCATCGCCCCGATCCGCTCGCCGACGCGGCGGCTGCTGGGCTCGTCGAAATCCTTGACCAGATAAAAGTCGACGCGGTCGCGCCCGTCGCCGGAATAGGCGTAGATGGCGAGGGCGTCCCCAACCGCCTCGACCGCTTCGGCCAGGAGCAGAACGCTCTCTTTTTCGACCTGAATGATCGACCGCCCCGATGAGCCTGTCGGCGACGGTCCCGGCGGCACAGACAGTCCGGACGCCTGAGCCAGCTGTTGCCCGGTTGACCCGCTCACATCCACCAACAGCGCCACGGCCACATCACGGACCCGGCGATCGCGCCGGAAATAGAGCTTGTCCGAGGGCGTCAGGCCGATGCGACGCTCGACGGCGGCTTCAATCGCCGCATCCAGATCGATCTCCTCCCCCGTTTCCTGCCGCTTGAGCTTTTTGAATCGATCAGGCCGGAGCCGTTCAAACATGTTGCGAAGCCGCATGAGCTGGCCCCGATAGGCGGCCAGGGCCTGATCAACGAACCATGCGCCCGAGGCGGAAGCCACGCCGCCGGCGGGATCCACGGCCATCATCCGCTCGTGGATCGTGCACCATCCCGGGCGATAATCCTGGATCGTCTCATCCCATTCAGGATAGACGAACACACCGGCCGTGCCGCCCGTTCGCGCCTCGTGGACGTCCGTAGCATTCTGCGCCGGTGGTCCGGCGGCGGGCAGATCGCCCGGTTCGCCTCCGCCAGAGGCGGACTGAGGCTCATCACCAGCCGACCGGGAGCCGGCCGGTGACGCCGGCGCAGCCGATTGATAAACAGGGGGTGTGGCCATTGGCGAGTGCGCGTGTCTGGCTGAAAACGGCGTGGCGGCTGAAGGGCCCCGCTGTCCTCCCTGACGGCCGCGATATCGAGGCTCCTCAAGTGTATGGTACTCGCCCGGTTCACCCTTCGAAATCGGGGCGCCGGCTTGTCCGAGCGGATTGGCGCTGGGCATGGCCAAGGCCGATTCCGGTGTGGCGGCCTGCTCCATCGGTCCGGTCAGACGCTGATGCAAGATCCGGCTGCAGTCGCACGCGGCGCGCAACGAATCAATGGCCATCGCATCGGGTTGTTGCACGCGCTGGAGCCGGCCCACAAGTTCGTAGAGCAGCGGCTCCAGGGCTGCGGGGATGGGCTCTTTGGTCCGCCCCGCCATCGACAGCTGAAGGAGGAGTTCCACGACCTGCTCGACCGTCGAAAGGGTGGCGCGCCCGGCCGAAACGGCCTCCGCCAGATCAGCCGAATCGGATAGACCGAGGGAGGGGCGGAGAAAGAGCGTGTACCCAGTCACCAGATCCAGATCGCCCCGAAGACCCTGGTAAGTCCGACGCAGGAAGGCATCGACCCTCCCCCCTTCGGCAATCTTCCAGAGATCGGCGGCCAGGGCCGGAGCGGCCAGAGGGCTGAAAAAGCGCTCCAGGTCCAGGCTGAAGGTGACGGTGGCATCGAGGCGCCCCCCCGATGCCTCATGCGCGTCGATCTCTTCAAACTCCAGCGCCAGCTGCTCCGCCAGGCGGTCGCCGAAGAGGTCACGGCTCAGCTCGATCAATTTCACCCGTGGGACGTCAAATGCCCCGCACTCCAACTGGGCCGCTTGATGGGCCGTCATCACCTTATAGTAACGAAAATTCTCCTCGACCGATCCAAACTCGCCGACGAACGGCGGCAGAAAAATCGTCCGTCCCTCCCGGTACGGCAACTGATCGGGCAGCCGGAGGCCGTCGGCCCCGTCCGGCACCTCCGCGTCTATCTGCCGGATCGTCACCGACCGGCCGCTCAACCCCTCGGCAAACAGCGTCAGCGTGCGGGCCACGGGGCGCAGGGAGAGTCCGCCGGCGGCGTGGTCGAGAGACTGCTCTGCGGCCAATGATTCAAGACGAAAGTAGGCCAGCCCCGTCTCTGCGGACCCACGCAGGAGCCGCCGTCCTTGGGCCACCCACTGCTCCATCCGGGTGCACCACTCCTGTTTCCCCTCCTCGCCGGTGGTCGTCAACCCGGCGTGAGGCGCCCGCATCAGGAACCGCCGGATGATCTCCCCCCCCTTCGACAGCAAGGCGATGGATGCGGCCGGGCTCTCTTCCGCCAGGGCGCGAACCTGCTCCAAGAGCCAGAGCCGCTGTGGAGCCGAGGGAACGCTCTGCAGCCAGTGGGGGGCCAGCTTCAGCAGCTGCACGCGTCGGTCAGGCGGCTCATCCGTCAACATCCGCACAAGAGCCAACAAATCCGTTCTCAACTCCGAGGGGGAGACGGCGGCCAGCCACTCCGGACTCACCCGAAAATATTCCAGCGCCGGCAGATAATCCGGCTTGCCCAGTCGGTTCGGCTGCACCAGCGTGCCGCCCAGCTCGGCCCACACCGGGAGGGCCGCGGCCGGCACATGAAGCAGGAACGGCGCGCTCTGCCTGAAATATTCAGAGGCCAGGATCGAATCCTGCGACGCCAGGCGCGCCCCGCACTCCGCCCATCGGCGCACCGAATCCAACCTGGCGTCGGCGGACTCTGAGAGGGGCTGGAGTGGCAGCAGCCGAATGACGGCGGGCGCCTGCCGGAGCAACTCGAGGGCGAGGCCGGCGTCCCCTTCGGCGCATCGATCCGCACAGGCGATCACCAGCCGACGAAGTTCGGTTGATTCGATCTCGGCAAACAGCTGAGGCGTCTCACGAAAATAGCGGACCGCCGTCACCGACGATCGTGCGGCCATCTTCAAGCCGACGCCGACCCACGGCCCCCATTCATCCCGTTCCAGCCGGTCGAGTTGAAGCGGGGCCTGTCTCAGATATTCGCCGGCCGCTTTGGTCGATCGTTCCGTCAGCAACAACCCCAGCCCCAATATCACGGCCAGGACCGACGAATCGGCGGAGTGCAGTCGGCGAAGCGCTTCATCCACGTCTTCCGGATCAAGCTGACCGGCGAGGGCCTCCGCCAGCTGACGTACCCGCTGCTCGACGGTCGAGGGGGGAGGCGGAGAGGGATCAGGAGTGAAGCGGCCGGGGTCGGTCATGCCGTCTAATGCTCAGACAATCGCGCTGACGAGCTCGCGGATGCTCCGTTGAATGTCGGGGTCGTCGGTCAGCGGTTTGGCGATGGCGGCTTCACATGCCGCGTGGGGCGGAATGCCCCGCCGGATCAACGTGCCGGCATACACCAACAACCGGGTGCTGACCCCCTCTTCCAGCCCGTGGTGCTTCAGGTGCCGGACCTTCTCGCCGATTCTGACCAGGGCGGCGGCGACGTCCGGACCGACGCCGCTTTCATGCTGGATGATCCGGGTCTCGATCTCCGGTTTCGGATAATCAAATTCGACGGCGATGAACCGCTGCTTGGTGCTCTGCTTCAACTCCTTGACCACGCTTTGATACCCGGGATTGTAGGAAATGACCAGCATGAACTCCCGGCCCGCTTCGAGCAGCTCCGCTTTTTTTTCAATCGGCAGAATCCGGCGGGCGTCGGTCAGCGGATGGATGACGACGGTGGTATCCTTCCTCGCCTCCACCACCTCATCCAGATAGCAGATCGCGCCGTGCCGCACCGCCAGGGCGACGGGACCATCGGCCCACACCGTCTCCTCCCCCCTGAGCAGAAAGCGGCCGACCAGGTCCGAGGCCGTGACATCCTCATGGCAGGCGACCGTAATCAACGGCCGCTTGAGCCGATAGGCCATATGCTGCACGAATCGGCTCTTGCCGCAGCCCGTCGGCCCTTTGAGCATCACGGGCAGCTGATTGGCATAGGCCGCTTCAAACAGCTCGACTTCCTGCTGGACAGGCACATAATAAGGCTCCTGCCTGACGTGATATTGGGTGATATCCGTCTCGGATGCCAGTGGTCGGCTGCTCATGGGGGGGCTCAGGCAGTGCCTCTCGAAAACACCACATTGTACACAAATGGTCCTCCATGATGCCAGCGTCAGGACTCCTTGATCGTCAGGCTGTGGCGACGCCATGGACGGACACGCCGCGCATTCCGGCAATTGCGACCGTCAGGGACAATTCGTTATAATTTGACATCCATGACCGAGCCTTCTTCTCACCCCTCCCCATCCGGCACAGCGTCCCAGGCGGCGGGCAGCGTCGCCGTCACGCACCAACCGGGATGGTGGGGCCGTCAAACGCTGCTGACGAAGCTGTTAATCATCAGCCTCGGTTTGCTGTTTCTGTCCTACTATATGGTCTCAAAGGATTTGAACCGCCCGGCGCCCGATTTTGACGGGGCCACCGGCTGGATCAATTCGTCTCCTCTGCAGCCCAGCAACCTGGCCGGAAAGGTTATCCTCGTCGACTTTTGGACGCTGAGCTGCATCAATTGCATCCGCACCTTCCCCTATCTCAAAGCCTGGGATGAAAAATATCGCGATCAAGGCCTGGTCATCGTCGGCGTCCATACGCCGGAGTTCGCGTTCGAGCAGTCGCCGGACCGGGTCAAGGACGCGGTCGCCCGGTTCGGCCTGCGCTATCCCATCGCCCTGGACAACAACCGGGCCTTATGGAACGGCTTTGCCAACCACTGGTGGCCACACAAATATCTGATCGACAGCAACCGAACCATCCGCTATGAATGGATGGGCGAAGGCCAGTATGATGCCATCGAGCGGGCGATTCAAGAACTCCTGAGCGAAGGGCGCGGCACCCCCCTTGCGCGGGATCAGGTCGTGGTCAAGGGAGAGCCGGTCGATCCCAGAAAGTTCGGCACTCCTGAGATCTATTTCGGCTACGGGTTCGTTCCGGACGGGACCCTCTTTGCCCTGGGCAACCAGATGGCGGGCCGCCAAACCGACCGGACAATCACCTACACGCTGCCGGACGAGTCGGCAATGAAGGAGAATCTGTTCTATTTTGGCGGCCCCTGGTCATTACGGGAGGAGAAGGCGGAGCTGGCCGATCAAACGGAGGGACAGATCGTCCTGTCGTATGAAGCCAAGGCCGTCCACATGGTGGCGGAGCAAGCCGGGCGCCCTGCCAGGGTCTATGTGCTCAGGGACGGCCGATCATTGGACCCGACCATCGCAGGCGCCGACATCAAGTTTGACACAGAGGGAAAAAGCTATGCCACAATCGGCGAGGGGCGGTTGTACCGGCTCATCAATGATCCGGCCGGTTACAGCCGCCATCGCATTCAGCTCAACATCAACGGGAAAGGTTTTTCCATTTATACGCTGACATTCGGGTGAGTATGATGCGACATCAATCAGGAGACGTCAAGTCGGCACATCGCGTTGCTGTGCGGCGGGTCTGTTCCGCCGTCGCCTTGGGACTTTGGCTGGTCCACGCCTCGACGGCTCATGCTGGAGCGCTGTTTGAAACCAGCGCAGACCGGGCGGCGCAAGATGACCTTCAACGGTTGGCCCAAGCGGAGGGCCGCTACTGGACCAACCACCATGCCTATACAGGGGTGTTTGCCGATTTAGGCCCGCCGACCTTTGAGGCCACGAAGGGCATCTATCTGCAGGTGGAAACCGCCACCCCGTCGCAATTCCGGGCCATCGCCATGCCCCGAGAATCGCATTCGGCACGCGTCTTTGCGCTCGAGGCCAATGGGGGCAAGGCGACGGTGAAAGAACTGGACGACAACGAGGTCTCCACCTACGTGTTTGGGGCGTTGAAGATGATTCGAAGCACCCAGCGAATGAAGCTGTCGTTGGCGGCCTTCTCCTCCGCTGGATTGCTCGGACTGCTGATCTATGGCGCCAGGCTGCACCGGAAGGGCGCCGCCGGACAATGGCGGGCCTCCGCACCCTACTTTCTCGGGTTGATTCCCCTCTATGTCACGTTGATCCTTTCCACCTTTGTCGACGAGCACACCTATATCGGCCCTCTGGTGCTCGTCATGGCAGTGGCCGGGGTGCTCGGCGGTCTGTCGAGCATCATCATCGGGGTTGTGACGCTCTGGCAATCGATCACCCAGGAGAGGGATTTTCACTTCAGACGGCTGGCCTTAGTCGGCATCCTGTTCGCCGTGCTCGGTCTGGTCAGCCCGTTCTACACCTTCTACCCCCATCTCCCCTGGATCGGCGAGTTGACCACCCGTCCGTCGGCTCATCATATTCTTCCTCCATGACCACCGGATATTCCATGCCGTCATCACACGGGCCTCAACCCGTCAGGGGATTTGCCAGGAGTCTTGGCACGCTTCTGGTGATCATTGGCGTCCTGCAATGTGCGGCCTGGGGTTTCCGCGTCTGGGTGTTGTATTTGCTCAGCGAAGGGGATTCCTGGCTGATTGTTCATACCGTCGTGACCCTCATTTCGCTGGGAGTCGCCGTCCTGATCCTGCGGATCGGCATCCTCTCGATACGCCGTCGACCCTCCCGTCACGATCCCGCCTGGATCGCGACGAGCGGCCTCTGGATCGCCGGAGTGGGGATTCATCGATTGATCGCCGTGCTGACCCATCCGTCGACCGATCCCAATCCGCGGGGCCACCTTCACCTGTCGGTGCTTTTTCTGGTCCTTGGCGCCCTGTTGCTTGGTATTGCGTGGATTTGGAGACGACACGATCTCGAATCCGCCGTTCGGCAGAGTGTGCCGGTCTGACCCAGACATTCAGGGCGCCATCATGCAGGACACGCCTCCTCTCCGGCCGCACGAAGCCTCCCAAAAGGGGGCGGCCGTCGAAAAATGGGTCTGGAAACTGTTCACCGGCGATGCCTACCCCTACATTCGACGCTCACTACAGCAGCACCACGGGAGACCGCCGACCGCGGAGGAGATCAGGAGCAAGTTTTTCGACGTCTATTGCCACTGCTCCGTCAAGATCATGGTCATGGAGCTTGTTGGCCTGGGGCTGGAGTTTCAGGATCTGGCCTCTTTCCCCTATGGAACGGACGACTTTGCCGGTCTGATGGCCGATCCGACCGGCTATCTTTCACGCGGCTATGGGGGGGGGAAATACAAGCTGAGTTTTTACTACGGCGAGCAGTTCTTCGCCACGCAAAATTTCAAAGTTGGCGGGCAACCGAGATGGAATATGGGCAAGTGCCTGGTCTCCATCATCGAGGCCATGGAGGAAAAAGATCGGGGGGCCCGGCCCCCCTCCGTTTCGTACGCTCAACTAATCGAGCGTCTCTGCCTCAAGCATGGCCTTTCACCCGACGCCGTCATCACGGAGAAATCGGCGTTCCTTCGGTTGATTCGTCTGACCGCAGGAAATCAATACGAGGATTACCTCTCCATCCTCTTGAACTCTCCGGAGTCGTCTGAACTTGTGGGCCTGTTCAACGCTCAACTCGACGAGTTGCATGCCCGTCGCTCGCCGGCTGCGGGACGCTGATTCCTACTGGGATGCCGCTGTGGGCGAGGAGCCGGTCATCTGATTCCCTGCTGAGTCCGGCGAACCGGGGGTCGAAAGCGTCTGCACATACGTGACAACGTACCAGGCGTCTTCATTGGAGATCACCTGGGGCGCATAGGCAAACATGGAGGTTCCAGGACTTCCATGGGTGACCACCCAATACAGCTCGCCATCTGTCCGCAGGCCATGGAATCGAGGGTCGGTGAAATTTCTCGGTGGCGGCACCAGTCCCACGCCGGATGGACCGTCGCCTTTTCCTTCCACGCCGTGGCAGGTATAGCAGGCGCCAGTGCTGGTAAAGATCTGTTTGCCTTTGGCGAGATTTTCCGGTGTCGGCTTGACCGGATTATGTAACGCTTTGGCCTCGGCCAGCAGTTCAGTCGGCACTCTCGGCACCGACAGGTCGAACGCCTTTCCGCCCGCTTGGTTTTGGGGGCTCATTTGTCTGACCTCGGTTGAAGTCAGAAAGAGCGTGATCAGATAAAAAACCAGCAACACCGATCCGAGTGCGAGGATCGTTCGCTTCATAGTCCGGTCAAAGTCCCCGAACGCTGAGCAACGCTGACACCCCTGGCTGGTATTCCTGCATTAATCATTCTCACGGCCAAAAAAGGAAAGGGCCGCAACCCAATGGACTCGCGGCCCTTCCCCATCAGACAGATGGTTGACGTCTAACCTTATTTCTTCTTGGCCCCACTTCGGCCGCCGTTCCCGTTATGGATGCTCTGGGTTTTACGAATCACCCACCACTGGAGACCGACCACGATGCCGATCATAATGAACGGATAGACATAGGCTTTGGTCGGCGTCAATGGCTTCAAGACGACGTAATACCACGCCGACAGGGACATCCTTGCGCCGGCCTCGCCGTTATCCCCATCCCAGGCTTGAAACGAAATGGGAATATACTTGTTCACATCGAACTGGACGTCATTCTCTTTGTCGTCTGTTTTCAGCGACCGCGTGAGAATGACATACCAGCGGCCATTCTTAAAGTGTGCGTCCTCGGCCTTGATGACGGTCTTTCTCGGCACAATCTCCGGATCGCCATTCGCTCCATTAATGCCATGACCGGTATAGGCGACGACCGATCCGTCGCTCTGCCATTTCCAGAGATCAACCGGCTTGATCGGATCGCCGAGGATGAAGAAGGGACGCTCCGGTGCCACCAGTTTCTGCCACTCGGCCGGAAATTGAATCTCCACGGCGTCGTTGTAAATCACCGGCTCGGGGTACTTCTCTCCGGGATAAAGATCCTTGAATTGATCCTTCACCTCGTCGAAGACCATCTTGTTCGCGTAATAGGCGACCGGAATCGTCAAGTCCGCGACATTGACCGGCGGGGGAAGATTCGGGCCTTCAGCATGGCTCTCGTTCCGATCATCCCACTCCAGGAGAAAGGCTATCGAATCCTTGTTGTAGAGGGATTTCACCCACACCTCTTCAATCCGACGATTGAAATTCTGCGGTTTCCTCGTAATCTGGCCGCCCAGACCCACGAAGTGCGGTTCCACCGTATTCCACTTGGGGTCGTCCGCGGTTGTGGGCAGCGCCCCATTGACAAAGTCCGACGTCAGCACGAAATTGATCGTCGGCTTGACAGTGATGGGGTCGATCTTGACCTTGGGACAGAGTGAGATCACAAAATTCGCCACATCCCATCGATCCTGGACCGTCAAGACATCGGCAAACGACGGCATGGGGGTGCCGTTCAACCCCGTCGACACCTCGCGGAAGATGTTTCTGGGGTTGTAGGGATCTCGCCGATTTCCTCTAAAGTTATAGCACTGATGGAGATCGGCGGGAAAGATCGGAAAGCCCCAATCATCCTTCTGCGTCAGGTTGCCATTACCCCGACCCTCAGGTCCGTGGCACTGCACGCACTTCCCCTTGTTCAAAAAGACATCCTGGCCGCGCTTGATGCTCTCCGCCGAACTGGGCACCTGCCCGTCAAAGCTGATGACATGAAATTCTTCATCCTTGTCCTGAAAGTTTCTATCCTTGACCATCTTCGTTTTCACAAATGCCACGACGTCTTTCCGTTGCTGCTCGGTCAGCACGCCTTCCCACGACGGCATGGCAGAGCCAGGCAGACCGTTGGTCACCGTCAAGAAAAGATCGTCATCCGTCGGCAGCTCTCCGCTGGCCGTCGTTCTGATTTTGAAGGTTCCCGCATTGAAATTTCTCGGTCTGGGCCACAACCTCAACGCCCCAGGTCCGTCGCCCGCCCCTTCAGGACCATGACACCAGACGCACTCCTTGAAGAAGACCTTCGCCCCTCGAGCCACTTGATCATCGGTTGGCTTCTCAGGCCGATAGCTGGTCCCGGCCGCCTCAGGGGCCTTTTTCTCCTCAGCATGAGCACGGGCCAGCACCAGCGCGCCGCCGGCAAGCATCACCGCTCCCCCGATCAGGGCCCATGCAGCCCAGCGGGACCTGCCCGAAGTTGAAGTTGGGCGTATCTGAGAATCGCTCATCGTTCCTCTCCTGTCCGTATGATCGGCTGAACTTCAGCTTTTCGATTAATCCCACGTTCTCGGGAAGAACCCTGTATGCCAATACTCAAAGAGCGCCACCTTCCAGATGTCATCGGTCGCTAGATGCTCTTCCCAAGGCGGCATGGCGGAATCCCACGGATTGATCTCTCTCGGCGCGTTCATCCCGCCTTTTGAAATTCGCCAGAAGACGAACGTCTCTTGAAGCTGCGCGATAGTCCCGGGGTCGGCGAGATTCGCGGGAATGGGACGCCACGCGTAGGCAAAGATCCCCCGGCCGTCGAGATTGTCACCGTGGCAGAAATGGCAGTTCCTGAAAAAAACCGCTCCGCCTTCACGGACATATTTCAGATACCCCTCCGCCTTGGGATCCCATGGGTTGCTGTCAAAAAAGGCCTGTTCCTTCCCGACTTCAAGATATTCGCCCTTCGCATCGACACGAAACGGATTTTTGGCCGTCTGGAGCGTGAAATTTTTATCGTGGACCTTGATCGCTTGCGGCGGCGCCGGATGAACCGTCCTCAATTCGGGCGGCTCGGGAAATTCCTTGGGCGGTGCAATGGAGGTGTACGTCTGCCATCCCATGAAGAGCGGTATGGCCACGAACGCAACAGCCCTGACCCCCCGGTATGTTGGCGTCACCCCCAACAGTGTGTTGATGATCGGTTTTTTAGTCTCCGACCATTGAGCTTCAGTCGCAGAGATATACAGAGCTGTGACCAGTCCCACCAAGCCCATATAGGTCACGAGCAAGCTGTATGGAATCGGCGGCGTGATGACAAACTTAAAGGTGATATAGGCGGCGAGCATGACCAACGCCCCCTGCCCCAGCATCGGAATCCCCTTCCCAAATGTCTTCTTGATGAAGGTGTGTCCGATCACAAAGAGCACAAAAATCACCCCCAGCGTCATCAGGAGCTGGATGGGCATCATTCCTGGTTGCCAGAACATCGACTCTCGCCTCCTTTCAGATCCAGATCTGCTCTTGAGTCAACTTCACGAAGCCCCAATATCTGGGCGCTATCGTTGCGCGACAACTGTTGACTTCGACTCGTGCTGTGCCTGGGCGGCTCGAACGGGTCGATCAAGCTCGGCCTTCTTCTTCAGACTCCCCTCTTTCTCGAGGGGATTCCGGTCAAGTCCAGCCTTGACTGCCTTGTCCGCCGTTTGCGTCAACAGAAAATCAGCCAGCTTGCTCACTGCCGCGTAGGTAAACTTTGTCGAGAAATCCGGTGGCATTAAGCTCTTGCCCAGCTTGTAGTGGGGATCCGGCAGCTTCGGAAAGCCCGGCACGATAAATGCGCTGGGATCCATGATCGACTCCATCACATACTCCTTTGGTGTCGTTGCATGGGCATAGCCATCCTTCATCGCCAATTTATAGTCAGCCGATTTGATCCGGTTCGGCGCGTTCGTCCCCTCGATCAAGAGCGGACCGATCGCCCCCATGTGGGCGAAGCTGATATCCGGAATCTTGTGGCAGGCGGCGCACCCCATCTTCGTCACGATCTGATCGGGCGTGTCGGTCGCGCACGCGATCTTCACCTTGGCGTTGATGTCACACGGATCGCCAGTCGGGCCGGCAGCCACGGGCTTCGGTCTCTCATTTTCCGGGATGAACTTCTCATAATCGGCCTTGATTTCGCTTGCCGGGGGTGGATCCGCCCCATCATGGGTCCAGAGCCAGGTATCGACTTCAACGAGCTCGTCGATTGTCAGCATGATCGGCGGCTTCGCCACGTCCGGCATTGGGCTGCTCTTATCATTCGTTCCCTTTTCACCGAAACCAGCGACCACGTAGCAAGAGGGGCAGACATGCGACTCGGCAATATATTGCTCTGCCGTCGTGGCCCGTCCGCTTCCCTTGTATGCTTCGGTCTGAACTGTATCGGGATGAAGATATCGAGGATCCTGGAGCCGCTCTTTTGCCCGCTCGGAAATCCCGATCAAATTGGGGGCGCGATCGCCGATATCACCTTTCTTGAAGGTGTGACAGAGCGGACATTGCCCTTTGCCGATTCCCCGCTTGGCCAAGCCGCCCACCTCACCGAAAATAACTGCTTCACCTAGTTCGGCAAGTTTATCGACCGGCAGCTTGGTGATATCTTCCGTGCATTCATCCGGATGGGCCGCCTTCACCTTTGGATCACTGCAGTTCAACGGCGGCGGGGGTGGAAGCCCTTCCACCTGCGGCAGCCAGTTTGAAAAGCCGCCGAAACAGGCGCTGGTGAACACGAAGAAACCGACGCCCAGGAGCATGGTCCTCGCGCGTGGCACCATGTACCCGAGCCACATGACGATCGATGCTGCGATGAAAAATGCAATGGCAAACTGAGTCTGATTCACACTCCGCCCCCCTTCAAGAACAAAAAGAGGTCAGCCTGAAGAAGCCAGACTGACCTCCATCCACGTCGTTAGAGCCGCCCTCCACGCCAAGGAATCGTAATGTGTGATCGCAAGCAACGCGAGTAATGCGCTACTTCGACCCCCCAGCAATCGCCGGCTGACCCGCCGGCACGTGGGCAGGCTTGACCGCCTTCGCCCCTATCTCACCCAGCCAGAACACGAACAGCGTCAGAACCCAGTACAAAACCACGTTGAACGTCATCACGTTCGCCGCAAACCCGATCGTATGAGTAAACGCCCACGGCGAGTTGTCCCGGCCGATCTCCATCACGTGCCAGAAGAGCCGGACCGATGATCGGATGTAGCCCATCAACCCCATCAGCCAGGTAAAGGAGACCGCCAGGACAAACAGGGCGTATTGCGAGCGGACCGATATTTTCCCCCAGAGAATCGGCCCCATGTCTTTCGCACCACGTATCATGGCAATGTTGATTCCGCAGCCGATGAAGAGACAGGTCAGCGTTCCGACCACCTGAGGCACCGACAATCCGACTCGCACATTTGCCGGGATATAGTAGCCGTAAATGGCCACCCACCAGTTGTTCAGCAGCGCGATCGTAAACATCGCGGCGATGGCGGCGTTACCCAACGGCGCCCATTTGACCGTGATCTGCTTGTTCGCCCGCTGATAGATGATGAAGGCGATGATCGTCGTCATGATCATCGTGTTCACCGCGCCGTTTTTCGCGGACATGACGCCAAAGTTCCCCACCACGGGATGTTGCTGGCCGCCCATCGCCTTCAGTTCCTGCGGCGTAATGATCAGCGTGTGCGGCGTCAGCCAGACCAAAAATGCCGCCGTTGTCAAAAACAGCACATATTTGATCGATTTGGCATACCGCTCGGCCCCCTTCATCCGGTCCATGCCGGCAAAGAGGTAGTAGTCGGCGGCGAAAAAGAGCGCCCCGATCAGCACCGCCTGAATGATGAAGAGCCAGGCCAGCAGGCCACCCATCAACGTGATGCCCATCTGCTGGCGGAAGCCGTAGACCTCCCGCATCAGCCAATAGCCGGCGAACGGCAGTGGGATCAGCGCAGCCACAGCCATGAACGCTGCGATATACCCCATCCAGTCATAGTAGGCTTTATCCTCATCCGTCTTGGCCGACAGGAACTTGTAGGCGGCAAAGGCCCCAACGACCCCTCCGCCGAAGACCATGTTGCCGATGATCCGATGGACGTTGATCGGATTCCAGAGTGCCGTGTGAATCAAGCGCCCAATGTTCCCCAGGTAGTGACCCTTCTCATCCACTCCGGCCGGCGACATCATGAATGCCAGCCAGGAATTGGCCAACATCATCAGGACCGTACCGAACACATTCAGAAGCACCCCCATGGTCGCATGCATCCACTTGGCGAACCCCTCAGTCATCTTGTCCCAGGCGTAGTAATAGATGTAGAGGGTACCGCTCTCAGCCAGAAAGAGCAGGGCATAGATGTGCATCACCGGCTTGAACAACCCCGCCAGATAGGCAAAAAAGGTCGGGTACATGGTGATAAAGCTAAACAGCAGCAGTCCGCCGAGAATAGCCGTCACCGAATAGGCCGTGAGGCTGATCTTGACGAAGGTGTAGGCCAGGTGATCAAACTTTTTGGCCGCCACCTTGTCGCGGGTCAGTAACCCAATCAGCTCGATGACCATGCAGAAGATGGGCACCGCCAGCACAAAGCTACCGAAATAGAGATGCTGCTGGGCGACGATCCAGATCAGAAGACGATTTTCGCTGAACGGAAATGGGAGATTGTAGGTGGGGTAATCCTTTGCGGTCGTCTCCGTCCAGCCGGGTCCCGAAATAGGGCCCATCGTCTTATAGTAGACGTCCTTGCCCATCGGCACATTTTCAGCCGGCGCCGCAGTTGCTGCTAACGTCGCAGGTTGCGCCGCTTCGTCTGCCAGCGCCGAGACCGACATGATGGGGAGCGTCAATGTCAACGCAAGAAACGCCCCCAGCATCCAGACCGCTGACAGTTTCCGCCTCTTCATGAGTGTCGCCATGGCTACTCTCCTTGCGCTATGGGGTGGCTGAAGACCACCAGCGCGACGAATGGTACCTACCTTAATCCTGCAAAATAGTCGAGCCCTTGGATTTTCATCAGAAACCAGTCAATGGTCTGAAAGTAGAAGAACCACGCCACGAGGCAGATTGCGAACAGCGCGATTGTCTTTCCCATACTGCTCCACCCCTTCCTACGGTAACCCTTCGTTCAACTCTCACGGAGTCGTTCGCAAGGCCCGCCCTTGTTAATGACCGATTGTCGCTCCAAACCAGTAGAAGAACCAAATAGAGATGACACAGACGATGATATAGATGATCGGACCGGCCTTACCACTCTTCTCGGATGCCATGATTTACCCTGCTCCTTCCAGATTGAAAGACACGCAAGTATAGAAAAATGGGCTATCATTGTCAAGCCAATTTCATCTGAGAGAAGAAGATTTTTTCATCACGGCGTTTCGAGTTGAAACATTATCGGTTTTGGATTTTAACCCGGCCCAAATTGGAGTGGCCTCCAACTTGGTGGTTGGTGCTTCAGACTTGGAGCGCGCACATCGAAAGCCAATCGTCGCATCCCGGTATTCTGGAAACATCTTAAACCGGGAATAGGTGTGGGCATATCGCAAGGAATCATGCCATGATCCGCCACGAACAACCTTTTCGTCACCGATCGAAGGGCCGGGAGGATTGCTCGGGGGCATGAACTTGTAATACTGCTCGTCGTACCAGTCATTGACCCATTCCATCGCATTTCCCGTCATGTTGAAGAGGCCATACGGACTTTGTCCGGCCGGAAAACCGTCCACGGGCGCGGTGCCCTGAAACTGGTCTTCCCCGCCGTCAAGATTGGCCAGCATCGCATTGGGAGCATCGCCCCACGGCCATTGTCGCTGTCCCTGTCCTTTGGCGGCCTTTTCCCATTCCGCTTCGGTGGGAAGCCGCTTTCCCTTCCACTCACAATAGGCCCTGGCGTCCTCCCACGAGACGCCGACAGCCGGTTTATTTGGCGCCATCAACGTGGAGAGATCGACCGAGGCGAGGGCGAGATAACCGGCCAATCGCGGCTCGCGATGTCCCGTTGCGGCAATGAAGGCGTAATATTGCGCCATCGGCGCCTCATATTTGTCGATCCAATAGCCGCTCAGCACAATCTGCCTGACAGGCTTTTCGCTGTTTTGTCCATGCGCATTCCCCAGCATGAAACTGCCCGGAGGAATGTAGACCATCGTATCGTATTCGGCATTCGGCTGAGCCTGTTTCACGGCCAGCACCGCCTTCTGCATTTTCTCCTGTTCGCGCCGCTGTTTGACCGCCATCAATTCAAATTTTTCATCGTTCCTTGTTCCCTGCGTGCCCGCCATGTCGGCGGGATTCATGGGATGGCGGATGCCGATCTGAATGATCACCAGAAAGGCCGCCATAATCGACAAATAGATAATGACGAGGTATTTGTTCATGGCAGGGAACCCGCTGAAGCGGAGGGGATCGCCCTCGCAGCCCCAGCCTTATGAGCTAAATCCGATAAACAGAAGAATGCAGGAATCCACGCGCAATCAGACGGATCAGCTTCGCTTGCCGACCGCCGGGCTTTCCCGCTGACCGACGACCGTACCGCGCGCACGTTCATCCCGTTCGGCGCCGGTTGTTCTCTGGCGTGCGTTCCGACGCGCTTCCCACGTGCGCTCCAGCATCTGACCCACGAACAAGCCCGTAATGAACACCGCGCCCGTGTAGAAGAGAACATAAATCACATAAAAGACATGCTTCATGGATCCGTCCCCTCCCCGCCGGACTCACCCGCCGTTACCCGCGCCGCCGTCGCGTCATGTTCGAGATCGCTGCGCTCCAGCTCCTGCTGGCGCTGGAGCCACGAGTGCTCATACCGTTGTCCGGCCACGAGGCCGGCCAGAAAGATGCCGCCCGTATACATAATAATGTACCGGACATACAAAGAGCCCAGAACAAGATCCACCGTCCAGACGAGACAGAGCACCGCGAGCACATAACCGATATAAAATCGCGCTGACATGCCAGGTGGTTCTCGCCGGTTTCGCCTCGTCAGCGCCTCGACAATCCGCCGCGGGATCGACGTCGCTCAGTTCTAAACCGCTCGATCGCCTGCCCCACCATCAGCCCCGCGGTAAAGAGCGCCACCGTAAACACCGTCAGGGAAAATAAATACAGCAGCAGGTGTGTCATCGCCGAGATGAAAACTCATGCATGAAACGCGGGCGCATTATATAAATCCCCCTCGACCATGTCAAGCCGCGAAACGAAAAGGGGGGATGCGGAATCTCCGCATCCCCCCCCTCAACAGACGCGACGAGGTCTTTACGGATGATGCGTAAACTCGAAATTCGACGTCACCTTGCCGTTCGCCGCCACGGTGATTTTCTGCTCCTCTTCACCCAAAATCGGGTGCCAGGCCTTCAAGTCGTACGTACCCGGGGGCACCCCATCAATCGTGAACGTGCCGTCCTTGCCCACGATCGCGTAATAGGGATTGTTGACCGGGAGAAAGTAGGCATTCATGTAATTGTGCTGATCGCACTGCATCAGCATGGAGCTCTCATGCTTGTGGAAATGGAGCTTCTCGTCCAGGGTCTGCCCCTTGTTGGGGAGCGGCTTGTTAAAGATGGTGCTGCTGGCATGGCCCTTCACTTCATACCCGTGGGGATTGTGCAGCACGCCGGTGGCCGACTTGGGATCGCTCGGATCGGCATCGGTGTTGAGCACTCTGATATCGCTCTTGTTCTCTACCACGCCGACCAGCTCGCTCGGTCCCCCTTGAACAAGAAAGCGGCACAGGTTCGCCTTCACATCGGTCCCGTTGAACTTGAACGGTTTGCCGGTGTGGATGTCTTCGATATAGACCACCACGTCAGCCAGCATCCCGTTGCTCACATTGACGTCATGGAAGAGCCGATGGCCTTTGCCGTCATTGTCAACCTGGCCGCAATATTTCGGCTGAGGGAACTTTGCCAGATCGAACTCCTTCGGCGGAGGCGGCGTGCCTTTGAACATGATCTTGCCCGACACTGATCCGCCATTGGAGACAGGGGCTTCTTTATATCCCTCTTCATCGGCGGCCACAAAGGACCCGACCCAGAGCACCCCCAATCCAAGCACTGCTGCCAACACCACGATATTGCCCAACTTCCTCATGATACCTCCTCCTTTGATCCCTCTTGAACGCCCTCGCTTCACCACTTTTAAAATTTAGACGACAAAATCCCTCGCTATATTCATTCTATTCATTCGTTGACTTGTCTTTCCGATTGGCATTCCGATTGGCATTCAAAAATCGAAAATAGCAGGGAGAACAGTTCAATCTAAAACATTATAAACAGCTTGTCAAGAAAAATTTACTGTGGCCAATTGATCTTATGTTATGCACCACACAGGTTGAATAAACGCTGCCCTGACAGGGGACGATGGCTCGACCAATGAACGCTCAAAGCAGACCAAAATAATAGAGAACAAGTAAAACGGCCAGCAAGATATTCAACACCATTCCGATCAGGACAATCAAATCGAAAATGGGTGAGTTCTTCTCTCCCGGACCTGCATCCATCTCCTACCCGCCCTCATCTGGCCGCGCAAGAACCGCGCCATCCTATCAATATTATAGAAAAAGTCAACCCCGGCGCTTCACCACGGACGTCACTCCGGCCGGACCGACAGAGCACGAACCCCGCAGGCTCACCCTTGCATCCGGCTGAGCCGTTGAGAGGCATAACGGGACCATTCGTTGTCTGGATGGGCGGCCACCAGTTGCTCCCACGCCTGCTTGGCTCCGGTCCGATCCTGCTTCCCATACAACAGCAGCATTCCCTCATTATATAAGGCTTCCGGATTCTGCCGGTCGATCGCGAGCAGCGCCTTCACTTCCCGGAGCGAGTCGTTCACCTGCCCCATCAACGCGTAACAGTTGGCGAGTCCCAGCCGCGCCTCCACCGACTTCCCGTCTGCGTGGACGGCCCTTGCATAATAGTCCTTTGCGGTCGGATAGCGCTGGATCATATAGTTGGCGTGGCCGAGCTGGGTCAAGGCCTCGGCGTGCTGGGGCTTGTCATCCTTCGGATCGGCCGGGATGCTCTTTTTATTGGCCTGAATCGCTTCCATGGAGAAGCTGCCCGGATTCAACTGGATAAAGGCCAGCGAATAGTCCTGCTCCGGAGATTCCTGGCTCGGCTGCGAGGGTGGAGCTTGGACCGTTTGTTGTCCGGCGGTTGGATGCGACTCGGCGGACATCGACGACGAAGAAGAGTGCTGTTGACAGCCCGTAGCCACCAGCACCAGGACCATACCCACCAATTGATTCCACCGCCCAGCCCGACTGTCCCTCATGGTCGTCTCCTCGATTTCTCCCCGTTGCGCCTCATTAATACCCGGTTCCTTTGATTAAGATGATGATCATGATCGCGATCACCAGGACCGCCGTCACAATACCTGAAACAAGCCACATGATTTTATTGAATCTGTCCAGCTTTGATTCAGGTTCTCCGGCCATTTCGATCCTCCATTCTCTTGGCTTGATTCCACGCCCAAGCGTCTCCAGCATACCCTGTCCCCCGCGCAGTCGAGGGGATGGATGAGGGAGCAAGAGGCGGCTAGCCCGACATGCGTTCGTATATATACGGGCATTCCGACACGCTGTCAATATCCGCCTCGCAGCTCAGCTCTGCTCCACCCGACGGCGAAGCGTCTTCAGTGTGGCGCGGCGATGTTTGGCCTCCCGCCGCGCTGCCCGAACGGCGGTCGGCACCCGGGTGGGAACGCGGGCGCGAGGCACGGCACTGCGGGCGATGAGTTTGCGCTGAAGCCGTTGAAACGCCGTCTCCAGATTCCTCACTCGGGACCGTTCACCTGCAGCGACCACGGTCACCCCGCTGGGCTCATGCACCAGTCGGACGGCCGTCTCCACCTTGTTGCGATGCTGACCGCCGGGGCCTCCGCTCCGGAAAAAGGTCACTTGGGTGTGCGCTTTGATCGTTTCCATATCCGCTGATTCGGACAGCCGATCAGCTTCCGATGGCTGCCCCGGCGGCGGGGTCCGCGGCCGGTGCGAAGACGGCGGGCGCATGGCGGTTACCGATACTTGAAATAATAGGCGATCATCCCCAGGATAAACACCGTAATAATGATAATGCCCAGGATGATGCGGATCCAGTGATTGATCCGTTCCAGACGGCTCATAGACCTGTCGATTCAGGTTGATCCGGGGGCAGGCTCAAAAGCACCCTCTTACTCATCGGCCTGTGGATAGGCGATGGAGGAATTCGCTTGCCCCGAGGCTTCCAGCCGAGGGGACCATGCACATGCGCCGCTTGTACCGAGAATCGAACATGACCTCTCCCTTCGATTCGAGGTAAAGGCGCCGATGAATCGCTGCCGACGAACCCCACTCATGCTGAAATTCCGGGGTTGAGAATCTCTCGTATTATACTAAATGGCGGCGGAGGGACTCGAACCCCCGGCCCGGTGATTATGATTCACCTGCTCTGCCAACTGAGCTACGCCGCCTTCCTTCTCACGCCGTGAGACGAAAATCCGCTGGTCGGTGCCTTCTGGTTGCGCGCAACGTACGCGGCAGTCGTGGACAAATGGATGGCGCTGGAGCAGTCGCTCCGAATAAAGCGGAAATCACACCCCGCTACTCGCGGCTTTTCTCGTCCTCTTCCTGTTTGGTTTTGCAATTGATGCAGAGGGTCGTGACCGGGCGGGCCTTCAACCGCTTGTAGCCGATCTCCCCGCCGCAATCCTCGCACACGCCAAACGATCCCGCTCGGATCCGGTCAATGGCCTCGTCAATTTTCTTGAGCAGGCGCTGTTCCCGCTCGCGGAGACGCAACATGAAATTCTGGTCCGCCACCGCCGTCGCCTGGTCGCCCATGTCGGCAAGATTCTCGGCTTCCTGCGCCAGGCCGCCGCCGAGTATGACACCGGCCTCGGCCAGCAAATCCGCGCGCTGCTGTTGGAGATCCTTGAGGATATCCTGGTATTCGCTGTTTTTGGTGTCGGCGTTCTTGGCTTTTTTGGTCTTCGCTGCCATCACAATTCCCGAAGCGCGATGTTAATGGTGAGGAGCCCTAGTCTTGATGAGCGTGCGCATTCCGATTTAAAGTAGCGGCCACTATACCAAAAAGCAAATCGTCGAGTCAATGCGAGCAACATGGTCCGCCGCATCGACGCCGAATCGCCTGTCGTGGATTTCTCCGTCGTGAATTGCTTGACAGAATCCGGAAACCTCCGCTATAGTGACACGATGTCAAAAAAAACGGTGACCTGACAAGGAGTGGTGCATGGCACTCTTGCCCCGGATCCAATCGCCCGCTGATCTTCGTCGCCTGTCGCCGGACCAACTCCCGGCGCTCGCCGCTGAGATTCGCGAGCGCATCATCGATGTGGTGGCCACCAACAGCGGCCACCTGTCATCCAATCTTGGCGTGGTCGAACTCACGCTGGCGCTGCATTATCTGTTCGACACGCCGCACGACCGGATCATTTGGGACACCAGCAACCAGACCTACACCCACAAACTGGTCACCGGCCGTCGGGCCAACTTTCAAACCCTGCGACAATGGGGCGGCGTCAGCGGCTTCGCCAAGCGGGAGGAAAGTCCGTATGATGTCTTCAACGCGGGCCACGCCGGCACCGGCGTCTCGGCCGCCGTCGGGTTCGTCGCCGCCCGGGAATTGAGCCGGGAGGATTACAAGGTCGTCTGCGTGGTGGGCGACGGCGCGCTGACCTCCGGCATGACGTACGAAGGCCTCAATCAAGCCGGCGCGTTACAAAAGGATTTCCTGCTCATCCTCAATGACAATGAAATGTCGATCTCCAAAAACGTCGGCGCCATTTCCTCCTATCTCAGCCGGCTGCTCACCGGCCCGATTTACACCACGCTGAAGGAGGACGCCAAGGCCATTCTGAAGGCGATTCCGGCTGTCGGCGAACCGATGCTCAGGGCCGCCAAGGTCGCCGAAGAGTCGGCCAAGGGACTGATCAGCCCCGCGCTGCTCTTTGAAGAACTCGGCTTTCTCTACGTCGGGCCGATCGACGGCCACCGATTCGATCATTTGTTGCCCACGCTGGAGAATCTCAAAAAACTCAAAGGCCCGGTCTTTCTGCACGTCATCACCAAGAAGGGGCTGGGATACCCCCCGGCCGAACGCGACCCGGTCTTTTTTCACAGCGCTCCCGCCTTTGTGCGGGAGACGGGCGAGCCGCGACACAGCTCCCCGGTGCCCTCCTACACCAACATTTTCACCCGGACGCTGAGACACCTGGCCCGCGCACAATCAAACATCGTCGGGATCACGGCCGCCATGCCAGGTGGAACCGGCCTGTCCGGCGTCGCCGAGGAATTTCCTGACCGCGTCTATGACGTCGGGATCGCCGAGCAGCACGCCGTCACCTTTGCCGCCGGCCTTGCCGCGCAGGGTTACAAGCCGGTCGTCGCCATGTACGCGACTTTCTTGCAACGGGCGTTCGATCAGATCCTGCACGACGTCTGCATTCAGAACCTGCCCGTCGCGTTCTGCATCGACCGGGCGGGCATTGTGGCGGAGGACGGCACCACGCATCACGGCATTTTCGATCTCGCCTTCCTGCGCCACATCCCCAACATGGTGGTCATGGCCCCCAAGGATGAGAACGAGCTGCAACACATGATCAAGACGGCCGTGGATTATGCGGGACCGATTGCCGTCCGCTATCCGCGGGGCGGCGGCATGGGCGTGCCGCTCGATCCCGAACCCCGATCGCTGAAGATCGGGAAGGGAGAGATCGTGCGCAACGGCGACGACGTGACGATCCTCGCGCTGGGCAGCCGCGTGGCGCCGGCGCTGGAGGCGGCCGAGCAGCTGGCCGCCGAGGGCGTCTCGGCCTGCGTCGTCAACGCGCGCTTTGTCAAACCGCTCGACCGGGATCTGATCTGCTCCCTCGCCGCCCGCTGCAAATGGCTGATCACGGTGGAGGAGCACATCCTGCAGGCCGGCTTCGGGAGCGCCGTGCTGGAGCTGCTGGCCTCGGAAGGGTTGCTCGGCGGGGTGAAAGTCCGTTGCGTCGGCATCGGCGATGAATTCCCCGATCAGGGGCCGCAGGCGCTGCTCCGCCAGCACCACGGCTTGGACGCCGACGGCATCGCACGGGCAACCCGCGAACTGCTCGGCGCCGCCCCCAAACCGGTGCAGCACCAACTGTCTCGCTGACCGATGCAGATCACCCGCCGCACAACCAGACAGATCAGCGTGGGCCCGGTCCGGATCGGCGGCGATGCTCCCATCGTGGTCCAATCAATGACCACCTGTGATACGGACAACATTGACGGCACGGTCAGGGAGATCCATGCGCTGGAGCAGGTCGGCTGCGAGCTGGTGCGCGTCACCGTCAACACGCCGGCCGCCGCCGACGCGCTTCCGGAGATCAAGCGACAAATCCATCTCCCGCTGATCGCCGACATTCACTTCGACTACCGTCTCGCCCTGAAGGCCATGGAAGCCGGCGTCGACTGCCTGCGGATCAACCCCGGCAACATCGGCGGCCGGTCGCGCGTGGAGCGCGTCGTGGCCATGGCGAAGGAACGCCGGATTCCAATTCGAATCGGGGTGAACGCCGGCTCGCTCGAGCGGGAGCTGCTGGATCACTACGGCTACCCCACGGCCGAGGCGATGGTCGAATCGGCCATACGCCACATCCGGATTCTTGAGGATCTCGATTTTCATGAGATTAAAGTTTCACTCAAGGCATCCCACGTCAAAATGGCGGTGGACGCCAACCGGTTGTTCGCCGGCAAGACCAACTACCCGATCCATCTCGGAATCACGGAGGCGGGGACGGCCACGACCGGCGCGATCAAATCGGCGGTCGGGTTGGGGTTGCTCCTGGCCGAAGGGATCGGCGACACCATCCGCGTCTCGCTGGCCGCCGATTCGACCGAAGAGATCAAGGTGGCCTATGAGATTCTCAAGGCCCTGGAGCTGCGCCACCGCGGCATCAACGTCATCGCCTGTCCCACCTGCGGCCGCGTCGAATTCGACGTCATCAAGGTCGCCAACGAGCTGGAGCGAAAGCTCGCCCACGTGCGTGAGCCGATCACCATCTCGGTCTTGGGGTGCGTCGTCAACGGCATCGGCGAGGGCAAGGAATCAGACATCGGGATCGCGGGAGGCGGCAAAGGGGTCGGCCTGCTGTTCCGCCACGGCGAGATCGTGCGGAAAATTCCCATGGAGACGGCGATCCAGACGCTGATGGAAGAGATCGATCTGCTGCTCAAGGAACGGGCCGCCCAACGCCCGGCTGCCGACGCGGAAACCGCCGCGCCGTTGAGTTCCTCCTCCGGCTAATTTCACTGCTGGTCCAGGCCGGCGTCGATGCTCCCGGACAGCCCCATCCGCACCAGCAGAATCAGCAGGACCGGCACGTGGATCAGCACGCCCGCCATCCCCAGAAGGGGCTCGTCGATCCAAAAGGTCACGGCCAGGTTGAATCCGAGAATGAGGTAATACAGCCCGGCGGCGGCGAGCAGCGGTCGGATCGGCCGGTCGGGCCAGAAATTCCGATCGCCCCATTGAAACAGGCCGATCGCCGCCCCGCCCACCACGCCCCAGCCGATGAAGTTCGACACCGGCACGCCGAAGTAGAGGCCGCCGTTCGGATAATAAAAGATCCTGCCCAAAAACCATCGGTCACCCCGCACGGCCGCCGGATCAATCACCACATCAATCCACACGAACAGACACACCGACAGCAGCCAGACGCCCCACGAGTCACGGACCCGGGCCAGATCGATCAGACGGATCCCGCCGTGCGCGGATCGACGGATCGGCAGACAGAGGGCGAGGGCCAGCGCGTAACTCACATAGGCCAGAAAAGTGAAGGAGAGCGAATCCATGAAGGGGACGTGCGCGATCCACAGCTCCCGGTTTCTCGTGGTTTCCAGATAGACATAGGGGCCGAACGGCAGACCGACGCGGGTGGAGCTGTACTCGGCAAGAAACGCCAGGGCCCAGGTCAGCCCGGTGAACAGCGCCGTGCGTTCCCATCCCATGCTGCGGATGGCGGCGACCAGATAGAGCGCAAGAAAGGCGAAGACATAGGGACGCAGCAGAATGGTGGAGAAAAACAGGCGCAGAAATTCCATGAAGCGTTAACAGGCAACGAACGAAGATCTCGGATCAAGGACCGCTGTCCCGCTCCCCTTGATCCCTGCCCTTTGGATTGATCCGCTCGTGCTTCGCACTCGCTCAATTTGGGGGAGATGCTCCTCTCCCCCACCCCCCCATCGCCATACACGCGATAGGTGTTTTCTTTTCTGATGTCCTTCCTGTTAACCCTGGCCTCAGGGAACCTCGGCTCTGGTGTTTAGGCCGTCATCGCCTGCTTAACCAGCTTCATCCCGGCATTCCAGAGCCCGCCGGGGAACTGCGCCGCCTCGCGAAGCACCGCGGCCAGCGCGTCGACAAAGCGGTCGATGTCGGCTTCGCCGATGACCAAGGGGGGAATCAGCTTGATGACCTCGATGTCCGCGCCGGCCACCTCGGTAATAATTCGGTGATCGCTGAAGAGCGGCATGACCAGCATCTGGGTGAAGAGGCCGGGCCGGACGGCGGTCACCGCCTTCCAACCCATCCGCGGCCCGAGCGAGCGGGGCTCTCCGAATTCGATGGCGATCATCAGTCCCCGCCCCCGGACATCGGCGATGAGTTCCGACTGCGCCTTCAGCGCCGCCAGCTTGTCCAACAACCGTGCGCCCATCACGGCGGACCGACGAATCAGCCGCTCGTCATCGAGCACCTGGAGCGTCGCCAGGCCAGCCGCCATGGCCAGGCTGTTTTCGGCGAAGGTGGCCGAATTGATCACGCAACGGTCCATCTTGTGATAGATCGCCCGCTGTACGTCCGAACGCATCAGCACCGCGCCGACCGGCACCAGCCCCGCGCTGAGCGACTTCGAGACGAGCAGCATGTCAGGCGACATCCCCCACTGTTCACAGGCAAAGAGCGTCCCCGTCCGGCCCAGACCGGTCTGGATCTCGTCTACAATCATCAAGGCGCCGTGCCGTTCGCACAGCCGTTTCGCTTCAGACAAATACTGCGGATGTGGAATGATCACGCCGTTGCCCTGAATCGGCTCGGTAATGAAGGCGGCCACGTTTCCCCGCTCCAACTCCCGCTCCAGCGCGCCAAGATCATTGAACGGCACCGCCTGGCAGTCGGGGAGGAAGGGACCGAAGCCCTCCCGGAAAAAATTCGACCCCATCAGCGAGAGCGACCCATAGGTGAGGCCGTGATAGCCGTTGCGGCAGGAGAGCAGACGCGACCGCCGAGTGGCATAGCGGGCGAATTTCAACGCCGCTTCCGTCGTTTCGGTTCCCGAGTTGGTGAAGTGCACCGCCTCCAGTCCGGGTGGCGCGCGGCGGACCAGCGCTTCGGCCAGCAGGCCGGCCAGCAACGGCGCGTCCATCTGGACGAGATTGGGCGGCTGCAGGGCCAGCAGATCGGTCATCACCCGGATAGCAGAGGGATGATTGCGGCCGATGTTGAAGACGCCCCACCCGCTCAGCATGTCGAGATAATCCCGCCCGTCCTGGTCGAAGAGCAGGGCCCCCTCGGCACGGACGTACGGGCGATCGAAACCAATCGTTTTGAGCACGCGCGCCATTTGAGGATTCACGTAGCGCTCGTAGAGCGCGTACTGCTCGCCGGCGCGGGCTCTGAGCATGTGGGACAGATCGAACATCAGCCGGCCGGCAATGCGCTGAGATCGTGGCGCAGTCGCTGTGTCTGCTCCGCCGGATCTCCGGCTGCCCACACCCGCGCCACTGTATCTTTCATATATGCTGACACCCCCGCCACCTCCAACAACACCGGGTAGAAGACGGATGGTGCCTGAGCCGCGGCGCGCAGCCGTTCGATGCCTTCGGCCGTCAACGGAACGTAGACCTCGCCCACGTGACAGACCGCCGGATAGACGCCCTGCGGCGCGGGACGGATGGAAAACCCGCTCATGATCTCCTCCCCCTGTCGTGGTCCCGATCGGCGACCGTCATCTTGTATTGGCGGGCGGCAACGACCGTGCCGCCCCCTTCTTCTCGTCACACCCGTCGCGACGCAATATACCCGGCAATCGCCCGCAGCGGTTCGGCATCGGGCCCCAGACGGCCCAATGCGCCGATCGCCCGTTCGATCGCCTGAGACAATTTCCGTTTGGAGGCCTCCATGCCCAGAAGGGCCGGATAGGTGGATTTGCCCTTGATCTGATCGTTCTTGACCGCCTTGCCGAGTTCCACCGACGTGCCCTCCACATCCAAAATATCATCCATGATCTGAAAAGCCAGGCCGATCGATTCGCCGTACCGCCCGAGTGCGATCAAGGCGGCGGAGCCCGCTCCGCCGACCAGGGCGCCGGCGCGAACCGACGCCCGGATGAGCGCGCCCGTCTTTTTGCGATGAATCCGTTCCAGCCCGGTCTCATCGATGGGCGTCTGCGACGCCGACTGCGAACCGTTTGTGGGGCGGCTCGCCTGCAGATCGAGCAGTTGGCCGCCGACCATGCCCTCATAGCCGGCCGCCTGAGCGATCTCGTGGATGATCTCCACCAGTCTGCGGGGCGGCACCACGCGCGCGACCGCCGGTCGGCTCAACAATTCAAATGCCAGCGTCAACAACCCATCGCCGGCCAGAATCGCCGTCGCCTCGCCAAACACCTTGTGGCTCGTGGGCAACCCTCGCCTCAGATCATCGTTATCCATCGCGGGCAGATCATCGTGAATGAGGCTGTAGGTATGGATCAGCTCCAGCGAAGCCGCCACCGACAGGACGGCCGCCGATACCCGGCCGCCCACCGCCTCGGCCGCCGCGATGGCCAGCACGGGACGCAGCCGCTTGCCGCCCGCCGAGAGGCTGTACCGCATCGCCGCCTCGATCGTCGGGGGAGTCGGCGGCATCCCGTTGGCGGCTCGGCTCGCCGGGAACAGCCCGCTCAACAACCGGTTCACCCGCTCCCGGCGATCGTCCAGGTAGGGTTTCAACTCAAAGGCGCGGGTGGCGGGACGGCGACGTATCATTGCGCGGCGTGTCAGTGGACCAGCTCTTTGACGGCGTAGATCGGCCGGTTTTGTGATTCATGATAGACCCGCGCCAGCATGTCGGCCAGGATGCCGAGCGTGAAGATTTGCAGGCCGGCCAACACCAGCAAGGTACCAAACAGCAACAACGGCCGGTTGGCCAATTGCACGCCCCAGAGCAGTTTCTGCGCGGCCAGGTATCCATCGATCGCCAGGCCGGCGACGGCCATGGTCACCCCCAGCCAGCCAAAGATGTGCAGGGGCCGCTGGCCGTAGCTCATGAGAAACCGGATCATCAGCAGATCCATGACCACCCGAAACGTCCGGGCCATCGTATATTTGCTCCGGCCGTGGCGACGGGGATGGTGCCGCACCGGCAACTCGACGATGGTCGCCCCATAGAGATTCGCGATGGCCGGAATGAACCGGTGAAGGTCGCCGCGCAGCGGGACCAGACGGATCAGGTCGGCCCTGTAGAGTTTCAACGAGCAGCCGTAATCGTGCAGTCTGACGCCGGTCACCCGGCCGATCAGCCAGTTGGCCAATTTCGACGAAAAGACCCGGAGCACCGTATCCTTCCGGTCGCGCCGCCAGCCGCTGACGATATCCGCGCCGTCCTCGAGCGCTTTCAGCATCCCCCCGATGTCGGCCGGATCGTTTTGCAGGTCGCCGTCCATGACGGCGATTACGCGGCCGCGCGAGTGATCGAATCCCGCCGTCATGGCCGCCGTCTGCCCGAAGTTACGCCGCAATCGGATCAGTCGAAACTGCGGGGTCGCGGCGCACAACGAGCGCAGCAACTCGCCGCTGCCGTCGCGACTCCCGTCATCGACAAAGAGCACTTCGAACGTGACGCCGAGCCCCTTCAGGGCCGAGAGCAATTGCTCCGCCAGCGGCTTCAGATTGTCCCGTTCGTTGTAGATCGGGATGACGAGCGATACATAGGGCGCGTCGTCCGCCCCCTCCTGGCCTGGTGCCATAGCGGGAGAGTATAACAAAAACCGATGAAAGTCGACACGCCAGAGTCAAGGGGAGAATGCTCACCTCCCCTTGACGATCCCCATCGCCATACGGATTACACTCTCTACTCGCGTGTCAAATCGACGCTCGGCCCCTTGCCATCGGCTTCCTGCGGGGCGCCGAGCTTCGAGGTTGATTTGGAATGTTTATCACACACCTTCGACCCCATCGCCGTAGCGGCGACCCTCCCGCTTCGAAGTAACATGATTGACCTGACAACCCGAGGCCGCCTACAATGGCCCGGTCGCGGCCGTCACGTCCGGACAGGGAGGAGCGATCCATGATGCTCGTTGAAGTCAGCATGTCGCCGATGGGGAAGGGAGAGAGCGTGGGCAAGTATGTCGCCCGTTCGCTCGACATCATCGACCGGAGCGGGCTTGACTACCGCCTCAATCCGATGGGGACCGTCATTGAGGGGGAATGGGACGAGGTGTTCGCGGTCATTACGCGCTGTTTCACCCGCATGCGACGCGACTGCAACCGGATCAGCATCAGCATTCGGGCCGACTACCGCAAGGGCGCCAGGGGACGATTGACTGGAAAGGTCCAAAGTGTGGAACGGCGGCTCCATCGGCACCTCAAAACCTCGTAATGTAGGGACGATGGGGCGCAGGGGAGAACCGGGGCATGGGGGCATCGGAGAACGGTGTGCGATTCCGCACGGGCCCCCATTACGGAAACCATTCTCCCCTTGAGTTGATCGAGCGCAAGTTGCGAGCGGAACATCCGGCTATCCGGCAACATCCGCTGCGTGGAGCGCAGACTCACACGCACGCTGCGGACGACCTGACCAGCCGGTCTCCGAGGACAGCCGACGGCCCGCCCCCTTGCGAACCTGTCGTTCCACTCCGTATGATGGAGGGGCGGCGCACTAATCAGAGGGAAAGGGAGCAGACTGGCATGGTGGAACAGGACAAGCGGCATCAGGCGGCTCGTTATTTTCAGCAGGCCTACGACCTGCAAATGAAGGGACAGCTCAACGAGGCGATCCAGTATTACAAGTTGTCGATCGACACCTGTCCAACGTCTGAAGCCTATACGTTCCTGGGCTGGACCTACAGCTTTCTCGGGCGGCTGGATGACGCGATCGAACAATGCTACAAGGCGATTCAGGTCGATCCCGATTTCGGCAACCCTTATAATGACATCGGCGCCTACCTGATCGAAAAGGGGCAGCTGGACGATGCGATCCCCTGGCTCAAACGGGCCATCACGGCCAGGCGATACACCAGCTATGAATACCCCCATCTGAATCTCGGCCGGGTCTATGAGCAAAAGGGCGACTGGCAGCAGGCGATCAGTGCCTACCGGCAGGCGCTGAGCGTGAATCCCAATTATGCGCTCGCCGCTCGGGCGCTCAAACGGGTCCAGGCCCTGCTCAATTGACGGAGCTCATCCCGTGGATGACGCCGGCAGACCCTCACCCAGTACAGCCGCTTCTCCCCCGTCGGCCCTGCCATTGGCCGACGAGCATCGGCGCCTGCAGGCCCGTTGGACGACCGTGGGCGGCCGGGAGGTCCCCGATCACTACGGCGACCCCGTTGCCGAGCATCTGGCGGTGCGCGGGCACGCCGGCGCGGCCGATTTGTCGGCAAGAGGCTTGCTGCGCGTCACGGGGGTCGACCGGGCGAAATACCTTCACAGCATTCTGACCAACGACATTCTGGCCCTGACAGCGGGTCAGGGTTGCTACGCGGCGCTGCTTGACGTCAAGGGTCACCTCCAAGCCGACATGCGGCTCTTCGCCCTGGAAAACGCCCTGCTGATCGATCTTGACCCGATGCTGACCGCCGGGACCGTCCCGGCGCTCAAGCGCTACATCGTGATCTACAAGGTCAAACTGGAGGAGATTTCCCATGAGCGGCTCCATCTGGCGCTGTGGGGTCCGAAATCCGACGACTGGCTGACCGCCCTCTTCGGCCGGGTCCTGCCGCCGCTGCCGGACTATCACCATGTGACATGGACGTGGCAGGACGCCCCCGTCGAGGTGATCCGTCTGTCGGAAACGGGCGAAGCGGGCGCGCATCTGCTCGTCCCCGCGGCGATCGGCGCCCCGCTGTGGCGCGCCCTGATGGATTGCGGCCGTCCGATCGGCGCCGTTCCCGTAGGAGCGCGTGCCGTGGAATCGCTTCGCATCGAGGCGGGTGTGCCCCGATTCGGTGCCGAACTGGGTCCGTCGCACTTTCCAGCCGAAGCCGGCATCGAGCAGGCCATCAGCTACACCAAGGGCTGCTATCTCGGGCAGGAAACCACCATGCGGATTAAAACCCAGGGCTCGGTCAATCGCAGGCTGGTCGGATTGTTGGTCGAAGGGGCGGGGCTGCCGGCGGCCGGCTCGCCGCTTTTTGCGGAGGGACAACAGGTGGGAACGATCACCAGCGCGCTCGATTCGCCAACGCTGAGGCGGCGCATCGCGCTCGGGTATGTCCAGAAGGGCTTCTTCGCCGCGGGCACCCGGCTCGCCCTTGCCGACCAGACCCCGGCGACGGTCACCCCCCTGCCCTTCTATCACAGGTAGCAGGGTCTCGATCAGGGAGGCGGTCAGGACAATGGATGGGGATCAACCGCGCGCCGTCCGGGTCCCCGTCGACGTTGCGCAGACGCTGCATCGATAATCGTACAAATTCCCGTCCGGCAGCACCAGCAGCAGATGCTCCCGCACCGGCGTCGCCCTCCGGCATTTGGGACAGTAGAGCGATGCGGCGGTCAATTCGCCGAACTGGGCCGGCGGGGCGGCCGCCCGTGCAGGGGCGAATCGTTTCGGATCATGCGGTCCGTTCTGACCGGATGGCCGATGGGGCGGTGGAATACGCATGCGCGCCATAGAATAATTGTACTGAAATCGGCAGGCGGCGGCAAGAGCCCGCCCCTTGGAAATCTCCCCCCCCTTTGTTATCGTACCGCCCATGCCGCGAGTTTTGCGATCACGCCCCTTCCGCCCATGGCCGATCGCTCCGCTGATCGCGCTGTCGCTCGGAGCGTGTCTGGGCGGCCGGCCGGCCGTCAGCCCAGAATTTCTCGCCCCCCCGGCGATTCAACCCCGGCATCATGAGCTGCACGTCTCGCTCGATCCGCCCGCGCGCGCGCTGACCGCCGAAGACCGGATCACGCTGAACGGGGCCCCATCGTCAGCCACCACCACGGCGTTCTACCTCGACGATCGGATGACCGTCGATCGCGTATCGCTCATCGCCGGCTCCGGACCGAAAGAGATTCCGTTTCATCGAGGGGGGCCCCGGCTGCCCCGCGCGCCCTTCGCCCGTGAACGGTATGCCGCCTTCGCGGAGATGTCACGCTACGAGATCGATCTGCCAGCTCGCGGGGGCGCCGATCCGCCTCTGCAGCTGGCCGTTCGGTACACCGGCCGCTGGCCGGAGTCGCCCGCTCATGACGAGGCCGTCAACGAGCACGGGACGCAACTGACCGGCGATGACGGCTGGTATCCCCTCTGGCCAGACGCGCTGTTCACCTTCGATCTGACGGTCGAGCATCCCGCGGACTGGGAGGCGGTGAGCGCCGGGCGGCAGACCTCGCGAACCGAGTCGTCTGGGCGCCTCGCGACGGCCTGGTCGACGGCGCAGCCGGGCGAATCGATCGATCTCTTCGCCGGCCCATACCAGGTGACGGTTCGACAGAACGAATCCGTCGAGCTGTCGACCTACCTGTTCGCCGACGAGGCTTCGCTCGCCCCCGTCTATCTGGACGCCGCGGCGGACTACCTGGCCCGCTACAGCCGCCTGCTGGGGCCCTATCCGTTTCCGAAGCTGGCCGTCGTCGAGACACCCGAGCCCATCGGGGCCTCGACCCCGTCGCTGGTCCTGCTGGGCCGCTCGCTCATCCGGCGCCACTACATCCAGCCGTATGCCCTCGGCCATGAAATCGTCCACTCCTGGTTCGGCAACAGCGTGATGGCCGACGACTCCGAGGGCAACTGGACCGAGGCGCTGACGACCTACGTGGCCAACTATGACACGGCGGCGGAACGGCAGGGCGAGGCGGCCGCCCGTGAACAACGGGTCCTGATGCTCCGGCAGTACGCCGCGCTGGTGCCGCCCGGACGCGACTATCCCTTGATGCGGTTTTTATACAATAGCAGCCAGACCGACGCGGCGATCGGCTATCAAAAAGGCGCCTTCGTCTTTCATCTGTTAAGGCGGATGCTGGGCGGTGAGGACTTCTACGGCGCCCTGCGCGATCTCACGGAGCGGTATCGGGGCAAACGGGCGAACTGGAATGACCTGCGGCTGTTGTTCGAAGCCCGACTGGGCCAGCCGCTTGACTGGTTCTTCCGCCAATGGGTCGTGCGGGCCGGCGCGCCACACCTGACGATCGACACCGTCACCATGACGCCGTTGCCTCCGGATCCGACGGACCCAGGCCTTCCTCCCGGACAGACGGTGGCGGTGACGCTCCGCCAGTCGCCCCCCGTGTTTCGCATTCCGGTCGTCGTACAGATTGAGACCAGCAACCGACTGCTGGAAAAATCGATCTGGATGGACCAGGAGCGGGTGGAGCTCGACACCGCCACGGCGGCGCCGCCGCTGCGGATCGCCGTGGATCCCGATGTGCAGCTGTTCCGGCGGCTTGAGCGCGATGAATTGCCCCCCATGCTCAACCTCACCCTGACGGAACCCTCGCTCACCATCCTGCCGCCCGAACGGGCGGATGCGGAACTGACGCGCGCCTATCAGGTCATCGCTGACGGAGCGCGCCGACGGCACGACGCCGAGGCCGGCCACCCGGTGGCGGGAGGCCACGTTCATGCCGCGCCCGTGGCCGCCCGGCTGATCCTGGGAGGCCCCGATGTCAATCAGGCCGCCGCCGAACTGGTCCGACAGCCGGTCAGCGGCTCGGAATCCCGGTTGCCGCCCGGAATTAGAATCGAGCCCAAGCGGTTCACGATCGGCGGCCGGACCTACGATGGCGCAGGTCACGCGCTGTTGCTCTCCTTCCGCGATCCCGCCGGACGGAACGGACCCGTCACGTTTTTCTACGGTCTCTCTCCCAATGCCGTCACACCGCTGGGCCCGCTGCTCTTCTACCACGGCTGGGACAGCTACGTCGTCTTCGACAACGGTCATGCCGTGGCCACGGGGGAACTGCCGGCTCAACGAACCCCGCTCGTGTGGACACCGCCGCACCACCCTCCACCACCCTCCACTACTCCCCCGGCAGCCGAATCACCGGGGCACGCCGTCCCATGATGCCTAACTTCCGCCTCGCTGCTTCGCTGACGGCACTGATTGCCCCGCCGCTGTTCCTCTGGTCGGCGGTCCCGTCGCGGGCGCCCGATGCTCCAGCTCCGCCCCCGATGACGCCGGCGTCGGCTCATGTCGTCACGATCGCGGGCAACGGTCAGCGGGGCCATGAGGACGGCCAGGGCGAGCTGGCGCAGTTCAACTGGCCGACCGGCGTGGCGGTCGGCCCGGATTGGGCTGTCTATGCAACCGACTATGCCAACCAGCTAATCCGCAAGATCAATCCCGATGGTCTCGTCACCACCCTGGCGGGCGACGGCGAACCGGGCTGGCTCGACGGGCCTGGTTCCACCGCCCGGTTCAACGGCCCCGACGGCATCGCGCTCGCCCCCTCGGGCGATCTGTTCGTGGCCGATGCCGACAATCACCGAATTCGCAAAGTCGCGCCGGACGGCACGGTGAGCACCGTGGCCGGAGATGGGCGGCCGGGCGCCCGGGACGGACCGGCTCCGACGGCGCAGTTCCTCTATCCCACCGGCGTCGCCGTTGATCGGGCGGGCACGCTCTACGTGGCCGATCGCGGCGGGCACACGATCAGAAAGATCACCCCCCAGGGCGTGGTCAGCACACTGGCGGGCAACGGCCAGCCCGGCTATACTGATGGCATGGGCACCACCGCGCAATTTCACGATCCGATGTCGGTGGCGGTCGACCGGTCGGGCCGGCTGTTCGTGACCGATTCGGGCAGCCACACCATCCGGATCATCACACCCGAGGGCCGTGTGAGCACGCTCGCCGGCTCGCCGCAGGCCGGGGCGGTCGACGGCACGGGTCGCGACGCGCGCTTCAATTGGCCGACCGGGCTGGCGATCGACGAAACCGGTCATCTGTATGTGGCGGATTCCAACAATGCCGTGATCCGGGAGGTGAGTCCCGACGGAGCGGTCATCACGCTCGCGGGCATCGGTCAGCCCGGCTCTGACGACGGCCCAGGCGAGACGGCCGGGTTTCATTTTCCCACGGGCGTGGCCGTCGACCGGGAGGGGGATGTATATGTTGCCGATTCGGCGAATAATATGATCCGCCGGATCAGCCCCGGCCTTCGGCTGTTGACAGTCTGCTGTGACGGGGCGGCGAACACGGCCGCGTTGCACGGCCGCATCCGAACATATTATACTGGTGACATCGCGCTCATCCCATGAAAGACCAGATCGAAATATTGAAAGGCCAGCAGGTCGAAGTCATCTACAACGGCGTCCTGTATCGGGGTCGGCTGGTGGGCGCGACGGAAGATGAAATCAACCTGCAGACTGGCACCGACTGGGTGATGCTCCCCTTGGAGGGCATTACAACGGTCAGGCAAGCCAAATCCCGTTAATGGGGAACGGCATGCCGGATGCCTGGCCCGAAGAGTCTTCCTTCCGACGAGTCGATCCGGCGTCGACCGATCTCGCCCCGTCTTCTTCCCCGGGCGTGCCGTCCAATCCCTGGCAGAGCGTCCCGGTGCTCCCGCCCGCTGCCACCGAACCGTTTCGAGCCGAGGCCGCCCCCCACACACCGATCCAATGGCGCCTGCCCTTGTTGCTCTTTCTGCTGACCACCCTGACGACGCTGATGGCGGGAGCCTTTCTTGTCCACGTGAATCCCTTATCCTCGCCGCTGGCCATCCTGGCCGGCCTGCCTTTTTCCGTAACACTGCTGACCATTCTCCTCGTCCATGAAATGGGCCATTATCTGACCGCGCGACACTATCATATTCAAGCGACGCTGCCCTACTTCATTCCCGCCCCGCCGCTGATCTTCATCATCGGCACGTTCGGCGCCTTCATCCGGATGAAATCTCCGATCGTGGAGCGCAAGGCGCTACTGGAAGTCGGGGCGGCTGGCCCGATCGCGGGGTTTCTCGTCGCCGTGCCCGCCACCATCATCGGACTCCGGTGGTCCACCATCGACAGCCAGGGCATCGGCGGACCAATGGTGCTTGGCGAGCCGTTGATGTTGCAATTGCTCACCCATTGGCTGCTGTCGATTCCTCAGGGGGCCGTCCTGCTGTTGCACCCCGTCGCACTGGCGGGATGGTTCGGCCTGTTCGTGACCTCGCTGAACCTCCTTCCGATCGGCCAACTGGACGGCGGTCATATCGGCTACGCCGTCTTCGGCGAGCGTCAGCGGTACATTTCCCTGACGATGGTCGGCATTCTGATCGGACTCGGCCTCCTGGGGTGGAAGGGCTGGCTCCTCTGGGCGATGCTGGCGGCCGTGATCGGCATCGGCCACCCGCCGATCATCGACGCCCACGTGCCGTTGACCTTCCGCCAGAAGGTCATTGCCTGGCTCTCGCTCATCATTTTCCTCATCACTTTCATTCCGTCGCCGATTTCGATCCTGGGCACCTAACCGTCGGCCTCCTCGGGCGTGAGGGCGTCAGGGCCCGAGACCGCCTCCGCGGTCGCCATCCTCACATTGAGCCGGCTCAACAGGAGCAAGCCGGCGATGAAAAACACGATGAGCGACAGCAGGGCGAACCGGTAACTGCCGGTGAACTGAAGCGACAGTCCGAAGAGCAACGGACCCAGCCAGCTGGTGCCCCGTTCGCTGATCTCATAGAGACTGAAATATTCCGCCTCCCGCCCCTTGGGGATCATCAGGGAGTAGAGCGACCGGCTCAATGCCTGACTCCCCCCCAGGACCACTGCGATCACAGCCGCCAGGACAAAAAACTGGACGGTCGTCCGCAACCAGGCATAGGCATAGATGAGCGTTCCGGCCCAGATCAGCAGACTCGCCAGAATCGCCCGCTGGGCGCCGGCCGCCCGCGCGACGTAGTTGAATCCGATCGCCCCCGCGAATGCGACGAATTGCACCATGAGTATCACCTGACTCAAGGTCGTCAGGGACAGCTTGAGCTCCTCCTGGCCGAACTCCGTGGACAGGGTGATCACGGCCTGAATGCCGTCGTTGTAGAGCAGGTAGGCCGACAGAAAGAGCAGCGTCTGAGGGCGCGTCATCACCATGCCGATCGTCCCGCGGAGTTGCCGGAAGCCGACGGTCAAGTAGTGAGCCCCGCGCGGAAGCGTCCGGATTGGCTGGCGGGTTCGAAGTGTTGCCAGCGGAATGATCGAGAAGAGCCCCCACCAGACGCCGGCCGACGCCAGGTTGATGCGCACGGCATGACCGATGTCGAGGCCGAAGTCGGCGGCCCTGGCCATGAGCACCAAGTTCAGCAACAGCAGCAGGCCGCCCCCCAGATAGCCGAGCGCCCATCCCTTTGACGACACATCGTCGCGCTCCTCCGGCCGGGCGATCTCCGGTAAAAAGGCGTTGTAGATGACGATTGACGCGCCGAAGCTGAGGTTCGCGATCAGAAAGAGCAGGCCGCCCAGCAGATAGTTCGTCCCATGCAGGAAATAGAGCCCCATCGTCGCGCTGACGCCCAGATAGGCGAACAACCCCAGCAACTGCTTCTTCCGGTGCGAGTAGTCGGCGATGGCGCCCAGCACGGGCAGAAAGAACACCTGCAGCACCACCGAGAGCGAGACCACGTAGGGGAAGAAGGCGCCGGCGTTGATGCGGAGACCGAAGGGATGGACCAGGCCGTCGGCGTCAGCCGCGGCTTTGGCGATCGTTGTCAGGTAGGGACCGAGAAAAACGGTGACGACCGTCGATGAAAAGGCCGAGTTGGCCCAGTCGTAAAAATACCAGCCGGTCTGTTCGCGGTTGGATCCGCTCGTGCTGCGCACTCGCTCAAGTCAGGGGGAGATCCGCCTCAGCTCCCCCTGACAACCCCCATCGGATCTCGACCTGAAGGCCGCGGCATGGCGACGCCTGCTCAACCCGTCTCCGGTCCGACGTCAGTGCCGTTGCAGTCGGGGCAGAGAAATTCCCCGTCGACGAATTTCATCGGATCGCCGCAGAAGGGACAGTCGGGCGGGTTTTGCGGCGGCACGATGAGCGGGGGCAGCTCCGGCCCTTCGTCGTACTCCTGATCGGTCATACCTGCCGTTCCCTTTCCGCCTCATGGTCCGTCTCTCCAGCCATTCGGGCATCAATCCGGTCGCCCAGACGCAGCACGGCCAGCATCTCCTCATGGATCCGGCCGTTGCTGGCGACCAGTTCCGGCACCCTGAGATCGTAGGGCCGCCCCTCGAACCCGCTCATGCGACCGCCCGCTTCCTCAACGATCAGACTGCCGGCCGCCGTGTCCCACGGCCAGAGGTTCATCTCCCAAAAACCATCGAAGCGGCCGCCGGCCACATAGCACAAATCGAGCGCCGCCGAGCCCGTCCGCCTGACGCCCCGGCAGCGCAGGCTGAAGTGTGAGAAATGGCCGAGATTGGTCCGGCGGCTGGTTCGAATATTGTATGCAAAACCGGTCACCAGCAGACTCTGATCGAGTTTTTCCGTCGTCGAGACCCCAAGCCGCCGCCCGTTGCAAAAGGCGCCCCGCCCTCTGATCGCGCTGAAGAGCTCTTTGCGAACGGGGTCGTAGACGACGCCGACCATCATCCGCCCTTCGACTTCGACGCCGATCGACACGCAATAGAAGGGAAAGCCGTGGGCGAAGTTGGTCGTGCCGTCGAGCGGATCAACGAACCAGACCGGCACGCGCACGGTTGGCGCTGGGAGAGGCGCCGTCGTCCCGCTCCCCTCTTCGCCGACAACGATGTGACCCGGATAGTGTTTCCCGATCATGCCGGCAATCAGCCGCTCGGCCTGTCGGTCGGCCTCGGTCACGATGTTAACGGCGCCCTTATAGGTGACGGCCAATTCGCGACCGCGGTATCCGGCCAGCAGCCGGCCCGCCGCCTTCGCGGCGGAGACCGCCAGACGATGGTAACTCGTCAATGATGAACGAAGATCGCCGGCCATGACGATAGCATACAAGGCCCCGACCCGCAAAGACAAGATAGTAACCGGTCGAACATCACCATGACACCCCGATTGACAGCACTGCCGTGCCAATGGACATAATGGAGCCGTGAACCATCTCGGATTGGTCCTGCTCACAACCTTCATCTACGGGCTTCGCCACGGAATCGACTGGGACCATATCGCCGCCATCACGGACATCACCAGCACGGCCGGAACCGACGAAGGCCAAGGACCGCAGACGGTCTGGCGCTCGCCCGACCGACTCACGCCGATCCGGATGGCCGGACGGCCGGGATGGCGCGCGCTTTTCCTCTCCACCCTCTATGTGCTGGGGCACGCCGTCATGGTCGCCCTGCTCGGGTCAGCGGCGTTGCTCGCCAACACCCTGTTGCCGGAGTGGGTCGACCCCATTCTCGAGCGGCTGGTGGGAGCGACGCTGCTGCTGCTCGCCGCCTGGGTCTTCTATTCTCTCGTGCAGCACATTCGCGGCCGGGCCGAGTTCCGGTTGCGCAGCCGCTGGATGCTCCTCTTCTCCGGCATCGCCTATCTGTGGCACCGGCTGCATGCGTGGCTGGAAGGACAGGCCCACGGCCACCGGCATGACAACGGCCACACCCACGAACCGGCGCACGAGCACCAGCTGATACAGTACGGACCCTGGACGGCATTTCTCATCGGGACCATTCACGGCATCGGGGCGGAGACCGGCTCGCAGGTGCTGCTGATCGCCGCCGTCGGCGGCGCAGGCGGTGCGGGGCAGGGGCTGCTCCTCATGGCGAGCTTCATCATCGGGCTGATCGTCAGCAACAGCCTCCTGGTCGTGCTGACCGCCGCCGGCTTTCTGGGAACCCAGAGCTATCGCGGCGCCTACGTGGCGGTCGGTTCGGCCGCGGGCCTCTTCAGCCTGGTGGTGGGCGTCTACTTCCTGATGGGGTGGGCGCAGACGCTGCCCGACCTGCCGGGATTGATCGGCTTTCCCTCAAGTGCGCCGACACACTTCGGCTCGCCTTGACTTCAGCACACGACTCCGGCATCATCGTCCGGCGCGCCATGGAAACCATCCGCGTCCACTACGACATCGCCGCCAAGGATGTCAAACGGGCCGCCCGCCTGGTCGCCCGCGAGCAGAGCCTCGGCGTGCGCGTCACCCAGTACGAGCACCAGCGCGTCAAGGCGATGGAGGCGGCCGTGACGACCATCCGTCGGGGCCGCAACCGGGCCCTGGTGGCGATTGACGTCGTCTCCGAACCGATCGAGTCGGCCTACGGCCTGATCCTCTCGATCGCCGGAGAAATCTCCTGCCTGAACGCCATGCGGACGATCCAGCTCGTTGATTTTGAGCTGCCCTCGCGCCTGGCCGGAATCCTCGGCGGCCCCCGCTTCGGGGCCGAGGGATTGCGGCAAGCGCTGGGCGTCCACGGTCGACCGGTTTTTGTTTCGGTGGTCAAACCCTCGCAGGGGCTCACCCCCAAGGAATTCGGCAACCTCGCCTACGAATGTTTCGTCGGCGGGATCGACGTCTGTAAAACGGACGAGCTCTTGCAGGAGCGCCGTGAGGATTACCTGGCCCGCGTGCGCGCCTGCGCGGAAGCGGCCCGGCGGGCCGAGGCGGAGACGGGCGAGCCCAAGCGGTTCATGATCCACGCGGTCGGGCCGGCCGACCAGCTCGTCTCATTATATGAAGCGGGCGTCGAGGCGGGAGGAGGCATCGCGATGTGCGCGCCGGCGGCCGCCGGCTTCCCCAACTTTCATGCACTCGCCTCGCTCGGCCGCGTGCCGTTGATGGCCCACATGGCCATGAGCGGATGGCTCTGGCAGCGCCACGGGATGAGCGTCGCCGCCTGGGCGAAGTTCGTCCGCCTGTTCGGCGCCGATGTCACCCTTTATCCGGCGCTGCAGGGCTCGCTCAAGGCGACGAGGACTGAGGTCGAAACGATCAAACGCGTCTGCGAGGCGCCCCTGCACGGTCTCCGTCCGTCGTTTCCTGCCGTCGGCGGCGGACAGCACGCCGCCACGCTGGAGGTCCACGCCAGATTGTTCGGCCGGGAGTTTATCTTCCTCTGCGGCGGCGGCGTGGTCGGCCATCCGCAGGGCGCGCGCGCCGGCGCCCGGTCGATCCGGCAGGCGTGGGGGGCGGTGGAAACCGGCGTGCCCGTCGCCCGTTACGCCAAGCAGGCCCCGGAACTGGCCGCCGCGCTGAATGCGTTCGCCAAGTACGTCTGATTTCCCGTTCTACCGATCGACCGCGTCGTCATCCGTGTCCGGCATGTCCGCCAGCCGCGGCAATACCGGAGAACCGTGATGGAGGACCATCAGCCAGGCATTCTCCTGGTCCTGGTCGTCACGCCGTCGAAAGATGTTGGTCGCCAGCACCCGCGTCTCCTGCGGCTCTTCATCAACCACCATCGTAATCCGTTCAACGCAGACGACCCAGGCGACGAGCCCTTGGACCGTGATCTTCGCGTCACTGATCCGGAACGCCATGGAACGGGTGTTGTTGAATATGCGAATCCAGCTGTCGCGCACCGCCTGCCAACCGATCAGCCGCGGCCAGCCGGGATGAATGCACTGCACGTCGTCGTCCTGCCGCCAGACGGACGCCATCCGCCGGATGTCGAGACTTTCAAACGCCTCATAAAACCGCTGATTGGCCGCAAACACCTGCCTGACGGTCTCCACCGGTGCCATCGTCAGCATCGTAGCAACTCCGATACCGCGTTGCAACGGCCGCCCGCTTCCCTCATTGATTGACCCCTCTCCATCCATTTGTTAGAGTGATGACATGCGTTCTCCCCCCGTCGTGATCCGGTGGGTCATCGTGGTCATTCTGGGCGCCGGCATCGTCTCTCCCTGCTCCGCGGCGGCCGCCGAACAGGCGTTGATCGTCGAAGACGGCAACGACGTCTCCATCGAATACACCCTCTCCACGAAAGAGGACGGCGTCATCAACAGCAACGTCGGCGGGGAGCCGTATACCTATCGGCAGGGCGCGAAAAACCTCGATTGCATGGAGGGAGTGCAGAAGCGGCTCGCCGGTCACAAGGAGGGGGACGTCGTGACGATGGTCCTGCCGCCGGAGGAGGGCTGCGGTCCGATCGATCCCAAGGCCGTCCTGGAGTTGGACCTGTACATGGTTCCTGAACACTCCCGCAAGCCCGGTCAGCACGTCAAGCTGCGCGGGCCCCACGGCGTCGACCTGGTCGGCGTGGTCAAGGAGATCAAGAAAAAGACGGCCGTGATCGACATCAACCATCCGCTGGCCGGAAAGACGCTCCACTTCGACGTCAGGATCGTCAAAATCGCCAAGGGTGAACCCAGCCCCCCGTACCCCCGGCCCCCCGATTCCGACTACCGGTGACGCCGGCCCGACGCGCGCGCGTCGTTTGATCCGGCACCCATGCAACCGATCCGCCGACGCATTCTGACGCTCGCGTTGCCGATCATCCTCAGCAGCATCCTGGAGCGGATGGTCCAGATCGTCGATATTTTTCTCGTCGGCGGACTGGGCGCGACCGCCATCGCCTCCGTCGGTTTGAGTCAGCTGCTGATCATGACCGCATTGAATCTGCTGGCGGGATTGACCATGGGCGCCACCATCATGGTGGCCCAACTGTGGGGCGCCAAGCGGAGGCGCGAAGCGGCCGAAATCGCCACCCAAGCGCTGCGCTTCGGCCTTCTGCTCGCCCTCGGCTCCAGTCTGCTCGGCATGATCGGCGGCGATGGCGGCGCCAGAGTGCTCGGGGCGACGCCGGACATGCAGCCGCTCATGCACGGCTATCTGCTGATCAACTTCGGGCTCTTCATGTTCACCTTTGCCGTTGATCAGCTGGTCGCCACCATGCAGGGCGCCGGCGACACCCGCACGCCGATGATCGCCGTCACGATCGTCAACACGCTGCACGTCCTGATCGCCTATCCGCTGGTCTACGGCCGGTGGGGCGCGCCGGCGCTGGGCGTGAATGGCGCCGCGCTCGCCATCGGCCTGTCGGAGGCAGTCGGATCGATTTACCTCTACGCCAAAGCCCGGCGAGCCGGCCATCTCCTCCCCCTGTTCGGCCGCCAGACGGGACCGCCGCCCGTGTCGTCACTCCGGCACATTCTGCGCGTCGGGTTGCCGATCACCGTTGATCGGCTGTTGCAACAAGGCGCCCAGCTGGCCTATGCCAGGATCATTCTGGGATACGGGGCCATTATGTACGCCGCCCATCAAGTCGGCATGAACATCGAAGCGCTCTCGTTCATGCCGGGCAATGGCTTCGCCGTCGCGGCGGTCACGGCCGTGGGACAGAGCATCGGGGCGCAGAAACTGGCCAAGGCGAAAATCGAGAACTGGGAGGCGAACCGCCTGGCCGTCCTGCTCATGGCGGGGATGGGGCTGCTTTTTTTCTGCTTCCCCTATCTGCTGCTGCGCGCGTTTACCACCGATGAAGCGGTGATCGGGTACGGCACGCTCTTTTTAAAAATCGTCGGCCTGCTGCAAATCCCGCTGGCCATTACCATGGTGCTCTCCGGTTCGCTCAAAGGCGCCGGCGACACGCGGTTTCTCCTGCTGGTGACGACGATCGGCGCGTGGTTGGTGCGGGTCCCCCTGGCCGTGATTTTCTCAGGGCTGGGGCTGACGATCGGCTGGGTCTGGAGTGTGATGCTCGTCGACTGGACCACGCGGATGGGCTGCCTGATCTGGCGCTACCGATCGGAGCACTGGCAGCGCCTGCCTGTGATCGACCGGGCCCCCTGACTGTATTCTATCAATCCTTCAGCAATGACTGTCTCGTCAGCAATCCCAGTTCGGCACTGGCCTGATACCGTGGATGATCGATCACGAGCCGCGCGGCCAGGGCCGGATCGGCCAGCCGCCGCCGCTGCTCGGGCGTGAGCCGAAAACGCAGATAGTGCACGGCGCTGATCCGGGTCTCATTGCTGTGGCCGGCTTCAAATTCGGCCGGACAACGCGATCCACCCAATTCCAGCCAGAGGTGACCCGGGCGGTCGATGCCCATCAGCAGATCGAGCTGTTCCTTGATCCGACCGGCCTCGGTAATTTCGATAAAGAGCGTGGCCGACAACGTCCCCGCTTCAGGAATCAGGCCGTTGTACACCTCCAGCTCATCGAGAACCTTGTGCGGGTCCTCAATGCGCTCGACGCGCAACATCTCCTGGATTTGAAAGCGCACCGTGTCCCTGTTTTCAAAGACGAGCGTGATCGATGGACCAAGCGCAATCCTTCGGTGAGCCTTTAACTCGATGATCCGGCGACGAAAGTTGGCCCGCTCTTGTTCATAGTCCGCCAATGGCTTGATGTCCGAAATTTCCAGTTTTTCCATATCCCCCGGTCTCCTTCCTCCCTCATCCGCCTTGCCCTTTTAATCCGTACCCCCCAACCCATAGGCCCGGCGCAGCACCTCGATCGGATGGCTGACCGGCCGGCCGGTGGCCTGGGTGATCTGATTGCCGGCCAGGCTGCAATCGGAGACCACCGCATCGGGCCGCGCCTGTTCGACCTGGTCAAACACCTTCCGTCCGATCTTCAGCGACAGCGGGAAATACTCTTTTTCAAGACTCCAGGTCCCATCGTGACCCGAGCACCACTCCATCACCTGAATCTGAGTGCCGGGGATGAGCGCCAGCAGATCGCGCGATTTGTAGCCGAGCTTCTGATCGCGCAGATGGCAGGGAAGATGGTACGCGATCGTGCCCCCCGGCCTGACGAAATCGGTCCGCAGCGCGCCCTCCTTGTGCAACTGCATTAGATATTCACACATGTCGGACGTCTGGTCGGCCACCCGCCGCGCCTCCGGCGTGCCAAGGAGATAGGGATACTCCTTCTTCAGCATCAGACTGCAGCTCGGCATCGGCGTCACGATCCGGTGACCCCGCTCAATCCACGGCAGCAGGTTCGCCACGTTGGCGGTCGCCTTCCGCACCGCCGCGGTCAGATCGCCGACGCTCATCGACGGCATGCCGCAACACTGCTGCGCCGGCAGCGCCACCGCCACCCCGTTGTGCTCCAGCACGTCAACGGCCGCCCGGCCGATCTCCGGATAGGAATAATCGACCAGGCAGGATGAGAAGAGCGCCACCCGATGACCGGACTGCGGGCCCCGCGGAGAGGAGAGTCCCGACTCGCTCCGCTTGTCGGCCGGCGATGCCCCCATGTCCCCGCCGACGGGCGCGACCGGCTCCGCAGTCGGTTTCGCCTGGCGGCGGAGCAGGAATAATCTCGGGAACGTCGTCACCACATAGGGTGGCAGCCGGCGGTCCCGGTGGATGCCGGTCGCCCATTCCATCACAATGCGGACCGCGCGGATCCGAAACAGTCGATTCACCAGCGGCGCCAGCCTCGAGTTGAGCCTCCCCATCCGGTCAGTGTCGGACAGCAGCCGGTCCCGCCAGGACAGACCGCGGCTCCGGGCGCCGACCGCTTTGGATCGGATCATCAGGCGGGGGAAATCGATTTCAAATTGGTGCGGGGGGGTGTAGGGGCACATCACAAATCCGCAGACATTGCAATTCATGCACAACGCCGTGACCCGGTCCAGATCCTTCGCGCCGAGCCGGTCGACTTCTCCATCCACTTCATCGATGCGCTGAAACATCACGGGGAACGATTCGCACAGGTTGAAACAGCGCCGGCAACCCTGGCAGACGTCGAAGACCCGTCGCTGCTCGCGTTCGAGCGCGCGGGCGTCCCAAAAGATCGGCTGGGCCGGCGAGGGGAGACGGTCACTCATCGCATGAAGGGAACCGGAGGCAGGGAACAGGTGACGCGGGACTCGCTCGTGTTTCGCCCACTCCCCGTCCCCTGTCCGTGTGATCCGACCCGTTACTTACCGAGACTATCCAGCGCCTTGGTGAACCGGCCGGCATGTGATTTCTCCGCCCTCGCCAGCGTTTCGAACCACTCGGCGATTTCGGCGAACCCCTCTTCGCGGGCCGTCTTGGCGAACCCCGGATACATCTGCGTGTACTCGTAGGTTTCGCCCGCAATGGCGGATTTGAGATTCTTGTCGGTCGTCCCGACAGCTTCACCGGTTGCCGGGTCGCCGATCTCGGCCATGAAGTCGAAATGGCCGAAGGCGTGGCCGGTCTCGCCCTCCGCCGTGTCTCGAAACACGCCGGCCACATCGGGATACCCCTCGATGTCGGCCTTGCGGGCGAAGTAGAGATAGCGCCGGTTCGCCTGCGACTCGCCGGCGAATCCCTCCTTCAAATTATTGAGCGTCTTGGACCCCTTCAACGGCTTACCCATGTCGGATTTCCTCCTTGTGTGAATGCGTGCGTGATGTGCGCGGGTTGCGGGCATGGCACGTTCGACAATAGCCGTAGAATTCCACCCGATGGTGGACCACCCGGTAACGGCGGCGCAAGCGGGCCGGCGCGGCCAGCCGTTCGAGCGAGGCATCATGAAAATCCTCCACCCGGTCGCACGAGAGGCACACCATGTGATGGTGCGCCTCGATGTTGCCGTCGTACCGCGCGTGTGAACGACCGGACCGGATCGCCTGGGCCAGCCCGGCAGTCGTCAACGCTTCCAGCGTTTGATATACCGTGTTGCGGGAAAGCATCGGGTAGTCCGCCTTGACGTCGCGGTAGAGAACCTCGGCGCTGGGGTGGTCGTCACTGGCCGACAGAGCGGCATAAATCGCCAGCCGTTGCGGCGTGCATTTCAGCCCCCGCGCCTGCAGTCGTCGCGCCAGCGCGCCTTGATCCACCGGTTTCATATCCAGGAATAATTACTTTATAGGATACTTTCCTATCTGATGTCAAGGGGTCGGGTGACGGAGCGTCCGAGGACGGGAATGATCGGGACAAGCCATCCTGACACGGCAACGGGCTCACGCACCGGCGTGACCGCCCCCTTGTGTGGCGTCGTCGGGGCATGGTAGCATGGGCGCCATGTCGGAACCCTCCTACATTGTGGTCGAGCAGAAGGCCTTCAAGGAGGAGGCGCTCACACTCGACAACCACATCTTCAAAAACTGCACGCTCGAGCGGTGCCAGATCTACTACAGTGGCGGCCCGTTCGAACTGATCGACACGCACATCACCGATTCGGAGTTGATCCTCAACCAGCCGGCCCGGCAGATCTGGGCCGCGATCCAGATCTTCAAGACCAAATCCCCCAGTTCGACCATCACCAGTTGACGGCGCCCACTCCAGGCTCTCCGGCTTCATGACACGAGCGACGCCGTCGCCCACGCTTCGTTCGCTCCTCCGTCCCGGCGACGTCAACGCCTTTTTCGGCCTGATGGTCGACAATATGACGCAGCTCGTCATCTTGGCCGCCATCCTGACCGGCGTCTTCGGCATGCCGCGAGAGGTCATCCTGCACCGCATGATCCCCGGGTCGGCGGTCTCTGTCCTGGCCGGGGACCTGATCACCGTCTGGCTGGCGCTCCGGCTGGCGCGCCGCACGGGGCGCACCGACGTGACGGCCATGCCGCTGGGCATCGACACGCCGTCGCTCTTCGCCTTCGCCTTCGGAATCATCGGCCCGGCCTACCTGGCCACCAAAGATGCCACGTTGACGTGGCAGATCGCGATGGCCGTCGTCCTCCTTGCCGGCCTGCTGAAAATCGCCGCCTCATTCATCGGCCCTGCGGCGCGTCACCTGCTGCCGCGCGCCGCTTTGCTGGGGCCGATCGCCGCCGTGGCGATCATCTTCATCGCCTTCTTTCCCTCGATGAAGATCATCGAAACCCCAATCGTCGGCCTGCTCTCACTGGCGGTCATTTTCATCGCCTTCATCGGCAAGATCCGATTGCCGGGCAACGTGCCAGCGGCGCTCGCCGCGGTGGCGCTGGGCACCGGTCTCTACTACCTGCTCATGGCCGTTGGCCTTGCGCTCCCTCCGTCGCCTCACGCCGAAGACGGCTTGCGCGCCGTCCTGCCGCTGCCGTCGCTGGGTTTCCTCGCCGGCCTGCCCCATGTGTCGCCCTATCTCGCGCTGGCGCTCCCCTTCGCGCTCGTCGTCGTGGTCGGCGGAATCGACGTGACCGAGAGCGCGGCGGTGGCGGGGGATGACTACGACACCCGTTCAATCTTGCTGACCGATGGCATCGCCACCTGCCTCGGCGGGCTCTGCGGCGGCGTGGTGCAAACGACCCCCTACATCGGCCATCCGGCCTACAAGCAGATGGGCGGCGGCGCCGGCTACACGCTGGCCACCGCCCTGTTTATCGGATTGGGGGGATGGTTCGGCTATCTGGGCTGGCTGGTCGATCATCTGCCGGAAGCGGCCGTGGCACCGATCATGATCTTTATCGGCGTGGAGATCTTCGCGCAGGCGTTTCACGCGACGCCGGCCGCGCATTACGAGGCCGTCGCCTGGGGGCTGGTGCCCGTGCTGGCCAATCTGGTTCTGCTGCAATCCAATGCGCTGCTGGGCGGTGTGGGCAAAACAGCGGCCGACCTGACCGGCGAAGCGGCCGGCGGCTACCAGGCGCTGGTGCTGCTGGGCAACGGCTTCATCATTACGTCTTTGCTGTGGGCGGCCGCCCTGTCGAAGATCATCGACCACCAACTCCGCGCCGCCGCAGGCTACATGACCGTGGCCGCGGTCGCGAGCCTGGTCGGGCTGATCCATTCGCCCCATGCCGACGGCCGCCTGTTTTGGCCGTTCTCCCCCCCGGGCGCGGCCCCCTGGCTCACAGCGGGGGGCTATCTCCTCGTCGCCGTCGCGCTGCTGGGGCTGTCGCCTCGGGCTCGTCGCTGAGCGCCGATCATTCCGTTTCGATCAATCGCCGCAACATCCGGGCGTTGTCGACGGCGTACCCGTTGACGTCATTGTTGAAATAGACGTATACCGCCGCGCCCCTCGCCTGGTGGAATCGAATCCGCCTGGCCCAGACCCGAAGCTCCCGGTCGGAATAGCGGGACGCAAACAGCTCCCCCGGACCATGGAACCGGTAATACACAAACAACGCCGCCTCCGCCGTCGGAGGCTCCTCCACGCAGGGGTAGCGCGACGAATGGGCGATGCAGAGCGCGGCGCCGGCCCCCCGAAGGAGCTCATAGGTCGCCTCCGTGAACCAGGTGGAATGACGGAATTCGAAGACCGGCTGGACGGACGATCCAGGACCGCGGCGGATCACCTCCAGGAAGCGGGACAGCCGTGCATGATCGGCGCGAAAGGACGGGGGCAGCTGAAACAGGATGGGACCGAGCCGCCGTCCCAGAGTGCGCGCACCGGACAGAAAGCGCGCCCACGCCTCCGCCGACCGCTGAAGCCTGAGTATATGGGTGATGTAGCGGCTGGCCTTGACGGCAAAGAGGAACCCCGTCGGCGCCGCCGCTTTCCATTTCTCATAGGTCTGCGGTTTGGGCAGATGGTAGAAGGTGTAGTTGATCTCGACCGTGTCAAAATGGCGGGCATAGAAGGCCAGTCGTGCCTCCGTCGTCTTGACGCCATCAGGGTAGAAGAGCCGGTCCCATCCGCCATAACTCCAGCCGGAGGTCCCGACATACAGGCCCGGTTTGACAGCGGTCTCTGGTGTCGCCCGCTTCCTTCCCATCGCCATCCCCACCCGGACACGTGCACATTGTACGCCATCTTCACCGCACAGTGTTATTCGTCATCTGATCGGGCCCGCTGTCGGGCCAAATCGCCTCCATCGGCTACCATCAAAAGGCACGGACGGCGACAGGCCGATCGGATCCGTCATGCCCTTCACGCACATTGACCTTCGACGCAGGCGGCAGCACACGTCCGCCGTGCTTTTTCCCCTTCTGGTCCTTTATTATTTGTTTGGCCTGACGCTCCTCTGGGCCTTCTCCATCCGATCGTCCATCCGTTTATTCACGGCGACCCTGTCCGTGAAGCCCCCGGAAGCCGCTGGTTGGGACTCTCCGCGTCCGAAATCGGCGCATCGGGGGTGATCGCCCTGCTTGCCGCCGCTGGTCACTGGCTGGCGGCCGCCTGGGGCGGCATGGAACGGTTGCTCACGGCGTTGAATGCGCAACCGCCCGATCCCGAAGACCACTATCACCGTCAGCTGATCAATATCATTGAGGAGGTCCGGGTCGCCACGGGCGGACGGCAGGTCCGGACGGCGGTGAAACCCACGCTCGCCGTCAACGCCTTTTCCGCCGCCACGCGGGAGGACAACGGGGTGATCGGCGTCACCGGAGGGTTGCTGACCCGGCTGACCCGCCCGCAGCTGGAAGCGGTCATCGGCCACGAGATGGCCCACCTGCTGGACCACGACTCGATCATCACCACGATCGCCTATTCGCTTTTCGCCACCTATGTGCGACTGTGGCGCATCAGCCTGTCGGCCGCCCGGACCGGGCAAGGCGTGCTATGGTGGCTGCCGATGGCGCTGCTCTGGCTGCTGACCATCGGCGCCAAGCTGCTCAACACGGCCGTTTCCCGTGAACGCGAGTATCTGGCTGACGCGATGGCGGTGCAACTGACCCGCAATCCGACCGCGCTCGCCGAGGCGTTGCTGAAGGCCTCGCGCGCCTGGCGGGGCGGCGGGACGGTGGACGCCGCATTGGCGCCGATCTTCATCCTGAGCCCCGATGGGGAGAGGCCCGATCAGCAGGAGTCGTGGCTGGCCGATCTCTTCTGCACCCATCCGCCGCTGAGGAAGCGGTTGGACGCCCTGCTGACCATGGCGCATGCGAACATTGCCGCGTTGTCGGAGGCCGTGCGCCGGGAGGAATCGGTTCCCGCCCGGCCGGGTCGATCGCGCGTGGCGCCGCCGCCCTGGTGGCTGCAGAGAGGAACGGCCTGGGAAGGGCCCTACACGCCCGATCAACTCCTGTCCCTGACGGCCCTCGACCCGCAATCCTGGGTCTATCTGGAGGGGGACGGCCGGGTGTCACGTGCGGCCGACTATCCGGTGCTGACCGCCCTGCTGAGCCGGCGCACATCCGACCGGCCACTGCCGTCGCACTGCTGTCCCCGTTGCCATCAATATCTGTCGCTGATCGATTATGAGGGCGCGCCGCTCTATCAGTGCCCCCTTGTGCGCCGGCTGCTGGGTGGAGGAGCGCAGGTTGATGCGCATTCTCGTTCGCAGGGAGGTCGGATTTTCCGATGAGCTGAAGGCCAGGGTCCAGCGACTGCAACGGCAATCGACGGGCACCCTCGTCCGGCGGGCCGGCATCAACCGGGGGGATGCCTCGCCGGTGCTGCGCTGCCCGAACTGTCAGCGTCCGCTGTTCAGATCATTTTACAGCTACCAGTATCTGATCATCGTGGACCGGTGCCGGGAGTGCGCCATGATCTGGTTCGACCGCGAGGAGCTCGACATGCTGCAAATCCCGGTCGAATCCAGTTCCGTCGGTGCCTGATGACGTCTTTGTCTTTACTTTTTTGGGGCGGCCGGTTACCATGAAAGGATTGTGACGCCACGGGAACGGGCCTCGCTCAGAGCCCAGCTACTCAAGAAGCTCCGCAACTCCTTCGTCTACAATGACGAACCGGTCTTCACCCTTTCCTCGGGCCGGAAGAGCCGTTTTTACATCGATTGCAAAAAGGTCACGCTCGATCCGGAAGGGGCCATTCTGGTCGGCCGCCTAGTGCTGGACGCCGTCGAGGGGCTGGACATCGACGCGATCGGCGGGATGACGCTGGGCGCCGATCCGATCGCGGTCGCCACGGCCATCCTCAGTTTCGACGCCGACCGGCCGATTCCCGCCTTTATCATCCGCAAGGAGCCCAAGCCCCACGGCATTTCTCCGCTCGTCGAAGGCACGCTTGGCAAGGGGGCGCGGGTGGTCGTGGTGGACGATGTCTTGACCAGCGGCCGCGCCACGGAGCGGACCATCAACATCGTCACGGAGGTGGGCTGTCAGGTCGTCAAGGTGATCGCGCTGGTCGACCGGAAGGAGGGGGGCAGGGAACACCTGGAATCGCTCGGCTACGAGGTCCAGAGCTTCTACACCGTCGAAGATCTGCTCAAAGCCTGACCTTCTACGGGCCAGTGATTGAATGCGGGGGAGACGCGTTCTCCCCCGCATCCCCCATTGGTTGGTGGACGTATGATGGACACAGAGCACGCAAGGCATCATAAGGCCGATGGGAGACACAAGGGGGCTCGGGGTGTGGGGGCGACGGAGGACCGTAACCGGAGCCGAGCCTGTGCCGCGGAATCCGCTTCCGATTCAGACCGGCAGGCTCCCTCACTCAATCCTCTTCCTAAACCGCAGCGCGCTCAAGACCATCATGGCCGTCCCCAGCACCGCCATGGCCGCCAGTTGCGGCCAGAGATCCGCGACCCCGCTGCCGCGCAGGAAGACACCCCTGATCACGATCAGAAAATAGCGCAGGGGATTCAGATAGGTCAGGTACTGGATCCACTCCGGCATGCTCGAGATGGGAAAGGTGAATCCGGACAGCAGCATCACCGGCATGATAAAGAAAAAACTCACCAGCATCGATTCCTGCTGGGTGGATGAGATCGTTGACAGGAACAGCCCCATCCCCAGCGTACTCAATAAATAAAGGACAGCGCCCAACAACAGCACCAGTGGATCACCGTTCATGGGCACGTCAAACCAGACCACGCCGAGCACTGCGATCAGCGTGGCATCCAGCAGGCCGACCACTGCGAACGGCACCGTCTTCCCAATGATCAGCTCGATCGGCCGGATCGGCGACACCATCAGTTGTTCGAGCGTCCCCACCTCCCGTTCCCGGACGACCGCCATCGATGTCAGACTCATGGTCACGATCAACACGAGCGTCGCGATGATCCCGGGCACAAAATAGGGACGACTCTCCAGGTTGGGATTGAACCAGGCCCGCTGCTCGATCGCGACGCCCGGCCGGTAGGACGCCAGCGCGGCGTCCACATGCAGGAGCCGGTCGTGCAGCTCGTCCTCGGCAAAATCGCCGACGATCGCATTCGCGTAGCTGAGCACCACGCTCGCCGTGTTGGAATCGGTGCCGTCGAGAATGAGTTGAACCTGCGCCGTCTTCATGCCCTTCAGGTCGGCCGCGAAACCATGGTTGATCTGGAAGACGGCGGTGACATCACGGCGGTCGAGGAGGGGGGCGATCTCCGCCTCATCGGCGACCCATCTCACAATATCGAAGTAGCCCGAACGTTCGAACCGGGCCAGCAGATCCCGGCTCACGGAGGATTGGTCCAGATCATAGACACCGACCTTGATGTGATGGATGTCAAAGTTGGCTGCGTAGCCGAACACGATCAACTGGATCAGGGGCGGCCCGATCAAGATGAACCGCATGCGCTTGTCTCTCAGCATCTGGATGAACTCTTTTTTTAAAATCTCGCGGATTCGGCGCAGCATCGCTTCCGCTCACGTGATGGTCTTTGAAAATCGCCGGTGCGCCAGCGTCCCAATGACGGCGACAAACAGCATCAGCGCCAGCATCTCGGGCCACAGGATCGCAAGGCCGATCCCCTTCAGGAACAATCCCTGCAGGATCGTCACGAAGTACCGGGCCGGGACCAGGATGGTGACCAGTTGCAGAGCCAGCGGCATGTTGGCGATGCTGAACATAAATCCCGACAGCAGAAACACCGGCAGGTAGGTCGACACCAGGGCCATTTGATTGGCGAGCATCTGACTCTTGGCGACCACCGAGATCAGAAACCCCTGGCCGAGCACCACAATCAAAAATAACGAGGACAGGAAAAGAAAGACCGGCAGGCTGCCGCGGAAGGGCACTTTGAAAATCAAGACGCCGACTCCCATCGCAATGGCCACATCCAACACCGCCAGGAGGTAGTAAGGCACCAATTTGCCGATGATCAGCTCCAGCTTGTGGACCGGGGTGGCGACCAACTGCTCCATCGTCCCGCGCTCCCATTCACGGGAGATCGTCAACGAGGTGAGCAGCGCGCCGATGACGGCCATGATCAGCGCGATGAGCCCCGGCACGATGTAGTTCTTGCTTTCCAGCTCTTCGTTGAACCAGACGCGCGGGCGCAGCTCCACCGGAATCCGACGGTCGGTGATCCCGCGCCGCCCAAGGTAATCAAGCAGAACCGACTGCGAATAGCCCTGCACCACCGAGCGTGTATACCCGAGGATGATGTTGGCGGTGTTGGCATCGCTGCCGTCCAGCAGCACCTGCACGGCCGTCTGACGGCCGCTGTCCAGCGACCGGGAAAAGTCATACGGAATGACGAGGCCGATCTGGGCCTCCCTCAGATCGATCAAGCGAACCAAATCGGCGTAGTCTCCGACGTCCGCCGCCAGGGTGAAATATTTCGATTCGGAGAAGCGGCGGATGAAATCCCGGCTCTGCTCGGACCGCTCCTGGTCGTAGACGGCGACCCGCACGTCCGTGATGTCCAGCGTGACCGCGTAGCCGAACAGCAGCAGGAGGAGCAGCGGCATGGCGAATACGATGGCGAGGCTGCGGGGGTCCCGGTAGAGCTGGATGAATTCCTTCCAGGCGACCGCACGCAGCCGGATCAGGCTGACGGGCCGCCCGTTACGATTCGCCATGATCCGCTCCGGTCGCCCCGGCCGCTCCGGCATCCTGGGATCCCTGGGCCCGGATCAGTGAAACGAAGACGTCCTCCAGCGAAGGGGTGATCGTCTCCATGCGCCGTACCGAAATGTTGTGTCCGGCCAGAAAAGGGCTCAGACGGGCCATGGTCCCCCCGGCATCCCGCACCACCAGATGGAGCGTGTTGCCGAAGATCGCCACCTCCTCCGCGAGGCCCGACGGCGCGAGCCGCTCCATAGCCGGGATCAGCGGCTCGCATTCCACTTCCAGCACGCTCCGCGTCATGTGGCGCATCTTCAAATCGGTCGGCGTCCCCATAGCGATGATCCGGCCGTTGTTGATCAAAGCCAATCGGTCGCAATATTCCGCCTCGTCGAGATAGTGGGTGGTCACAAACACGGTGACCCCGCGGCCGGCCAGATCGTAGATGAGATCCCAAAACCGGCGACGCGAAATCGGATCCACCCCTGCGGTCGGCTCGTCCAGAAAGAGCAGCGGCGGTTCGTGCAGGAGCGCGCAGCCCAGGGCCAGCCGCTGTTTCCAGCCGCCTGACAGCGAGCGGACCGGCGCGTCGGCCAGGTCGGCCAGATCGGCCATGGTCATGGCCCAGCGGTTTCGCTCGCGCTTGGCGCGTTCATTCAGCCCGTAGAGGCCGCCGTAGAAATTCAGATTCTCCCGGACGGTTAGTTCCTCATACAGAGAGAAGCGCTGGGACATGTAGCCGAGGTGCTGTTTGATCTGCTCCGATTCCGTGTACAGATCGAACCCGTAGACGCGCCCCCGCCCCTCCGTCGGCAGGAGCAGACCGCACAAGATCCGGATCGTCGTCGATTTCCCCGCGCCGTTCGGCCCCAAAAAGCCGAAGATCTCCCCCCGTGTCACGCTGAAGCTGATCCGATCCACGGCAGTGAAGGCCCCGAAGCGCTTGACCAATCCCTCAACTTCGACCGCCTCCCGCGGCCCGTTGTCAGCCTCCGGCGACAGCGCCATGGCCGGCGTCCCCTTCACCCATCTTCAGGGCGTGCGAACGGTCTCTCCGAACCAACTCGATGAACAGATCCTCCAGCGAGGGCGCCACCGCCTCCAGACGATGGATGACAATCCCGGCTCTCTCCAGCCGCTCGCGCACCTCCGCCTGCCCTCGCTCGACGCCGGCCTCGGCCGAGACGACCAGGTGGAGCCGATCGCCCGTGATGACGACGTCGTTGAACACCGGCGCCGGCTTGAGCAGCTCCCGCGCCACGCGGCTCTGGTCGCACCGCAACTCGAGCACCGTGTCCCGCAGCAGGGCCTTGACCCGGGCGGGCGCATCGTAAGCCAGCAGCCCCCCCTCGTGCAGCAGGGCAATCCGGTTGCACCGTTCCGCCTCGTCCAGGTAGGCCGTGGAAAGAAAAATGGTGACGCCCTCGTGAAGAAACAGGTAGAGGAGCTGCCAGAAATCCCGACGGGAGACGGGATCGACGCCGTTGGTGGGTTCATCGAGAAACAGGACCGTCGGCGTATGGATCAATGCGCAGGCCAGCCCCAGCTTTTGCTTCATTCCGCCGGAGAGCTGATCGGCCAGCCGGTGGCGGAACGGTTCGAGATTGGCGAAGGCCAGCAGGCGCGGCACGCGCGCCTCCCGCTCCCGGCGCGGGACCTCGTACAGATCGGCGTAAAACCGCAAATTTTCCATGACCGTCAGATCGCCATACAGCCCGAACCGCTGGGACATGTAACTGATCCGATGCTTGAGCGCGTCGGGTTCACGCCGCACGTCAATGCCCGCCACGGTCGCCTCACCCTCGTCGGGGGTCATCACGCCGCAGAGCATCCGGATCGTGGTCGTCTTGCCCGCGCCGTCGGGCCCGACCAGTCCGAAGATTTCACCCCGATTGACCTGCAGGCTGAGGCGATCGATCGCCGTGTGGGGGCCGAAGCGCTTGGTGAGCCCCTGGCAGTCGATCATCGCGCCGGGCAGGGCTCCTGGCCCAGGGTGGGACGCGGGCGGACTGTCCCTCATCGATCGGCCCCCCCTCGGTTATCTGGCCACGGCGGCCGGCTTGACGTGAATGATGCCATCGGCCGGCATCCCCGGTTTGAGTTCCCGGTTGGGATTATCCAGGTAGACCTTGATGCGGTAGACCAGCGTGACCCGCTCCTTTTCCGTCTGCACGCTCTTGGGGGTGAATTCCGCCTCCGACGAGATGAAGCCGATGGTCCCGTGATAGCGCTTCCCCGGAAAGGTGTCGGTGGTGACATCCACATCCTGTCCCCAGGCGATGCGCCCCAGATCGGTTTCATTGACGTAGGCGCGCAGCCAGACGTGGTCGAGGTCGCCCAGCGTGACCACCGGCGTGCCGGCCGAGACCACCTCACCCACTTCGGCCGATTTGGTCAGGACGATGCCGGAGGTCGGCGCGATCAGCGTCGCATAGGTCAGCTGAATTTTCGCCAGATCCAGATTCTGCCTCGCCTGATCAACCGAAGCGCGGGCGCTGGCGATCTCCTCCTTGCGAGGCCCCTCTTTGACCAGATCGTAGAGTTGCCGCGCGCGGGTCGCCGCAGCCTGGGCGACATGATAGGCGGTCTCAACGTTGTCCATCGAGGAGGCCGGGGCCAATTGCTGCTCGTACAGCGCCTTGACCCGCTCGTATTCCCTCCGCGACAATTCCAGGTCCGATTCCGCCTGGTTGAGCTGCTCGAGCGACGCCTTGATCTCCTGCGGCCGGGAGCCGGCCAGCAGCTCATTGAGCTTCGACTGCGCCACCTTGAGCGAGGCGTCGGCCAGCTCCACCGACTGGACCAGATCGTGGTCCTCCAGCTTGGCGATCAACGCGCCCTTTTCCACCCACATCCCCTCGTCAACCGGCCGTTGCACAATCGTGCCGCGGATTTTGAAGCTGACGTCGGTTTCGGTCGCTTCGATATTGCCTGACAAACGGATGACGCCTCCGTTCCGGCTCTCTACGGCGGCATACCACCACGCCGCCGTCGCCGCGCCGACGACAACCAGCGCGATCAGCATCATACGCACCCGCTTCATCCTGCCCTACTTTATGGCCCATCTCCGACCAATGTCAATTGAAGGCGGGGGGAGGTCATTTTATATGGGGGCCCGTCCGGAAGCGAGGGTCGTCCTCCGATGCCCCCATCACCCGATCTCCCCACGCAGCCCGATTATTAAAGTCAGGGGGAGGCGTTATCTCCCCCTGACAATCCCCATTGGTTATTGGACGGGGATGTACAAAGGAGCGAGATGCCGGTCATCAGCAGTGAAGTGTACATCCGATGGGGGGACCGGAGTGCGGCGGCAGCCTCCCAGTTGATGCCGGGAGAACGCGGCGCTCTCCTCCCATTTGAGAGAGCGGCTTCAGCCGCAAAGCGGATAAATAGGCGACGTTCTCTCCCCCCTAGTCCCCCATTGGTTGATTGACCTGTGATGTACAGTAGAGCCGTACGCTTTCTCTCCTTTGCCTGACGTTTGATCACGGATCCATGACCCTTTCTTTTCACCATCATCTTGGTATACGATGCCTCCCAATGACCGCACGCTGGAAGGGACCCGTCGTGGTCCAGACTGATTTCAAGGAGCTTGGCCCGAAACGCCAGGGCAAGGTGCGGGATATTTATGATCTGGGCGACACCCTGCTGCTGATCGCCACCGATCGTATTTCCGCCTTCGACGTCGTGTTGCCGGACCCCATCCCCGGCAAGGGAGTGCTGCTCACGCGGATGTCCGCCTTCTGGTTCAACTGGCTGTGGGCCATGGAGGATATCGTCCCCCATCACTTGATCACCATCAATGTGGACGAGTTTCCGGCCGCTTGCCGGCCCCACCGGGAGCTACTGACCGGCCGGAGCATGCTCGTTCAGAAGGTCAATCCGCTGCCGGTCGAATGCATCGTCCGGGGCTATCTCGCCGGCTCCGGTTGGAAGGAATACTCCCGGTCCGGAACGGTCTGCGGCCTGTCCCTCCCGCCGGGACTGACCGAATCGGCCAAACTGCCCGAACCGATTTTCACCCCGTCGACCAAGGCCGTCAGCGGCCATGACGAAAACATCTCATTTCAGGAGGCGGCCGGACGGGTCGGTGAAGCCGTCGCCAAGGAGATTCGCGAGGCGAGCCTGAAGATTTACCAGCGCGCGGCGGAGTACGCCGCAGAGCGCGGGATTCTGATCGCCGACACCAAGTTCGAGTTCGGCGTCGCGCCCGACACCGAGCAACTGGTCCTGATCGACGAGGTGTTGACGCCCGATTCCTCCCGCTTCTGGCCGAAGGACGGCTACAGGCCGGGCCGCCCCCAGCCGAGCTTCGACAAGCAATTCGTCCGGGACGCGCTTGACGCGCTCGGTTGGAACCATCAGCCCCCTGCGCCCCGACTGCCGCCGGACGTCATCACCCAGACGGCCGACAAATATGACGAGGCGCTCCGCCGGCTGACGGGCGAGGAATGAGCCCGCGCTCGCGCGCCTTTGGCGGCCTCCATCGCCGGCGCTCGGCGAAACGGCGCGAACAACGCCGCCCCCGGCCAAGCCCTGATGCCCCCGCAATTTCAGGCGGAGGCACACTGTGCAGGAACGAATGGGGCGGTTGAGGAAGACGAGTCATCCCCCCGACTCTTCCCGACTCTACCCAGCTCTAATGGAGGAGCCATGAAAATCGCCATCAAAAGCTCCACCGTGGAGTTGATCAAGGGCGACATCACCGCCCAGGAGACGGACGCGATCGTGAACGCGGCCAATACCACGCTGAGCGGCGGCGGCGGCGTCGATGGCGCCATTCACAAGGCCGGCGGCCCCACCATCATGGAGGAAGCCAGGAAGCTGGCCCCATGCCCCGCCGGCGAAGCGCGCCTGACCACCGGCGGAAATCTCAAGGCCAAGAGGGTGATCCACACGGTGGGACCCGTCTATAAGGACGGCCGGCACAACGAACCAAGTCTGCTGGAAAAAAGCTATCGGAGCAGCCTGGAGCTGGCCTCCCGTCACGGCTTGCGGTCGGTCGCCTTCCCCTCGATCAGCACCGGCGCCTACCGCTATCCGGTCGAGGAGGCGGCCCGCATCGCGCTGTCGACCGTCGGCGCCTATCTGGTGCAGCATCCCGAAATCGAACTGGTACGGTTCGTCCTCTTCGACGACAAAACGTACAAGATCTATCAGCGCACGCTCGAAGAGCTTTCCGTCGGCGAGTAGCCGGCGCCATGGCCGCCCCGCCCTACCTTCTGGTGCTGGATCAGGGCAGCACCAGCTCCCGCGCCGCGCTCTACACCAAGACCGGCCGGCCCGCCTATCTGGCGCGCGCGCCGCTTGCCGTGACGGTCTCAAGCCCAGATCGGGTGGAACATGCGCCCGCCGACCTCCTTGCCAGCCAGATGGCCGCGGTGCAACGGGCGCTGACCTGGCTGGGCAAAGGGGGGGAACGGAAAATTGCCGCTATCGGCATCGCCAACCAGCGGTCGACGTTCCTGCTCTGGGACCGCTCGACGGGACGGCCGCTGGGCCGCGCGATCAGCTGGCAGGACCGGAGGGGCTCGGAGGCCTGCGTCGAGATGGCCCGCCTCCAGCCGCTGATCCGCCGCACGACCGGCCTGCGGCTGACACCCCATTCGACCATCAGCAAGCTCCGGTGGCTGCTGCGCCGATCACCCGCCGTGAGACGGCGCGCGCGGGCGGGTGATCTCTGCTTCGGCACGGTCAACAGCTTTCTCATCTGGCACCTGACCCGCTCCGGACACGGCGGGGCGGTGCACGCCACCGATCACACGAACGCCTCCCGCACACTGATGATGGACCTGGCCTCCGGTCGGTGGGACCAGGGCCTCCTCGACTTGTTCGACATCCCCCCGTCGATTCTGCCGCCGATTCTGCCCACGGCCGCCTTCTATGGCGAAGCCGTCGTGAACGGCATGGCAATCCCGATTCTTTCCAGCATCGGCGACCAGCAGGCGTCACTCGTCGGTCAGGGCGGCTACCGTCCCGGCCATCTGGCGCTGACTTACGGCACCGGCGGCTTTCTCCTCTGGAATATCGGCGCGCGTCCGCAGCAACGGACCGCGCTGCTGAGCACCCCGGCCTGGTCCATCGCCGATCGGATCGACTACGCGCTGGAAGGCACCGTCAACGCCGTCGGGTCGGCGATTCTTTGGATGCAGCGACAACTGGGGTTGATCAAGCGCCCCGAGGAGATTGATGCGCTCTGCCGTGCCTCGAGAGAGGAGCCCGTCTGCGTGCCGTCGCTGTCGGGACTCGGCTCGCCCCACTATGCACCGGTGGAAACGGTGTTCTTCGGGCTCCGACGCACCACGACCCGAGCCGACCTGGTGCGCGGCCTCATGGCCGGCATCGCCCATCTGATGCACGACAACTACGAGCAGATGTGCAGGGAACGGCGGAGCCGGCCCCGCCGGATCACGGCGGGCGGCGGGGGGGCGCAAAGCCGCTGGCTGCTGCAACATCAGGCCGACCTGTTCCGCCATGAGATCGGTTTGTCGAACACCTGCGAGACCACCTCGCGCGGCGCGGCCTACCTGGCCGGGTTGCAGTGTGGGATGTGGAAGAGCCTCGACGAGCTTGAGCGATGGAATCCACCCGTGGTGCGCATTCGGCCGACACGTCCTCCCCGTGACGTTCAATGCTCAATCGCCCGGTGGCGGCGCGCAGTGGCGCTCGCCGGAAAATGGACGGCCGGTTACATCGACGGGGGACCGGAGTGTTCGCGGGTTCCCGATTGACGCGGCTGGCCCGTTTCGGCCATCTTGGCTTGAGCCTCAGCAAGATACTGTTCAATCATTGGGAAATGGGGAATGTTGCCCAAAACTTGTTCGAACATGGACGCCGCTTCATCATACCGCTTCAATTGTTGCATGTCGATCAGTCCGACGTGATAGTAGGCTTCCCAATCCTTCGGTCGTAGCGGAATCGAGGCTTTGAGGATCTCAGCCGCCTTCTGAGGATTCCCCGAGTAGAGGTAGGCGACGCCGAGCAATTGATCATCATCATAGTTGGGACGGAGTTTGAGGGCGTATTCTAAAAAGAAGATCTTATCGTTGACGTAGCGGCCCGCGGGTATATACGTCCCGATATTGTGGGCAAAAGCATAGTCGTTCGGATACATGGTGAGATAAGCTCGAGCCGCAGTGACAACCTGGTCCCATTCTCCTCGACCCATGTGGCTATCGATGAGATTATGCCACGCCAGAGCCGCCGTGGGCGTAGACGCCAGGACTTGCTGGGCATAGTATTCCTCATCGCGGTCGATTCGCAGCACCCAGGGATGATCAAACAATCCCTCACGAACGGACACCACGACGGCCTCTCCTCCCCACAGCCGATGCCATTCCTGACCGTTGATCAATAGCGTCTCCGTGCTGCCAGGGTCCCGCCATGACCGCAGCCTCACCCATGCGATCGGACTGGAGTCACCCACGGGTAGCGATACTTCCGAAATCATCAATACCATCGATCGATGGCGCTCGGTCTCCGATTGTATCAAGGTCGCATTGGCATAGAGGTAGCCGCCATACCCCAGGAACACGATAATGAAGCACAGGGCGGCCCAGTCGACCCACCGGGTCATCCGCCGCAACACATGGTCATCCGGGGTGTGCAACAGGACATGCTGCAACATCAACGCGACACTCAGGGTACCAATCACGATGCCTATCCACGGCAGCGCGGGCACAAGGATATTATCCGGCGTGCGGTAAATTTGTTGTAACTTCATGGCGGTGATACACAGGCAGAGGAACAACATATATTTCACCAAGTACCGTCCCATCGCATCTTTGAACGCGGCCCTCGCTGGCAGGGGGATCATCATCGCGCAGCAACCGTTGGAATGTTGTTGAGGGCAAACGAACGAATTTTGGCGGCTCCGGTGTTTCGGGGTTCCAGGGCAAGAACGGCGGCAGAGCAATCGGCCGCTTTCTGAAACAATCCGGCCATGAAATAGACGCTGCATAAATTGGACAGCATGTCGGTATTTTTTTCTCCGAATTGGAACGCCTGCTCATAGGCGCCGATCGATCGGCGCATGTCGCCCTTGGACGCATAGATGCTCCCGAGCCCGATATAGGCGTCGGTCATGGTGGGGTCGATCGCCAACGCCTTGTCGTATGCGTCGATGGCTTGGTCCGGCTTGTTGTCTATGGCGTAGAGAACCCACGCCATGCCGACATAAGCTTTGGCATTGGCCGGGTCAATTTGAACGGCGTGCTGGTAATACGCGAGCGCCTTGTCATACTGGCCCATAAATTGGAACAAAAAGGCGGCGCGTCTGAGGAGTTCCGGATTCTCGGGGTCAAGCTCGACCGAAGACTCAGCAACAGCCACGGCTTCGCGGTAGTCGGCCATTTGTTCGGCCAACAAATGGCTGTACGCAAACGCCACATAGGAGTCGCTCGGCGCGGTCTCATACGCCGCTTTCAGCACTTTGTATTCGTTCGTCAAATCACCGCGATCACTATACAACAGCCCCGCCGATGTCAGGGCGAACACGTTGTTCGGATTTGTCTCGATCGCGTTACGATACAGTCCAAGCGCGAGTGCCTCGTTGCCTTCTTTATCGGCGACTACGCCGAGATCGACATAGGCGTAATCGGCGTGGTCGCCGGCCCGGATCGCTTTCCAGGCGTAGGATTTCACCGTGCGCGCCTGTGAGGGATCGAAGATCCGCAAGTATCGGCGGTAGGTCGCCAATAAACATTGTGGCCGCTCCTGTGCGGCGCGATGCTCCAGTTCCCCCGTCATTTTCAGAACGCGCAGGAAGGAGGTCGGCCGGTTTTCGATCCGGGCATGCCTCAGCGCGCGGTTCATCTCAACAATCGCATCGGCATACCTGCCGGCTTTCGCATACGCGATGGAAGAGAGCAACCGCGCATCATATTGATCGACCTGCACGCGAAGCGCCCGGCCGCAATAGTCATGTACGGCTTCGAGATCATCGCGATCGAGCGCCAGCTCGGCTAGATTGAGCAGCGCGTCGACGTCCCTGGGATCGCTGTTGGCACGCCGTTCCGACAAATCGGCCGCCGTTTTCAGATCGCCCGTCAACAAGGCGTTCCACGCTGGATCCTCGGACTGCCGCTCGGTCTGATAGGCCTCCATCAAGTGGGCGCGATAGGCGTCAGCCGCCCCGCTGTAATCTCCGGCCTCGTACAGGATCAATCCCATGACGCCGTGCACAGAGGGCTGGAAAAACCGCCTGTCCAAATTGCTCAGATGATGCCATGCCAGTGTGAGCGTGACTCCCACGAGCACGATTGACCTGCGCCCCTTCTTCAGACAGTGCGTAGGTTGAGTCCATCGCAGGTTTGGGTTTGTAGCATGCCTTGGCTTCTCGAT
>DATIZH010000070.1:0-2592 GCA_035517195.1 Nitrospiria bacterium | reverse complement strand
GGCGCCGGGGTCGCGCTCAACTTTGAAGGAACCGCCCGGATCCGAATCAGTGGCCGCATGAGCACCGGCATGAGCAGCTTTATCGGGCCCGCGGCCGCGGATGTGGCCGCCTCAGATATCCTCATCATCGCAACTGGCATTAACGGCGGATCCGGCTCGATGGATGCGACGCCCAAAGCGATAGAGATCGGCATGCGCAATGTCATCAACGCCAATATATACGCGCCCAACGGCACGCTCCTGATCAAGCAGGGAAGTACGGCCACCGGGGCGTTTTGGGGGCAATGGGTCGTGATCGGCGAACAGGTTCGATTGACGCGCGCGAGCGCAATTGATGACACGCCGCCGGACATCACGGCATCGGTTAACCCGCCTCCGAACGCGACCGGCTGGCACCACCAGGACGTGACCGTGACGTTTATCTGCGCCGATGCCGGGTCCGGCATCTCCCGCTGCCCGGAGCCCATCGTGGTCGTCGATGAAGGCGCCGGCCGAATCGTCACGGGAACGGCGATCGACCGGGCCGGCAACAGCGCCAGCGTCTCCGTCACGGTGAACCACGACAAAACGCCGCCCGCCGTCTCGGTCATCTCCCCTCCGGACGGGACCGTGCGCAACTCATCGCCCGCCCTCATAACGGGGACGAGCACGGACGCCCTGTCCGGCGTGGCCGGTGTCTCCTGCGGCGGTCTCATCGCGGCGCTCTCCGAGTCGACCTTTTCCTGCCAGTGGTCTCTGATCGAAGGAGTGAATCGGGTCGTCGCGCAAGCGGCCGATCAAGCCGGCAACGTCGGCTCTTCGACCCTCACCGTGACCCTCGATACGATCTCGCCCGTCGTCTCCATCTTGTCGCCGGCCGATGGAAGCCGGGTCGCCGTTGACGGCGTGGCGGTGTCGGGACTGGTGGACGATCCAACCGCCACGGTGGTCGTCGACGGCCTTGTTGTGCCGGTGGCGGCGGATGGCTCGTGGTCGCTGGGAAGCCTGCCCCTCAACGAGGGCGACAACGTCATTCAGGCCGTCGCCGCCGATCAAGCCGGCAATCATGGACAAGGCCAGGTCACCATCTATCGGGAACCGATGGCTCCGGTACTGATCCTCTGCGCCAGGCCGTTTCAAGAGGAGATTCCCCAGCCCCCGATCGCGGGCTGCGATGCCCAGTCGACGGCAAGCTATGTGGGCTATGGGACGACGGAGGGCCTCGTGGTGGGCACGATCGACCAACGGTCGACGTCCCTGACGGTGAACGGCGTCTTGCTCCCTGATGGTGAAGAGGTGCTGGACACGGGACCTGTCATCGATGCGATGCGCGACGGCACCTTTTTCTGGGCGTATATCGACATCCCCCAGACGCCCGGGAGCTATCCCGTCACCGCGGTCGCCACGGATGCCCAGGATCGCGCTCAGACCGTAACCGTTTCCTTATCCCCGGCTTTGATCTTCTGCGCCGAGCGGTTCGTCGAGCAGACGCCTCAGGCGCCGGTGGAATCGTGCGCGAATCAGGCCATCGGAAAGACGACGGGTTTTGTGTCGGGAATGATCGATGAATCCGAAGTGTCGGTGTCGATCAACGGCGTGCTGTTGCCGGACGGCGTCGAGATCATGGATGACGGCGCCATTTCCGACGGCATGCGCGAAGGCACGTTTTTCTGGGCGTTTGTCAATATTCCCCAGGTGGATGGGCTGCACCCATTCACAGCGGCCGCCACCAATGCCAGAGGGGAAGAACGGCAAACAACCGTCTCGTTTCTCAGAGATACCGTCCCCCCTCATCCGGTCGTTACCGCCCCACCTATCGGAACGTTTGTAAATGCCCAGTCAGTCGTCATCACGGGCACGGTGGATGATCCCGATGCAATCGTGCGGCTGGGCTTTTTCGGGCAGACCATTCCCGTCAACAACGGAACATTTCAGGTGAACGCCGCTCTCCCTGCGGAGGGGGCCAACTCCATCCTTATCAGCGCCGGCGATCCATCCGGCAATTCCTCTTCCGTGAGCATACAGGTCATCAGGGACACGATCCCGCCCATGGTCACGGTCACGGCGCCCTCATCAGGCGACGCCGTCAACACGCCCACCATCGCCGTGAAAGGCGCCGTCACCGATCAGAATCCGGTGACAGCATCTATCCTCGTGAACGGCTCACCGCCGCAGCCGGTCGCGCTCTCGGCCGGAACCTATGATCAAGCAATCACGCTTCAGAACGGATCAAATACCCTTCTGCTCGAAGCGGTCGACGCCGCCGGCAACAAGGGAACGGCCTCACGCACCATTGTGGTGGATACCGTCCCTCCCCTAGTGAAGATCACGTCTCCACCTGCCGGCGCACAGTTGACCGGGGTCGTCTCGGTCACCGCCGAGGTGTCGGATCTCCTCTCAGGCGTGGCTCACGTGGAACTGCTGGCGAATGGCGTCAGCGTAGCCGGTCGGTCAACGGAGCCATATAGTTTTTCGGTGAACACAGCGTTACTGCCCGCGGGATCAACCACGCTCACGGTTCATGCCGTTGATCACGTCAGCAACAGTGCGGAAGCAGCGATCCAGATCGACATCCTTGGCGGCCAGTACGCAATCCGGATCACTTCCCCGGCC
>DATIZH010000069.1:0-1422 GCA_035517195.1 Nitrospiria bacterium | reverse complement strand
GGCCACGTCGGCTCCTCAATGATCCACACATCGCCGGGATTGATGACCATGGGCAGGTCCCACGTGATGGTGGTCGCCGTGTTGGAGACGATTTTCCGCGGCGGCGTTCCGCGCGAAACGCCCTGGATGACGCGGACCAAGTTCCCGACCTCCGCGCCGGGCGTCATCCCGTTGGGATAGACGTTGTTTTGGCACCCCGAGTCCGTGACCGAAGTCGGATTAGCGGTGTTCGAAGCATCGGCATTGAACCGCAGAACGAAGCAATCGCCCTCCTGGACGATGCCGTTGGGATCGGGAGTAACGCCGATGGTGCCGGTGGTCTGGTCCCACGAAGTGACCTTGGTGCTGAAGTACGGCGTGGCGCCCTCCGGCCTGCCGATGATCGAGAGGATGCGGCCAACCGGTGTCCACGATGGATTCGAGGACGGCGGCGCTCCCTTTAGATACCCGGTGACGAGCGTGCCTGCGGACACGCTATCGATGGACCCACCAATGACCCCGCCGTGGATCAGGTGCTTGGCTTTCAGCCGGACCCTGCTGACATATGGAGACGGGAGGGCCCAGGTGGACCGCACCAGCGGACCGCCGAACTCAATCGATGCGGGAGTATAGGTATTGTTCGAACCCGCCGTTAGCGTCCCGGTGGCCTGAGCGCAGATCAGGTCGTCTTGGGTCGCGACGAACAGCACATAGGAGACGAGGCCCGCGACCGCCGGCCAGGTGATGCCTTCCAAGGTGAACGTGTCCGTTCCAGATGCTGAGGTCCCGACGATGGCGATATTGGACGGAGCCGAAGGAAGCCCATTTGAGTCGATCGCGCAGATGGCCACGCGCAGCGTTGCGCTGGCCGGCAGCGATCCGCCCGTCGTGGACTGAGAGATTGATCCGATTCCGGGAGCGCCAGCCCCGGTAGCGCTGAACTCGTTCACCGGCAGTTTCCCGGTCACAACCAGGTTCGCGAGCATACTGCCGTCGGCCATCTGCGCGTAGGACTGGTTGGTGTCGAAGGTCCACTCGCCCGGAAATAGTGCATCGTTCGCGTGCGCCTGAATCTGGTAGGGCGCCCATGCAGGGGCGAGCGGAATCGGATAGAACAAGGGCGGTAGGGGCGCGGGCGTCACGTCCATCGGCTTCGGGCCGACGTCCAGGTCGTACATGGAATCGGTGACGGTCTGGCCCTCGATCTGCACCGACCAGTCCTTCTTAAGGCTCCATCGCTGAATCCTGAAGGACATCGTGATGGTCTGGAACGGAAGGTTGCTCCCATCGCCTGGTGCTGAAGCCAGGAGCAAGCCGGTCACCGTGTGGTAGGTTGGGTCCGTCGTGTAGCCGGAGATCAGCACCTGCACGCCGTTGATCACGACTTCCTTGTTCTTCATGGACGTGTCGAAGGCATCGCCACTGACCCAAGTCACGGAGGTG
>DATIZH010000068.1:0-46588 GCA_035517195.1 Nitrospiria bacterium | reverse complement strand
CGGGAATTACGAAAGAGCGATACGCTTAATTCGGAGAGAGAATTCCAGGGGCACAATTCGGCCAATGGGAGATGCATGGGGGCTTGGGGTGTGGGGGGCTGTATATAGGGATAAGGATTAAGGGGTAGGGATTAAAATGATAGACCCTTACCCCTTAACCCATAATCCTTAATCCCTGATTCATGTTGCACGGGCCCCCACAGATAGATAGATCGGGTCTGGGGGTGCTTAGTTCTTCCCCTTGACCCCCGCCCCTTGATCCTTGTCCCCCTCCTTATTCCCCGATGACGGCCCCGGCGCCGGCTCGGCGGAGGGGGTGGGGGCCGGGATTGCCATCAAGACCGACACGTTGCTCGACGAGTTGTTGGCGACCGCCAGGTCGGGCAGCCCGTCACCGTTCAGATCGACCGCGACCAAGGCCATCGGCCGGCTTCCCGCGCGATAGGTCTGGGGTTTCTTGAACCGGCCGGTGCCGTCGCCCAGCAGGACGGAGATCGTGCTGTCACCCGAGTTGGCGATCGCCAGATCGCCGTGGCCGTCCCCGTTGAAATCCCCCACCGTAACGGAAACCGGCTCCACTTCGGCGCTGAGCGACACCGGCGGTTCGGCAAAGGGGCCATGGCCGTCGCCGAAAAACACCAAGACGCTGTTGGAGAAGGGGATCGCCGCGACCAGATCCGGATAGGCATCGTCATTGACCCGCCCCAGCGCGGAAAAAATCGGCCGTTCCTTGGCCGCATACCGGGGACCCAGCTTCAACTCGCCGGTGGCGGACCCCCAAAAGATCGTCACGCTGCTCGTCATCGGCCCGTTGTTGGAGACGACGACGTCAGGATGCCCGTCGCCGTTCAGATCGGCCAGCAGCACTGCGGTCGGGGTGTCGCCTGGGTCATAGTCCGCCGGCTGAGAGAAGGTGCCGTCCCCATGCCCCAGGTAGACGAGCAGGTGGTCGAAGCGAAGCGCCACCACCAGATCATCGGTGCCGTCGCCGTTCAAATCGCCCGCCGCAATCGCAAGGGGCGACCGCCCGGCGGGCAGGGTGGTCGCGGGCCGGAACGCGCCCTTTCCGTCGCCCAGCAGAATCGACAGGTTGTCGCTCTGGTTGTTGGCGACCGCAAGGTCCAGGCGCCTGTCGCGGTTGAAATCCCCCAGGGCCGCGGTGCGGGGCCGCACCCCCACGTCATACAAGACGTGCTCTGTGAACAGGTCGGCGCTGCTCTCCATGCCCGTCTGAGGATTGGCGGACGGCTTTTTGCCCAGCAGGACAGAGACGTTGTTGCTGTTCAGATTGGTCGTGATCAGATCCGGCCGACCGTCGCCGTTCAGATCGGCCGTCAGAATCGACGTCGGATTCAGCCCGACATGATACTGCTCCGGCAATTCGAACACCGGCGGCCCCTGGTGGACAGGCGTCCTGGTGCATCCAAGGGCGACCACCAACACCAGCACCGACCCGGCCGATCCGGCCAGTCGGCGAGAAGAAGAGATGGCGGTCGGGGCCACGGCGTGATCCCGTGTTAGAGTTCCACGCCGGCCAGCCGCATGGTATAGAGATGGTGATAAAGCCCCTTGCGGGCGAGCAAGTCCTGATGCGTGCCCTGCTCGACCAGCCGCCCCTTTTCGATGACCAGGATGCGGTGGGCGTTCTGAATCGTGGTCAGGCGGTGGGCGATCGCGAACGTCGTCCGGCCCTTCATCAAGCGCTCCAGCGCCTCCTGGATCAGCAGTTCCGACTCGTTGTCCAGCGAGGACGTGGCCTCGTCGAGCAGGAGGAGGCGGGGATTTTTCAAGATGGCGCGGGCGATTGAGATCCGTTGGCGCTGCCCGGCCGACAGCAACAGTCCCTTTTCGCCCACGACCGTCTCGTACCCGCTCGGCAGCTCCGTGATGAAGGGATGGATGTTGGCCGCGCGGGCGGCGGCGACCATCTCCTCTTCGGTGGCGGTCTGCCGGCCGTAGAGGATGTTCTCCCGGATGGTACCGCCGAAGAGGTGCGTTTCCTGGGGGACGAGGCCAATTTGCCGGTAAAGCGACGCCAGCTGGACCGCCCGGATGTCGTGCCCGTCAATCTCGATCCGTCCGCTTGTCGGATCGTAAAACCGGTGCAGCAGCTGCATGAACGTGCTCTTGCCGGCCCCGCTCGGCCCGACCAGCGCCACCAGCTCGCCGGGGTTGACCTCGAAGGAAATGTCATGCAGCACCGGCGCGTCCGGCGCGTACTGGAAACTCACGCGGTCGAATACGACACGCCCCTTGATCGGGGGCAGCGGGTCGGCGCCGGGCTGATCAATCACCTCGGGGGAAAGGTCGAGGATCTCGAAGACCCGTTGTGTGGCGCCCTGCATCTCCTTGATCTGTGAAAAGAGATGCGCAAAGGCGCCGAAGGGGCCGATGAGAATGCCCATGGTGAGCAAAAAGACGATCAGATCGCCCGGGGTAATGAGGTTGGCCTGCACCTGGCGGGCGCCGTACCAGAGAATGCCCGCCCCCGACCCGAACGTCAGGAAGGTGATGACGGGGACAAAAATCGCCAGGACGCCGGCGCGGCTCAAGGCGGAGCGGGTCGTCTGCCCGACCCGCTCGCCGAACCGGATCGATTCATAGCCTTCGGCCACGAACGATTTCACCACCCGGATGCCGGAAATCGCCTCTTCGAGCACCGTCGTGGTCTCGGCCGTGCGGTCCTGAATGACTGTGGAGAGTTTTTTGAGCCGCCGTCCAAACCCGAAGCCGGTCAGCGCGATCAGCGGCAGCACCGCGAGGATCAGCAGGCAGAGGCGCCAGTTGATGTAGAAGAGGATCCCCAGACCGCCGATCAAGGTGACGACCTGCTTGGCGAGGTTGATGGGCACTTCCGTCGTGAAGCGCTGGATGACCTGCACGTCGTTGGTCAGCCGGGAAATCAGTTCGCCGGTTCGCCGGCGGTTAAAAAAGCCGATCGACAATCCGGTCAGGTGATCGAAGAGATGCACGCGAAAATCCATCATGACCCGCTGTCCGATCGCCGCGACCAGATAGCTGTGCCCCATGGTCAGCACCGAGTGGACCGCCAGCAAGATGATGATGATGCCGATGGCGGCGTTGAGCTGAGGGATCGGCGCATGGCCGGAGAGCGAATTGATCACGTCGCGCGTTTTCCAGAGCATGATCAGATTCAGGCCGGCCACGCCCATCATCAGCACGGCCGCCAGGGCCATCGAGGGCAGATAACGCCGGATGAACGGCAGGAGTCGGGCGATTTGAGTCTGCGGACGGGGCATCAGCTTGAGGTGTTCACGGTGTTTTAACATGTCTTGAGGCAAATTGGAATGAGGGAAACCTCATTTTCACCCGGCGCTTTCTATTGTATGCGGGGGGAGACTGTATCTCCCCCTGACAACCCCCATTGGTTGTTGAATGCGGGAGGTACGATAGAGCGATACGCGTAATTGCAGGAATGTGTACATCCGATGGGGGTGATCAGGGGGAGGAATCGGAACCTCCCCCTGATTATAATGTCGAGACGTTATCTCCCCCCGAACCCCGTCTATTATAGTCAGGGGGAGACGTTATCTCCCCCTGACAACCCCCATTGGTTGTTGAATGCGGGCGGTACGAAAGAGCTGTACGCCCTGAGGCAATTTACAGCCGGATCACGGTTGCTTATAATGAAGCGCCTGTGAGGGGCCGCCTTTTCAAAGGCGGCCACGCGTCAAGGAGGGATGATGACCCGCGATCGATGGGAGCGGCCGGCGCCGCACGGCCGTCGCATTTTTACCGTCTCGGAGCTGACGGCGCTGGTCAAGGCGCACCTGGAGACGACATTCAGCGATGTCTGGGTGGAGGGGGAAGTGTCCAACCTTCGATGCCCGCCCTCCGGCCACCTCTATTTTTCACTCAAGGACCGGACCGGACAGTTGCGGGCGGTCTGCTTTCGCAGCGGCGGCCGCCGGCTGAAATTTGTCCCGGTGGACGGACGGGCCGTGCTGGCCAAGGGCCATTTGACCGTCTACGAGCCGCGCGGCGACTACCAGCTCATCGTCGACTATCTGGAACCGGTCGGATTGGGGGCGTTGCAGGCCGCCTTCGAGCAGCTCAAGGAGCGGCTGGCTGCCGAGGGGTTGTTCGACGCCGCCCGCAAACGGCCACTGCCGGCGCTGCCCCGACGCGTTGGAATCGTCACCTCTCCGACCGGCGCGGTGATCCGTGACATGCTGACGGTGCTGGCCCGCCGCTTCGCCAACCTTCATGTGGTGATCAATCCGACGCCCGTGCAGGGCGAGGGCGCGGCGGCCAGGATCGCCGAGGCGATCGACGAATTGAACGCGCTGGGCCTGGCCGACGTGATCATCGTGGGACGGGGCGGCGGCTCTCTGGAGGATTTGTGGGCGTTCAACGAGGAAGCGGTGGCCCGCGCCATCGCCCGCTCCAAGGCGCCGGTTATTTCCGCGGTCGGGCACGAGACCGACGTGACCATCGCCGATTTCGTGGCCGACCTGCGCGCGCCGACGCCCTCGGCGGCCGCAGAGCTGGTGGTGAAGACCAAGACGGAGCTGATCGGGCGGGTGGATCACTTACATCAGGAACTGGTCCGGGCGTGCCGGCTGGCGATCGAACGCCGGCGTGATCATGTCCGCCACGAGCGCCGGGCGTTGATCGATCCGCAACGCGCCATCGAAGCCGCGATTCAGCGCGCCGATGAGCTGGGAGAACGGCTGCGGAACGTCCTGCCCCGCGCGCTTCAACGGAGATGGGAGCGGGCGGCGGGTTTGTTGCAGCAGTGCCGGGCCCGCTCCCCGCTGGAGCTGATCCGGTCGATGCTGCAGCGGCTCGGACAGTCGCGCGAACGGCTGGGGCGGGGCATGCGCCACCAGGATCACCTCAGGCGCGTGCGTGTGGAGCACCGTCTGGCGCAGTTGCGAACTTTGAGCCCGCTGGCGATTCTGAGCCGGGGGTACAGTGTGGCGCGGCGGCTCTCCGACGGCCGCATTCTCCGGTCCGCCGAAGGGGTGACGCCGGGCGAACGCGTCGTGGTCCTGCTCCACGAGGGCGAGCTGCGGACCAGCGTGGAGGAGGCGCGCCGGCAGCGCTCCTGGCCGCCGGTCGAGCCGGCGTGAAATCAGGCGTCGCGGGACGCGGACGGCATCGCGCCGTGCGGCGCAGTGCGATCCGCCACGAGCATCGGGTCGGGTCCTGCGCCGGATCATGTATAATGGGGGACTTATGGCCGCGGGAAAATTTGAAGAGGCGCTGAACCGGTTGGAGGAGACCGTCCGGGCGCTGGAGCAGGGCGATCTGTCCCTCGAAGAGTCGCTGAAACGGTTTGAGGAGGGGATCAAGCTATCGAAGCAATGCATGAAGATGCTCGAGGAGGCGGAACGCAAGGTCGAGATTCTGCTTGCCGACAAGGAGGGGAACAAGCGGCTGCAGCCCTTTTCGGAACGACCGGACCGGACCCGTCCCGTTGACAGCGATCAGGATGAGGAGGACGAGGAGGAGTGGGGGGAGGAGACGGAAGAGTCCGACGAAACCGACGCCGACCGGTCGGATGAGGATGACGATGAGTCCGATGAGGACCCGGGCGGCGGGAGGAAGCGGTGACGCGTCGTCTGAGCCCTGCGGGGTCGTCGGCCGCGGTCGCCCGGCCGGGGCATTCCTGCGGCGGGTCCGCCCGGCGCGCGGTTATGCGCCTCGATTACCTGCTGGTGGAACGGGGAGAGGCGGCCAGCCGGGAACAGGCCCGCCGGCTCATCATGAGCGGGGCGGTGCGTGTAGGCGATCGAGTCATCGACAAACCAGGCCACCGGATCGCGGCTGATGCGGCCGTGGGTCTGGCCGGTCCGCCGAAGTATGTCGGCCGGGGCGGGATCAAGCTGGAGGGGGCCATCGCGTCGCTTGGTTGTCCGGTCGCCGGCCGTGTGGCGATGGACGTGGGCGCGTCGACGGGCGGTTTTACCGACTGCCTGCTTCAGCACGGCGCGCTCCGGGTCTATGCCGTCGACGTCGGTTACGGCCAGCTGGCCTGGTCCCTGCGCCGGGATCCACGCGTCGTGGTCATCGAACGGACGAACATTCGCACCATGAGTTCCGCCGTCGTGCCTGAACGGGTGGAACTGGTCACGGCGGATGTGTCATTTATTTCGCTGCGGCTGGTGCTGCCCGCGCTGCGGCCGTGGCTGGTGGACGGGGCCGACCTGCTGGTGTTGGTCAAGCCGCAGTTTGAAGTCGGGCGGGGCCGGGTGGGGCGGGGCGGCGTCGTGCGCGATCCGGCCCTGCGCGAGGCGGCCCTGCAAGAAGTGGCCGCCGCCGCCCGCGAGGCAGGGTATCGCATCAAGGGACAGTCGCCGAGCGTGCTGCCGGGTCCGAAAGGCAATCAGGAATATTTTTTGTGGCTGCAATGGGGCGGGAATGTGTCGGATGATACGGGGGGAGGACCGAACAGGTGAGAGTGTTGGTCACGGGAGGCGCGGGCTTCATCGGATCCCATCTGGTGGACCGGCTGGTGGAGGAGAATCACGAGGTCTCGGTGGTGGACGATTTGTCCACGGGCAAACGCAAACGGGTCAATCCGAAGGCGCACTTTTACAGGGCCGATATTCTCAGCACCAAACTGGAGCGGGTGTTCAAGAAGGAGCGGCCGGAGATCATCAGCCATCACGCCGCGCAGATCAATGTCCGCCGGTCGGTCAAGGATCCGCTCTTTGACGCCCAGGTCAACATCCTGGGCCTGCTCAACGTGCTGCAACTGTCGGTCAAATACGGCGTCCGGCGCGTGCTGTTCGCTTCCTCCGGCGGCGCGGTGTACGGTGAGCAGCAGACGTTTCCCGCCACCGAGGAGCACGCGGCCCACCCGTTGAACCCCTACGGCGTCAGCAAGCTGGCCGGCGAGCATTTTCTCTATTACTACCGGCAGAGTTCGGGGCTGGCGACAGCGAGCCTCCGCTACAGCAATGTCTACGGGCCGCGGCAGGACCCCTTCGGGGAGGCGGGCGTCGTCGCGATCTTCTCGCAGACCTTGCTGCGCGGAGAGCCCCCGCTGATCAACGGCACCGGCCGGCAGACGCGGGATTTCATCTTTGTCGAGGATGTGGTGGACGCCAACATGGCCGTGCTGCACAGCGGCGCGGAGGGGGTGTTCAACGTCGGCACCGGCCGCGAAACGTCGGTCAACGACCTCTGCGCCATGCTGAAACGGGTGATCGGGGTCGATGTGCGCGAACAGCACGGGCCGGAGGCGGCAGGGGAAATCGCGCGCAGCTGCCTGGATGCCTCGCGGCTGCGCAAGGCGACGGAATGGGTCCCCAAAGTGCCGTTGGAGGAAGGGCTCCGCCGCACGGCGGAGTACTTCAGGCAGGTGCTGAAGTAGGCCGGCTGACGGTTCGGCTGGGATACCCGAAGAGATGTCTTGACAGGGGTGACGGGCGTGCTATGATATCGTCGATGGCTCGACGATCGATCCTCAGGCTTGGGCGACTGGGGCGGGCGATGGCGCTGTGCGGCGTCGCAGTCCTGATGACGTCCGGGTGCCTGGCGAACCATGAAGTCCGCATGGCCGAGCAATTGGGCGCCGGCGGCAACTGGGACGGCGCCGTGCTGATGTACGAGCAGGCGGTCAAACGCTCCCCGAACGATTCCTCCCTGCGCAAACAACTCGACGAGGCCCGGCTCAAGGCGGCCGATGTCCATTACGAGCGGGGCCGGGTGCTCCTCAAGGACAACAAGATCGATGCGGCGGTGGAGGAGTTCAAGCGGGCGCTCGAGTACGATTCCTCCAAGCAGGAACACCGGACGGCCTTTGACGAGGCGATGCAGGCCAAGCAGGCCGAGGTGCGGATGGAGGCCGGCCGTCAGTTGATGAACGCCGGCCGCCTGGACGAAGCGCTCGGCGAGTTCGAAGCGGCGTTGGAGAAAAATCCGTCGCTGGTCGAAGCCCAGCAGGCGGTGATGGCGATCTCCGAAAAGAAGCGGTCGGCGAACTCGGAGGAAGGGCTGGCGCTCAGCTCGAAGGAGCCCATCACCCTTAAATTTCAGGGGGCCCGCCTGAAGGAAGTTTTCGAACTGCTCTCCAAGAGCTACGGCATCAACATCCTGTTCGACAAGGACGTCCGTGACGATCCGGTGACCATCTTCCTCAAGGACGCTTCGTTTCCCGAGGCGCTGAACCTGATCCTGGCGACCAACAACCTGTTCATGAAGCGGATCAATGACAGGACGATCCTGGTCGCGCCGAAGACCAAGGCCAAGGCCAATCAATATGAGGACCTGCAGATCCGAACCTTCTATCTGTCGGTGATTCCAGCCAAGGACATGGTGAACCTGCTCCGGACGATGCTGGACACGCGGCGCGTCTTCGTCAACAACGATTTGAACGCCATCGTGATGCGGGACACCGTCGATAAGCTCGACCTTGCCTCCAAGATCATCGCCGCGAATGACCGCCAGTCGGCCGAGGTCATGCTGGATGTGGAGGTGATCGAAGTGGACCGGACCAAGCTGCTCACGTACGGTTGGGAGCTGTCGCCCACCAGCGGTCCCACCCTGACAGGCGGCGTCGGGCCACCCGGAGCCACGGGCCCGGGCGGGACGATGACATTGAACCAGCTCACCAATTTGACCAGCAGCAATGTGTTTTTAACGCTGCCCACGGTGGTGGTGGACCTGATCAAGCAGGACTCCGACGCCCAAACCTTGCTGAATCCCCGATTGCGGGTGCTCAACGGCGGCACGGCCAAGATCAATGTCGGCGACAAGGTGCCGATTCTGCTCAGCACCTCCAGTTCGACCGGCACCACGGCGACCACGGTGGGAGGCACCACCACCGTGACGTCGACCGAGTTCAAGGACACCGGCATCAAGGTGAGCATCGAACCGACCGTCTACCTGAACAACGACGTCCGGATGAAACTCAATCTGGAGGTGACGACGCTGGGCGAGTTTGTCACGCAGGCCCAGCAGTACAAATTCGGCAACCGGACGGCCGAGACGTTGCTCAACGTGCATGACGGCGAGACGGTGGTGATCGGCGGATTGATCGGCGATCAGGACAAGAACGCGAACAACAAGATTCCGGTGCTGGGTGACATCCCGCTGCTTGGCAAGCTGTTCACCCATACCGATCAGGAGAAGGTAAAGACCGATCTGATCATGACCATCACGCCGCATGTGGTCAGACGGCTGGAGCCTCCCAGCGATGATCTGCTCGCCTTCTGGTCCGGGACGGAGGAGGCCTACTCGACCGGCCAGCTCTTTTCGGGGTTGTCGTTCGGCGGGCCCTCCGGCTCGTCGGGTGACGGCGGCGAATTTGTCGCCCCGCCCCCCACGCCGGAGCCGCCGGCCCAGCCTCAGGAGCAGCCGCGGGCCCCGCAAAGTGCGCCGATTCCCGCCCCTCCAATTCCGCCCCCGGCTGTCCGGCCCCCGCAGCCCTCCGGCTCCTATCTGCCGGTTGATCCCGCGTCGATCGGCCGGGCGGTGGTGCACGTCGCGCCGGAGCAGCTGACGGCGGGCGTGCAGGAGTCGGTTTCGGTCGTGGTCAAGGCCGATCAGGTCTCAAACCTGTCCGAGGCTGAATTCGTGGTCTCCTACAATCCCGCCGTGCTGGAATTCGATCATGCGATCGAGGGCGGATTGATGAGCCAGGGGGACTGGGCCACCACCTTCTCCGCCATCCCCAATCCGGAACTGGGCCAGGTCGATCTGCGCATCGCCCGCCTGTCCGACGTGAAGGGCGCTGAGGGGTCCGGGGCGTTCTGCACGCTGATATTCCAAAGCAAGTCGCCCGGCGCCTCCCCTGTCACGGTGGTGCCGGGCTCCTTTACCAATCCGGATCACGCTCCGGTGCCGGTCACGGCACTGCGCGGAGTGGTGGTTGTCCGGTAATCAGGGCCGTTTCACTGCGCGAATCCGTCCTGCGAGCGCCATCCCCTCCTGAGCCGATCCGCCGCGACGACGCATCACATGAGCCGCCCGTTTTCTCCCGTTTGCTGCCGCGCCGGGCGGCGGATGACGGCGGACGAGGGCGTCACCCTGCTGGAGTTGATGGTGACGCTGGCGATTCTGCTCATCCTCGCATCGGTGGCCCTGCCGATGGTCAAGATGAACGCCAAGAGGACGCGGGAACTGGAGTTGCGCCAGCAGTTGCGCACCGTCCGCCAGGCCATCGACCAGTTCCACCTGGATTGGAACCGCACCGGCAACCAGCTGGTCGGCGATCTCTGCAAGGCGAACCAACTGACCTGCACGGATGTCAGCGATGACTTCGGCTACCCGAAGGATCTGGACACGCTTCTGGAGGTCAAACTCAGCGGGGCGCTGGCGCAGGCGAGCAAGCTGGACATCAAACGGTATTTGCGCCAGATCCCCATCGATCCCATGACGCAGTCTCGGGACTGGGCCAAGCGCTGCTATCGGGACGATCCCGACGTCTCGTCATGGTGCGGGGACGACGTCTATGATATTCACACCACCAGCGAAGAGACGGGATTGGATGGCACCCCGTACAATACCTGGTAACCACACCACGGAGGGAGGAACGCGGCATGCCGACCGTTCAACAACTGGAACAGCGACTGGTACGACTCAACAAGAACATGACCGCTGCCGGATCTGGCGGAGGGAACGACGCCTCCCTGCGGCTGTTGCACAAACAACGGCGCCGGCTGCAACGGAAGCTCAGGCGCATGCGTCCCGCTCCCGCCGGCAAGGCGGCGCAGGCGGTTGCGCCGCCCGCGGCGGAATCGCCGGGCAAATCGTAGCGCCGATCCTAGGCCACGAGCCGGTGGCCGTGACGGTCCACGCCGATTCGTGAGCGAGACCGGCGCGGCGCGGAACGTCGCCGACACCCCGGCGCCGAGGCCGCCCGGGCGCTCTCCGCCGGTCTGACAACGGTCCGGCCCTGCGTGAGCCGGTCCTAGCCCGTTTCGTCACCCGGTGTGATGTCCCGTTTGATCTGTTCGATCGTTCTGATTGAAGCGGGGCCAAGCGGATTCCCCTGGCTTTTCATCCGTTCCAATTCCTGCACGACCGGCCGGAGCCGGGACAATGCGCCTTTTTCGTCCAGTTTCAGGGCGTTCTGCAACGATCGTTGGGCGTCGGCCAGCGAGCTGCGAGCCAACCCGAAATTCTGATGGTCGATCTGTGTTTCGGCGGTCGTCAGCGCGTCGCGCATCTCGAGCAGATGGCCTCGCATGCGCGCTGCTGTCACATGCCGTTCCAGGTCGAGGGTCCGCCGGGCCATTTCGTCTTTGAGCTGCTGCAGATTCTGTTGCATGCTCCGCTGCTCCCGTCCTCCGGTCACATACCCGGCCCAGAACGAGAGCATGAGTAAAAGAATGGTGAGGAGCAGTCGCGCCATGAGCGAACATACCAGAGTTTGGGGTTGTCGCCCCTTTATACCACAAAATCTATTGACAAGGGAGTTGTTCTATGACAGAGTACCGTAACCGGGCATGTATCAACAGTTTTTCCAATTTCGGCGCCTTCCCTTCCAACCCACGCCAGACCCCAACTTCTTTTTTTTCACCTCCCGCCACGAAGAGGCGTTCAATCAGGGACTCTACACCATCAGGGAGCGCAAGGGCTTCATGGTGCTGACGGGCGAAGTCGGGACCGGCAAGACCACACTCTCCCGCCTGCTGATCGAGCAACTGGGGCCGAGTGTGAAGAGCTCTCTCATCTTCAACCCGAATCTGACGACCGTCGAACTGCTGCAATCGATCAATCACGATTTCGGCATCAACGGTCAGAGTTATTCGAAGAAGATTCTCACCGATGAGCTGAACCGGTTCCTGCTCGAGCAGCTGATGCAGGACGGCAACGCGGTGCTGATCATCGACGAGGCGCAGACGCTCTCAGTGGACTGCCTGGAGGAGGTCAGGCTGCTGTCGAACCTTGAAACGCCCAGGGCGAAACTGCTGCAGATTCTGCTGATCGGCCAGCCGGAGTTGATGGACAAGCTGGCGTTGCCGCAGCTCCGCCAGCTCAATCAGCGCATCGTGGTCCGCGCGCACCTGACGCCGTTGGAACCCCAGGAAGTGGCCGATTACATCCGGTATCGATTATGGCGGGCCGGAGGCCGGGAGGCCGTGCACTTCGAGGCCGCGGCCCTGGAGCTGGTCTACCGCTATTCCGGAGGGGTCCCGCGGCTGGTCAACGCGCTGTGCGACCGGGCGCTGTTGGCGGCCTATGTGCGCGGCACCCGGCTCATTTCCGGGTATCTCATGAGCCAGGCGATCGGCGAGTTGGCCCCCATTCTCCCCGTGACCGAACCGCCTCCGATCCATCTGACGCGGGAGGCGCCGGCGGCGTCCGCCAGGGCCCGCCGCGATCCGATGCTGCACGTGGCCGCCATCGGTCTGACCCTGCTGCTGATCGGATTGGGCGCGATGTGGTGGAATGCTGATACGATTCAACAGCATTTTCCGATGGCGTTGCTGGCCCGTGACCGTTCTGAGGTCATCCTGCCCCCCCCGGTGGACTTGCCCTCCGGGCAGGAGACACCCGACCGAGAGACGCCCCTGGCCCGTTCGGAGGCGCCGGAAGCCGCCCCCGGCCTTCGTCATGACATGACCGCTGGCGGACCGGTCGTTGCGCCGCCCCTCATGACGACACCCTCTCAGCCGTCTCTGCCCACACCGTCGGGGACGGACTTGTTGACCCCGTTCTTCACACCCCCGGTCAAGGAAGAATTTCCGGATGGGGCCCCTGCGGCCACCGCCGTCCGCATCCCATTGCTTCCGATGGAGGTGGTCACGCCCTCTCGTTCGGCGCCGGACTCCGCCGTGCCGAGCTCCGCTCCGATCACCAGGCCGCCGGCTCCGCATCCCCCAGCCGCGCCCCTGGCCGTGGTCTCCGCGCCCGGGGGGCCTGCATCGAATGCTCCGTCTTCGGAGTTGAAAGTGGATCATTCCCGCACCCGCATGGCGGCGGCCGGTGACAGACTGGACGTGCCGGTCTCCACCAATGGGGTGTCGACCACGCCGCCGGTTCAAGGGCACGCGGCGTCGGTTCAGACCGATCGGGGGGGCGCGGTGCCTCCGTCAGGGCCGGATTGGTATGTGGATGCCAACGACGTCATCCGGGCTTCCACACCTGAATTAATGGAGCGGGCTGCCCTGCTGATGCTGCTGCACCAATGGGGCGCGGTGCCCGACTGGCCTCCCGTCAGGCCCAACGGCCTGGTGAACGCGGATCCCGCCGCCCTGGCCCGGGAGCGACGGCTCGAATTGCTCCAGGTCCCGCTCACCGGTCATGAGCTGTTGGAACTGGATTATCCCGCCATCGCCATGAGAAAAAGCGGCGACCCGGGCCGGCCGCCGCATCCCGTTGTCATCACCCGCGTCATCAACGGCCGGGTCATACTCCTTGATCCCGGCGCCGGGTTTCTCACCCGTCCGGCCTCCGCGATCGACCAGGAATTGACGGAAACGGTCCGTCTCTATTGGCGGCCGCTCAACGGCTGGCGGTGGCCCGGCCCGGTCGACGGCATCGACCCGGTCGTCCGGTGGCTGCAGACCCGGTTGCACGACCGGCAACTCTACCGAGGCCCGATCGACGGCCTGGCGGGACCGGACACGGAACAGGCGCTCCGGCAATGGGCAGGTCAGCGCGGCCTGATCATTCCCGCCTCCGATCCCCTGATGGATCTGTTGATCTCGCAGTTGCTTGAACCGGCCGGGTTCCCCCATTTGTCCCTCCCCGATTCCGGCACGCACGCCGGCCGGGGAGGCGCGGGCGGCGGGTCGGCCGCCCCCGGCCAAGCCGGGTAACCGGCTCGTTCCGCCACGGGTTCGTTCCTCGATCCGCCCGGCGCCGGTTCACTTGACATTCATGGGTATGCGAGGAATAATGGGTAATGGAGCAGCCCATGCCGTCGACCCGTCTGAGCATAGCATGGTGGCATTGGCGGCGGCGTGTGGTGACCGTGCTGATGCTGGCGGCCTCGTCGTATCTGGCCGCTGATCTGACCACGGTGATCATGGGGGCGACGATCGAGGCCTCCATGCCGCCGTCGAAACCTGCCGGCGGGCACGTCGCGATTCCGCCGCCGACGGCGGACACGGCCGCCATCCTGAAGGGCAACCTCTTCAATCCCAATCAACGGGGGGGCAACCCGACCGCGGCCTCAGCGGAGCAAGCCCCGTCTCCCGTGGCCATTCAATCCACCCATCTTCTGGTGGGGACGGTGACCGGAGGCGGCGATTTCGGATTTGCCGTGCTGGAGGAGAAGACCAGCCACGCCCAGAATCTCTTCCGCATCGGCGACCTGCTGCCCGGCGGCGCGCAGTTGATGGGGATCGAGCGGTACGCCGTCACGATTCGGGTGGGGACGGCGCTCCAGCGCCTGACGGTGGAGGAGGAGGTTCCAACGGCGACGACCGCGGCCAGTGGGCCGGTGGTGGCGCCGGGCGGCGTGCGTGAAGTGGCGGCCAATCACTGGCTGATCGAGCGGGGCAAGATCGATGCGGCGCTCGCCAATCTTCCGAAGCTCCTCACTCAGGCCCGGTTGATTCCGAACTTCACGGGCGGAAAGGCCGACGGCTTCCGCCTGCTCAGCATGCAACCCGGCAGCTTCTACACTGAGATCGGCCTGCAGGAGGGCGACGTCCTGCAGCGCATCAACGGGATCGAGGTCAACGATCCGCAAAACCTGCTCAAGGCGTTCCAGCAGCTCCAGAATGAATCTGCCATCAACGTCGATCTGCAACGGCGGTCCCAGCCCGTCACGCTGGCCTATGAAATTCGCTAATCTGGCGTTCGCGGTCCTGCTGGTGATGGGAGTGGGGCAGGGCCGGACGGCCTTGGCCGCTCTGCCGGCCGGCACGACGCCGGCCGCCCAATGGGTCACAATCGATTTCACCAACGTGGAACTGCCCGTCTTCATCAAATTCATCAGCGAACTGATTGGGAAAAATTTCGTCATCGATGAAAAGGTCAAGGGCAAGGTGACGATCTATTCGCCGGCGAAGATTTCCGTGCAAAAGGCGTATCGCGTCTTCGAATCGGTGCTGGAGTTGAAGGGCTATCGGGCCGTCCCCAGCGGGGAGATCATCCAGATCGTGCCGGCGAACGAGAGCGTGCCGGAGCGCAACTTGTACGTCTACACGCTCGAGAACGCCGTCGCGGAGGATGTCGCCAAATTGCTGGGCGGGCTGCAGTCTCCGCGAGCCCCGGCCGGCGTCACGCAGCGCCTGTCCACCACCGGCGCGCGGTTCGAGGGCCCCATCCAGGTGACGGCGGACAAGGCGACCAACTCCATCATCATCAACGCGTCGCAAAGCGACTACGACGCGCTGACCAAGGTGATCCAGCAGCTGGACATGAAGCGGCGGCAGGTCTATGTCGAGGCGGTGATCATGGAGGTCGGACTGGACCATCTGAAGTCCGTCGGCATGGATCTGAGCGCGCTGATCGGCTATTCCTCGTCCGCCTATAACCTGGCGGTGCTCGGCGGGGTCAATCAGCCGCCGGAAAACCTGTTCAACCTGGTGAACCTCCCGGCCGGCATCACCGCCCAGTCGTACAACATCCGGGCGGCGCTCACCGCGCTGCAGACGATGTCCGATGTGAACATTCTCTCCACGCCCCAGCTGCTGGCCAGCGACAACAAGGAGGCGGAAATCGTCGTCGGCGAGAACGTGCCGATTCCCAGCGGCCAGAATCAGACGACCGGGGGGACGATCACCACGAACATCACCCGCCAGGACGTCGGGATCACGCTGAAGCTGACGCCCCACATTATGGAGGACGACGCGGTCAAGCTCGATCTGCTCCAGGAGATCACGGCCGTGGAGCAGACGGTCAGCCAGCAGGTGGGCAACCTGGCCGTCGGGCCGACCCTGACCAAGCGGTCGGCGACGACCACCGTGATCGTCAACAACAGCCAGACGATTGTGATCGGCGGGCTGATCCGCGACAACCAGAACATCAGCAGCAGCAAGATCCCCCTGCTGGGCGACATCCCGGTCTTGGGGTGGCTGTTCAAGACCAAAACGGTCGAGCATGTGAAAACCAATCTGATGATTTTTCTGACCCCCTACGTCGTCAAGAGTCAGGAGGAGCTGACGGCGCTTCGTGAGCGCAAACAGCAGGAATCCAGCCGGTTTCTTGAACGGGAGCATGTCGTGGGGCGTGGAGAATATGATCCCATCCTGACCCCGGGCGGAACCGGCCCGGTGGTGCGGTAACCCGTGTCGGTCGGCGTGCAAAAACGGTTGGGTGACCTGCTCCGCGACATCGCCGGGCTGACGGAGGCCCGGCTGAACGAAGCGTTGGCGCAGCAGCGCGAGAGCGGCGCCCCCCTCGGCGAGATCCTGGTCAATCTGCGTTACGTGACACGCGAGCAGTTTCTGGAGGCGCTGGCCCGCCAGTTCGACCTGCCGTTTCTTCCCGCGCTGCCGCGGACGTCGGTCAACGGGCCGTTGCTCGCCAAGATTCCGTTGTCGTTTGCCAAGCGATACGGGCTGGTGCCGCTGGTCGAGGCGCATGGGCAGGTGCCCGTCGCCATCGCCGATCCCCTCAACCTGCACCTGATCGACGACGTCCGGCTGCTGACCGGCGCGCCCGTCACCCCCGTGCTGGCGTCGGCTGAAGCGATCGAGGAGGTGCTCCACGCGCAGTACGAGCAGGCCCAGGAGACGGCCGAACAGGTCATCGAGGATCTGGACAGCACGCACTTGAATCAGCTGGCCGAGTCGATCGAGGAAACGACCGACCTGCTGACCGCGACCGAGGACGCGCCGATCATCCGGCTGCTCAACTCGCTGATGTTCCGCGCGGTCAAGGAGCGCGCCAGCGACATTCACATCGAGCCCTACGAACGGGAGGTGGTGGTGCGGTATCGGATCGACGGGGTGCTGCACAACGTGCTGACGCCGCCCAAGCGGGTCCACGCCGCGCTGATCTCGAGGGTCAAGATCATGGCGGGCCTGGACATCGCCGAGCGGCGGACGCCGCAGGACGGCCGGATCGGCATCCGGATCGGGGACCGGGAGGTGGACATCCGCGTGTCGATCATCCCGGTCGCCAACGGCGAACGGGCGGTCCTGCGGCTGCTGGACAAGGAGCATCTCCTGCTGGATCTGGACCAGCTGGGGCTCTCGCCGACGATCCGGCAGCGCTTCGATCATCTCATCCGGCTGCCCCACGGCATCCTGCTGGTGACGGGGCCCACGGGCAGCGGGAAGACCACGACGCTGTACGCGGCCCTCAGCCAGATCAACTCGCCGGACAAGAACATCCTGACGATCGAGGATCCGATCGAGTACCAGCTCAAGGGCATCGGCCAGATGCAAATCAATCCCAAGATCAATCTGACCTTTGCCAGCAGCCTCCGGTCGATCCTGCGCCAGGACCCGGACGTGATCCTGGTCGGCGAAATCCGCGACGCCGAGACGGCGGAGATTTCCATCCACGCGGCGTTGACGGGCCATCTGGTCTTCTCCACGTTGCACACCAATGACGCCGCCGGGGCGGTGACGCGGCTGATCGACATGGGGATCGAGCCCTTTCTGGTCGCCTCCTCCGTGGTGGCCATCATGGCCCAACGGCTGGTGCGAACCATCTGCTCCTCCTGCAGGCAGTCCCATGCGCCGGCGCCGGAAGAGCTGGCCCGTCTGGGACTGGCCCGTTCATCGGCCGACGGGGGGCGTCCGGTCATGCTCTCCCGAGGCGCGGGCTGCCCCGCGTGCGCGGGCAGCGGCTACCGGGGCCGCGTGGCCATTTACGAGATTTTGGTGGTGGATGATCAGATCCGCCGGATGATCATGGCCAAAGCGGACGCCAAGGCCATCGGCGACGCCGCCGTGGCTGCTGGCATGCGAACGCTGCGCGAAGACGGCATGGCGAAGGTGCTCCAGGGCGCGACCACGGCCGAAGAAGTCCTGAGGGTGACGCAGCAAGCGGTGTGACGCGTCACGGCGCCGTCCCCGGGGCGCAACTCCACGGGCGCGCGATGCCGCCAGGGTCCAATTCCACGAAACCGCCGATTCAATGGGTGTGTACGAATACAGGGGTCTGACCCCCGAAGGGCGCGCGATCAGCGGCGTCATCGACGCGGACAGTCCCCGCTTGGCCCGTTCCAAGCTGCGCAAGTCCGGCATCTTCCCGACCGACGTGTTGGAGAGCGACGGAGCCGCCGCGGCGCCGGAGGGCGCGACAGCCCAGGCGGGCCGCCACGCGGCCGTCCAGGCCGCCGAACGCTGGATCCGCTGGCACCGGACCCCGCGCCTGTCGTTGCCGGAACTGTCGGTCATGACCCGGCAACTGAGCACGATGATCGGCGCCGGCCTGCCGCTCATGGACGGGTTGACCTCCCTGATTGAACAGATCGAACGGCAGCAGGCGCGAAAGATCTGGATCGCCGTGCGGGAGAGGGTCAAGGAGGGCGCGTCTCTGGCCGAGGCGCAGAACGCCTATCCCGCCGTCTTTTCCCCGCTCTATTTGAACATGGTCCGTTCGGGGGAACAGAGCGGCACGCTGGCGCTGATGCTGCTGCGGCTGGCGGAGATGCTCGAATACCAGGCCCGGTTGCGCAGCCGGGTGCTGGCGGCCGTGACCTATCCGATCGTGTTGCTGGTGACGAGCCTGTCGATTCTGTTTTTTCTGATCCTCTACGTCATGCCGCAGATCGCGCAGGTCTTCTCCGACATGGGGCAGGCCCTGCCGTTGCCGACGCGGATCCTGCTCGGGGGGAGCCAGTGGCTTCGCAGCTATTGGTGGGGGCCGGTCCTTCTGCTGATCGGGGGCGCGATCTGGGCCCAACGCGTCCTGTCCACCCCCGAGGGGCGGTTGCGGCGCGACCGGTGGATGTTGAAGCTGCCGGTCTTCGGCCGCATCGCGAGCATGGTGGCGCTCTCGCGGTTTGCCCTGACCCTGAGCACGCTGCTGGCGGCGGGCATTCCGCTGTTGAAGGCGCTGGGTATCGTCAAGGGCGTGGTGGGCAACCTCGTCCTGGAGGGGGCGATCGAGGAGGCGGCGCACAACATCCGGGAGGGCGAAAGCATCGCCGGCCCCCTGCAGCGCAGCGGCCTGTTCCCAGGGTTTGTGATCCAGATGATCGCGGTCGGCGAGCGGAGCGGCGAGTTGATGCAGATGCTCAAAAAAGTCGCCGAGGCGTACGACCATCAGGTGGAGACCACGGTCGGCGTGCTGACGTCGCTGCTCACGCCAGTGCTGATCCTCTTCATGGGCGGGATCGTCCTGATGATCGTGCTGTCGGTGCTGCTGCCGATTTTCGACATGAGCCAGGCGGTCCACTAATCATGCCTTCATCGACCAACGGGAGAGCTATGAACATCAGCCTGACATCTATCGTGCATGGATGGCGCATGCGGAGGGGCGGCCGGCGCCGGCGCCCACCATTCCGCTCCAATCTTCAAGCCGGCTTCACGCTGATCGAGCTGATGGTGGTGATCACGATTCTGGCGCTGCTGGTGGCCCTGATCGCGCCGAAGCTGGTCGGCCGGACCGACGAGGCCAGGGTCACGGCGGCCAAGGCGCAGCTGAAAAACATCGAGGACGCGCTCGAGCTGTACAAATTGGACAACGGCGTCTATCCCACGACGGAACAAGGTTTGTCGGCGCTGGTGACGGAACCGAGCACGCCCCCCCTGCCGAACAATTGGAAGAAGGGGGGCTACCTGCCCAAGGTGCCCAACGATCCCTGGAAGCGGCCCTACATCTACATCAGCCCCGGCATCCACAACCCGGACTATGATCTGCTGTCATACGGCGCCGACGGCGAACCCGGCGGCGATGGGACCAGCCGGGACCTCGATAGCCGGGATCTGGATTGAACCCGATACACCCACCGCACGACAGGCCGTCTCCCCATCGAGCCGCCGCGGTCGCCGGCTTCACGCTGATCGAACTGGTGGTGGTCATGGCCCTCATGGTACTGCTCATCGGGATCAGCTATCCGCTTCTCGAGCACTGGACGGAAGGCGCCCTGCGCAAGGCGGGCCGTCAGGTCACGGCCGAGATTGAACGCCTCTATGAGCGCGCCGTGATGACCCATCAGGTGTATCGGCTCCAGTTCGAGATCGGCAAGGAGCAGTACCGGCCGGAAGTCCTGCAAACCGTTGACGGCGCCCAGGTCTTCGTTCCCGCGGCTGATGATCTTGTGCTGCCGGACGGCGTGCGGTTTCTCGATCTCGTCACCGCTCAGGGAACGAAGGTGACCCAGGGCAAGGCCGCCATCTATTTTTATCCCATCGGCCGGCAGGACGCCGCGTTCATCCACCTGGAGCAACTCGACGGCATGCGGGGGGGTGAGGAGCTGTCGCTGCTGCCCCATCCGCTCACGGGCCGCGTGGCGGTCTCGATGGGCGATGTGGAGCCGGCCTTGGGAGACGCGATGACCGGGAGTGGAACGTGACACGCGACCATTCTGTGCGTTACGAAACCGAGTATAATAATCAGTGGGAGGCGTTGAGGGGAGATAGCGTCTCCCCCCAAATCGAAAGAACGGTACTGCCGGAGAGAGCACATCTTACCTGACTTCATTAACCACACTCGTGCAACCGTGAACGGCAGTCGCTCGGGTTTTACCCTGCTGGAAATCGTCGTCGCCCTGGCCGTCCTGGCCGTGGCGTTGACCGCCTTGCTGACGCTCCGCAACCGCGACGTCGCGCTGCAGGCCCACGCCCGTCATCTGGTGACGGCCACGTCGCTGGCCAGGGCAAAAATGGAAGAGCTGAGCCGCGGGGCCGAGACGGATCAAACGGAGAATGCGGGCAATTTCGGCGACCACTATCCCGGATATGTGTGGACGCGGGTGGAGGAGCCGACCCCGGTTCCCACGTGGGTGGAGTTGACGGTGACGGTGAGCTGGCCGGAAGGGGGCCGGCAGGAACAGGTGGCGCTGGTCACCTATGTGCAGGAGGTGAAGCGTGTCCCTTCGCTGTGAATCCAGCCGCCGGCGCGGGTTCACGTTGCTGGAGTTCCTGCTGGCCGTGACGCTGCTGGCGATCGTGGCCGCGACGGTCTACGCCAGCTTTCGGGCGACGACCTCGGCCATCAATCGTACGACGGAGCAGGGCGCGTCCGCCCAGGCGGCGCGGGTGATCCTCTCCCGTCTGGCCGATGAGCTGACCTCCACGGAGTGGAACGCGAACCGGCAGGAGACGCTTTTTCTCGGGACGCCGCCGAAGGAGGGCGAGCAGACGGTCGTGCAGTTGCAGTTCACCAGCCGGTCCCACACCTGGTATCCGACGCAGCCGCCGGCCGTCGAAACGGCGATTATCGGGTATGAAGTGGATAAGGGTCCGCTCGGCCTGCAATTGTGGCGAACGGAGATCGCCAATCCGTTCCTTACGGGCGGGGGGACGGAACGGGTGCTGATGACCGACCGGCTGGCCGACGCGACCTTTCGCTACTTTGCCAAGGGTACGTGGGAGACGGAATGGGATGCCAGCCAGCTGCATCAGTTGCCTGATCTGGTGGAAATCGTGCTGACATTTGCGAAGGCGGAGGGGCCCCCGGAGGAGTTTCGCACGGTGGTGTCGCTGCCGACCAGCGGATTCTGATGCCGCGCCGGACCGTCGGAGTGGAGATGGGGGCGGAGGCGATCCGCCTGGTCCGCGTGGTCGGCGGACTGCGCCAGTCGAAGGTGGAAGGCTGGCAGGTGCGGCCGTTGCCTCCGCCCGACCGGGTCGATCACCGGTCGGCCGTGGTGCAGGCATTGCGCGAGCTGGCGGCGGCCGGATGGTTCAATGCCGACCAGATCGTGCTGTCCCTGCCGGGCGATCAGGCGACCAGCCGGGTCGTGACCGTGCCGTTTCAAGACCCGCAAAAAGTCGGCCAGGTGCTCCCCTTCGAGATCGAGTCGATGCTGCCATTCGATCTGGACCAGGTGCTGATCAGTCCCGCGGCGCTTCAGCGCACGCCGACCGGCAGTCGCGTGCTGGCGGTCGTGCTGCCCAAGAGCCGGATGACCGAGTTGCTGGAGATGACCGCGGACGCGGGGATCGATCCCACCGTCGTGGAGATCGGGCCGGCCGCCCTGGCGCGCCTGGCCCGCGCCGTTGGCCCCTCCGCCGGCTCCCCGGTCGGCTCCCCTGTCGGCTCCCCTTTAGGCTCAATGACCGGCGACACGACCGAGGGGCTCCTGACCGTCGTCGAGCTGGGCGACGCCTCGACCACGCTGGCCGTCTGTCGGGGAGGGCGGCTGCTCTCCACCCGGACGTTGTCGGGGCGCGCCGGCGTGTCGCCGGAGGCGGACCACGCGCTGCTGGCCGAGGTGAAGCGGGCGGTCCATTTTACCGCCCTGGAGGAACGGACGGAGACGATTTCACTGCTGATCTGCGGCGCCAGGGCCGGCGAAGCGGACGACTCGGGGCTGGCCGAGCGGCTGTGCGCCGAACTGAATGCGAACCGGATCGACGAGGTCCCCGCCTGGCTGGCCCCGCCCGACGCGCAGGGCGGCTGGACGGCGGCGCGCCCGTTCGCCCAGGCGATCGGCGCGGCGCTGCGTTCGCCGGAAGAGTCGTTCAATTTCCGCCAGGCGGAATTCATCTCGCCCTCGGAGCAGAGCCGGGCCCGCACGCGGTCCGTCGGCGTCGTCGCGGCGGTGCTCGTGCTCGTGCTGCTGGCCGGGGCCGATCTGTTCGTCCGTTACCATTTGAAGGAGCGGGCCTACGAGGCCGTCAAGGCGGAGCAGCGGGCGCTCTTCACCAGGACCTTCACGGACGTGCGGGGTGTGGTCAACGAGCTGGAACAGGCCAGGGACGCGATGAAGACGCTGAACCGCCGGGCCTCCTTCCTCGGCGAAGGGGAGCCCAGCGCGCTGGTGGTGCTGGACCGCCTGACGACGGCGCTGCAGTCGCTGCCGGAACTGAGGGTGGACCGGATGACGATCGCCGGCGCCGACGTCCGGTTCGAGGGCGAAGTCAACTCGTTCGAAGCCGTCGACCGGGTCAAGGAGCTGCTGCGCGGCGTGGAATCGGCCACGCAGGCGACGATCAGCGACGCGAGAATGAGCGTGGATCAACAACACGTGCGGTTCAGGGCGGAGTTGAGTTTCGCCCCGCCCGCGGAACCGGCCGGCCGGGCGGGGTGACGGGATGACCGCGATCGGCGATCTCTGGAAGCGGCTCTCCTGGCGGGAGCAGCTGGTCCTGGGTTGGGGGGGCGTGATCGTCCTCGGCCTGGTGATCTACATGACGGCGGTCGATCCGTTGCTGCAGCGGATGGCCATGCTGGACCGGCTGATCCCCCAGAAACAGCGGGAGCTGGACCAGCTCAACCAGATGCGCGAGGATTACGGACGGCTCAAGGGCCGGGTGGACGCGGACGTAAAGGCGATGGGCGCCGATTTTTCCCTGGCGACCTTCGCGGAAAAGACGGTCCTCGACAAAGTCGGCAAGCCCCATCTGGCCGGGATCAAGCCCCAGCCGGATCTGCCCTTTGAAAATTACCAGGAGGTGTCCGTCGAGGTGCGGCTGGAGCAGGTGCAGCTGGCGCAGATCGTGTCGTTCCTCTCCGGCCTGGAGCAGGCGCCCCAGCGGCTGCGCGTCAAGCGAATAGAGATCAAGAGCCGGTTCAACGAGCCCGATCTGCTCGACGCCGCGATCACCGTGGCCGTCTATCAGTTGAAGGCAGGGCAGCTCCAGCCGGGCCCGACCGCGGGCGCGCCGGCCGCGCCGGGAGGGGCCGGGCCCGTCAAGCCGATGTGAGGGTTATTGACTGATGACCGTTGCGGTGATTTGTGGAGGGCCGATCCAGAAGTCGGCCGACCCGGGATTATCAGTGGTCACGCAGGCTGGATAGGGATGGGCGCAGGGCAGATCAATCTTCCCGTCGTTCGATAATGTCGAGAGGGAGTCGAACTGGTTGTTGCCATCGGTGTCATCGTAAAAGAACTGATTGGCGATGCCGAACGTGAGGTTGATCAGGTAGGTGGCGTTCGTGCTGGAATCGATCGTGATCGGGGAGATGGAGACAATCGGGGACGCAGCAAAGATACCGGCAAGGAAGGACGTGTTCCCCTGATAAGGATCGTTGAGATTGGCGCCGCTGCAATCGATTCGTGGCGAACAGAAGCTGCCGTCGACCTGGCTGATCCAGGCCAGATTCATTCCGCCCGAGCCGACGTCGGTGGGATTTTTTGAGGTCGGCACGATGAAATCGTCCGAGCTGAGGAGCAGATCACCGGCGGTCACCGCGAGATTGATCAACGGGTCGGTGGCAGAGCCCAAATAGTATCGCAGCCGCCTGGTATGAGAGAGATCCTGGTTGTCCCACGTCTGGATGGCCGCTTCGTAATAGACCACCTGCAGCGCCAGCTGGTTGTAGGTGCCGTTGCTGACTTTGCTTGAGGAGGCGAACGTGACCATGGTGGGGCTGTTGTAGAGCCGGGTGAACAGCGGCGTGGCGGTGCCCTGGTCGAACATGGTGAAGCTGGAGCCATCCGTGCCGGTCAATGTCGCGCTCTGGATCCCCATGGCGAACCCGGTCGGCGTGATGTTGGCGTTGGGAAATGAATCATTGGCGGGGTCGCCATTGGTGGGGAGGGCGGTTGGAGTCGTCGGATCCGCCATGGCTTGCAGCGTGACGTTGGCCCCTTTGCTGCACCCCATCAATCCAGGAAGGGCCGCCAGACTGATGATGACGGCAATACGGATAGAATGAAGACAACGCAGCAGCACTGCGTTCACAACCATGGCCACACAGTATAACACACGGCCGCACGGCGGAGTCGACATCTCCGCGAGGCCCGCGTGCCGACAGGATCGAGCGGCGGTGCGGTCCCAGCGGGGCGCGGCGCTGGTGCTCGTGCTGCTGATCATCGCGTTGCTGATGACGCTGGTGCTGGAGTTCGACCGGTCGGTCCGCCTGGAGCACCGCGCGGCCGGCAACTACCGGGACGCCACGGCGGCCTTCTATCTGGCCAAGGCGGGAGTGGCGGAAGGGCGGGCGCTGCTGATGGTGCAACAATTGTCCGGAAGCACGTCGGACAATCTGACGCAGGCGTGGGCGCTGCCGGGCGAGACCCCGCTCGGCCCGGGGATGATGCGCGTCTCGATCATCGATGAGGAGCGGTTCTTCCCGATCAACTCGCTGGTCAGCGGCAACGTCGTGAACGTCGAGCGGGTGGCCCAGTTTCAACGGCTGTTGCGGGCGCTGCAGATCGACGACCGACTGGCCGACGCGGTGATCGACTGGATCGATCAGAACGACGTCGCCCTGCCCGACGGCGCGGAGAGCGATTATTATGCCCTGCTGCCGACGCCCTATCGCGCGCACAACGCTCCGATCGACAGCCTCGAGGAGCTGCGGATGATCAAGGGGGTGACGGACGACGTCTACACCCGGCTGGCGCCCCATCTGACCGCGCAGCAATCGGGCGACAGCCTCCGGGTGAACCTGAACACGGCCGATCCGCTCGTGCTCGGGGCGCTGGATCAGGATCTGACGCCGGATCTGGCCAATCGTCTGATCGACAGCCGGCCGATCCAGTCGTTGAACGACATCGGCTCGATCCTCGGCAACGGGCCGTTGGCGTCCCGCCTGCTCTCCGTAGCCAGCGTCACCAGCAATTTTTTCACCATCCAGGCGGAGGGGGTCGTCAACGGCGTCAGCAAAACCGTGATCATCCAGACGACCCGCAACGCCCAGTCGCCGCTGTGGGTTCGTGTTCCGTCGTAGCCGAGGCCATTCCCCCCAACTTTTCCACCGTCTTTGGCCAGCTTCTTCACAGCCTCTTCACCGGGAACCAACAAGATGTAGGGAGGGACAAGCCGTGTTTCTCCCAGATGTTGTACTTTTTTCTTGACATCATTCCTATAGTGGCGTAGAACAGAACCCATGACGTTTCCCCGCCTGATGCATTCCAATGGTTGCCGGATCGCAGCGCTGATCGGCTGTGACCTGTCCCGGCGGAACGGAGCGCGGCGGGGCTGGAACGAACCGGTCGGCCGGCCGGACCGCCTCCGGCGTCGCGGCGCGGTCTAAGCGGAGCAGGACGAGTTGATCGGTCTCATCACGGCGCAGGCCATCATTCCATTACAGGATTCCGCCGCACCCCGCCTGATCGGTTCAGGATCCGGAGTCACGCGTGCGAGATCGAAGGACCGCGCGGCGCGTGCGCGCGGTGCGGTCTGATCAGTTGGCGAGAGGAGGGAGAGCCACATGAGCGCAACGCCACCCGAGGCGTTAGGCGAAACCGTGTCATCCGCCGCCGAATCGGCGGCGCCCCAGCCGTCGGCTCCAGGCCCGACGCCTGGATTGACGCCGGGATTGACAATCGACCGGCGGTGGAGCATGCCGGGACGCCACCCCTATGAAGAGGTCGTCTGGGAGGGGCGCCGCTCCGTCATCACGGATGAAAAGGGGAGGGTGATTTTTGAAGCGCCGCGCGTGGAGGTGCCCTCGGAGTGGTCGCAGCTGGCCACCGACATCGTCGCGTCGAAGTATCTGCGCAAGGCCGGCGTGCCGGGGACCGGCTCCGAGACGAGCGTCAAGCAACTGATCGCCCGCGTGGCCCGCACCATCCGGGAGGCGGGCGACGCGCTCGGCGGCTACTTCGCGACCGGCGATGACGCGGATGCCTTCGAAGCGGAGCTGACCGCGCTGCTCCTGACCCAGCGGGCCGCCTTCAACTCGCCCGTCTGGTTCAACTGCGGCCTCTATCACCGCTACGGCATTCTGGGCAGCGGCGGCAACTGGTACTGGGATCCGGCGCGGTCGCGCGTGGTGGAAAGCGACAACGCCTACCAGCACCCCCAATCCTCCGCCTGTTTCATCCAGTCGATCCACGACGATCTGATGTCGATCTACGACCTGGTCAAGCATGAAGCGCGCATCTTCAAGTACGGCTCCGGCAGCGGCACGAATTTTTCCCGCCTCCGTGGCAAGCAGGAGAAGCTCTCCGGCGGCGGGACGTCGTCGGGCCTGATGTCGTTTCTGGAGGTCTTCGACCGCGCGGCCGGCTCCACCAAGTCGGGCGGAACGACCCGCCGGGCGGCCAAGATGGTCTGCCTGGACGCCGATCATCCGGAAATCGTCGATTTCATCGAGTGGAAGATGCGCGAGGAGAAGAAGGCCAAGGCGCTGATCGCGTCGGGCTACGAGTCCGATTTCAACGGCGAGGCCTACCGGACCGTCTCCGGGCAGAACTCCAACAACTCCGTCCGGGTCACCGACGAGTTCATGCGGGCCGTGCAGAACGGCGGCGGCTGGCAGACTAGGCTGCGCACGACCGGCCAGGCGTGGGAGACGCTCCCGGCCGCGGAGCTCTACCGCAAGCTGTGCGACGCCGCGTGGCACTGCGCCGATCCCGGCCTGCAGTATGACACGACGATCAATGACTGGCACACCTGCGCGAACACCGACCGGATCTACGCGTCGAATCCCTGCAGCGAGTACATGTTCCTGGACGATTCGGCCTGCAACCTCTCATCGATCAACCTGGTCAAGTTCGTGGACGACGCCGGCCGGTTCGACATCGAGGGGTTCCGGCACGCCTGCCGGATCATGATCCTCGCGCAGGAGATCCTCGTCGATTTCTCCTCCTACCCGACCGAGCGGATCGCGCAGAACAGCCACGACTACCGGCCGCTGGGGCTCGGCTACGCCAACCTGGGCACGCTGCTGATGGTCCAGGGGCTGCCCTACGACAGCCCGGCCGGCTTTGCCACCGCGGGCGCGATCACCGCGGTCATGTGCGGCACCGCCTACCGGACATCGGCCGAGATCGCCCGATCCAAGGGGTCCTTCGCCGGCTACGCCTCGAATCGGGACCCGATGCTGCGGGTGATGAACAAGCACCGCGCGGCCGCCTACGCCATCGATCCGGCCGTCTGTCCGCCCGACCTGCTGGCGGCGGCCCGCGAGGATTGGGACGCGGCCGTGGCCTGGGGCGAGCAGCACGGCTACCGCAACGCGCAGGCCACCGTCATCGCGCCGACCGGCACGATCGGCCTCCTGATGGACTGCGACACGACCGGCATCGAGCCGGACTTTGCGCTGGTCAAATTCAAGAAGTTGGCCGGCGGCGGCTATTTCAAGATCGTCAACCAGTCGGTCCACCGCGCGCTGCGCGCGCTGGGGTATGATGATGCCCAGATCGAACGGATGATCGCCTACGCCTGCGGCACGGGTCGGCTTGCCGGCGCGCCGTGGATCACCGCCGACGCGCTCTCGGCCAAGGGGGTGACCGCGGACGATCTGGCCAGGATCGAGGCGCAACTGCCGACGGTCTTCGATCTGGATCACGCCTTCACCGTGGCCACGCTCGGCGACGCGTCGCTGGCCGCCTGCGGGGTGACCCGCGCGCAGCTCGCCACGCCGGGCTTTTCGTTCCTGAAAGTGGTCGGCTTCTCTGCCGATCAGATCCGGGAGGCCGGCGACGTGATCTGCGGCCGGATGACGCTGGAGGGCGCGCCGGAGCTGAAACCGGAGCATCTGCCGGTCTTCGATTGCGCGAACAAATGCGGCCGGTACGGCACCCGCTTCATCGCCCCGATGGGCCATCTGCGGATGATGGCGGCCGTGCAACCCTTCATCTCAGGCGCCATCTCCAAGACGGTCAATCTGCCCGCCGAGGCGACGGTGGAGGAGATTGAGCGGATCTACACTGAAGGGTGGCGGATGGGGCTCAAGGCGGTCGCGCTCTATCGCGACGGCTCCAAGTCATCCCAGCCGCTGACGGCCAGCAACGGGGCCGGCGCCAATCAGGCTGAGCCAGTCAGGCAGGTGGAGTACCGCCCCCTGCGCCGGCGGTTGCCGGACGAGCGGCGGGCGATCACGCACAAGTTCAGCATCGACGGCCACGAGGGCTACCTGACCGTCGGGCTCTATGAAGACGGCTCGCCGGGCGAGATCTTCATCGTCATGTCGAAGGAGGGGAGCACGATCTCCGGCCTGATGGACGCCTTCGCCACGGCTGTCTCGATCTCGCTGCAGTACGGCGTCCCGCTGGCCGATCTCGTCTTCAAGTTCGCCCACATGCGGTTCGAGCCGTCCGGCTTTACCAAGCATCCGCAGATCCGGATCGCCAAGTCGATCATCGACTATCTCTTCCGCTGGCTCGCGCTCAAGTTCATGCCGACCGATCAGCTGCGGGATATCGGCGTGTTGCCGGAAGGGATGTCGAACGCCGGAGGCGCTGTGAACGGTTACGGCCAGGCGGCGGTGGCCCCGGTGGCTCCGGCTGTGCCGCCGATCGCGGGCGGGAGCGATGCGGCCGAGCCGGCGTCGATGCGCGCAATATCGCGCGACCTGTTTGGGGATGCGCCGCCCTGCGACACCTGCGGGGGGCTGATGGTCCGGAACGGCACCTGCTACAAGTGCCTCAATTGCGGCGGAACGAGTGGGTGCTCGTAAAGGTTTCAACGAGAGCCAAGGAACTCGTTCGGTAGGCAGAGGAGAGCAGCGATGAAGAATGGACATTGTCGAACTGGATTGGATAATAGGTGTCGTGATCTAAATGGTGAAATCCGTCAAAAGCGTGGTGATGCCCAGGTTGGTACTCTGACAGAGATATATGGCGAAAATTTTGCGCCTGCTGTTCGGAGCGATATGCGTCTTGATACTTTGCTCGAACGTACGGGAAAGGAAACTCTCTCACAGCTTTTAAAGAACTAGCGGTCAGGGGTGGGCTTCTCGCGGCCGGGACGCTCCGGCGCACCTCTAATCCCGACACCGCTGCCTTCCGGAACTAGCTGGCCACTTTCCTGATTGGGTGGTCAGCGTCGGTCATCCTCAGGCTTTCCGTCCGCCTTTAGCGGACGGAAACCACGGTTCTTAACCCTCCGCGCCTCCTGCTCACGGCCGCTCGAACCCACGCCTGACCGCTCCGGATTGGTGAAATAATCTTGAAAAAATAGAGGAGGGGACACATGATGCGACATGTGTCCCTGTTTATTTAGGGGTTCAATTGACTTAGGACCAATCCAATCATTCCAAATCCTATAATGCCAGCAATTGCATAAACTATAAACCCCGATATTCGGTATCGAATCTGCTTTTTATACTTCCATATTTGTTGATCGCCAAAATCCTCGCGCGAATTGAAAATAAAGTGGAAATACGATTGCTCAGAATTTAGCGGCGTCAAGTAGATGTGCTGAATCAAATTTGGTATCTCCTCCCCAAGGAATTTATGCCATTGAGCATTGTGATTTTGCTTCAAATAAGAGATCAATTTGGAATTTGCTACAAATGCTTTCATTCCGCTGTAGACAGCAAGTGCGAGACACAGCGTTGTAAAGCCAAATCCTATAAGTTCTAATTGAGATGGCATAGGTCTTCTCCTTGCTTCTCTCAAATAAAGACAAAAGAAAATCACGCAAGTTCAGTACGATTGGTCGATTACCGATTGTGTTCGAATGTCTGTACGATAAAACATGGACACGTGTCGCATCGCGTGTCCCTCTCCATTTTTTTACTCTAATTTAACAAGCCGCTGGGCAGGAAGGCTCACCCGGGGGTGGTGAGGAAGCCCTCTCGGAGGTCACCACCTCCATGGTATTTACAAAAGTGGTGGCCGAGAGCGGAGGACCGGCGAGGACCGTAAACGCAGCCGAGTCCGTGCTGACGAACTACCCCCGGGTGAGCCTACTGCAACTGAGCCGTAGCGTCCGGGCCGCGGGGAGTCCGCCCCTGACCACCAGTCTCCGTTTCTTGACAGCGCCCCGTTTTGTGGTTCAATTAGTCCAGACTCGAGGCCCGGACTATGTCCCACACTCACCTGCGCAAAAAGGGCAAGGCGCGAATCCTGATCATCGATGACGACCGCGAACAGGCGGACGAGATTCGAAAGCAGCTCGACTTATTGGGATACGAGACGCTTTGGGCCCATGACGGCGTCAACGGCCTCAAGCTGGTCAACACCGAATCACCCGACATCGTTGTCCTCGAGACGGCCCTGCCCGACATCAACGCCCACGAGGTCTGCCGCTGGATCAAGATGCAGGGGCGGGGCGTGCCCGTCATCATGCTGACGGTCAAGGGGGAGGGCGGCGAGCGGGTGATGGGACTGCACACCGGCGCGGACGACTACCTGCCCAAGCCCTTTTCCTGGGAGGAGCTGAACGCCCGCCTCTACGCCTGCCTGCGGACGCGCAATATCCAGGAGGAGTTGCGGAGCAAGAACCAGCAGCTCGAAGAGCTCCTGTTTCAGGTCGAGAAGATGGCGATCACCGACGCGCTCAGCGGCCTCTTCAACCGCCGGCGGTTTCAGGAGATCCTCCAGAAGGAGTACCACCGGGCCCAGCGGTATTCCATCCCGCTGAGCTGCCTGATGATCGATCTGGATCACTTCAAAGCGCTCAACGACACCCACGGCCACGAGGCGGGGGACGCCGTGCTGAGCGAAATGGGCAAGCTGCTGCTGAAGACGTTCCGGGACATCGACACGGTTGCCCGCTTCGGCGGCGAGGAATTCACCGTGATTCTGCCGGAGACGGACCGGGGCGGAGCCGCCCAGGCCGCCGACCGGCTGCTGACTGCGGTGTCGACCCATCCCTTCACCGGCAAGCCGACGGCGCTGCACATGACGGTCAGCGTCGGCATCTCAGGCCTCCCGGACGAGGCGATCACGTCGCCGGACCAGCTGATCCAGGCCGCCGACTTCGCGCTCTACGTCGCCAAGCAGGCGGGGCGCAACCGGATCGAAATCTGCGACAGCCTCGCGCAGTACATGAAATCCGCCGCCCCGCGTGGCGCCGACCGGCCTTAAGGGGCGGGCGGGGCCCCGCGGCTCCCGATCCGTTCCCTCAGCACTCCTTCCAGATTGATCAGCGCCGCCTTGCCCGACTGCTCGACCACGCCGGCGAAGATGCTCTCATCGGCATAGAGCTGGGCCACCGACGTGCCGCGGTCCGTCGCCTCCTTCCAGGCCGCCTTATCCCACGCGGCCATGCAGGCCTTGGCGATCAGGCCGCTGAGCGGCTTCGGGTTGTAGAGCATCTTCCGAATCGCCAGCGGATTCATCGACAGTGGATTGTAGCCCTGATAGAGATAGCCCTCGTCCAGGAGCCGCTGCTCGAAGTCGGTGTGGGGCTGCACGCCGAGAAAGAAGAGCATCGGGCAGACCTGCGATTCGCCCATGATCGCGGCGATTTTTTTGTATGACGCGACGCTCTCCATCAGCCCCGCCTCCGAATCGCCCGGCGAATTGAGCGAGTAGTTCAGGATCAATTTGCCCTTGAAACCGGCCTCTTTCAGATGGCGGCAGCCGTCGTAGAGCTTGTCGAGGCTGAAGCCCATGTGGAGCGAATTGATCACCGCCTGCGAGCCGGAGGTGATCGAGACCTCCAGATCGCCCAGCCCAGACCGGACCATCAGGGCGGCCAGCTGCGGGGTGATCAGGCTGGTGCGGATGTAGCCGGACCATTCAATGTCCAGTCGCCGACTGATGATCTGTTCCATGATGTCGATGCATTGCGGAAACGACTCCTTGCCGGTGAAAAACTGCGCGTCGGTGAACCAGAAGCGGCGCGCGCCCCAGCGGCGGTAGAACTGCTCCAGGTCGCCGACGACCGCCGAGGCGGGGCGGTAGCGGACCTTCTTCCCCTCCAGATAGGGATATTCGCAGAAGCTGCAGTCGTAGGGACAGCCGCGCTTGGTCTGCACGCCGATGAATTCGCCGTGATAGGCCGCGTGCTGCGGGAAGATCGATTCAAGATAGGGCAGGTCGATCTCGAACGAGTCGAGCGGCAGGTAGGCTCCCTTGGTCCCGTGCCGGACCTCGCCCCGGTCGACGCAGACGATCCGTTCATCGACCAGCGGCTTGCCCTCGACGGTTTTGAGCACCGCCTCCTCCCCCTCGCCCAGCACGCCGACCGTCCCCGGCGGCAGCCGGCGGATCAACTGATCGGCGAAGACGCCGAAGGCGCCGCCGCCGATCATCAGCTTTGCCTCCGGCAGCCGGCGCCGGACCTGCCAGGGATAGGAGAGGCAGTCCTGAATGTTGCGGTAATAATGCCAGAGGTAGCCGAGCCCCTTGATCGAGGCGGTTAGCTTTTTGATTGGGTTGGGGGAGTAGTAGAAGTTGAACGCATATTTGAGCGACGGATCGCCCTCGTGCGGGGCGAAGATCTGGATGTCGCGCCAGGAGAAGCAGACCAGCCCCGGTTTCTGCTCCTCGAGCGCCCGCTCCAGCGCCGCGTGCCGCTCTCCGGCCGGGATCAACGACAGATCGAGCAGCCGCTGACGGATTTCGGGATGACGGGCATGGATGAATGTGGCCAGATAGGTCGGCCCGACTGGATAGATTCTTCTGGCCGGCAGCCAGACGTAGAGGATCGAGTCGATCATGACGAACGGCTTCCGATCAGCACGGAAGGTTCTTCCTTTCCTCTCTCCCTTGGCGGGGGCGAGGTTGGAGAGGGGGCGGTCGTCTCGGCCGGGCTGACGCCCATATGGATCGCCACGATTCCCCCGGTCAGGTTCGTGTAGCGCACCGGCGAGAAGCCGGCCGCTTCGATTATCGCGGCGAGCCGGGCCTGATCGGGGAATTCCCGGATCGAGGCGGGCAGATAATGGTAGACGCCGGTCCGGTCGCGCGCCACCGTCGTGCCGATCAAGGGAAGCAGCGTTGAAGAGTAAAAGTCGTAACACCGGCGCAGCCAGCCGGAGACGGGCCGGGAAAATTCGAGGCAGACCAAGCAGCCGCCGGGAATCAGCACGCGGAACATTTCGGCAAAGGCGCGTTCGGGATGATCGACGTTCCGGATGCCGAAAGCGACGGTGACGGCGTCCACGCTTCGATCGGCGAGCTGGATCGATTCGGCATGCCCCTGAATGAACCGGACGGTCCGGTCGAGTCCCAGCCGCTTGGCCCGCCGCCGGCCGACCTCGAGCATCGCGCGGTTCAAATCGGAGGCGATCACCAGACCGTTCCCGCCCACCCGGCGGGCCGCCAGAAAGGCGAGGTCGCCCGTCCCCGCGCAGAGATCGAGCAGCCGGTGGCCGGGCTTCAGCGCGGCGGCGCCGATCGCCGCCCGTTTCCAGCGGTGGTGCAAGCCGAAGGAGAGGAGCGTGTTGTTCAGATCGTAGCGCGGGGCGATGGCCGAGAACATCGCCTGCACCTGCCGCTCCCGCCCCGGCCCTCCGGCTTGAAACGTCGTCGCCATGGCCCGCTCATTCCAGCACGCGGTGAGCGGGGAAGTCAAGGTATGGGCGCCGGTGATTATCATGAGGCGAGGATCAGGCCGATCGCCGCGCCCGTGGCGATCAGCCAGGTGGGGTTGAGCTTGAAGCGGACCAGCAGGCCGAGCGAGACGAGCGCGATGACGGCCGTCAGCGGATCGGTCAACGACGCCCGCCCCAGCTGCCAGGCGACGGCGGCCATCAGTCCCAGCGACGCCGCATTGACGCCGTCGAGCGCGCCGCCGATCCAGGTCGAGGCGCGCAGCCTTGGAATCATCCGGCTGGTCAGGGCGACGAAGACGAACGAGGGGAGAAAAATGGCCGCCGTCGCCAGCCCCGCGCCAGGGAAGCCGCCCAGCAGATAGCCAATGAACGTCGCCGTGGTTAAGAGCGGCCCTGGGGTGACCTGTCCGACGGCGACGGCGTCGAGGAGCTGGTGATCGGTGAGCCAGCCCAAGCGGACGACGAAATCGGCGCGCAGAAAGGCCAGCAGGACGTAGCCGCTGCCGTAGAGGACGGCGCCGATTTTCAGCAGGGTGAGCGCGAAGAGCGGAAGACTGAACGAAACGGCCGTCGCGGCCGCGGCCGATCCGGTGGTCGTTCCAATCAACGACGGCGCAAGCCATAATCCCATGGCGGGATTTCGCCAGCGTCGAAGATTTGCGCCCGCCATCACCGCCAGCCCGCCCGCGAACAGCAGGGCGATTTCGTTGACGCCCAGGAAGGACAGGATGAGCACAGCGAGCCCGACCACGGCGACGAGCGGCCCTTTGACGGCCTTTCGCCCCAGCGTCCAGAGGGCCTGGACGATGATGGCGATGATGACGGGCTTGACGCCGTAGAGCAGCCGGCCGGCCTGGGGCGTGGAGCCGAACCGCGCGTAGACCCAGGCGAGTGCCGTGACGATCAGCGCGGCAGGCAGGATGAAGCAGAGGCCGCCGGCGAGCAGCCCCGGCCATCCCGCCCGCCGGAAACCGAGATGGATCGCCATCTCGGTGGAGTTGGGGCCGGGAATCAGATTCGTCGCGCCGACCAGATCGAGAAACTCCTGATCGTTCAGCCAGCCGCGCCGCCGGACCGTCTCATCGTGCATTATGGCGATGTGAGCGGCCGGGCCGCCGAAGCCGATCGTGCCCAGTTTCAAAAAGAGTGCCGCCATCTCGGTGAGCCGGGGAAGGAGGGGAAGGGTCATGGAGGAACGGACGGGCCGGTCGAGATCATGGACCTTGATCGGTCACCATCGTGAGGCATGCCGGAAGGCGTTGGAGGCGGCGCCTTCACAGCCCGAGCGTTCGGAGGTCGAGCCGGCCGTTGGCGACGGGCGGACACCAGTAGTAGCCCCCCGTCGCGGGACGGGAAAAGGAAAAGAGCGCGTCGGCGATCTTGTCGTCCAGGCCCGCCATCCGGCGCAGCACCCGCTCGAAGGCGTCGAGCGAGGCGCCGTAGGCGATGAACTCCAGCCCCTGCTCATGGGCCGTTGCCCACGGTATCGACCGTCTCACCATGAAGGCCGGCGGCTCGTAACTCTCCTGCGCGCTCCGTTTCACGTGGGCGGAGGGCGGTGCGTCAGCGATCTCATCGTTGGTGTCGATCCGGCGGCCGATCGTGGCGTCGCGCCGGCCGGGCGGAAAGGCCCGAAAGCGACGGAGGTCATGGACCCATCGCTGCACCGCGACGAAACTGGAGCCGGCCATCCCCTCGCCCCCCTGCACCATCGCCACCAGCGCGGCCTTGACGGCGGCCTCTCCCTTCGGATTCTCGGTGCCGTCTTCGTAGCCGGTCAGGTCGCGCCCTCCGGCGTAGAGGAAGGTGTCCAGCGCATCTTCGAGAAGAAACGCGCCGTCGAGCCAGGACTCGACGCGTTCGGTCAGATCGAAGAGCGCGCCCCGCTCCTGACCCCGAAGAAAGAGCCAGAGTGCCTCCTGGGTCGACACCACCATGCAGGCGGGGCCCGAGAAGGCGGGAAAGGTTCTCAGCCCCGTCACCGCCCGATCGAGCGCGCGGACCAGTGGCTCGCCGATGCCGATTACGCCCCAATCGAGCGAGAACCCGCCGCGGAGCCTGAGGAGGGCCGGTCGTGGATCGGCATCGGGCAGGAGCCGGAAGGTGAGTGAGCGGCCCAAGGGCGGGAGCGGGGCCAGGATGGCCGGTTGAGCACGCTCGGCGGGTTTCATGGTCATGAATGCTCCGGTTGACGGATCATCAGCTCAGTGTGACGGGCGGCCTCCCAGCCGAGCAGCGCCTTCTTGCGCGCGGCGCCTCCCCCATAGTGGCCGAAGGCCCCCGTGGTGCGGATCACCCGGTGGCAGGGGATCAGATACGAGATGGGATTCCGCCCCACGGCCGTGCCGACCGACCGCGTCGCCTTCGGCGCGCCGATCCGGCGGGCGATCTCCCGATAGGAGGCGACCGCGCCGGGCGGGATCGTCAGCAGCGCCTCCCAGACCTTGATCTGGAAGTTGGTGCCGTGGACGAACAGGTCCAAGCGGCCGCCATGATTTGGCAGCCGGAAGATCCGCTCGGCGACCGGCCGCGTGGCGTCCGGCTGTTTCTGAATCGCGGCGCCGCGCCAGTAGTCGCGCAGGTCGGCGACGGCGCTGTCGCGATCGCCCGGATCGATGAACGACAGCCAGCAGACGCCACGGTCCGTCGCGGCCAGGAGACAATCCCCGAACGGCGAGGGATGGACCCCGTACCGGATCGTCAGCCCTGCGCCGAAGCGCTTGAACTCGCCCGGTGTGACGGCGTGGATTGCGACGATCAGATCGTGTAAACGGCCCGGCCCCGACAACCCGGCCTCATCGGCCGCCTCGAGCAGGCTGGCCGACGCCCGCAGCGCCCGCTCGGCTTCGGAGGCCGTCAGATACTGGATGAACCGCTTGGGGCTGATCCCCGCCCAGCGGCGGAAGAGACGCTGAAAGTGGAACGGGCTCAGGCCCGAGCCGGCCGCGATCTCATCGAGCGAGGGCCGTCGGCGGACGTTTGCCTCGATGAAGCGGATCGCCCGCTCGATGCGCGCATAGTCCGTGTCGGGCATGGCCGCATCTTAACGTGCAGGAGGGAGGGACGCAACCCGATTGTTGCTATGGAGACTGATGGGCTTGAGCCGGGTCGAATCGTCGGCGCAGGGGGGGAGCGGTCAGGGGCGGTCTGCTCGCATCCGGGATGCTCCGGCGCACCACCGCACTCACGATCGCTGCCTTGCGGAACTTGTTGACCAGTCTCCGTGCGGACTGGTCAACTTCGGATATCCTCGGCTTGCCGTCCGCCTGAAGCGGACGGCAACCGCGACTGTTGGCGTGTCGCGCCTCTCGCTCATGGCCGCTCGAGCCCGCCCCTGACCGTGTGATGCCGGGATGGGAAATGAGACAGTCTCCAGGAGGGCGCTCTTCATCGGCCCGTCCCACGCCAACGAGGAAAATCGACGGTTGCCGGGGTGAAGAGGAGGAGAAAGAGCAGAATTACACGTGAGGGAAATCGGGATTCCAGGCCACTTCCCACAGAACCCCGTCCGGATCGGCAAAGTAACCGGTATACCCGCCCCAGTCGGCCTTCTGCCCCGGTTTGACGATTCGCCCGCCGCGTTCGGCCACTTCTTCGAGCAGCCGATCGACCTCCGCCGCCGATCGGACGTTATGGGCGAGCGTGAAGCCGGGGAAGCCGGAGCCCTTGGCCGGGACGCCGGCGTCGGCGGCCAGCAGATCGCGCGGGAAGAGGGCCAGCCACGTTTTGCCCAGCTCGAAGAAGACCACTTCTGGCGAATTGTTGACCCGTGGCAGGTGGAGGACGTCTTCGTAAAATTTCGCGGCGCGAGTGAGATCAGCGATACCGAGGGTCACGAAGCTGAGTCGGGGTTCCATAGTCTTCGGCATTCCAGCACGCGGCAGAAGGGAAGTCAAGGCGTGTGGTGTGTTGGCTTAGGGCTGGGCCGATTCCCTTCGAGCTAGGTCCTCAGGGCTAGTGTCGGCACAGTTGAAGGAGGCTCAACCGGGGGTAGTTCGTCGGCACAGGCTCGCTTCGGGTTACGGCCCGAAGCGGTCTTCTGCTCTCAGCTGCTCCGGTGATTGAAACCATCGATGGAGCGGCTTCCGAGAGGGCACTCCTCACCACCCCCGGTTGAGCCTGCCTTGGCGTTGGTTTTTTAAATGAGAGTAAGAAAAGTGGAGAGGGACACGTGATGCGACACGTGTCCCTGTTTATTTTGTTGTTACTGCTTTTTCTTCCAAGTGATTCAGGGGGGGTGCGCCTCCCCGCTCATGCCACTCGAGGGTTTGTGCGTCTTAGATCAGCCACGCCGAGGGTGATGAAACTGAGCCGGGGTTCCATAGTCTTCGGCATTCCAGCACTTCAGGGTGGTGAAGTCAAGGCGTGCGATGGGTCGGCTTTGGGTGGGCCCGATTCCTCCCTGCCTGTCGGCAGACAGGAGCGCAGATCACTCCGATATGTACCGAGAATCGATGATTTGAAGTGGACGGTGCTCCTCTCCATCGCCGCCGCCCAGCAAATGATGAAGTGAGGCTTACCCCTTACATGTCACAACCGCAGCGTTTGGCGCGGAGCAGCTGTCGCTGACGGCTGGGGGGATCGACGAACATCGTGACCTTCGCCCTACCCGTGGCCCGTCGACGGTCGAGAGGGGAACGGTGGTGATAGCGGCGCCGGCCCATTTCATCGACCAGTCGGTCATGGCGGAGTGAGAGCGCCTTCAACGCCCCCTTCCACCTGAGCGTTTCCGGGTGACGGCGGTACCCGTGTTTGTTCCCGGTGAGAATCGACCAGATCGCATGCAGCTCGCGGTGCTCGCCCAGCAAATGGTGGCGGCAGAGCCGGCGGGGCGGGAGGTCCCAGACCCTCATCGACCGGGGGACAACCTCTTCAGCAGGCCCAGAAGGTTTTTGTCTTTGACCTCTTTGGGAGAAGCCATGGAGACTTGCCCGCCCAGCCGATAGACGAAAAATTCTTCGGATCCCTTCGGATTCTGATTGCCGTGGCCGTGGATGCGGAAGAGGAGGGTGGTGGGATTCAACCAGCGGACCGCTTCGAAGGAGAGATGGTCATTGTCATCCAGAATCGAGACGTCCCCAAGCGATTCCTGTGTCACTTTCGACAGATCGAAGAGGGTGATGGAGGGTTCGGGCAGGGCGACGAGGACATCCGACTGGTCGTCGGCGGTCCAATCCGTCAGCGCCAGCGCACCGCCATCGGGCGCCCATAACAGGCTCACGTTTCGGTCGAACGTGTACAAGAGCCTGATGTTGCCGGTTCGAAGCTCCTTGAGAAGCAGGTCGTGGTTCTCATCGCTATCGGGAGTCAATGCATTGTAGAAGACGAGATAACGCCCCTGCGGGTCCCGGCTCTCCATGTCGCCGGGAAAATGGGCGGCGGCCCCGGCGAGCGCGGGCGTGCTGGTGAAGAGGAGGAGAACGATCAGGAGCCGGAGAAGATTGAACCTTGCCGCCATGTGATTGGCCCAGCCGGTTGTCGAGTGATGTGATCATTCCAGCATGCGATGGGAGGGGAAGTCAAGACGGTTGGCCTGGGGCGGCGGTAGGGTTGGCTTGGGGGTGGGGCGTGGTCGGGGGCGGACTCTTCGCGGCCGGGTCGCTTCGGCGCACCACCATCCCCGACACCGCTGCCTTCGGAACTTGTTGACCACGGCGCTTCGCAGTGGTCAACTTCGGACATCCTCAGGCTTTCCGTCCGCCATTGGCGGATGGAAACCGCGGCCCAGTACTCCCCGCGCCTCTTGCCCACGGCCGCTCGTGCCCGCCTCTGACCGCCGCAGACTGTTGAAATGGATAAAAATAGAGGAGAGGGACGCGTGATGCGACACGTGCCCCTGTTTATTGTGATTGCTCTCTCTCAAGGCGGTTCAGGGATGGAAAGCGTGTGGTGGTCAGGTCTAAGCGGTTTGGGGGCAGGTCTTGAAAAGTCACTCCACTGCCCATCCTCTATTGCTCGCGTTGCCATGAGCAGTTATCGGATTGCTGATATTTCAAGACCAGACCATAAAGAGGGCTATGAGCCGTCCGTCGCGGTTAGCCGGCGGGCTGTTCGGAAAGGTCGGCCATCCTGTTCAAACCTCGTTCGACTTCCAGCCGATACTCTTCCAGCGCATTTCTGCAGGCATCGGCCGGCACCGAGAGCGGCGCCTCCGACCAGATCGTCACCCGCGAAAAGGGATAGATCAGCAGGAGCTTGCACCAACTGCTGGTGAAGATATGCTGCCGCGCACCCCATGAGCGCACCTTCACTATCGGATAGCCGGTGGCGCGCGCCAGCGCCACGATGCCGAATTTCGCGACCCGTCCCGGAGGTCTGGGGCCGTCGCAGACGACAATCCCGATGGCCCGCTCCTTCCGAACATACGCGGTCAGACGATCGAGCGCTTCTTTCCCCCCCTTGGAACTCGAGCCCCGGATCGGCGTGATCCCGAACTGTTTGACGAGATAGGCCGCCAGATCGCCGTCCTTGCTCTGGCTGACGATCGTTGCAATCTTTCGCGATTTGGCGAACCGGGTCAGATAGACGAAATTAAAGAGCATGTCCTGATGCCACCAGGCCAGCAGCAACGGCCGGTCGCTCTCCAGATGGTCGGACAGAGGCCCGTTGACCGCCACTCGGCAGGTCCGATGGTAGAGCTGGACTAGCACCCAGACGATGACGAAGACAGGGAAGAAGAAAAATCGCTTGTGGAATGTTTTGGTCACGATGAGGCGCCGGGATCGGCGCACTCGCACTATTATACAGTATAGAAGACCATTTGTGGGGAATGACGCGGGTTTCGGATCAGGCGTGCGGGAAATCGGGATTCCGGGCCACCTCCCACAGGAAGCCGTCGGGGTCGGCGAAGTAGCCGGTGTGCGGCTGGCCTGGGGCGGGGCCCGATTCGTCCCTGTCTGTCGAAGGCAGGGGCACGGGTGAAGTAACGGTCAGGGGCGGGTAATCGCGGCCGGGACGATCCGGCGCAGTTGAAGGAGGCTCAACCGGGGGCGGTTCCCTTCGGGCTAAGCCCTCAGGGCAAGCATCAGCACGGAGGAGGCGAGGTCAGGGGCGGACTTTTCGCGGCCGGGACGCTCCGGCGTGATGGGAACAGGCTCAGGCCGGGGCCAGTTCGTCGGCACGGAGTCGGCTGCGCTTGCGGTGCTCGCCGCTCCTCGGGTCCTCGGCGGCTTCATTGATTGAAGCCAGTTGTGGAAGCCGCCTGCGACACGGCGCTCCTCACCGGCCCCGGCCCGATCCTGCCTTGCCGTTGGCTTGTCAAATGAGAGTAATTAAGAGTGGAGAGGGACACGTGATGCGACACGTGTCCCTGTTTAATTATAAGTTTTCATGTGAAATGGGTTATTCCCAATTTTTATTCAAAGTCTTTCAACGAGACTGACACTGATCACATAGCCCCCTTGCATCAAGAACTAGAGGTTTAAAAAATTTGCGGAGATGATGGGCTGCAATGCCGGGATAAATGTCGTGAGGCATGTCTGGCTTAAGACCTTTGCGTTGACACGCGACGCATTGATTAATCCACTTGCGAAGTTTCGGGTACTCTGCAAGATACACTTCTCCCTCATTGATCCTCACGCGGCGGTCTCCAGCGCAATTATTGGCATTCCAGAACCTCGAATTGCGAAGGGTCGGAAATTTAAGAGGTCAGAGCGAGCTGGCTCCATACGATTTTTACTCTTACTTGCATAGCTGTTCTCTTGGAGTTGTCTCGAGGTACTTTTTCCAAGCTTTCACTTCCGATGAGTACATTGACTTTAGCTTCAACAGCGTTGATGGGTGGTTCCTCTGCAATGAGTTTGCTACCGGCAGAAAGGAGTGGCGGCACAGCAAGCATTATGGCCAGGAGATGTTTCATGTTAGCAGCATTCGACCCTGTGCAATATGTGAAGACTGGTTACTTGCCAATTCGTGATGCATATAGTGAAAGCTATCAGCTATCCTCGGCATTCCAGCATGTCGTACGGGTGAAGTCAAGGCGATGGGGTGGTATGGGTATCAGTAACTTCAAACAAATCTGGGACACGTGTCGCATCGCGTGTCCCCTCCTCTATTTATTCACCCTTTTTTAAAAAGTCGACGCCAGGGTAGGCTCACCCGGGGGGTGGTGAGGAGTGCCCTCTCGGAGGCCGCTCCATCGATGGCTTCAATCACCGGAGCGGCCGAGAGCGGAGGACCGGCGAGGACCGTAACCGCAGCCGAGTCCGTGCCGATGAACCACCCCCGGGTGAGCTTACCTCAGCTGCACCGGAGCGGCCCGGCCGCGAGGCATCCACCCCTGCCCGCGCCCCAAACCGCCGTTGAGTCAATTGCACGCTAAATGGTACGATACACGATTACCATGGCCGGCCGGAAAATTATCATCAAGAGCGCCAAGGTCCATAACCTGAAAGCGCTCGATGTCGAGATCCCCAGGGACAAGCTGGTCGTCCTGACCGGGCTGTCCGGCTCCGGCAAGTCCTCGCTGGCGTTCGACACAATTTACGCCGAGGGGCAGCGGCGGTACGTCGAATCGCTCTCGGCCTACGCCCGACAGTTCCTCGAGCAGATGGAAAAGCCCGACGTCGAGTCGATCGAGGGACTTTCGCCGGCGATCGCGATCGAGCAGAAGACGACCAGCCACAACCCGCGGTCGACGGTCGGGACGGTCACCGAGCTCTACGATTACTTCCGGCTGCTGTTCGCCCGGATCGGGCGGCTGCATTGCTACAAGTGCGGCCGGCCGATCACGGCCCAGACGATCCAGCAGATGGTCGACCGGCTCTTGGAGCTGCCGCAGGGTACCAAGCTGCAACTGCTCGCGCCGATCGTCCGGGGGCGGAAGGGCGAATACAAAAAGGAACTGGCCGCGCTCAGGGCCAGCGGCTTCGTCCGGGCGAGGGTCGACGGCAAACTCTACGATCTGACCGCGGAGATCACGCTCGACAAACACAAGCAGCACTCGATCGAGATCGTCGTTGACCGGCTGATCCTCAAGCCGGGGTCGATGGACCGGCTGGCCGATTCCCTGGAGGCGGCCACGCGCCTCTCCGACGGGCTGGTGGTGGTCGTGGCCGATTCGGGCGGATCGAAGACGGATGAGTCGTTGCTGAGCACGCAGCGCGCCTGCGTCGATTGCGGCATCAGCTACCCGGAGATCGCCCCGAGAAACTTCTCGTTCAACAGCCCCCACGGCGCCTGCCCGAACTGTCAGGGAATTGGAACAATCGGAGGCGATGAAGAAGGAACCGGGGCGGTGATCTGTTCGGATTGTGATGGAGGTCGACTGCGGCCCGAAAGCCTGGGGGTCAAGATCGCCGGCCGGTCGATCGTCGACGTCAACCGGCTGTCGCTGCGCGACGCGGCGGAGTTTTTCGGGACATTGACGCTCACCGAACGGGAAGCCTTCATCGGCCACCGGGTGCTGAAGGAAATCCGCGACCGTCTTGGCTTTCTCCTGGAGGTGGGCGTCGATTATCTGACGCTCGACCGGTCGGCGGCGACGCTCGCCGGGGGAGAGGCCCAGCGGATCCGGCTGGCGACCCAGATCGGCTCCAGCCTGGTCGGCGTGCTCTATATCTTAGATGAACCCAGCATCGGTCTGCACCAGCGGGACAACCGGCGGCTGCTGGCCACGCTCAAGCGGCTCCGCGATTTGGGCAACACGGTGCTGGTCGTCGAGCATGACGCCGAGACGATCCTGACGGCCGATCACGTGATCGACATGGGGCCGGGGGCGGGCATCCACGGAGGGGAGATCGTCGCGCAGGGGACGCCGGAGGAGATCAGGCGCCATCCCCGGTCGGTGACGGGGAAGTATCTTTCCGGGGAGCGGTCGGTCATGCTGCCGGCACGCGAGCGGAAGCCGAAGGGGCAGTTGATCGTCAGAGACGCCGCCGAACGGAATCTCAAATCGCTCGACGTGCGCTTTCCCGTCGGCCTCTTCACCTGCATTACCGGCGTCTCCGGCTCGGGCAAGAGCACGCTGGTGCTGGAGGTGCTCTACAAAAACGTGGCGAAGAAGCTGGGGCTGCAGGTCCAAGGGCCCGGCCGCTGCTCCGGGATCGACGGGATGGAGCAGATCGACAAGGTCATCCACCTCGACCAGTCGCCGATCGGCCGGACGCCGCGGTCGAACCCGGCGACCTACACAGGCCTCTTTGACGACATCCGGAAGCTCTTCGCCCAGCTGCCCGATTCGCGCGCCCGCGGGTATCAGCCGGGCCGGTACAGCTTCAACGTCAAGGGGGGGCGGTGCGAGGCCTGCCGGGGGGAAGGGCTCCTCAAGATCGAAATGCACTTCCTGCCCGATGTCTACGTCACCTGCGAAGTCTGCAAGGGGGCGCGGTACAACCGGGAGACGCTGGAGGTGCAATATAAGGAACGGAACATCGCCGAGGTGCTGGCGATGACGGTCGAGCAGGCGCTGGCCTTCTTCGCCCCGATTCCCCATCTGAAAGTCCGGCTGCAGACGCTGCACGACGTCGGTCTCGATTACATCGCCCTGGGGCAGTCGGCCACGACGCTCTCGGGCGGCGAAGCCCAACGGGTGAAGCTGTCCAAGGAGCTGTCACGGCGGGCGACGGGCAAGACGCTTTATATTCTTGACGAGCCGACGACCGGCCTGCACTTTGCCGACGTGCAGAAGCTCCTGGAGGTGCTCGACCAGCTGGTCGAGCAGGGGAACACGGTGGTGGTGATCGAGCACAATCTGGAGGTGATCCGGAACGCCGACTGGATCATCGACCTCGGCCCCGAAGGGGGCGAGGCGGGCGGCCGGATTGTCGCCCAGGGACGTCCGGCCGATCTGGCCAGGCGGCCCGCTTCGGCCACCGGCCTCTGTTTGGCGGAGATGGCGACAGGGACTCTGGCGGGTGCCGGCCCAAGACTCTCTGTCGCGTCGCCGCATTGAATCGATCTTGGGTGATGGTTCCCCCTGGGCGACCGCCCCCGGCAATTAAAGTGGAGTTGAGCCTCTCGGACCGCTCGAGACCGGCTCCTGATGGGCGATCCGGTAGTGTCCTAATTTGCCTTGTTCGATTTTAGACATTTGCCTTGACAATATCCCGTATCCATTCAGACAAACTTTGCTTTTTGGCCTTCGCTGTTGCGTTCATCAATTTCAGATCATCGACCTTAAACCGAATCGGCACAATGCGAGCTTTCGCATGGCCTTTCGGCAGCTTAGGCCGTCCAGGTTTTTTAGGTTTCTTCTGGGGTCTCACTGTCTCGAAACTCCTGCACAATGGCGGCTCGAACGGCCAACAAGGGAGAAGTCACCTTGCCCAGATGCAACACGGCAACATGACGTTTTGGTTTCTTGGTGTCGTCGGACTTATGCGACCATGCATAGGCTTTAGTCGCCTTTTCATGGCCATGTAATTGAAAGACCTCGACCATTCCTTCCCAGACTGTTTTCCCCTGAAAAGTCTCTTTTACAGGCACACTCTGAATATGGGTAGACTCGACTCCATGCAAGCGCCGGATTACGTCTTTGAGTTCGTCGATATAATTCACGATGTCGCCTCAACCAGATCGCCAACCGTCCAGAAATCACGTTCCACCCCTGCCGCCATCGCTGGGGTACATCGGAGCGTGTTGTGCTTTTTCACAAGGTTATAGTAGGCAAAATGCAGGGCAACCGCCGCCTCAAAGTTTTCACGCTTTTTGCTGAACGCATAGGTTAAGCGGGTGAGTCGGCGCATATGCTGTCTGGTCGTACCGTTGAGCCGTTCAATGTAGCTCGTGGAGGCCAACGCCATATCGGGCAACCCCAAGACGGCCTTTTTCTCAGTCGTCACAATCTCCGGGGCACTATAGCGGCGCTCAGGGTGGGAGTGTTCCTCGTGGCTGTAGGTTTTGACAATCTGGGCGAAATCAACCTCGCTTCCAAATGCACCTTCAATGGCTTCGACATAGACCCGCAATGCGTCGCTGGAAATCTGTACCCTGTTCCGCATCCGTGAGGCCACGTCCGAGACAAAGACGTTCGCCGTGGCGGCATCCCTCTTGCCAACCTTAAACGAGGGCACCAACTTGGTATCCGTATCAATCGCGCAGAACGTCCATGCGTCACCATATTGCGGGTCGTCGTCAGCTTGCAGGTGGCGCTCTTTCTTACCGATAAACCCCCAGATTTCGTCAAATTGCAGGTGCTGACAGGGCAGGTTCCGCATGGTTTGGTCTAAGAGCGATTTACAGCCCTGGCCGACGCGGACGCCTAGGCGCATGATCGTGTCACGATGCACCCCCGTCATGCGTTCAATCGACCGGATACTTGACCCCTCAGCCAGGGCGCTGATGACTGCGATCTGTCTGTCTGCATTCAGCACGTTTGCCATGGTGTGTCTCCTTATGGCAATTATTGTATTACATTTATTATTGCTTGTCAAGTGTTTTTGTGTTACAGTATTTCAAATATTTTAATATTTTCTTATGTCTTTTTGTCACAAGATAAAGGCATCCAAAAATAGTAGACCACATGCAAATCAAGAAAAAGGCTAGCGAAATAAGGAGGGCAGTCATGGCTTATTTCTCA
>DATIZH010000067.1:0-1025 GCA_035517195.1 Nitrospiria bacterium | reverse complement strand
CGATCCTAGTGGTCTACGAGCGTACCGAGTGGAAGCCGACTGGCGAGATGGAGTATGCAGAGTCGCAGGAGCGCTATCAATGATCAGGAACGTTCTTGTGACGGGCGGTACCGGCTTCATTGGCCAGCACGTCGTGGACGAACTCTGGAGCCGCGGCTATAACGCAACCGTACTGGACCATCATCGGCTAGACGCTGGGAGGCGCTGGCATGCGCCCGTTTTCCTCGGCGACATTCGCGACCCCGTAGCCGTCACCGAAGCCATCGCCAAACACGACGCCGTCATCCACCTAGCCGGCGTCCTCGGCACCCAGGAAACCATCCGCAACCCCACCCCAGCCGTCGAAACGAACGTCCTCGGCGGTCTCAACATCTTCAAAGCCTGCCACCAGTACCAGCGCAAATGTGTGTACATCGCGGTCGGGAACCATTGGATGAACAACTCGTATTCGATCACGAAGACGACGGCGGAACGGTTCGCGCTGATGTTCAACCAGGAGCTAGGCACCGACATCTCGATTGTCCGCGGCTTGAACGCCTACGGTCCCGGTCAGAAGGCCGAGCCCGTCCGGAAGATCATGCCCAACTTCATCCTGCCAGCGCTACGGGACGAGGCGATCACGGTGTACGGCGACGGCAGCCAGATCATGGACATGATCTATGTGACGGACCTGGCTGAGATTCTGGTGAATGCGATGGAGACCGCGTTCAACCCGCACAATCCGGTGATCGAGGCGGGAACAGGACGCAGGACGACGGTGTTGGAGATCGCGGAGGAAGTGGTCCGGCAGGTGGGGTCGGGACGGATTGAGCATGTGCCGATGCGTCCGGGAGAGCCTGAGAATTCGATTGTGTTGGCGCATCCTGACACGATTCCGTGGCCGATGGACTTTGTGTCGTTGGAGGATGGGATTGGCCGGACCGTGGAGTATTACCGGCCGCAGGTGAGGCTGGCGGCGTGACGATCGCCCGGTTTGACTTTCAGCGCGCCTGCGTCGAGAACGCGCTAGCCGAAGACGGGATCAT
>DATIZH010000066.1:0-28361 GCA_035517195.1 Nitrospiria bacterium | reverse complement strand
CGCCGGATACCCAACCTGTTCGAAATCGTCACCATCAACTATTGGGAAAAGAATTACGGCTACCTGCTCTCCGATCGCAACCGGCTCTGGAAGGAACAGTACCTCTCCTCGCCCGAGGGGCAGTCCCACGTGCGGCGTGTGCTGGGAATCAAACTGGCCGCCATGGGGCAGATGAAGGAGGATTCCAATCGTCTCGATAACGCTTCGGTGAGCCGTCTGGCCGATGCCTTTTTCGGGGGTGCCCATGAATTGATCGTCGTGGACCGCCATTACACGCCGCACGCCCAAAATGACACCGACCTGGTCTCATCCGGTGAGCTGTCACCGGACGAACACGATCGCTATTTCGCATTCACCATCTCGGCCATCCGGGACATTTACGCCCAGAACCGCTATGTGCGCTACGTCGCCGTCTTTCAGAACTGGCTCCGCCCCGCCGGCGCGTCGTTTGATCACCTGCACAAACAGCTTGTCGGCCTGGACGATTGGGGCAATGCGCTCAAAGCCCAGAGCAAGGCCGTCAGGGAAAATCCCAACGTCTTTAACGAAGCGGTCGTGAATTTCGCGTCCTACAACAACCTGGTCGTGGCGGAAAACGATCACGCGCTGGCCTTCGTCGAAGTCGGTCAGCTCTTTCCCACGATTTCGGTCTATTCCAAGAGCCATCGGTTACGCCCGTGGGAGCATCTGCCCGAGGAGATCCGCGGGATCAGCGACATGGTCCATGCCTGCCACGCGGCGATGGGATCGGGGGTGTCATCCAACGAGGAATGGTACTATCTGCCGCTCGACTCGGTCGACCGGGTCCCCTGGCATGTCCAGCTCCATCTCCGCATCAACAATCCAGCCGGCTTTGAAGGCGGCACGCGGATTTACATCAACCCGGTGACGCCATACGAATTGCGGGACAAGATCGTGCCCCGTCTCTACGATCTCCGGCAGCGCGGTGCAATCAATCCGGTACGGATCGCCGAGGAATGCGTGCTGAGACCGAATCCGCTGCGCTATCTCCAGGCAGTCGCTTCTGGATAGCACGTCCTTCGTTGGAAGCCATCCACCGGTAATGGGAGGGAGGCAGGCGGGTATCGCCCCCCTTGCGCATGCCGCGGTCACGCGCGAACACCTTGTCCCTCGACACCATCACGTGATCGATCGCCGTTCAGAACGTCCCTGCTGCCGGGACGCGGCAGGCCAGATTCCTGACAATCCTATGGCATGCGTGAGGAGTGCGCCCAGATCGGCCCTGGTCGGGCCATTGAACCACTTCCGTACAGCCCGAGATTGATCCGATCCCTCGATTTGGGAGAATGTGCGGCGATGTGCACCCGGCATCCGACCGGGACGCCGGCCCGGATGCGGGCACCCATCTCCAACGAAAAATGACCCAACTGCCGGCTACACGTTGCGAAGGATCGCCACCAGGTCGCTCATGGCCCGTGAGCTCTCCCTGAGTCGCTGGCTCAGCGCCTTCGCCTCCTGTTGGACCATGAGCCGGTTGGGGTGGTCTGAGGAAAAGCGCTTGCCTTCACCCAACATGCGCTCCGTCTCCGAGGCCAGTCGCTCAATCTTCCCGCGAAGCACCGGGTGGTGCCCCACCACCCTCAGCAATGCGCGGCGCACCTCATTAAACTGGCCCTTGAAGCGGTCGGGCGCGTTAGCCGGACCGGCGAACGGCCCTGTCTCGCCGGTCAGGGGCTGCAATTGATGAGCCAGAAACATGTAATAGGAGATCAGGTGGCTGCCGACTTCAAGCATACGCTGCCCGCGGTCGAGACGGAACGGGTCCACCCGTTCCTCAGCCGCCGGCGCCTTCCGGGCCTTGGCGGGACGCGTCCTCGGTCTGCGGGTGGCCGTGGCTGTTGAGCGTCGACGCCGTATGACCCGTTTTTTCCTCATACAAGGCTCTCCTTCCGTTATGGGGGCTCGCACCGTCCCGTGATCGCGAGCCGACGTGAGAGGCGATCATGTCTCTGCTCTCACAATTCCAATTGTTCCAGCGGTGTCTAGCGTCTTCCGAAAATTTTGGCGTTTTCCCTCGCGTCGTCTTCCAGCACGCGCTTCCAATCCCGCTGCCGTCTGGGCGCATGGCGAAATTCATCATATATTCCTTTCGCCAACTCCACCCGGTCAACCCCCTCCGGGGCCACCTGGATGTCCAATTGGGCCATGGTCAGATCGAACTCCGTGTTCAACAGGGCGTCGGCATCCATCCCGAAGGCCTGTAACGCCTGCTTAATCACGCTGCCATCGACGTTGAATCGCCGCGCCACATCATGCAGATTCGAGGGGCGGTATTGCTTGTCCGCGGTAATGCCCAGATGGTAGGCGCAAAACAATTCGAACGGGTTGATTTCCTTGATCTGATCCGTCAGCGGCGTCCCGTGGTCGGCCGCGCTCCGCGTGTGCGTGGAGCTCCTCCCCTCAGCCTGACGCCAGGAGGCCCCGCCGGCCGACGACGCCCCGCCTCCCCGACGATGGACGTCGCGGGGGCGAAACGGCCCTTTCCCCCCATGGCGGGGGCCCGTGCGATCATTCGACCACCGCCCCGGCCAGTGCGCTCCGCGACGGGGGGGGTTATGCCTCTTCTGATCCGACACAAAAATCCCTCCTGGCGCCATTGTGGCACAATCCGGGAGCCGGAGCAACTCCCCCCGCCTGAAACGTCCGACTCCGGGTCGCTCAGCTCCCGCCGAATGGTTCCAGCGCGCAAAACGGGAGGAGTGCGGCCCTGTCGCCCCTTCTCTTCACCCTCGGTGACTTCCGTCCGAATCGGCGAGCTCATCGCCATCGGCCAGCATCAGCGTCAAGGCCGCCACGCTTCGGGCCACCCTTGCCATGAACTCAAGATCGAGCGTGTCTGGCAGATCATGGGATTGATGATAATGCGGATTCCGGAGAAACGCCGTATCGGTCAGCATCAACGCCGGATAGCCCCGGTCCCAAAACGGCGCGTGGTCGCTCAGCCGCGTCGCTGGCAGGCTGAGCCCGCCATCATCGACAACCAGCGTCACCGTCTCGAGTTGCGGCGACGCCAGCTGGATGGCGCGGGCCAGCAACGCCGTCACGGGCCGGGCCGGCCCGTTGCCGATCACACCTAAAAAAGTGCCGCGATCCGGCACGTGAACGGGCACGCCGGGCGGAATGCGCTGCGAGCGCGGCCGTTGGTCCGTATAGCCGACGCACTCCAGCGACACCATGGCCGTCACGGGGGCCCCGAGCCGCGCGAGGCGGTCCGCGTGGCGGCGGCTGCCGACACATCCCTCCTCCTCCATGCCGAAGGCGATAAAATCGATGCGCCGACGCGGCCAACGGGCCAACGCGGCGCACACACGGGCCGTTTCCAACAGCACCGCCACGCCGCTCGCGTTGTCGTCGGCTCCCGGGGAGAAAGGCACCGAATCATAGTGGGCGCCGATGATGATCCGTTCGTCATCGAGGCCCCCGGCCGGAATGGTGGCGATGAGGTTGTGATGGCGCCGCCACCCGGATCCCCACCACCAGAACGGCTCCGTGCGGACGGCCAGCCCGGCGCGATCGAACGTTTCCTCGACATAGCGCTTCACGCGACCAATCGCGCGGGGGTTCAGGAGCTGATTGCGGACGATTGACAGACGGGTCAGATGAAGGCGCAGCCGCGCCGGCTCGATTGATTTCAGGTGCTCCTGCAGCTGATCGACGGACGGCCTCATCGCGACGGTGCGGGAAGAGACGCGACGGATTGGACGCACGAGTGGAAGAACAGGTCCATCGCGGGCTCCGGAACCATTCCCCTCTCACCCCCTCATGTGCGGTCTTGCGGCCGGAAATCACGGCGCACCAGCAGGCGAATCAAGATCACACCCGTCAGAAATCCTCCGACGTGCGCGAACCAGGCCACCCCGCCGCCTGGCGCCCCGCGACTCAACACGCCAAAGAGCAGTTGCAACACAAACCAGAATCCCAGCACAAACAATGCGGGCACACGGATCAATTGCACGAACAGCCCGAAGGGCACCAGGGTCAAAACGCGCGCGCGGGGAAAGAGCACCAGGTAGGCGCCCAGGATGCCCGAGATGGCCCCGCTGGCGCCGATCATCGGCATCGTGGATGCCGGATTGGTCAGCGCATGGGCGTAGGCGGCGACCACTCCGCAGATCACATAGAAGAACAGGTAGCGGAGATGGCCCACGGCGTCTTCGACGTTGTTCCCGAAGATCCAGAGATAGAGCATGTTCCCCCCCACGTGCAGCAACCCGCCGTGCAAGAACATGGAGGAGAGGACGGTGAGGGAGGCCGGCAGACCCGTCCCCCCGCTGAAATCGGAGGCCAACAGTCGGGCGGGAATCGCGCCAAACTGATCGAGAAAGGGACGCAGACGCTCGCCCAGCGACACTTCAAACAGGAACAACAGAAGATTGGCCGCGATCAACGAAACCGTGACCGTCGGCGCGAGGGTGGCGGGATTTTCGTCGCGGATCGGGATCATGCGGCACCCGCGGATCGCAGGGGCGGGATCACCACAGCGCCGGCGGGGTCTGGGATCATCCGTACTCCGGGGCACCCGGACGACATGATCCGGCCAGCATCGCCGCGGCGCTGGAATGACCGGGCCCCTGTAAAGGGCCCGAGTACCTCCGGCGGGCCGGGACCACAACCGGGGGACGGGATCACCGCCCCCCTAGACCCTGACAATCGTCCAGGGCGACGAGTTGACCCATCGGGTCAATTCATCCGGCGGAATGGGCCGGCTCACAAAGTAGCCCTGCACCGCATCGCACCCCAGGTCCAGCAGCTGATCGAGCGTCTGCTGGCTCTGCACACCCTCGGCGACGACCTTCAGACTCTGATTGTGCCCGAGATCAATGATCGACCGGACGATCATGACGTCGTCCGGGTCCTCCGCCATGTTCAAGACGAACGATTTATCGATCTTGATCTCATGCACCGGCAGCTTTTTCAAATAGGTCAGGGAGGAATGGCCGACGCCGAAATCATCAATCGATAACCGGACTCCCATGATGCTCAGGCTGCTGAGAATCTCCATGGCCCGGTCGGGATCGGCCATGATGGCGCTCTCGGTGATCTCCAATTCCAGCAGGCGCGGAGCGATGCCGTAGGCAAGCAGCCGTTTGTCGATATAGTCCGCAAAGGTCGGATCATGCAGGCTTCGAGCCGACAGGTTGACCGACACGCTCAACGGAATGCCCTCCCGAAGCCAGGCGCGGCATTGGTCGAGCGCCGCGTTGATCACCATTTCCGTCAGCGGCTTGATCAGCCCGGTCTGTTCGGCCAACGGGATGAATTGATCCGGAGGCACGAGGCCGTATTTGGGATGTTTCCAGCGGAGCAGCGCCTCCACGCCGGTCACCTGTCCGGTCCTTAGGAGGACCGTCGGTTGATAATGGAGGAACAACTGCTGTCGTTCGATGGCATGGCGCAACTCGCCCATCAGCGCCAATCGGCGGTGGCTGTACTGATCGTGCTCTGACGCATAGAGCGCGTAGCCGCTCCCCGCCTGCTTGGCCATGTACATGGCCACGTCCGCCCGCCGCAGGATGGTCTCGGCGTCCAGCCCGTGATCCGGGAACAACGCGATGCCGATGCTCGCCTCCACATCCAGCGCCAGCTCATCCAGCGTGAAGGGCCTGGTCAATGCCTGCAGAATTTTTTGCGCCGTCATGACCGCCCCCTCCTGATCGGCCGTCGGCAGCAGCACCGCGAACTCATCCCCTCCCAAGCGCGCCACCGTGTCGGATTCACGCAACGCGGCGCGTAAACGCGGCCCCACTTCTTTTAACAACAAATCGCCGTAATGGTGACCGAGCGTGTCGTTGATTTCCTTGAAGCGGTCCAAATCGAGCACCAGCAGCGCCAGCGAGTGATGATCGCGCTGTGCGGCGAGGATGGCCTGGCGGAGCCGGTCATTGAGCAGGTTGCGATTCGGAAGGGCGGTCAGGGCGTCGTGATTCGCCTGGTACTCGAGCGCGGCCGTCTGCGCCTTGCGCTCGCTGACGTCCCGCGCAATCATCGACAGATACTCGACCGAACCGTCGGGGGCCTTGTGGGCCAGGATGACTTGCGAGACCGGAATTTCCTTGCCGTTGCGGGAGAGCAGCACCGACTCGCCGCTCCAGACTCCCTGTTTGATCGCCCTGGGGATCGCCTCGTTGAGAATGAGCGCGGACGCCTCCTGGGTGTGACACGCGGATATGTGCAGCCCCGCGACCGGCTCAAGGGCGGCGAATCCCAGCATGGCGCGACCGGCCTGATTCAGGTAGAGGTAGGAGCCGTCCGCGGTCACGGTGCCCACCAAATCCGTCGTCGCCTCGATAATGGCCGCCAGCCGGCTTTGCACCTCCTCGGCGCGCCGGCGTTCGGTGATGTCCCGACCGGCCGACACGAAGTGCGTGATCTCGCCGGTCGCATCCTTGATCGGCGTGATAATCTTTTCCTCGTAATACAGGTCACCGCTCTTTTTCCGGTTGATGAAAATGGCCTGGAAGGTGCGTCCGTCCAGGATGGTCTGCCACAGCGCCTGATAGAACCGTTCGTCGTGGAGGCCCGATTTCAACAGCCGCGTTGACTGCCCGACCAGTTCGTCCCGGGTGTACCCGGTCAGCGCTTCGCAGGCGGGATTGACGTATTCGATGACGCCGTCGCGATTGGTGATGAAAATGCTGTCCGCCGTCTGTTCCACCGCACCCGAGAGCTTGGTCAGCGATTGTTCGACCAGCTTGAGCGGCGTGATGTCATGAAAGCTCCAGACCCGCCCCACGATCTTGTCCCCGATCCGCTGGGGCGTGGAGTAGCGCTCAAACACCCGGCCGTCGTTGAATTCCAGGGTGTCGAAGCTTTCCGCCTCAGGCTGCGCGTACAACGCGTTCACCTTCGCCAGAAACGCTTCCGGGTCCTTCATTTGGGGCGCCATGTAGTCGAGGGCTTCGTTGTCGTTCCTTGACTCCAGCAGCGAGTCCGGCAGGTTCCACATCTGCAGAAACCGCCGGTTATGACTGACGATCTTGCCCTGGGTGTCGACCACCAGCAGGCCGTTCGCCGTCGATTCCAACGTGGCCTGGAGCAGTGACACCGATTGCTGGAGCTGTTCTTCCGCGCGTTTGCGTTCGGTGATCTCCCAGACGGTCGCGATGGCACCGACGATCTCGCCTTGGGCGTTCCGGAACGGACCATAACGGGCCGACGTCCAGCCCTGCTCGCCAGTCCCTCGGATCACAATCGGAATCTCCAGATAGGCGAAGGTCTCCCCGGTCATGGCTCGCGCCACGGCGGCCTCGATGCGCTCCATGGTCGTCCGCTCCATGACCAGCTTGCCGCGCGCCGCTTCGTACATCGCCGACAGGTCGGTCGGCCGCTTCCCCAGGACCTGCTCGGCCGGCAGGCCGCTCAATTCCTCCATGAACGGATTCCAGACCACATAGCGCCCGTCGCGATCATAGATGATGATGCCCTCCCGGGCGTTGGCGATGATCTGCTGATTGAATTGGCTCGACTCCAGCAGGGCGTCTTCAGCCCGCTTGCGCTCCGTGATGTCGCGAAAACTGAAGACCCTCCCGACGCTCTTTCCCCCGATGCGTTGCGGAAAGGAATGACGCTCGAACACTGTCCCGTCCTTCAATTCGATGAGGTCGAAACTGTCAGAATCGGGATGGTCGATCAGGTCCTGCCGCCTGGCCAGAAATTGTGCCGGGTCCTTGAGCTGATCATGGATGAACGCCAGCGCCTGTTTCCGGCTCCTCGTGGCGATGACCGGTTCGGGGATGCGCCACATCTCCAGGAATTTTTTGTTATAGCTCGCGATCGTTCCATCAGCCTGCAGATCAACGACCAGAATGCCGTCCGCCGTCGATTCCAGCGTGGCTTGCAACAAGGAGAGCGACTGCTCCCGTTCCCGCTCGGCATGGATGCGCTGGAGTTCGACCGACACCTGGGCCGAGAAAATCTGCAATAACGCTTGCGCCTCCTCCCCGTTCAGGATCGGAGACCGGCTGACGGCCACCAGCAGCCCGACCGGCTGCCCCGCCGCGTCACGCAGCGACGTCCCGACATAGCCTGAGATGCCCAGTTCGGCCAGAAAGTGATCGTCGGGGAACTGCTTGACCACATCCTGGGGATAGTAGCAGCAGCCTCCGGTCGCCACCTCCCCGCAGGGCGTACCCTCCAGCACGCGGACGAAATTGTCGATGAACGTGCCGTTGGCATAGACCGCCAGGGTCAGCAGCTCTCGCCGGGTTTCCGACAGCCGGCCGATGATCGCATATTCGACGTCGAGCGCTTTGGCGACATGCTGAACCACGAGGCGGAAATAAGCGTCGCCGTAGCGATCCGTGACGGTCTGGGCAACCTCTTGCAACTGCTCCTCCCGGCGCGTGCGGGCAAGCGCGGCCGCGACCAGATTCGCCACCGACAGCAGGAAATGGCAATCGTCCTGTGTGAACCGGCGCCAAGAGGAGGAATGCGCGCCAAGGAGGCCGTACGGCCGCTTGCCTCCGGGAATCACGACAGTGACCCCGCTCACCACGCCGTGCTCGCGCAGCATCGACGCTCCCGCAAACCGGGTCTCCTTCTCGAGCGAATCAACGATCACCGGCTCATGCGAGCTGAGGGTATATCCCGCTTGGGAGTCGGGTCCGGCGCTCACCATCGCCCGGCCGACCAGCCCGTCGCGCCACCCGATACCGGCGCGCAACAGTACGGTCTTCCCGTCAGGCTGCACCTGCAGCACGTCGCAATAGTCGACGCCGAGCGTCCTGGCGACGGTCTCGACAGCATCCTGCAGGAACGACATAAAGTCCCGGCAAGTCAGCCCCCGCTGTCCGAGCTCCGCCACGGCCGCCTGTTGGCGCACGCGAGTCGCGAGCTCCGCTTCGGCGAGCTTATGCTCGGTGATGTTCGTGGCGATCACCATGGCGGTCTCGACCGTTCCGCCCCGCTTCAAGGGCACGATGCGCGACATCCATCGCGTCGGCCCCACCGCCGACACCTCCAGGGTCCTCGATTCCCCCGTGGCAAACGCCTCCTCCAGCACCCGCAGATACCTCACCCCGTCTTCCTTGGACAGGTAGTGAATCGCATTGGTGCCGACCACCGCTTCGGGCGTGTATTGCGGCAGTGTGTAGTTGATAAAGAGGACCGTGCCGTCGCGGGCCACCTGCATGATGACGTCGGGGGAGTTTTTCACCAACATCTTGAACCGCTGTTCCGACTCCACCAGCGCCGAGTCCGCGCGCTTGCGCTCGGTGACGTCGACCGTGGCGCCGACGGTGCGAACCGGGTGGCGGGCCCCGTCGACCGAGGCAAAGAAGGTCTGGGATTGAGTGGAAAGCCACCGCACGGCTCCGTCCCGGCGGAGAATCCGGTACTCTACGTCGAACCGGCCGTCGCCCGCCGGGTCGTGGGCCCGCCGGACGGCGGCCTGGATCCTGTCGAGATCGTCGGGATGCACGGCGGCCAGGAACATCGGCAGCGTCACCACCTCTTCGGATCCGACACCGAAGATGGACCGCTGTCTCGGAGACCAGAAGACGGTGTTGGACAGATGGTCGTGATCAAAAATGCCGGCGTCGGCGGCGCGGACGGCCTCCTGCAACCGTCCTTCGCTCAGGCGCACCGCCTCCTCGGCGCGCGCCTGGTCGGTCGTATCCTGAAGCGTGCCGAACATTCGAATGGCCCGGCCCTGCGTATCAAAAATCGCCTCCCCCTGACTGTGCACGCACCGCTCCGAGCCATCCGGCCTCACAATCCGATACTGGACGTCATACGGTTTGCCGCCCTTGAGTGCGGCCTCGATGGCCAGCTGGACCCGTTGACGATCGTCCGGATGAATGCACTGCAGGAGCTTGGCGACGGAGGGAATGAACGCGTGAGGTTCGTATCCAATGATGCGAAAGAATTCGTCAGACCAGAGGAGGGTGTCGGTGTCGAGATCCCGCTCCCATGTCCCGAAATGGGCCACCCGTTGAGCCAGGGCGAAGCGGCGCTCACTCTCCCCCAGCGGCAGCTGGAAGAGCGCCATCTGGCTGCCAACCGCCGTGTCGGTGACGAGCCCTTCCACGGCGAGCAACGATCCGTCGGCGCCCGGAATGCCGCATCCATGCGCCCAGACGCGTTTTTCCTCTCCTGATTTCGTTCTGATGCGGCAGGTGACTTGAAACGGCCGCCCCAATTCCAGCGCCCGCCGCACATGATCCCGCACCGCCGGCCGGTCGTTAGGATGAACGCAATCCAGGCCGGAGGTGACGGCTCCCTTGCCGATCAGCTCATTCGGTCGATAGCCGGTCAGCGCAAGACAGCCGTCGCTGACAAATTCCAGCGTCCAATCGCGGCGGTCTTGCCGACAGCGGAAGGCCAAGCCTGGCAGGGTCTTCAAGAGCGTGTCGAGCATTCGCCGCCCGTCGGCGTGTGACGGGTTCCCGGCTGCACGACGGGTGTGTGATGCGCGCATGCGTGACGACTGTTTCTTCAGGGCCATGAACCCGTATCCCTGGGATTGACATTTAGTGTAACCGAATTGGTCTAAAACCGCAATTTCACGTGTCCAAACCACGAGTTATAGGGGGGGGCCTGGCGCGGACTACGGATGAGCGGACAGGCGCAACACCGCGTCCTGTGTATAACTGACCAACGGAGAGGGATAGAGACCGATCAGCAGTGTCACCGCCAGAATGACGACCAGTGCCGTCACGGCCGACGGCGACCACGCCAGTTCGATCGGGCCGGAGGGCTCCTTCATGTACATGACCATCACCACCCGCAGATAATAGTAGGCCGACACCGCCGACAAGAGCACGCTCGCAACCGCCAACCAGGCCAGGCCGGCGTCGACCGCCGCCATGAACAGGTAAAATTTGGCCACAAACCCGGCCGTCGGCGGAAGCCCGGCCAGCGAGAACATGAAGATCAGCATCGCCAAGGCTGCGGCGGGCTGCTCCTTCGCGAGCCCGGCGAGATCGCCGATCTGCTCGCCCTGCACGCCGGCCCGCCTCATCAGAATCACGACGCCGAAGGCGCCCAGATTCATCACCGTATAGATCGCCATGTACAGCATCAGGCTCATCATGCCCAACTCGCCCCCCACGATCAATCCGATCATGGCGTAGCCGGCGTGGGCAATACTCGAATAGGCCAGCATGCGCTTGATGTTCTGCTGGACAATCGCGGCCAGATTGCCCACCACCATGGTAGCCAGAGACAACCCGATCAGCCACGCCGTCCACTGGGGCTTAATCGGGCCAAAGACTTCAAGAAATACCCGCATGAATACTGCAAATGTCGCTGTTTTCATGGCTACTGACATGTATGCCGTCACAGAGGTTGGCGCGCCTTCGTAGACATCCGGAGTCCACATGTGAAAGGGGACCACTGCCGCCTTAAAACCGAAGCCCGCGAGGAGAAAGATCATTCCCAGCCAGACCATGGGGCCCCCGTGACCATGCGCCAGCGCGGTCGCAGCCTTCTCCAGCTGTGTCGTGCCCGTGGCCCCGAACAGCAGCGACATGCCGAACAGAAAAATCGCTGCGGATAACGATCCCAGCACGAAATATTTGGCCGAGGCCTCGATCGGCCGGGCGTCGTGCCGATTCAATCCGGCCAGGCTGTAGAGCGAGACGGCGGCCAACTCCAGTCCCAGAAAGATAGGGAGCAGATCGCCGCTTGAGACCATCACCATCAGCCCGCAGGTGGCGAGCAACAGGAAAGCGTAATATTCGCCAAGATGAATCCGTTCGATTTCGAGATACCGGATCGAGAGCAGGATGGTCAGCGCGGTCGCCAGATAGAGCAGGAGTTTGAAATAGGAGGAAAACGGATCGAGGATAAACAGGCCACCGAACGCTTCGATGCGTCCGGCCCCCAGCATGATCGTGGCCGCGCCGGCCGCGCCGACGATGAGCAGGCCGAGGTAGGCCAGCCAGGCCCGCGACGGGTGGGGCAGCATCAGGTCGACAAGCAGCAGCAGGCAGGCGCCGATCGACACGATCAGCTCCGGCAGCACCACTGACAGATCGCCGCTCACGGTCCCGTCCCCCTTCCCGCGATCCATTGCACCAGCTGATGGCCGCCGCCGGGCAGAGAGTCCCGAACAGCCTGGGCCACCACATGCTCAACGCTCTGGTGCATGACCGCGAGCAGCGGCCCCGGATAGAGCCCGATCCAGAAGACCAGCCCGACCAAGGGAACCAGCGTGACCGCCTCCCGCCAGGAAAGATCGGGCAGCCGTTCCAGCGACGGTCTCGCCTCCCCCCACACGACCCGCTGGACCATCCACAACAGATACACGGCCGCCAGAATGATGCCCAGGGCCGCCAGCGCCGCGACAACTGGGGCGGAGAGAAAGGCACCCACCAGGACGAGAAATTCCCCCACGAAGCTGTTGGTGCCCGGCAACCCCAGCGACGACAGGGCAAAAATCACCACACACGCCGCGAAGACCGGCATGGGGCGCGCCACCCCGCCGTAATCCCCGATCATGCGGCTATGCGTCCGCTCGTAGAGGAGCCCCACGCACAGGAAGAGCGCGCCGGTCGTCACCCCGTGATTGATCATCTGCAGCAGCGCGCCTTCCACGCCCTGGACGTTGAAGACAAAAATACCCAGCGTCACAAACCCCATGTGGCTGACGCTGGAATAGGCGATCAACTTCTTCAAATCCTCCTGGGCCAGCGCCATGTAGGCGCCGTACAGGATGGCCACGACCGAAACGGTCAAGATGAATGGCATGTAATGCAGTGACGCGTGCGGCGTCATGGGCAGGCAGAACCGGAGAAAGCCGTAGGCGCCCATTTTGAGCAGCACGCTGGCAAGGATCACGCTGCCGGCCGTGGGGGCTTCGACGTGCGCATCCGGCAACCAGGTATGAAACGGGAACATGGGGACCTTGATGGCAAATGCCAGGAAAAATGCCCAGAAAATCCAGGTCTGGAACGAGGCGTCGTACGACGCCTCCATCAACTTCATGATGTCGAACGTCCGGCCCCCCGCGAAATAGAGGGCGATCAATGCGACCAGCAGCAGCAAGCTGCCGGCCAGCGTGTACAGGAAAAACTTGATCGCGGCATACAGGCGGTTCGCCCCGCCCCAGACCCCGATGATCAGATACATCGGAATCAGCATCGCCTCCCAGAAGACGTAGAACAGCACGAAATCCAGCGCGGCGAAGACGCCGAGCATGGCCGTCTCCATCAGCAGCAGGCTGACCAGAAACTCCTTCACCCGACGGTCGATCGCACGCCAGGAGCAGAGCACACAGACCGGCATCAACAGCGTGGTCAACAACATCAGGGGCAGGCTGATTCCGTCGACGCCGACCCGGTAGAAAATATCGAATCGGGGAATCCAGGCCGCTTCCAGAACGAATTGCATCGTCGCCGTCGTCCGGTCAAACGCCCACCAGAGCGGCAGCGAGCAGAGCAGATCGGCCACCGTCACCACCAGCGCCCCGCGCTTGGCCGCCTCAGGCCCGCGGGCCGCCAAGAGGACCACCGCGCCAATGGCCGGCAGAAAGATGACCAGTGTCAACCAGGCGCCCATTATCCGCTCGCGCTCCGCGCTTGCTCATTCGGGGGGAGATGCGCCTCTCCTCCCCGGTTAATAACCGTGGGGGCCCCGTGCGGGTTCGGTGAATCGTCCTCCGATGGCCCCCACGCCCCGTGCCATCGCCGCACTCGTGTCATCTTCATGTCATCATTCTCTCACCAGAACAGGTACAGCCCCACCAACACCGCCAGCCCGCACGCCATGAACAGCGCGTAGTGCTGCAGCTGGCCGCTCTGCACCGCCTGCATGTCCTGTCCCCACCGCCTGATGGTCCCGGCGATGCCATTGACAACCCCGTCGATCACCCGCACGTCGACTCCCCGCCACAACGCTCTGGCCAGCGCCACGGTGGGACGCACAAAAAGCCGGTCGTATAACTCGTCAACGTACCATTTGTTGCGAGACAGTTCATACAGCGTCGTCCAACGCTCCGCCCACGCGGCCGGAAGCTCCGGCCGCTTGACGTAGCACACATACGCCACGCCCCAGCCGATGACGGCCGCCGCAACGGACAGTCCGACCACGACGACATGGGCGACCGTGTCCTCTCCCCCATGGCGGCGCGGTGCGAACCCCGCCACCGTCGAGAGAAATCCGCCGATTCCGTGCGCCCCCTCCGGCAAACCGATCCAGCCGGCCGACACGGACAGCACCCCCAACACGATCAACGGCACGGTCATCACCGACGGCGATTCATGCAGATGGCCGGCCAGCTCCGGCGTCACCTTCGACGGACCGTGAAACACCGTATAGAACAGCCGGAACGCGTAGAAGGCGGTCAGCCCGGCCGTCACGAGTCCGACGAGCCAGAGCAGCTTGGCCCCGACGCTCGGTACCTGAAAGACGGCCCACAGGATTTCATCCTTGCTGAAAAAGCCCGCAAAGGGGGGCAAGCCGGCCAGGGCGACGACCCCTGTCAGAAAGGTCAGGTAGGTCACAGGCAGATGCGACCTGAGCCCGCCCATCCGGCGAAGATCCTGTTCGTTGGCCAATGCGTGAATGACGCTGCCGCACCCGAGGAAGAGGAGCGCCTTGAAGGCGCCGTGGGTCAGCAGATGAAATATGCCGGCTCCAAAGGCGCCCACGCCGCAGGCCATCATCATATATCCCAGCTGACTGACGGTCGAATAGGCCACGATCCGTTTGATGTCGGTCTGCGTCAGCGCGATAGACGCGGCAAAGAGCGCCGTCGCACCGCCGATGGTGGCGACGACGGCCATCGCCGGCGGCGACAGGCTCAACAGCGGGCTGACGCGGGCGACCATGAAGACGCCGGCGGTTACCATTGTCGCGGCATGGATCAGAGCGGAGATCGGCGTCGGCCCCTCCATGGCGTCGGGCAACCAGGTGTGCAGCGGCAATTGCGCCGACTTGCCAATCGCGCCGGCGAAGAGGAGGAGACTGATCAGCGTCACGACGCCGACGTCCCAGTGCGCGCCCCAGACGCCGGTCAACGGATGGAGCAGGTTGACCGAAAGGCCCGTCACGGCCGGCGCCATCCCAAAGACGGTCTGGAAATCGAGGGCGCCGAAGGTTCTGAAGATCAGCAGAACACCCAGGCCAAAGCCGAAATCCCCCACCCGGTTGACCACGAACGCCTTGGTCGCCGCGTTGCAGGCGCTCGGGCGCTCGTACCAGTGCGCGATCAACAGATAGGAGCAGAGGCCGACCGCCTCCCAAAAGAAATAGAGCTGCAGGAAATTGTTTGACAGCACCAGCATGACCATCGAGAAGGTGAACAGGCCCAAATAGGCGAAGAACCGGTCATAGCCCCGGTCGCCGCGCATGTACCCGATCGAGTAGAGATGCACCAGGCTGCTGACCAGCGTGACCAGCACCAGCATGACCGCGGTGAGCGGATCGAGCTGCACCCCGATCGACGCGTGAAATCCGCCGGACAGCATCCAGGTGTACAGATCGTCCGTGACCCGCTCACCTTGCATCACTTGCACGCAGACGATCACCGACAGCAGCAGCGACGCGAAGGTGGCGGGCACGGCGAGGTGATGGCCGCGGTTCCGCCAGGGGCCGCCGAACAGCCCCGTCAGTCCGACGGCGAGAAACGACGCCAGCGGCAGGAGGGGGATCAGCAGGGCGAGGGTCACCGACGCCACCCTCCGGTGAGCTTCTTCCCGGGCAGACTTCCGCGCAAGGGACCCTGTGCCGGCGGCATCACCAGTTCAGCCTCTCACCGCTTCAACAGGTTGAGCTCTTCCACGTTGAGCGTGGCGCGCCGGCGATAGAGCGCGATGACGATCGCCAGGCCGACCGCGACTTCGGCGGCGGCGACCGTCATGACGAAGAAGACGAAGACCTGCCCGACGATCGTCTGGGCATAATGGGAGAAGGCGACGAAGTTGATGTTGGCGGCGTTGAGCATCAGCTCGATCGACAGCAGGATGATGACGATGTTGCGGCGGATCAGCACCCCGGCCAGACCGATCGTAAAAACGACGGCGCTCAATATGAGATAGTATGACAGCGGAACCATATTAGAGTCGTGGGTAGATGCGCGCTCCCCCTGGTCGATTCCATGCGGGGGCCGTCCGGAACAGCTCCGAATCCTCAGCAGCCCCCGCACCCCGGCCCCATCGCCCGTACGCCTCGGCCATTGTTAACCCACCTTTTTAGACGGCACAATGGCGCCCAGCGATTTGAGTCAGGGGGAGATGCTCAGCTCCCCCTGACAACCCCCATTGCCCGTACGCGTCGGCCATCATTGACTCATCTTTTTTGACAGCACAATGGCGCCCACCATTGCCGCCAGGAGCAAGAGGGAGGCGATTTCGAATGGATACAGATAGGTCGAAAACAGCACTTGCCCGATCACGGCCGTGTTCCCGGAGGCCTCGATGCGCTCGGAAGAAAACTCCCCGCCTGCCCCCGCCATTGTTCCGCTGGCCGCGCGCGCCCCGAAGAACACGACCGCCGCTTCGGACAGCAGCAGCACAGACACGATCAGCGCCGGCACCGCCTGTCGCTGGTACCGCTCCTCCCGCTTCACGTTCAGCAGCATGACCACGAACAGATACAGCACCAGAATGGCGCCGGCGTAGACGACCACCTGCACCGCCGCGATAAACTCCGCGTTGAGCAGGACGTACAGGCCGGCCACATGCGCGAACATCACCAGCAGGGCCAGCGTGCAGTAGACGGGATTGCGCAGGAGCACGACCAGCAGCGACGCCACGACAATCCCCGCGGCAAAATAGAAAAAGAGCAGCGCCGTCATGACGGCGCGCCCTGGCGCATGGGATCCTGCCGGCCGCCGTCGGCCGCTTCGGTTCCGGCTTGATCATCGCGTTTGGTCGGATAGTGCTGCTGCTTGACGGACAGCAGGTACATCTCGCTTTCACAGGAGCCGACGAACGCAGGCTTGGGCGGTTGATGGGGGAAATACCTGTCGCCCAGTTCCAGCATCGCCTCCTTGCTCAACAACAGTCTGCGCTTGTCGGTGGTTGAGTATTCGTAATTCGGCGTCATCGCCAGCGCGTCGACGGGACAGGCCTCGACGCAAAAACCGCAAAAGACGCACCGGCTCAGATCGAACCAGTACTCCCTGGCGTACCGCTTGAGCGGCGAGCCCTCCCGCTCGGCGCTGATCACCTTGATGACGTTCGACGGGCAGGCCACTTCGCACAGGCCGCAGCCGACGCATTTTTCGCCGCCGTCCTGATAGCGCAGCAGCGACATCACGCCTCGAAAACGCCTGGCCAGCTCGGGCCGCTCGTGCGGATACTGCACGGTCACCGGCCGGACGAACAGATGCCGGAAGGTCAGCATGAGCCCCCGCAGAATCTCCAGCAGGAAGACCGTTTTGAGCAGGCGAATGATCCGGGCTGTCATGCGACCAGTTCCCACCTTACCGGACCGCATAGGCGATCACGGCGGTCACGACGATGTTGCCCAGCGCCAGCGGGATCATGATCTTCCACCCCAGCCGCATCAGCTGGTCGTACCGCAGCCGGGGCAGCGTTGCCCGCAGCCAGAAAAAGAGAAACAGCAGGAAGTAGACCTTGAGCGTAAACCAGACCACTCCCCACCAGCCCGACGACGGCAGGAAGCTAAAGGGCGCGTGCCAGGCGCCCAGAAACAGCACCGATCCCACGCAGGAGACCATGATCATGTTGGCGTACTCGGCGAGGAAAAAGAAGGCGAACCGCATCCCGCTGTACTCGGTGAAGAAGCCGGCCACCAGCTCGCTTTCCGCCTCCGGCAGATCGAATGGCAGACGGTTCGTCTCGGCCAGGGCCGACAGCAGATAAATGACGAACGCCACCAGCTGCGGAGCAGGAAACGCAAAGGCGTACCAGTGCCAGAAGCCGCCCGACTGGCCGGCGGCGATCCTCGTCAGACTCAGCGATCCGGCCAGCAGGAGGACGCCGACGAGCGACATGCCGAGCGCCAGCTCGTAGCTGATCACCTGCGCCGCCGAACGCAGGCCGCCGAGCAGCGAATACTTGCTGTTCGACGCCCACCCCCCCAGCAGGATGCCGTAGGCGCCGATCGAAGAGAGCGCCAGGATGTAGAGCACGGCGATATTGATGTCGGTGACGTAGGGGCGGAACTCCATCCCTCCGATCAGGGGCACCCAGGAGGGAATCGGCAGCGGCGTGCCGGCAAAGGGGATCACGGCGAACGCGATCAGGGCCGGCACCAGCGAGATGATCGGAGCAAAGGTAAAAATAATTTTGTTTGCGCCGGCCGGTATGATGTCCTCTTTGAAGAATAACTTCAAACCATCCGCGATCGGCTGGAGCAGCCCGTGATAGCCCACTTCCATCGGACCCAGCCGGTCCTGCATGTGTCCCAGCACCTTCCGTTCAAAATAGGTCAGCCAGGCCACGTGCAACAACACCACGCCGAATACGACAATAATCAGCCCCAGCGTGGTCACCACCGATGTCAAGTCCGGCATGGTCTACACTCCCCTCCTTGCGATCGCCTCTGCCGGCGGCGCCGTCGCGGCGCCCGCCGTCTTTTCAACCCACACCCGTCCCGAACGGAAATAGGGCGCCTGTGTCACCGGATCGACCGACCAGTCGACTAGTTCCTTGACCCCGGCCTCGGGAAAATGGCCGGGAAATCGGCAGAAGCCCGGCGTCAGTTTCGCCCGGCAGACCACCGGCACGATCACCCCGTCTGACGGCGCGCCCCCGCGCGGCCGCACCCGAATCAGATCGCCGTCCTCCACGCCCAGTCGCTTCGCATCGGACGGGTTGAGCTGCAGGCGCCCTGCCGGTTCAATCCGGTCAAGCTCGGAGGCCCGGCGGGAGAGTTTGCCGGAGTGGAAGAGGCTCTGATTGAGCAGCAACCGCAGTGCCATCCCGTTCTGCCCCTCGCTGTTCCCCTCCCCATCCCCCCCCTGCTCCGCCGTGCCGGTCTGATCCGGTGCGCGCCGTGCGGCGACGTGATCGGCAGGATGGTAGCGGGCGTCCAGCTCCGCGCCGCTCACGTCTGACAGATATCGCGCCATCGCCTGCCCGTTGATGCGACCGCCTGGCCGACCGTCGGACCGGGCGCCCGATTCAAGGGCCGGCGTCAGGCGTCGGGCCTCCTCCGCGATCTCCGCGGCGCTGGCATAGTCGAGTGGATACCCGATCTGGGCGGCAAGCTGGCTGAAGATCTCCCAGTCGGGCATCGATTCACCGATCGGTTCGATCGCCCGTCGAATCTGTTGAGCGCGTCCCTCGTGGTTCGTAAACGATCCCTCCTTTTCGGCGAAGCCGGCCGCTGGAAGGACCAGGTGCGCCATCCTGCCGGTCTCGGTCAAAAACAGGTCCTGGCAAATGAGCAGATCGAGCGACTGCAGCGCCTCGCCCACCCCCGATGACGCGGGCAGGCTGCCGAGCGGGTCCTCACCGACCAGGTACAAGGCCTTCAGCCGGCCCTGCCGCGCCTGCTCCAGCATCTGGATCAGATTCCAGCCGTCCGCCGAGGGCAGTTCTTCGTTCCACGCGTCGCGCAGCCGCCGTCGCGCCGACTCGTCGCGCACGTCGACGAGACCGGGGAGAAATTCGGGAGACGCGCCCATTTCGACCACGCCCGTTTCATTGGTTTCCTCGCAGAGCGGATTCAAACCGCTTCCTGCTTTCGCGTAGAGGCCTGTCAAAATGGCCAAGTCGGCCAGCGCACAGACGGCGTCATACCCCCCGGCCTGCCGGGTCAGCTCCGGGCCGAACAGAACCACCGCCCGTTCGGCGCCCGCGAGCCGGCGGGCGGCCGATTTGATCGCCTCAGCCGACGCTCCCGTGCGCGCCTCCACGACCGGCCAGGGCAGCCCTCCGACCGCCGCCTCGAGACGCCCGACGTAGGCCGGCGCCTGCGCGGACACCGACGGGTCGACGAGGCCTCCTTCGATCACGGCCTTGACCAGCGCGCGAACCGCCATCGACTCCGAGCCCGGCGTGACGGGCAGCGGCGCGGCAGACAGATTCACCAGATTGCTGACCGGACCAATCTCCTTCAGATAAGGCCCCACGGTGATCAGGGTCGCGCCGTGTTTACGCACGGCCGCCTTGACCCGCAGCGCCGTGATCGGATTGGTCTCGGTCGGATCGGCGCCGATCACCAGGATGGTTCGCGCCGCTTCGATTTCCTCGTACGATGCGGTCATCCGGCCGTGTCCGGTCACCCGGGTCAGGGCCCGGACGCTGTTCACATGGCCGTCGCGCGCCGAACTGTCGATGTGGGGCGTGCCGATGGCCAGCCGCAACAGCTTCTGGAACAGGTAGGCCTCCTCGTTCGTGCAGCGGGCCGAGATGACGCCGCCGATCGCCCCGGCGCCGTACTGGCGCTTGATCGCCAGCAACCGCTGCGCGGCCGACTCCAGCGCCTCGATCCACGGCCACTCGACCAGCGCGCCGCTCTCGCGGATCATCGGGGCCGTCAGCCGGTCGGAACTGTTGATCATGTGATAACCGAAAAAACCCTTGGCGCAAAGGTCCCCGAGGTTGCGCCCCTTGTCCCAGTCCGACGTCACGCGGACAATCTCATTTTCCCGGACCTTGCTCTCCAGCGTCAGCATGCAGCCGTCGGCGCAGTAGGCGCAGACGGTGTCGGTTTTCTTGAGCTGCCAGGGCCGGTAGTCATAGAGGGCGACGCGGTTGGTAAATGCGCCGACCGGGCAGATCTGCACGCACCCGCCGCAGAATTCGCAGTCCAGCTCCCGGTCCATGAAGGTACTGATCTCGATCCGGTCGCCCCGGTTCACCGCCGCGATGGCGCGCACGTCAAGCACTTCATCGCAATAGCGGACGCACCGCATGCAGGTGATGCAGCGGCTCATCTCCCGTTCGATATAGGGACTGAAGTAGCGCTTCTCCGGCAGCCGCTTCGGCTCGGTATAGTGACTCACGTTGTCGCTGTAGGCGTGCGAGCGATCCTGCAGCTCGCACTCGCCGCCCTGGTCACAGAGCGGGCAATCGAGCGGATGATTGGCCAGAATGAACTCCATCACGCCCTTGTGCGCCTGCTCGGCTTTCTCGCTCGTGCTGCGGACCACCATGCCCTCGGTCACGGGCAGATTACAGGCCGTCTGCAGCTTCGGCATCTTTTCCACCTCGACCAGGCACATCCGGCAATTGGCGTCCGGCGCCAGCTTGATGTGGGAGCAGAAGTACGGGATGTAAATGCCGGCCCGCCGGGCCGCGTCGATGACGTAGGTGCCCTTCTCGACCGTCACGCTCTTTCCGTCGATCGTCAACGTCACCGGGGATCTCGCCTCCGCCATCGTCTCCTCAATGACCCGCGAAGGTGATTGGATGGCTCGCCGGATCGCCGGTCGTCCCGGCGGCCTCCCTCCCCGACGCGTGGGAGGCATGCCCCATCACACACTCTCGTCGGGCGACGTGGGCCTCGTATTCGGCGCGGAAATGGCGCAGCGTGCTCAGCACCGGCGCCGTCTCCGCGTCGCCGAAGGCGCAGACCGTCCGGCCGGCGATGTTCCCGCAGATCTGCGGCAGCACCTCCAGATCGGATGCCCGCCCCTGGCCGTACTCGATCCGGCGGAGCATCCGCAGCAACCAGTTGCTCCCCTCTCGGCAGGGGGTGCATTTCCCGCACGATTCATGATGGAAAAACCCCATCAGGTTCAGCGCCGCCCACACCATGCAGACCGACTCGTCCATCACGGTCACCCCGCCGGAGCCCAGCATGGAGCCGGCTTTGGCCACCTCGTCAAAATCCATTTTGACATCCAGATGACCGGGTGTGAAAAACGACGCCGACGCCCCGCCGGGGATGAAGGCTTTCATCGGGCGGTCGGACTTCATTCCGCCCGCCAGTCCGAAAATCAGCTCCCGGAACGTGATGCCCATTGGCACCTCATAATTGCCCGGCCGTTTGACGTGGCCGCTGACCGAAAAGATCCGGGTGCCGGGGCTCTTCGGAGGGGAGCCGATCGATGCGTACCACTCCGCGCCGCGGCGAAGAATATGCGGCAGGTTCGCCAGCGTCTCGACGTTGTTGATCACCGTCGGCTGGCCGTACAGCCCGTGCGTGGCGGGAAAGGGCGGCTTGGAACGGGGCAGCCCCCGTTTCCCCTCGATCGATTCGAGCAACGCCGTTTCCTCGCCGCAAATGTAGGCGCCCGCCCCGCGGTGCAGCGTCACCTCCAGGTCGAATCCGCTCCCTCGGATGTTCGATCCCAGATAGCCGGCTCGGTAGGCGTCGTTCAGCGCACGCTCCACGATCGCCGCCTCGCCGGCGAATTCGCCGCGTATGTAGATGTAGGCCGCGTGTGCGCCGATCGCGTAACTGGCGATGATGATCCCTTCGATCATCTGGTGGGGATCGACCGTCATCAACTCGCGGTCCTTAAACGTGCCCGGCTCGCTTTCATCCGCGTTGCAGCACAGATAGGTGACCGTCCGCTCCTTGGGCAGAAAGCTCCATTTCATCCCCGTGGGAAAACCGGCGCCGCCTCGCCCCCGCAGGTTGGACTGTTTGACCAGCTCGATTACCTCCGCGGGCGCATATCGTGTGAACATCAGGTCGAGCGCCTTGTACCCCTCCTGCCGTTCGTAGTCCGCGAGCGAACCGGTGTAGCCTGGCAGATCCTTGTTGCGAAAGAGGATCTTTTCAGCCATTGGTGTGTCCATCCCGCCGGCGGCCTTCCCCAGCCGATGGGTTTGCAACGGTGGCTCGGGGCGTGGGGGCATCGGAGGGCGCATGCTGCGACGAGGAAGGATCAGCATCAGTGCGTGCCGCCGAGTCGGTGAGGCGGCTGGAATCCGAAATTTCCGCCGGACGGGCCCCCATATTCAATGATTCAATCAGCCGGTCGACCTGTTCGGGGGTGACGGCCTCATGGTACCGGTCGTTGACCTGCATGACCGGCGCCTTGCCGCACGCCGCCAGACATTCCACCGTCACGAGCGTGAATTTGCCGTCCGGGGTCGTCTCGCCCGCCCGGATGCCGAGCCGCCGTTCCAGATGGTCCAACAGCGTCTCGGCCCCGCCGAGCGCGCAGGGCAGGGTGCGGCAGACCTGGATCAAATACTCCCCTTTTGGCCGGAGGTAAAACAATGTATAGAAGGTCGCCACGTCGTAGACCTCGTGCGGCGTCATCTCCAGCAGCGCGGCCACGTCGCGCATGCCGGCCTCGGTCACGAATCCGGCCTCCCGCTGCACAAGTCGGAGCCCGTGCAGGACGGCCGATCGCTTGACCGGGTAGCGCTTGGCCGTCTCCTGCAGTTCCACGCGCGCGGCCTCGGAGAGGCCGGCTCGTGTTGACTCCCCGTTTTTGGTGATGTCTGTCATGCGTTTATTGACCCGCTCGCATTCGCTCGGTTATCTAACTCAGGGGGAGACGCGATCTCCCCGTGACAACTCCCATCTACGCTTAAACAACCCTATCTGTCACATTCCCCCATCACGATGTCAAAGGTGCCGAAGATCGTGATGACGTCGGAGATCAGGTAGCCCCGCGCCATGTGGTCGAACGCCCCCATGTTGATGAACGACGGGGCCCGGATTCGCAGACGATAGGGTTTGTTGGTCCCATCGCTGACGAGATAAAATCCCAGTTCGCCCTTCGGCGTTTCAGTGCCGCAGTACACCTCGCCAGGAGGAGTCTCAAATCCGTAGCAGGCCACTTTGAAATGATGAATCAGGCTCTCCATGTCGGTCATCACCTTCTCACGGCTCGGATAGGTGACGCCGGGCAGGTCGAGGAGAATCGGCCCCGCCGGCAAGCGATCGAGGCACTGACCGATGATCCTCGCGCTCTGCCGCATCTCCTGCATCCGCACCCAGTAGCGGTCGTAGGTGTCGCCGTCACGTCCCACCGGCACCTCCCATTCGACGCGGTCGTAGACTCCATAGGGCTCCGCCTTGCGGATGTCGTAGGCGATGCCGGAACCGCGCAGCGGGGGACCCGTCAGGCCGAAATTGATCGCATCCTCGCCTGAGATCACGGCGATCCCTTTGGTGCGGGCGAGCCAGATCCGGTTTTCGGCCAGCAATCCCTCATACTCCTCGAGGTTGGCGGGAAACCGGGCCAGGAACGTCCGAAGCCTGGCGATCACCTCCGGCGTCACATCGCCTTGCGGGTCGACCCCTCCAACGCGGAAGTAACTGACGGTCAAACGGGCTCCGCACAGCGCCTCGAACAGATCGAGCAGCAGTTCCCGTTCCCGGAAGGTCCAGAAAAAAATGGTCATCGCCCCGATGTCGAGAGCCTGGGTGCCCAACCAGAAGAGGTGGCCGATGATCCGCTGCATCTCCCCCACGATCGTCCGCACAAATTCCGCCCGCTCCGGCACTGCGATGCCCAGCAGTTTTTCCACCGCGCGCACATAGGCGTAATTATTCGCCATGGCGCAGATGTAGTCGAGCCGGTCGGTCATGGGAATGGATTGATTGTACGTCTTGCCCTCCGCCAGCTTTTCGGTCCCCCGGTGCAGATAGCCGAGGTAGGGCGTCGCCTTCTTGATCTTCTCCCCCTCCAGTTCGAGCACCACGCGCAGCACGCCGTGGGTGGCCGGATGCTGGGGCCCCATGTTCAGCAGCAGATCTTCCGTCCGGAAGAGCGGCTGTCGCGCCTCGTCCGTGTCCGTGCGTGGCTCGACCGTCGAGTGCGCCTGGACCGCTGCGCCCGTGTCGTGGGCGGCATGTACGATATACCCGAATTCGTCGTGTTCCCGCTCGTCAGTCATCAGCCCTGCTTCCAGTCATGATTCAACGCGCTGGCATCGATGCTCACTTCCCGTCCCGGTTCAATCGCCGGCCAGAATTCGAACGTGTTGCGCCAGCCCTTGCCGGTGGTCGGAAAGTCCTTCCGAAGCGGGTGACCCTCGTCATAGTCCTCCGGCATCAGGATCCGGCGCAAATCCGGATGGCTGCGGAACCGGATCCCGAAGAGGTCGAACACTTCCCGCTCCAGAAAACCGGCCGCCCGCCAGACCGAATGGACCGAATCAATCTCGCAGGCCGACTGGGGAACGCGAGCCTTGAGCCGCAGCCGCCTCCGGTGTCGGATCGAATTCAGTTGATACACCACCTCAAACCGCTCCGGCGCCTGGGGCCAGTCGACGGCCGTCAGATCGGAGAGCTGCTCGAACGCCAGCGCCGGCTCGTCATGCAGCCAACGGCACACCGGCACGATCTGGTCACGCGCGATCAGCACGGTCTGCTCCCCGAAGGCCTCGGCGGCTCCCAGCACCGCACCGGGGCGTTGTTGTGCGATCAATTCGGCTATGGGCTGCATGTTCGTAAGTTCTACGCGGTTTGTTCCGCCCGCGCAAAGCGCGGGCTCTTTTGGGGGGAGACGCCATCTCCCCCTGACGACCCCCATCTACGCTGATGCTGCTGTGAACAACACGCATCCTCTGTACGCTGCATCCATCCGATGAGAGGATCGGAGTGAGAGCCGGAATCTTCCCCCGATCTCATTGACAAAACACGCCCCCTCCCCCCATCCCCGCAGATTGAACGGGCTCCGTGACGACTCCTGTGGTCTTGATGATAAACGTTTCCCTCCATTGGGATGACGCCGCAAGTGATCCGGCTCAAATGGCCGGAGCGCCGCGCCGGCTATTTCACCAACACCTTCTCCTGCATGATTTTCTGCTGAAGCGTCAGAAGGCCGTGCAAGAGCGCTTCCGGGCGCGGCGGGCAGCCTGGCACATAAACGTCGACGGGAAGGAACTGATCGACTCCCTGCACCACGCTGTAGCTGTCGTAGATATTGCCCGAGGTCGCGCACGAGCCCATCGAAATCACATAGCGCGGCTCGGGCATCTGATCGTAGATGCGGCGGATGACCGGCGCCATTTTGCGGGTCACCGTGCCCGCCACGATCATCAGGTCCGACTGCCGAGGCGACGCGCGAAAGACTCCGGCGCCGAACCGGTCGATGTCATAGCGCGAGGAGACGCTCGCCATCATCTCGATGGCGCAGCAGGCCAGACCGAACGACATGGGCCAGAGCGACGATTTGCGCGCCCAGTTGATGCACCAGTCCAGACGGGTCGTCAGGATGTTGGCGTCGAGTTGGCCGTCGCTCAATCCCATTCCAACGCCCCCTTCTTCCATGCGTAGACATAGCCGATCATCAGCACCACGATAAAGATCACCATTTCCACCAGGCCCGTCAGGCCGATCTGGTTGAAGGCCACGGCCCAGGGAAAGAGAAACACCGCTTCGATGTCGAAAATGACGAAGATCATGCAGATGACGTAGTAGCGGACCGGAAAGGGCAAGCGGGCGTCCCCAAACGGCGTCATCCCGCTTTCATACGCCATGAGCTTTTCCCGATACGGGCGGGACGGGCGCAGGACCACTCCCGCGATCAGGCTCACGGCCGCAAAGCCGATCGCGATCACGATGAAGAGTCCGATCGGCCAATAGTGAACGGGCACAAACGTTCCCGGCATGCTCCTCTGCCCTTCGTCCTGGGTCGGCTGGCACGTGTGTCCCGCGCCGTCGACAATCGCCCAGGGAAAGCCCATCTTATTGATAATGCCAAGGATTGTCAACCCTTTCCTTCCAGACCTTCGCCGCCTGTCGAGCGCAACACGGCGGACCGGGTTGACCCTCAAAGGGGCGGTCTGATCACGAGCAATCTTTGACGGATCAGTCCTCCGGTCAGGCGAACGTCTCCGGCACCACAAACGGCCGGAACGTCAATCCGCTCAAGCGCATCGGCGGCACCCCCTTATGCTGGATCAACACCTTGAAGATCCGGCCCATGCCGTCGTCCCCTGCGCTGATTCCCTGGCGATTCCCCACACGAGATGAGGACAGCAGCAGCTTCATCGCCGCCAACTCCACTTCCCGCTCAAGACCGTCGCAGGCGGCCAACCGCGTCTCCATCGCCTCGGCCGCGCCCAATCCGAGCAGGAATGAGGTCTGGTCGGTAAAGCCGGTTGTCACCAAGCCCGCCTCCCGGCCCGCGCGCACGAGCGCGGTGAAATCGACGTGGGCGGTCAGGTCCTGTCGGCCGATCCGGGTGTAGGGATCATCCCGACGCTGATGATCCGCGTAGCAGGCCAGCGTGCCGCTGCGCCGCGCAGGCAGGTACCGCTCCTCGGCCGTGTGGCCGTAATCGATGGTCAGCACAAAGCCGGCTTTCAACAGTCGGCCGATCCCGGCGATCCAGTCAAGCGCCTCAAGGTTCACCTCCGTTTGGAACCCTTCCGGCAGACGGATCGACAGCCGTGTGAAATAGTTCTCCAGCGCCGGGGTTGAAGGCAGATCCAGCTCTTCGGTCAACTCTTCTCCAACGAGCGTCACGTAGCGTTCCAGCAGACGGCCGCCCTGCATCACCACGCGGTGAACCGGAAACGCGTCCACGAGTTCGTTCGAGACGATGACACCGGTCAGTCCTTCGGGTGAAGAAGCCGGCCCCGCCTCGTTCAAAGTCCGGCACCATTGCACGGCGATCTCCCGTCCGGCAAACCGGCCCAGACGCATCCGCTGTTCACCCGCCAACTCGGGATTGACTTCCACGACGACATATCGCAGTCGCATCCATGCCCTCTGGGCGCACACCGTCAGAATATCCTCGGCCATCAACCCGCGACCCGCACCCATTTCAATGATCGTGATCTCCTCGGATGGAGACTGCTGATGCAGGTATGTGGCCATTTCGGCCACTTGTCGGCCAACAATCTGACCAAAAATCGGGTGCAGCTCCGGCGCCGTGAAGTAATCGCCATGGCGCCCCGATCGGGCCGCCCCCTCCGGTCTCCCCGCCGCGCTCACATAATAGCCCAGACCCGGCTCATAGAGCGCCATTCGCATGAATTCTGCAAAGGTGATCCGTCCGTGCGCTCGGATCACGCTTCTGATCCGCTCGAGCAGTTCCGGATTGCCGGCATCAGGCTGGGCATCGTCCTTCATATTTCTATCGTATCAACGATCACGTTCGAAATGCTATGCGACAATCCGAATGCAGCCGCCTGTCCACGGGTTGGCGTACCTTATGAGCCCAACAATCAATGGGGGCTTCGGGGCGTGGGGGCATTGGAGGACGCAGTATCGCCTCCGCACAGGCCCCCACATATAAATGCCGGGAGATAGCATCTCGGCATATTAATTAGGGGGAGGTGCCGGTTCCTCCCCCTGATCACCCCCATCGGATGTACGCTTCCCCGCTGATTACCGGCGTATCGCTCCCTCGTACCTCCCGCGTTCAACAATCAATGGGGGGTGGTCAGGGGGGAGATAGCGTCTCGGCATTATAATCAGGGAGAGGTGCCGGTTCCTCCCCCTGATCACCCCCATCGGATGTACGCTTCCCCGCTGATTACCGGCGTATCGCTCCCTCGTACCTCCCGCGTTCAACAATCAATGGGGGGTGGTCAGGGGGGAGATAGCGTCTCGGCATT
>DATIZH010000065.1:0-7572 GCA_035517195.1 Nitrospiria bacterium | reverse complement strand
GTGAACAAGGCGGTGCCGGAAGCGGACGTGCTCAAACAGGCGCAGGGGCTGGCCAAAAAAATCGCCTCGAAGGGCCAGGCCGCCGTCCGCGCCGCCATGACGGCGATCGGCCACGGGCTGGTCTCCTCACAGGCGGCCGGCTTGCAGGATGAGTCGGCGCTGTTCGGCACGCTCTGCGAGACGGCGGACATGAAGGAGGGAGTGAAAGCGTTTCTTGAGAAACGTCATCCGAAGTGGGTTGATAAATAATGTAAAGGATATATGATTACGATGCGTATGGGCGATGCCAGGGGTGTGGGGGCCATCGGAGGACGGGTTTGCCGCTTCCGCACGGGGCCCCCACAGATGATGGCGCGGGGGGGGAGCGTAAGGCACCACTCCCCCGAACTGAGCGAGCGCGGGAGCGCGAGCGGATAAAAGAAATGGCGTATTAAGGATTAGGAAGGCAAAGCGGGTTAAGGGGGAGAGGAGACAGAAGGATGAAAGGTTAAAGACGTACGGGCGATGGGGGGACGGGGGAGTGTGAGCATCACTCCCCCGAACTGAGCGAGCGCGGGAGCGCGAGCGGATAGACCGGCAACGCGGGTTAAGGGGCATCCGGGGGCACAGCGTGTTCATCAGCAAGAGAACGCCAGGGCGGGAGAGGGACGAACGATGGCGATGGAGAGACGGGGGAAGACGGCGCTGGTCCTGGCCGGTGGAGGTTTCCCCGGCTTCATGTATGAAATCGGCTGCCTGACGGCGCTGGACGAGATCTTCGAGCCCGGATTCAACGTCAATCAATTCGACATCTACGTCGGCGCCAGCGCGGGGTCGGCGATCGCCTCGTTGATCGCCAACGGCGTGCGGCCGCGGGAGATTTTCGAGGCGATCCTCAACGACACCGACAGCCCCTTCAACTTCAAACGGGAGAACATCTACAGCTTCGGCTACCAGGAGACGTGGGAGCTGTTCAAGCGGGCCCTTCGATCGGTCGTTCCGCTGGTCCGCCATTTCATGCTCCGGCGGGCGAAATTCTCAATGCTCGACCTCGTCTACATGTGGCAGGAAAACCTGCCGTCGGGCATCTTCACCTTGAGGAATTTCGACTCCTACCTGAGCGACTTCTTCTCCAGGGAGGGGCGCTCCAACGACTTTCGCAAGCTCCGGCGGCAGCTCTACATCCCGGCCGTCGACATCGACCGCGGCCGGTACGACGTCTTCGGGGAGCCGGGGTTCGACGACGTGCCGATTTCGGTGGCCGTGACCGCCTCCTCGGCGATGCCCATCGTCTTCCAGCCGGTCTCCATCAAGGGGCGGGACTACATGGACGGCGGCGTGGGCAACGTGGCCTACATGGACGTGGCGATCAACCACGGCGCCGAGCTGATGATGGTGCTCAACCCCATCCAGCGGGTGGAAAACGACCGGCACAGCACCTGCCTGACCTCGCTCTCCGGCGAATGCGTCAGCATCAAGGAGAAAGGGCTCTCCTTCATCTACGACCAGGCCCAGCGGATCAACACCGCCTCCCGCCTCTACATGGCGATGCGGCGCTACAAGTCCGAGCATCCGGAGAAGGATTTTCTCCTGCTCCAGCCCGAGCCGTTCGACTCCGTCATGTTCCTCTACAACGTCATCAACCTGAGCGCGAAACTCGAAGTCCTCAACTTCGGCTACAAGTCGACCATGGCCTCGATCACAGAAAAATTTGACACGTACCGCGAATGTTTTGCAAAATGTGGGATCAAGGTGACCCTGGACCGCTTCATGGCCAAGAGGCGCAAATGGGATTGATCCCCGTGCCGACCCATACGCTCATCGTCCCGACTCCCCGGCGCGCGACAGGCTGCCGGTGAGCCGGACGCCCTCCGCGTCCGCGGGGCAATCCACGCCGCAAGACCGTCAGGCTGCCGGGTTCCGGCTCGACGCGGCCGCCGCCGTTCTGCTGGTCGGGGGCGTCCTGCTCTTCCTCATGATGGCCCCGTTCCGGACGGAAGCCTACTACATCGACTGGATCTCCGGCTTTTTCATCGGCGTGATGGTGGGCGTGAGCGAGGCCTACCTGACGGTGACCAACTTTCGCATGCGGCTCAGCGGCTCGACCGTCACCCTCCGCTGTCGCCGGGGCGTTCCCGAAGGCATGCAAAACGTCCTCGCGCTGCTGGGCGTGCTGCTGGCGGGTTATACCGCGCTGATCGTCCTGTTCGGCCCGGTCTGGTCGCTGGACAAGACCGTGCTGTTTACCTTCAACACCGTCTGCGGCGCGCTCTGGATGATCTGGGTCGTCTATCTGGGCGCGATGGCCTGGTGGGCCGTGCGGTGGCGCCGCGACCACGGGCGGGTGTTGAGGCTGCGGCTGACTCGAAGCGCGACCTAACATGGGATGAATGATAAAAGCGGATAGAGGATCCGTGAGAAGACGGCGGATGGCGGATCAGTGAGCAAGGGCGGAATGAGGAGAAGAAGTCGACCGATGATTCCTCTTGAACTGTAAAGCCCCGTGCGTGGTGTATCAGTCCCTGTCAGGTCACCTCGACATCACCGTGTTCACCCCATGCCCGTGTGTTGACACGAAGTCGACCCTGTGTTATGAGAACACGTTATTTTTGTATCGAGGCGTGTAGGGAGCCGTGTGCGCGCGGTCTCGACGGCTGAGCGGCGGGTGTCCGTGGAGGTCGCGAGTGACGGGATCATTGTGATCCGCTTCAATGACGGTGGCCTCATCCGACGCGCGTCCTGGCCCATCGGCGGGCCTCGTGACCCCGGTCATGGTCAACCATGGGTCGGATCGTGTCAACATCGTCATGAACATCAACGCCTCCTCGGCAATCGCGAGATGAGCGCATGGCCGCCCTCGAGGTCGTAAACGGGTGGCGCGCATGAGCGCGGTCCACCATCTGACCAAAACTCAAATCAAGCGATTTGCCGTTCAAAAATGGAAGGCAGGCGAGTACTTCAACGTCAACGACCCGCAATTAGAAGACACGTTCCGCGGGTCCATTGATCGCTTTTGTGACATCGCGATGGCGTTTCGTGAGTCGCCTCGCGTGTTGGATGTGGGCTCCGGGAATGGGTTGCTGCTGGCCCTGCTGAAGCTGTTGGGGCATGAGGTCCATGCGGTCGACCTGACCGACCATCGCAACGATGAGCTCTATGCGAAGCACAAGCTGCCCTTTGAACTGTGCAACATCGAAGCGGACGCGCTTCCGTTCGAGGCCGAATGCTTCGACGCGTTAAGTTGTTGCCAGGTGCTCGAGCATTTTACGCATTCGCATCTGCCTCCCGTGTTGGAAATGAAACGGGTCCTCAAACAACGGGGAGTGATCGAAATTGATGTGCCGAATGTCGCCGGATTTCGCAACCGGATTCGACTGCTGCGGGGCAAGCATATCACCCATGATTACAAGGAACGGTATCTGTATGCGAAGCCGGTTGTCTATAAAGGGCGGGAATATTATCCCAACAGGCACAACCGGGAGTTTACGAAGGCCGAACTCGAACTGTTGCTGAGAGAAGCCGGGTTCCGGGACATCGAGGTCGGATTTTTGAAATCCCGGAGATACCGGACGGGGCTCGAATCGATCAAAAACATCGGCACGGCCGTGAAGGATCTCTTCCCTCCGCTCAGAAAATCGCTCATCGCGTTTGCCGCCAAATGACGTCGAACGGTCGTGAGCACTGCGCGGGTCAGGAAATGGCCGAGTTCGGTACAGTGCTTCCCGTGAGTCATAAAAGCGATGACACCTTCGTTGGCTTCATGCCGAGTCGGAGTTCATGCGGCTTCATAGATGATGAGCGCATCATGTCAACCAATGCGAGCCGGCGGGGCTGACTGGGCCTGACTCTTGCTTTTGCCGATGGATTGGTGTAGCGTTCTCGGATTAGAAATTGTCACTGGATACGGCTGCTTCATACGCGCAACTCACACGTAAGGGACAGAACATGCCTCGTCATCTCCCCCTCGTTCTTGTTCTACTGCTGATGGTGGTCGCCGCCCCCGCACACGCGAGATTCTTCAGGACTGCCAGATCGGAGGGAGGCTCCAATACCATCGTCGTGAATGGGGTCACGCGCGACTATGAACTGTTCGTGCCGCCGCAACAAAAATCCGGTCCCGTCCCGCTGGTCATCGTCCTGCATGGCGCCTCCAGCTCGGCGAAGGGCATGGAGCGGTATTTTGGGATGGACCCGGTTGCGCGTCGCGAAGGATTCGCCGTCGCGTACCCGCAGGGAATCGGAAAGGTGTGGAATGACGGCCGCCCCAAAGAGGCGCAGCGCTATCATAAGGGCAGCGCCACCGCCGATGACGTGTTGTTCCTGCAGATGCTGACCGATGATCTGGTCAAGCGTGGAATCGCCGATCCGCACCGCCTCTATCTGACGGGCATGTCCAACGGAGGCCATATGACCAGTCGCATGGCCTGCCAGGACTCCGGCCGATTCGCCGCCTATGCCCCCATCGTCGCCAATCTGTTCGTGGTCGTGGCGAAGGAGTGCAAACCGTCCATGCCGGTGCCGATCCTGATCATGAACGGGACGAGCGATCCGATCAACCTCTGGAACGGCTCGGACGGCGGAGGCAAGCCGGATGCGGCGTTCTTCTCCACGGACCAGATGGTCGCCTTCTGGACCACTGTCGACAAGTGCACCGGCCAGCCGGCCGTCACGAAATTCCCCGACACGAACACGCGCGACAAATCCACCGTCCAGTCGTCGGTCTATGGCACTTGCGCCGATGGCACCAAGGTGGTGTTGTACACGATCACAGGGGGCGGTCACCAGTCTCCTTCCGCGGCAGGTCGCAATGTGCTGACCTCCATCATGGGGCAGCGCAATCACGATATCGAAGCGGCCGAGGAAATCTGGAAGTTTTTTTCCGGGTATCATCGCTAAGATCAGGGCCGGAAGTCGATCTCGCCATACGCCTCCCGTTCCGACGCGTCACGTTTTCTGCTTTTTCTCCTCTCCCTCACCCTTACTCCTTACTCCTCCCGCATTCCGTCTCTCGCTCTTAATTGACATCCCCCTTATGGCTTGTTAAGGTGGGCGGCGTTTCACTATGCGAACGAAGGAGGAGCCATGGGGTCACTGATTCTGTTGTTGGTGCTGCTCGGCGCGGGATTGTACGTGGCCACGTTGGTGCAACAGGGGCGGCCGCCGCAGCTGCCGGTGAAATTGATCGTCGCGGTCATCCTCCTGCTGCTCGTGATCGGCCTGGCGACTCAGTCGTTCAAAGTGGTCGGCGCCGGCGAGCGGGGCGTCGTCTTCAACACGCTGGAGGGTGGCATCCAGCCCCGCGTGCTGAGCGAGGGGCTGCAGTTCAAGCTCCCGTTCGTGGAGGACATCATCCCGATCGACGTCCGGGTGCAGAAATCGGAGACCGACGCCTCCGCCGCCTCGAAGGACCTGCAGGTCGTCCGGTCCCGGATCGCGCTCAATTTTCACATCGATCCGGGCAAGGCGAACGTCGTCTATCAGAATCTCGGCGTCGAATTCAAATCGCGGGTCATCGACCCCCAGGTGCAGGAGTCGGTCAAGGCCGTCACCGCGCAGTACACGGCGGAGGAGTTGATCACCAAGCGCTCCCAGGTGCGCGACGACATCAAGGAGGCGCTGACCTCGCGGCTGAGGGCCTTCAACATCATCGTGGACGAATTCAACATCGTGGACTTTTCGTTTTCCGACGAGTTCAACAAGGCGATCGAGGCGAAGCAGACCGCCGAGCAGAACGCGCTGAAGGCGAAGCGCGACCTCGAGCGGATCAAGATCGAGGCGGAGCAGACCGTCACCAAGGCGAAGGCGGAGGCGGACGCCCAGCGGCTCCAGCGCGAGACGATCACGCCGATCCTCCTCCAGCTCCGGGCGATCGAGAAGTGGAACGGCGTCCTGCCCCAGGTCACCGGCGGCGCGATGCCGTTCATCGACGCCAAGACGATGATGCAAAGCGCGAAGTAGATCCTCTCGAGCGGGGACAGATGTGATCCGTCCCCAGGGACGGACTGTCCCCATCAGGGAGGGGGTAATGCAAATCCCTGCCATCGTCCATATCCCTCAATTGAGGGACATGGACCATTGAGAGGTTTTTCACCGCTTACCGTCTGAATTTGTTTGACAATGGCGGACAAGTGTGATACAGCTTGGCTCAATTTTCCGCATATCGGGTGCGGGATGATCCGATGGGGTCTGGTAGCAGGATGAGTGGTCGCTCACGACGCGACAGGCGCCACGGGCACCGGAACAAGGCATGAGGAGCAGGGGGGGCGGCCGCCGATGGCGCACCGCAGGGCAGCTCACGACCTGGGTGGTTTTGCTCACCTTCATGTCGACCACCTCGTATAGCGCGACGCAATCCCCCTACGGCGCGCCCCAGTCTCCGTCGCAGATGGGGGCGGGGGCCTCGCCGTCCGACCTTCAGCAGCGCTCCCTCCGCGATCTGATCCCTCCCGCGCAGACCTTCATCTTCGCCGGCCGGACCTACCCGGCGATCCAGGCGCTCACCAAACCGATCGATCCGGAGACCTACCTGATCGGCCCCGGCGACGGGCTGCAGGTCCAGATCTGGGGCGGCGTCGACCTGCTCTATGAAGTGATCGTCACCGCGGAGGGCAAGATCGTCATCCCCACCCTCGGTACGCTCGAAGTGAAGGGCCAACGGCTCAGGGAGGTGCAGGAGCTGGTGGCCCGCGAGGCGGCGAAATATTACCGGGGGGCCAACACCGCGGTCACGCTCGCCGTGCTCCGGCTGTTCGAGCTTTTCGTGCTGGGCGAAGTGAACAGCCCCGGCGTCTATCCGGCCACGCCCGTGACCCGGCTGAGCGAAATGATCGAGCGAGCCAACGGCATCGCGCCGGGCGGCTCGCCCCGGCGAATCGAAATCAGAAAGCCGGGCGGTGAGGTCACCGCCGTGAATCTCTCACGGTTCCTTGAGGACGGTGTGCTGGAGGACAATCCCTTTGTCTCCGACGGCGTCACGCTCTACGTTCCCCTGAACGCCGGCTCCGTCATGATCGAGGGCGCGGTGCAGCGGCCCGGCACCTACAAGCTCGTGGTGGGCGACACCGTCGGCTCGATCATCACCGCCGCCGGCGGGCTGACCGGCAATGCCGGCGGAAAAATCTATCTGGCGCCTGGCGCGGCCGGCTTTGCGCCGCCATTCGGCCCGGTCAAGGAGGCGAATACACAGCCGGCCGGAGCGGAAGCGAAGAATGACCAGCCGGTCAGGGATGGCGACCGGATCACCATTCCCGCCAAGGACGGCACGATCGCGCCGATGCCGGTGATTGAAGACCAGGTCTACGTTGTCGGCCACGTGAAGAATCCCGGCGCCATTCCCTATATCAGAAACCGGTCGATCATGGACTATGTCGGCCTGGCCGGCGGCGGGGACGACCGGGCCAAATTGTCCGACATTGTCGTCTACAGGCGGAATGAGCCGATGGAGGCGGCCACGGTGGTGGCCGTCCAGCCCGGCGACATCATCGACGTGCCGGAGAAGATCCTGAAGTGGTGGCAGGACTACGTGGCGATTCTTACCGCGGTCACCTCCATCACGGCCGTCATCGTCTCGGCCATCGCCGTGGCCGTGGCCTC
>DATIZH010000064.1:0-1580 GCA_035517195.1 Nitrospiria bacterium | reverse complement strand
GTCCCGGCCATGCCGCCGATAGACAATCAGGAACGCCGCCGGTACGAGGAAGATCGTCAACAACACTGACACGGTCAATCCACCGATGATGACCCGTGCCAGCGAGGCATAGGCCTCGCTCCCCGCCCCGAGGGCCAGCGCCATCGGTATCAATCCGATAATCGTCGCGAGCGAGGTCATTAGCACCGGACGCAGGCGTATTCTGCAGGAGGTCGCCACCGCCTGCTTCACATCCATGCCTTCCTTGAGCAGATGATGGGCGAATTCCACAATCAGGATGCTGTTGGACACCACGATGCCCACCATCATCACCGTTCCCATCAGCGACATGATGTTGAGTGTGGTACCGGTTGCGAGCAGCACCAGGATGGTACCGGCTATGCCGGGGGGTACCGCCAGCAGGATGATAAAGGGATCGATGAACGACTTAAATTGCGCCACCAGGACCAGATAGACCAGAAGGACCGCCAGTAGCAGTCCTAAGCCGAAGCTGTCAAACGAGGCGTGCATGGCATTGATCGAGCCGCGCACCACGATCCTGAGGTTCTCCGGCAGATGAGTGTGGTCGATGACCTTCTGGATCGTCGGCCCGATCAGCCGCAAATTTTCGCCGGTGGGGGCGACATAGATGTCCACGACCCGCTGCAGCTGATAGTGGTTGACCACCGTCGAGGCCATCATCGGCCTGATGTCGGCGATCGTATCGAGTCGGGAGGTCTGCTTCTCCCGGGCGGCGCGTACCGGGATCGCCTTCAAGTCGTCGAGGGTGCCCACAGCCTGCTCCGGATACTGCACGGTCAGCATGTAGTCGTTGCCGCTCTTGGGGTCGACCCAGTAGCTAGGCGCGATCATCATGTTGGAGGTCAGCGCGGCGATCACGTTGCTCACGATCTCCTTCTGCGACAGCCCCCTGATCACCGCCTGGCGGCGCTTGACGTCGACCTGCAGCGAGGGGGCGTCGACATCCTGTGGGATGAAGACGTCGTTCACCCCCGGCAGCGCGGCAATCTTGCCAGCAAGATCCGTGGCGGTTCGATATGACTCCTCCAGATCCGAGCCGGTGACTTGAATGTCGATGGGTGCGGGCAGGCCCATGTTCAACACCGAATCCACCAAACCGCCGGTCTGAAAATAGGTGGTGAGCTCCGGCAATTCCCTGTGGATCGCCGCGCGCACGCGGTCCATGTACTCGTAGCTTCCGATTTTGTGACCTTCCTTCAGGTTCACCAGCACAAAGGCAGTGTGCGATCCGGAATTGGTGGTGTAGATGGATGAAAACCCCGGCGTGACCCCGATGTTGGAGACAATGACATCCAGGTCGTCCTTGTTAACCGTGTGCCGGATGATGTCCTCCACCTTCTGAATCTTCTGCCCGGTGATTTCGATGCGCGTGCCCGTCGGCGCCTTGACGTTGATCATGAACTGTCCGGGGTCAGTCCTCGGAAAATAGGCCGTCCCCAGCCAGGGCGTGAGCGCCAGGGTCGCCCCGAAGGCTCCCAGCAGTACCGCCAGCGTGATCCACGGCCGCCTCATCGCCCGCGTCACCCAGCGATCGTACACCGAGAGCATCCCCTCGAAGC
>DATIZH010000063.1:0-1942 GCA_035517195.1 Nitrospiria bacterium | reverse complement strand
ACACCACCACCGGGCAGGTTCTGCAGCGCTTCATTCCGACCAGGGTGAACGGCACGGCCTTCACCTCCGACCGGACGGGATCCTTCACCGGCATCACCTATTCCGCCGACGGCAGCAAGCTGTTCTTCAGCCAGGACGACGATCATGTGGTCATCGCCAATGTAAATCCGCACACCGGCATGCTGACCGACGGGCAGAGCGTGGAGTTGCCCCCGCCTCCGGCGGATGGCCGGCACTACCATAATGCGAAATCCATCAACCCCGGCGGTATCGCCCTCTCCCCGGATGGCCGGCGCGCCTATGTTGCGCTGAATGCGGCCAACACGCTGGGAGTCATTGACCTGACGGCCTCTCCGGCCAAGCTCATCGCGCAGATTCCCGTCGGCAATGTGCCAAACAGTGTCGCGATCCACGGCAAATACGCCTACGTCAGCAACGAAGGCGGACGTCCGGCCGCGAGCGACGATTTCACCAACTATTCCGACGGCACGGCGATTGTCGTCGACAGGAAAGATGCCTTCAGTATCACCGGCACTGTATCCGTCGTCGACCTCGAGGCCGGGCGAGAGGTGAAAACCATCAAAGTGGGCCTGCATCCGGCCGGAATGACAATCTCCGGCTCGGACCTGTACGTCGCCAACGCCTACAGCGACAGCCTTTCCGTCATCGATCTCAATACCGGTTCGGTCACGCGCACCATCGACCTCAGCGTACCCATCAATGGCGGCGTATTCGGGTCCGGCCCGAACGGAGTAGCGGTGACGGATGATGGCCGGGCCTTCGTCACCCTGGGCCAAGCCAATGCCATTGCCGTCATCAACCTTTCCGGCCGTGACGCCCATCCGGTGATTGGCTATATTCCCACCGCCTATTTCCCTACTTCCGTGATCTATGACCCAGCGCGGAAGCAACTGGCCGTCGCCGACGACAAGGGCTTGGGCAGCCAGGGCTCCGTAGGGGAGGCTCAAGGCATATCGGGCTTCAACACCCATCAGGACACGGGTGTGGTCAACCTGATCCCCCTGCCCAATGCCGGTCAGCTTGCGGGATACACCCGGCAGGTCATCGACAACGATCACTGGAACCTGACCACCAACATTCAGGTCGGACCGAAATACATTGATCGGCACGCGGCCCCGGTAGCGATTCCCCGGCATATCGGGGAGCCCTCACTGATTGAGTATGTCTTTCTGATCATCAAAGAGAACCGCACCTACGACCAGATGCTGGGAGACGTGGCGTGGGGTAATGGCGATCCGTCGCTGGCGGTCTTCGCCTCCGCCCTGCCCAACCAGCATGCGCTGGTCAAGCGCTTCCCGCTCCTCGACAATGTCTACGCTCCCAGCCGCCAGTCGGCGGACGGCCATCCCTGGATCGGCATGTCGGGGTCCTTCTATTCCAACGACATCCTTTCGCCGGACTGGATTCGCTCCTATCCCGGCGGCGATGCCGACGATGCTCTAACCTACACGCCTAAGGGATTTCTGTGGACCGCCGCGGAAGCCCGGGGACTTTCCGCCAAACTGTTCGGCGAATGGAGCGATGACACCAGGATCGCCAAAAGACCGGACGGCGAGAACTATACCTGGAGCGATTTCTACCGCACCTCGCTGTGCAAGGAAGGCAAAGCGCCGGCCTCGGACTGCGTCGTTCCCGACGGCACGGTCAGCGTAACTTCGAGTATTCCCTCCGCGGCCAGGATCATGGATCCGCATTATCCGCCGTTTAACCTCGGCATTCCCGACCAATACCGTGCGGATTACTGGATACCCGAGTTCCAGCATCTGGACGCGGCCCATCAGGTTCCCAATTTGACGATCCTGTGGCTTCCCGACGACCACACGGCCGGAACCAAGAACGGACTTCCGTACCCGATCAACTATGAGGCCGACAACGATCTTGCCTTGGGCCGGATGGTGGAAGCCATCAGCCATAGCAAGGT
>DATIZH010000062.1:0-1140 GCA_035517195.1 Nitrospiria bacterium | reverse complement strand
GTTGGGATAGACGTTGTTTTGGCAGCCGGAATCGGTAACGGAGGTCGGATTCGCGCTGTTCGAGGCATCGGCAGTGAAACGCAGGACGAAGCAGTCGCCCTCCTGGACGATCCCGTTCGGATCAGGAGTCACGCCGACGGTACCGGTGGTCTGGTCCCACGAGGTGATCTTCGCGCTGAAATACGGCGTGTCGCCTTCCGGCCTGCCGATGATGGAGATGATGCGGCCCACGGGCGTCCAGGATGGATTCGTGGAGGGCGGCGCGCCCTGAAGGTAGCCGGTGACGAGCGTGCCGGCGGACACGCTATCGATCGATCCGCCGATTACTCCACCATGGATCTCGTGTTTGGCCTTGATCCGGACCTTGCTGACATAAGGAGACGGCAGCGCCCACGTCGAGCGCACTACAGACCCCCCGAAGGTGATCGAGCCGGGCGTGTACGTGTTACTCGAACCGGCGGTCAGCGTTCCCGTCGCCTGCGCGCAAATCAAGTCGTCCTGGGTGGCCACGAACAATACATAAGAGACCAGGCCCGCGACGGCTGGCCAGGTGATGTCTTCCAAGGTGAACGTGTCCGTTCCAGATCCCGAAGTTCCAATGATGGCAATGTTAGACGGAGCCGAAGGCAGCCCGTTCGAGTCGATCGCGCAAATGGCGACGCGCAGCGTCACGTTGGCCGGCAACGACCCGCCGGTCGTGGACTGCGAGATCGATCCGATCCCCGGCGCACCAGCGCCCGTCGCGCTGAACTCGTTCACCGGTAGCTTCCCGGTAACCAGAAGGTTCGCGAGCATGCTGCCGTCAGCCAACTGCGCATAGGACTGATTGGTATCGAACGTCCACTCCCCCGGAAAGAGCGCATCATTGGCCGCAGCCTGCACCTGGTACGGTGCCCACGCCGGCCCGAGCGGTATCGGATAGAAGAGTGGCGGCAGGGGCGCGGGCACCACGTCCATCGGCTTCGGCCCAACGTCCAGGTCGTACATGGAATCGGTGACCGTTTGCCCCTCGATCTGCACCGACCAGTCCTTCTTCAGGCTCCATCGCTGGATGCGGAAAGACATCGTGATGATCTGGAACGGAAGGTTCGCTCCGTCCCCCGGCCCGGAAGCCAAGAGCAGGCCGGTCACGGTCGTGTA
>DATIZH010000061.1:0-18297 GCA_035517195.1 Nitrospiria bacterium | reverse complement strand
TGGCACCTCGATGTCGACTCATCGCATCCTGGGGCTGAAGTAGGTCCCAAGGGTCGGGCTGTTCGCCCGTTAAAGCGGTACGAGAGTTGGGTTCAAAACGTCGTGAGACAGTTTGGTCCCTATCTGTCGTGGGCGGAGGATACTTGAGAGGAGCTATCCCCAGTACGAGAGGACCGGGATGGACGGACCTCTGGTGTGCCGGTTGTACCGCCAGGTGCAGCGCCGGGTAGCCATGTTCGGATGGGATAACCGCTGAAAGCATCTAAGCAGGAAGCCCACCTCAAGATGAGGTATCCCAGGCCGTAAGGCCTCTAAAGGCTCCCCGTAGACTACGGGGTTAATAGGCTGGAGGTGTACAGCCCGTGAGGGCTTGAGCTGACCAGTCCTAATCAGCCGTGCGGCTTGATCGCCACCGTTTTGTTTCTGTTGAACCATGCTTGCGTGAATCTTGCATCGCTTTTCCCGGTGACCTTACCGGAGGGGCCACACCCGTTCCCATCCCGAACACGGTCGTTAAGCCCTCCAGGGCCGATGATACTGCTCCTGCAAGGGAGTGGGAAAGTAGGACGTTGCCGGGGATTTATTCAAGAAAACCAGCCAGTTAGGCTGGTTTTCTTGTTTTTGTGGCCTAATTTAGAGATTTTCTCGAATAGAATAATTCGTGCAGTTCATGGGCCGGTGTGCTATAGTAAGAGATTACTTCAAGGGAGACGATCATGGAATCTGAGGTGTTTCAACATATTTTAGCCAAGGGGCAGGCGAAGGGCAGCCTGACGTATGAAGAATTAAGCGATATGATGCCGGCCGATGCGAGCTCCCCCGAAGAGGTGGAGGATGTGTTGACCCGCCTCGGCGAACAGGGCGTGCGCGTTGTGCAGGAGACGGATGAGGAGACGGCGGCCGTTGACGGCGAAGTTGCCGAGGCGGAGGCGGAGCCTGAGCCTGTCGCCGCAGCGGCAGAGGAGCCGTCGGAGGATTTGCTGTGGAGTTATTTTCGCTCCATGGTCAAGCGGGATCTGTTGACCAAACAGGAAGAAGTCGAGCTGGCGAAGATTTTCGGCAAAGGCAAGGCCTTGGTGATTCAGGCTTTGACCCAGCCGCCGATGAATAAACGGCGTATTCTGACGCTGGCCGCCATCGAAGGGGGCGAAGCCTCGGAGTTGGCGACGCAAGTCTCCACCCGCCGGCGTTCCTCCCGCAGCGTGGTGGAGCAGGCCAAACAGGGGATGCACATCCTGGTCTGCCAGATCGACCGGATTCAAAAAGCCCATCTCTCGAAGCAAGAGAAGACCGCGCGATTTCGCAGGATCGAGCGTCAGGCGGGCATGCGGGTCGAGGATATCGAAGCCGTCTGGAAAAAGGTGCGCGACGGGGAAACCATGATGGAGCGGGCCCGGGAGGAACTGATCGCCGCCAATTTGAAGCTGGTCGTCAGCATCGCCAAACGGTACGTCGGCAGGGGATTGTCGCTCCTGGATTTGATCCAGGAAGGCAATATCGGCCTGATGAAGGCGGTCGAGCGGTTCCAATACAAGAAAGGGTTCAAGTTCAGCACCTATGCCACCTGGTGGATCCGCCAGGGCATCACGAGGGCGATTGCCGATCAGGCACGTACGATCAGAATTCCGGTGCACATGACGGAAGCCTATCACCGGTTGATCAAGGCCTCCCAGGAATTGCTCCAGCGACTGGGCCGGGAGCCGAATCATCGGGAACTGGCCCGCGAATCCCGGATGCCGGTGCGCAAGGTGGAGGAAGTTTTCAAGTCGATCCAGGAACCCGTGGCGTTGCAAACGCCGATCGGCGACGAGGAGAGCGAACTGCAGGAACTGGTCGAAGATCCGACGGCACCGGTGCCCGATGCCAATGTCGAGCGCAAAGAGGTGTCGATGGCGATCAGCCGGGTGCTGCAGACGTTGACCCCGAAGGAGGAGACGGTGATCCGGATGCGGTTCGGGATCGGGATGAAGAAGGAGCACACCCTCGAAGAGGTGGGGCGCCATCTCGCCGTCACCCGTGAACGCATCCGCCAGATCGAGGCCAAGGCGCTCAAGAAACTGCGCCATGCCAATCGGCTCAAAGTGCTGAAGGTGCTGGCCAGCGCATCCTGACCGTTCCGTCCAGATCCGGGCATATATAAAGCGCCCCTCGGTCACCCGGGGGGCGCTTTATTGTGCCGAAAGATCCCTGAGGTGAGGACTCAGTTGCTGTCCGGTGCGGTCTCCCCTGGCTTCACAACGATGTAGAAGGCGCGATCCTCGCGGCTGATCCTGAGCAGCAGCTTGTTCTCATCCGAGCGGTGGGTGACGGATTCAAAGAATTCCTTGGCCGTCTTGACCTTCGTTCGCTCGACTTCGAGGATCAGATCGCCCTCCTTGACGCCGGCGTTGTCCGCAGGGCTCCCCTTGATGACCTTGCTGACCACAATGCCGGACGTCGTCTTCAGTTTGTACTGATCCGCCAGTTCAGGCGTCAATTCATCGATCATCAGGCCGAGCACCGGTTCAGCGTGGGCCGGCGGCGGTTCCGGGGGCGTCGCCTTGACCGTCGTGGGCTTCTGCGGCCGTTCGCTCAACTGAATGTTGTAGTGCAGCGATTTACCGCCCCGAACCACGTCGAGCTTGACGGTCTGGCCGGGCGGATGTTCGGCAATCAATTTCGCGAGGGTCGATGGCGTTGAGACCTCCCGGTCGTCCACCTTCGTGATGATATCGCCGGGCTGCAGGCCGGCTTTGTCGGCGGGATCACCGCTGAAGACCTCGTTGACCAGCACACCCTCAGTGGCTTTGACGCCGAACTCCTCCGACAGCTCGGGGGTCAGCTGCTGGATGCCGATGCCCAGCCAGCCCCGGACCACGTTGCCGTGGGCGATCAACTGATCGGCCACCTCCTTGGCCATGTTGGAGGGGATGGCGAACCCGATTCCCTGGGCAAAATTCAGGATGGCCGTGTTGATGCCGATCACTTCGCCGTTCAGATTGAACAAGGGGCCGCCGCTGTTGCCGGGATTGATCGAGGCGTCGGTCTGGATGTAGTCCTCGTACCGGGAGAGGTTGACGTTCTCACGCCCCAGACCGCTGACGACGCCCACGGTCACGGTCCGGTCCAACCCGAATGGGTTCCCCACGGCGATGACCCATTGCCCGACCTTCAGCTTGCTGGAATCCCCGATCGGAACGAAGGGGAACGGCTCCTTGTTCTTGGATTCGATCTTGACCACGGCCACGTCCGTGTCGCCGTCCCGTCCGACCACCTTGCCGGTGAACGTCCGCTTGTCCGACAGCCGGACTTCCACCTCGTCCGCGTCACCCACGACGTGGTTGTTCGTCATGATATACCCGGTTTCGGTGATAATCACGCCGGACCCCGTTCCCGGGGGCGTCCCGGGATTTTGACGATCGGGTTGCGATCCCCGCGATTTCGAGTCGTCCGCCTCCTCGGTCAGGGGAGAGATGTTCACCACGGCCGGTTTGACGTCGTCGGCCAGCGCGATGAACGCGTCTTGCAGCTGGAGCAAGGCCGGGGGAATAGTCATTTTCGCTTTGGCGAAGGCCGGGGTGGCCGCAAACGCGACCGCCAAGGCCGCCATGGACCAGATCATAATGGACCGGCCCTTCAAAGAGGTGATACGCTGTCGCATGGAGAACTCCTTGTCGATAATAAATAATTGTACCATTCCGATTTTCAAAGCACAACTGTGCGCAGGCCGGATTGCCTCGTTGAGCCGGCTCTGTTATGCTACCGGCGCATGCGTGGTCTGGCGCGGCGGCTTGGGTGGTTGATCGTTCTCGGTCTGTGGGTGGCCGGCGCGTCTGGCGTCTCGACGGAATCTCACCGCGCTGCCGTCCTTCGGCTGGCCATGTCGTCCGAACCTCCCACCCTCGACTGGTCGCTGGCCACGGACAACGTCTCGATCACGGTGATCGGCAATTTGATGGAGGGGTTGACCGCGTTCGACGAGAGTCTGCGTCCGCAGCCGGCCGTCGCCAGCCGCTGGGACGTCTCTCCGGACGGCACCACGTATACCTTTCATCTGCGCCACGACGTCTACTGGACTGACGGCAGGCGGGTCACCGCGCGGGATTTCGAATTCTCGTGGAAGCGGTTGTTGAATCCCAGGACCGGGGCTGAATACGCCTATTTCCTCTACGATGTCCTCAATGCCTATGCATACAACACCGGACGGGTGACCGATCCCGGGCTGGTGGGGGTCACGGCCTTGGATGATTCGACGCTGCGCGTGCAGCTCACAAAACCGATCGTCTATTTCCCGAGCATCACCACCTTCGTCGTCACCTTCCCTCAGCGTCAAGACCTGATCGAGCGATACGGCGCCCGCTGGACCGATCCGGGCCGGTTGGTCACCGATGGCCCCTTCGTGCTGGCGGAGTGGCGGCATGAATACAAGGTCGTGCTGCGGGCCAACCCGCACTATGCCTGGGGGAAGCCGGCGATCGATGAGGTGCGGATGTACGTCGTCAACGATCCCTCGACCGCGTTGACGCTCTATGACACGGGCGATCTCGACCTGGCCCGCCTGCCGCCGGAGGCGATCCCCTTTTACGAAGGGTCGACCGAATTTGCGCGCGTGCCGATCCTGCGGGGCTATTACTACGGCTTCAACGTCACGGCGGCTCCGTTTGACGATCCGTTGGTGCGGCAGGCCTTCGCGCTCGCCATCGACAAATCGGAGTTTCCCCGGATCCTCAAAGGGGGCGAAGTGCCGACCAATTCGTGGATCCCGGTCGGCATGTTCGGGTACAATCCCGGCATTGGATTAGCCTATGACCCCGAGGCCGCGCGAGCCAAGCTGGCTGCGGCGGGCTATCCGCGCGGCCGGGGATTTCCGGAGGTCACCGCCGCGTACAACACGGATCCCGTCAACACGTTGATCGCCGAGAATCTGCAGGCGCAGTGGAAGCGGACGCTGGGCGTGTCGGTCGCGCTCGACAACCAGGAATGGAAGGTGTATCTCAAACGCCTTCAGACGAAGACCCCGCCGCTTTACCGGCTCGGCTGGGGGGCGGACTATCCCGATCCCGACAATTTCATGGCGCTGTTCACCTCACACAGCGGCAACAACTACACGCACTGGGCCGACGCGCGGTACGACGAGCTGATCGGCCAGGCCGCCTCGATGCCGGATCCCGTCCGTCGGCGCCAGCTCTACGACGAGGCCCAGCGGATTCTGACCGAGGAGGCGGTGCCGATCATCCCCCTGTTCGTCGCCACCCAGAATTATCTGGTCAAACCATATGTCCGGGGCCTCCGGCTGGACGCGATGGAATTGCTCCAGCTCAAGGGAGTCTCGATCCGGTGAGCCGGTGGGGCCTGTGAAGGGCCGTTTGCCGTCCGCCGCCGCGCTCGCGGTTGATCGATTGATCTGGAGCATTCCCGTGCTCTGGCTCGTCGCCACCATGACCTTCATCCTGATGCATCTGGCGCCGGGCGGTCCGTTCGACAAGGAGAAGCCGCTGCCGCCGGAGATCAGGGCCAATGTCGAGGCGAAATATCATCTCGACGAGCCCGTCGCGCAGCAATACGCGCGCTACCTGGGCCAATTGCTGCGCGGGGATCTGGGCCCCTCCTTCAAATATGCCGACCGGAGCGTCGGCACGATCATCGGCGAAACCTTTCCGGTCTCCCTGCAACTGGGAGGCGCGGCCTTTGTATTGACGCTGTTGCTGGGTATTACCGGCGGCGTTCTGGCCGCGAGCCGGCCGGGAGCCTGGCGGGATCGAGTCACTCTGCTGACGGCCACGCTCGGCTTTTCGCTGCCAAATTTTGTCGTGGGCGTGCTCCTGATTCTGGTGCTGGCCCATGAGGCCCACTGGTTTCCGCCGGCTCTCTGGGAGGGGCCCCGCTATCTCGTGCTGCCGGCCCTGACGCTGGCGCTTGGTCCGGCCGCCTACGTGGCGCGGCTCACGCGGGCGAGCCTGATCGACGTCGCCGCGCAGGAGTATGTCCGCGTCGGCCGGGCAAAAGGGTTGCCGCCGCGCGTCATCTGGCATTCGTATCTGCTCAGGGCCGGCCTGCCTCCGGTGATCACCGTGCTCGGCCCGACGCTGGCGATGCTGGTGACCGGGTCGTTCATCATCGAATATCTTTTTTCCATTCCCGGCATGGGCCGCTTTTTCATCACGGCGGTCACCAACCGCGACTATCCGCTGATCATGGGCGTCACGCTCGTCTACGCCGCCGTCATCGTGGCGGCGAATCTGATCGTTGATCTGCTCTACGGGTGGCTTGATCCCCGCATGAGGGCCGGCACGGAGCGGGCCCGGTGAGGCCCTTGGGGGCGGGACGCGGTCACGTCGCGGCGCTGATCAGCATCGTGATCCTGAGCGCCGTGGCGCTGGCCGCGGTGTTGGCGCCGTGGCTTGCGCCGTATCCGTTCGACGCGCAGGATCCGGGCCGTCTGCTGCAGTCGCCGGATTGGCATCATTGGCTCGGCACCGACCGGCTGGGACGCGACCTGCTCTCCCGCGTCATGTTCGGCGCCCGCGTCTCGATGACGCTGGGCGTGACGACGGCGCTGATCGCCACCGCGCTTGGCATCGCCTACGGCATGGCCTCGGGCTATTGGGGCGGCCGCGCCGACAATCTGCTGATGCGGCTGCTCGACGTCATCTACGCGCTGCCCGATTTGCTGTTGATCATCCTGCTGACCATCATGCTCGGCCGCGGGCTGACGGGCATGGTGGCGGCACTCAGCCTCGTCAGCTGGGTAACGGTGGCGCGGCTGGTGCGCGGGGAGGTGCTACGGCTCAAGACGGCCGAATTTCTGGACGCCGCCCGCGCGCTGGGCGCGGGCCACCTGCGGATCGTTTTCGTCCATCTCCTGCCGTTGATGATGGGACCGCTGCTGGTGACGCTCTCGTTTCGGATCCCCTCGGCGATTCTGGCCGAATCGACGCTGAGCTTCGTTGGGATCGGACTCGCGCCGCCGACGCCCAGCTGGGGCAACATGGCCAGCGAGGGCTGGGCGGCGCTGCGCTTTTATCCGCACGTGATCATCGTGCCGAGTGTGGCGATCGCCGCAACAATTCTGGCGTTCAACGTGCTCGGCGATTATTTGAACGATCGGCTCAATCCCAGACCGGCGTCGACGATCAGACGATAATCGGGGACATCCGCTTGGACGTACCTCTTGAGCACAACAACTCATGGGGGGATCGGGGGGAGGGAGAGTCTCCCCCCGCATGCAATCGACGGGTGTCCGGGGGCAGTTAGCATCTCCCCCCTGACTCTAACTTGACCTCGACACACTCGTGTGATACAACATGGCCACCGCGGAACACACATGCTGAATCTTAACGTTCCCGAAGGCCTGACGTTCGATGATGTCTCGTTGATCCCCGCCCATTCGTCCGTCCATCCCCGTCAGGTGCAGGTCGACACCCGCCTGACCCGCCGCGTGACGATCAATATTCCCATCATCAGCGCGGCGATGGACACGGTCACCGAGGCCCGTCTGGCGGTGGCGCTGGCGCGCGAAGGGGGCCTCGGCGTCATTCACCGGGCCCTGACGATCGAGCAGCAGGCGACCGAGGTGGAGAAGGTCAAGAAATCAGAAAGCGGCATGATCATCGACCCCATCACCATTTCACCCGAGCAGCGGCTGCACGAGGCGTTGGAGTTGATGAGCCGGTACAAAATTTCCGGCATCCCCGTCACGAAGGCGGGCAGGCTGGTCGGCGTGCTGACGAACCGCGACATCCGGTTCGAAAAGAATCTGGCGCTGCGGGTCGGCGATGTGATGACCAAGAAAAATCTAATCACCACCCCGGTCGGCACGACGCTCGAAGAGGCCGCGAAAATCCTGCACGAGCACCGGATTGAAAAGCTGCCGGTCGTCAACGGACAGGGCGAGCTGAAGGGCCTGATCACGATCAAGGACATCGAGAAAAAAATCAAGCACCCCAACGCCTGCAAGGACCGTTATGGCCGTCTGCGGGTGGGGGCGGCGGTCGGCGTCTCCGACGATACGAAGGAGCGGGCGCAGGTCCTGATCAAGATGGGCGTGGACGTACTCGCGGTCGACACGGCGCACGGCCATTCCTCCGCCGTCATCGATACGGTGCGGGCGATCAAACGCGCCCACCCGGAGGTGGACGTCATCGCCGGCAACATCGCGACCCGGGAGGCAGCCCGCGATTTGATCAAGGCGGGCGCCGACGGGTTGAAGGTCGGCATCGGACCGGGCTCGATCTGCACGACGCGCGTGGTCGCGGGGGCCGGCGTGCCCCAGTTGACAGCGATCGCCGAGGTGGCGGCAGCCGCGGCCAAAGCGAACGTTCCGATCATCGCGGATGGCGGCGTGAAGTTCTCAGGCGATCTGACCAAGGCGATCGCGGCCGGCGCCCACGCGGTGATGCTCGGCGGACTTTTCGCCGGCACCGAGGAGAGTCCGGGCGAGCTGGTGCTCTTCCAGGGACGAAGCTACAAGGTGTACCGCGGCATGGGCTCAATCGGCGCGATGGAACGGGGCGGCAAGGATCGCTATGCGCAGGAATTCGTGCCGACCGCCAAGCTCGTGCCGGAGGGGATCGAGGGGCGCGTCCCGTTCAAAGGGCCGTTGAGCGAGGTGGTCTTCCAGCTGGTCGGCGGCCTCCGGTCGGGTATGGGTTATTGCGGCTGCCGCACGATCCACGAACTCCGCCGGAAGGCCCGATTCATCAGGGTCAGCGTAGCCGGGTTGCGTGAAAGTCACGTGCACGACGTCATCATCACCAAGGAGGCGCCCAACTACCGCCGGGAGTGGGAGGGGTAGGGTCGTTGCAGGTACGTGGAAAAAGTCCTCATCCTTGATTTCGGTTCACAATATACCCAACTGATCGCCCGCCGGATCCGCGAACAGCAGGTCTACAGCGAAATCCTCCCCTGCACGACCCCTCTCGGCGTCATCAAGCGGCACGCACCCAGGGCGATTGTGCTGTCCGGGGGGCCGGCCAGCGTCTATGCGCGCAAGGCCCCGCTCGTCGATCCCTCGCTCTTCTCGCTCGGCGTGCCGGTGCTCGGCATTTGCTATGGCATGCAATTGATGGCTCACCTGTTGGGCGGCAAGGTCGCCAAATCGACACAGCGGGAATACGGGCAGGCGGAGCTCGTTGTTGAACCGAGCGAATTGTTTGCCGGTCTTGAACAGACGAACCTTCAAGAGGGGGTGCCCGAGAGGGTGAGGACTCGTTTCGTGACCGTCTGGATGAGCCACGGCGACCGGATCGAACGGCTACCGCCCGGCTTCAGGATCATCGGCCGGACGGGCAATTCTCCGATCGCGGCGATGGAAGAGCCGAAGAAGCGACTGTATGCATTGCAATTCCATCCTGAAGTGGCCCACACGCCGAAGGGGACTGTCATCCTGACCAATTTCGTCAAGCGAATCGCCGGCTGCCGCGGCGACTGGACGATGGCGTCCTTCCACAAGGAAGCGGTGGACGCCATTCGTCAACAGATCGGGCAGGGGCGGGCCGTCTGTGCGCTCAGCGGCGGCGTCGACTCCTCCGTGGCGGCCGCCCTGGTGCACGAAGCGATTGGCGACCGGCTCACCTGTTTCTTTGTGGACAACGGCCTCCTCAGGACCAATGAGCGGACTCGGGTGGAAGAGTCGTTCTCCAAACACATGAAGTTTCACGTACGTTATATCAATGCATCCTCCCAATTTCTTAAGATATTAAAAGGGGTGATCAACCCGGAAGAGAAGCGGCGCCGGATCGGCCGCCTCTTCATCCGCACATTCGAGCAGGCGACAGCGAGTCTCGCGGCGACGCGCCGGCGGACGCCGCGGGCACAAGCCGTCAGGCATCTCGTGCAGGGGACGCTTTATCCCGATGTGATCGAAAGCGTGTCGTTCAAGGGGCCGTCTGCCACAATCAAAACGCATCACAATGTCGGCGGCCTGCCGAGCCGAATGCGATTCGAGTTGATCGAACCGCTGCGCGAGCTCTTCAAGGATGAAGTCCGGAAGCTGGGATTGGAGCTCGGTCTCCCACGTGAGCTGCTCTGGCGCCATCCGTTTCCTGGCCCGGGGCTGGCGATCCGCGTGCTGGGCGCCGTCACGCCGCGCCGTCTCGCGCTCGTGCGCGCCGCCGACGCGATCGTGGATGAAGAGGTGAGGGCCGCCGGCCGCTACGACGAGTTGTGGCAGCTCTTCGCCGTTCTGCTCCCGATCAGAACGGTGGGCGTGATGGGCGACGAACGCACGTACGAGCATGTGATCGCCATCCGGGGAGTGACGAGTCAGGACGGCATGACCGCCGACTGGGCGGCGTTGCCGCCGGACTTGCTGGGCCGGATGGCCACCCGGATCATCAACGAGGTCAAAGGCGTCAACCGGGTCGTCTATGATGTCACCTCCAAGCCTCCGGGCACCATTGAGTGGGAGTAGCCGGTGTGTCCTGAATGGGGATAGAGTTGAAATCCGTCCCCATTCGGCGTGATGAACCATGCAAGTTCGCCTCCAAAAACTGATCTCTCAAGCGGGAATTACGTCGCGCCGGAAGGCGGAGACCTTGATTGTCGCCGGCTGCGTCACGGTCAACGGCAAGCCGGTCATCGAGCTGGGGACAAAGGCCGACCCGGAGCGCGACCACATCAAGGTCAACGGCAAGCTGCTCCGGTTCGAATCCCCCTCGGTCTATCTCATGCTCAACAAACCGGACGGCGTCATCACCTCGCTGAGCGATCCCGAAGGGCGCCCGACCGTGATGAGCCTCGTCCGGAACGTCGGGGGGCGCCTCTATCCCGTCGGCCGGCTCGACTACCACACCGAAGGGTTGCTGCTGCTCACGAACGACGGGGCATTGGCGCACGCGCTCATGCACCCGAGCTCCGGCGTGATGAAGCGCTATCACGCCAAGATCAAGGGGGTGATTGATGACGATCAGATCGCGAAGTTGAGCCGCGGTGTGAAGCTCCGCGACGGCACGACGGCGCCCTGCACCGTCAACAAATTGCGGCTGCACGAGAAAAACTCCTGGCTCGAGGTGATTCTGCACGAAGGACGTTACCGGCAGGTGCGGCGGATGTTCGAGGCGATCGGCCGGTTTGTGATCAAACTCCGGCGGGTTGGCTACGGCGATCTCACGCTGGGTGATCTGCCCGTCGGCCGGTTCCGCCGGCTCACGCCGAACGAAATCGAATCGCTCCGGCGGTCGGCGGGGTTGTCGACGGGCAAGAACACCAAATTACAGGGTCCGGTTGCCAGGGGTCGGGGGCCTGGGAAAGAGGGATTAAAAGAGAAGAAGCGGTTTAAGGGTTAAGGAATAAAGTAGGAAATAAAGCAACAGACCCTGATCGTAGTTCTGCCCACATCACTCGTTAAACAATCAACGGCGGTTGCGGGGAGAGAGCGCGTCTCCCCGATTGATCCGCATCGCGTTGATCGGATCGGGGGGAGTGATCCTCAACTCCCCCGGGTCCCCCCATCGGATGTACATTGCCACCCACTGATGTATGCGTAATGATCCATCGGACATCTTTCGTACAACAATCAATGGGGGGGTGCGGGGGGAGAGAGTGTCTCCCCCCTGACGATAATTGACATCCCTCGACGATGATGCTATGATCCCGCCGCTGATTATCGACGATGGAGAAGCGATTCCTTGAAGCGCACCGGTTATTGCGGCACATGGCGGGAGAGCCATGTGGGACAGACGGTGACCGTCGCCGGGTGGGTGCATCGACGGCGGGACCACGGCGGCTTGATTTTCATCGATCTGCGTGATTACACCGGCATGGTTCAAATCGTTACGGCTCCGGACCTTCGAATCGACGATGTGCACACCGCCCATCTTCTTCGGTCCGAAGATGTGCTGGCCGTCGAAGGCGAACTGGTTCGGCGGCCGCCCGGCACTGAGAATGCCAAGCTGCCGACGGGCATGGTTGAATTGAAGGCCTCCGCGATTACGCGGCTCAACGACGCCAAAACCCCGCCCTTCGTGCTCGACGAAGCCGAGACCGTCGCCGAGCCGGTCCGGCTCAAATACCGCTACCTGGATCTTCGCCGCCCGGCCATGCAGGCCAATTTGCGATTGCGCCACCGCGTGACCGCGCTGATCCGCGACCACCTGAACGGCCAAGGGTTCATTGAGATCGAAACGCCGATGCTCACCAAGAGCACACCCGAGGGCGCGCGCGATTATCTGGTGCCCAGCCGCATCTATCCGGGCCGCTTTTTCGCGCTGCCCCAATCGCCCCAATTATACAAACAGATCCTGATGGTCGGCGGCTGCGACCGCTACTACCAGATCGCCCGTTGTTTCCGTGACGAAGATCTTCGCGCCGACCGGCAACCCGAATTCACCCAGGTCGATCTGGAACTGTCGTTCACCGACCAGGAGGAGATTTTCGTGTTGATGGAGGGGCTGATGGCCCGTCTCTTCCAGGATGTCGTTTCCAGGCCGCTGGCCACGCCGTTCCGCCGGCTGACCTACCAGGAGGCGATGAACCGGTACGGCAGCGATAAGCCCGATCTCCGGTTCGGCGTCGAGATCCACGATGTCGGCGCCATCGTCAGAGGCTGCGGTTTTGCCGTCTTCGACAAGGCGCTGGAGCAGCGTGGGGTGGTGAAGGGCGTCAAGGCGGAGGGACTGGCGATGCTGTCCCGCCGTGAGCTGGATGAATGGACGCAAGCCGCGATCGGCTGGGGCGCCAAGGGACTGGCCTGGATCAAGGTGACCGCGGACTCCGCCCCCGGCGGATATGAGTCGCCCATTGCCAAGTTTATTCCGGCAGACCGTTTACAACGACTGCGCGCCGAATTCGACGCGAAACCGGGCGATCTGCTGTTCTTTGTCGCCGATACGGAGACCGTGGCGCTGACGGTGCTCGGCCAGTTGCGGTTGAAGATCGGCGGCCATCTGGGCTTGATCAAGCCGGAGGACATGGCCGTGTGCTGGGTGACTGATTTTCCCCTCCTCGCTCGCGACGAAGATGGCAAGCGTCTCGTCGCCATGCACCATCCCTTCACCCGGCCGGCGGAGGCCGATCTGCACTGGCTGGAGTCGGATCCGCTGCGCGTGCGGGCCTGCGCGTATGATCTCGTGCTGAACGGGTCGGAACTGGGCGGTGGCAGCCTGCGGATTTACCAGCGTGAGCTGCAGCAGAAGATGTTCGACGTCCTCGGTATTTCGCCCGAACGGGCGGCCGAGCGCTTCGGCTTTTTACTGGAGGCGTTGGAATATGGCGCGCCCCCCCACGGAGGCATCGCGCTTGGCCTCGACCGGCTGGTGATGATCCTGGCCGGCGCCGAGTCGCTGCGTGAGGTTATCGCGTTTCCGAAAACGCAGCGGGCGGTCTGCCCGTTGACCGACGCGCCAGGCGAAATCGATCGGCAGCAGTTGGACGAGCTTCACCTGAAGATCGACACCGCGACGTGACCCGTCGCGGCGTCTGAAGGGAAGGTTTCGGCGTCCCGGGACGTCGGAGCGGATGAATTTAACGCGTAACGGAGAAGGGGGGTGAGGACACCATGGCGGAGAAAATCGCAAAGGCAGGCGTCAAGAGACAGGAGGGGTATCTCTATTATCTCGACAAACAAGGCGACGTTTCACGGACCAAAATGGCCCGTGGCGGCAAGGGCAAGTCGAAGCCGGAGAAAGTCGCGCGAGTGGGCGTGAAGCGCCAAGAGGGCTACCTCTATTTTATCGATAAGCAAGGCGATGTCTCCCGGGCCAAGATGGCGCGGGGAGGCCGGGCAAAGAAAAAGAAGAAGTAAACAAGCCCGGCGCGATGACATGGGGCAGCCCTGACGGGGAGACCCGCGGGGCTGCCCCTGTTTTTGAATTCGGCGGAGTCATGATGCAGCCCCATTCTCCAGCCCTGGATTCCGCTCACGCGGACGGCCCGCGCTGGTATCACTGGATCTGGCATCTGATCGGGCTGGGCTGGTGGGAGCTGATCATGCGCGTGCTCAATCGGATCACCGTGTTGGGACGGGAGCACATCCCCAAGCGCGGCGCGAGCAATCTCCTGATCTGCTCGAATCACATTTCGGCGCTCGACCCGTTTCTGATCGGCATTATCGCCATGCCCAAGTGCTCCCCCGTCTGGTGGCGCGCGCCGGCGAAGGAGGAGCTCTTCGACCGGCCGGTCGTCAAACACGTCCTTCGGACGTGGGGCGCCTTCCCCGTCAAACGGGGCCAGCGCGATTTCGCGTCAATTGAGCGGATGGTCCGCTTGTTGCCGAGCAGCGTGATCGTTCTGTTTCCCGAGGGCACCTGGTCGGACACGGGTCGATTGCTGCCGGGCCGGCCTGGCGTGGGCAAGGTGATCTACGACGCCAAGCCGACCGTCATTCCCGTGGCGATCGCCGGCGCCGACAGGATCCTGCCGAGGGATCATACGCTGCCGAGAATCGGCCGGCGCGCGACCATTGCCTTCGGCCCGCCGGTGGATCTGCAGCGATTTTATGCCGAACCCGATTCTCCCGAACTGTCGCAGCGGATTGTCGATGCGGTCATGGCAGCGATCGGGGAGCTGTATGACCGGATGAACCAGGCATGAACACACCGGTCCGCCCGCGCTGGTATCACAACCTTTGGCATCTGATCGGGTTGCTCGTCTGGGACCTGTTGCTGCGGCTGCTCAACCGGGTCACCGTCGTTGGACGGGAGTACATTCCCGCGCGCGGGGCGACGGGCGTCCTGCTCTGCGCCAACCACATCTCGGAAATCGATCCCTTTGTGATCGGCTCGGTGGCCATGCCGAGGTTCTCGCCGGTCTGGTGGCGGGCGCCGGCCAAGGAGGAGCTGTTTCAGGCGCCGCTGATGGGGAGGCTCTTGCGTAGTTGGGGCGCCTTCCCGGTCAAACGGGGCCAGCGGGATTTCGCCGCCATGGAGTGCATGATGCGGCTCCTGGACACCAGCGTCATCGTCATCTTCCCAGAAGGGAAAATGTCGACGACCGCTCAGTTGCTGCCAGGCCGGCCCGGCGTCGGACGGATTATTCACACGGCGAAACCGACCGTCATTCCCGTCGCCATCGTGGGGGCCGATCTGATCGTGCCGCGCGGTCGATTTCTGCCTCGCGTGGGACAGCGCGTGACCATCGCATTCGGTCCGCCGATCAAACTCGATGTATACTACAGTCAGCCCGATACGTTGGAGCTGTCACAGCGAATCGTCAACGCCGTGATGGCAGCGATCGGGGAACTGTATGAACCGCTCAAACGGGCATGAAGGCTCCGATCCGCCCCACTGGTATCACACCATCTGGCATGTGATCGGCTTGCTCTGGTGGACGGTGATCATGCGGGTGTTGAACCGGGTCGCCGTCTTGGAACGAACACAGATTCCCCGGCGTGGCGCGGTGAATGTCCTGATCTGCTCGAACCACCTCTCCGCCCTTGATCCCTTCTTCATCGCGGTGGTCGCGATGCCGCGGTGTTCCCCGGTCTGGTGGCGCGCGCCGGCGAAGGAGGAGCTCTTTGACCTGCCCGTCGTCAAAACGGTTCTGCACACGTGGGGCGCGTTTCCTGTCAAGCGGGGTCAGCGTGATTCAGCTTCGATCGAGCGGATCGTCCGACTCCTCCCGACGAGTGTGATCGTGATCTTTCCCGAGGGCACCAGGTCAGAGACGGGCCGGTTGCTGCCGGGCCGGCGGGGCGTGGGCAAGGTGATCTACGAGGCGAAACCCACCGTCATTCCCGTGGCGATTGCCGGCACCGACCGCATTCTGCCGAAGGGGCATATGCTTCCCCGCGTCGGTCATCGCGCAACCATCGCCTTCGGGCCGCCAGTCGATTTGGACCGCTTCTATTCGGAACCCGATTCGCCGGAATTGTCGCAGCGGATCGTCGATACGGTCATGGAGGCCATCGGTGATCTGTACCAGACGATTTGCTCCTCGTAGGGGCGGTTCGCGAACCGCCCCTACACATCCGGATACGGGGGTAATGTCATCAGACGCCTGTCCTCAACCGGGCCCCCCATCGTGAAATGGTACAGATCCTGAAACTGCCGGTTGTCCAGACCCAGAACCTGATGCATCGGATCGTCGAAATAACAGCCGATCCCCGTGCCCCGGATACCTGATGCTTCGGCCTCCAGATAGAGCACCTGGCCGATCAGCCCCGCCTCCCAAAAGAGCCGCCGGTAGAACCACGCCCCGTACCGTGTCAACGGCGCCTCGTACTCGCCGATCATGCCCAGACTGAAACAACCATCCGCCGCGATCTCCTGATGGCAGGAAATCTGCTGAGCGAGTTCCTTCGCATCACCCGTCAGGAGACGGTACAGCTTCAGCTCTTCAGGGCAGCCCGGCGGCGTCTCCCAGGCGAAATCCTGTTTCATGGCGCGCCGAATCGACGGCAGCGTCACCGGATGACGGATCAGGCAGTAGAGCCCGGGATCGATCCCCTCGATCCGGTGGACGAACAACCCGAAGTGGATCATCGGAGGCCAGGGGAGGGCGGTGAAGGGTAATTGCCCGGGGCCGGGCAGCGTCTTACGCAGAATCTGATAAAACGCGTCGCGGGTGATGCCCGTCTTCCCGTCAAGCGCCAGACAGCTCCGGCGTTGGTGGACGATCGACCGGAATGAAATCGGCGCCGAGCCAACCGCCAGAGCGGGGCCGACAGGTTGAGGGCCGGCAATGTATCCCTCGGTCGGCGGCTTGCGCGTGGCCTCGGCAGCTTGCTCGATGATCGGCCAGTCGACACGCTCAAGACTGAGCCGGTTGGCCGCTCCCAGCCAGTGAACCGGTCTGAACGAATCGATGGCTGCGGCCGGCAAGGAACGGCTCATGCAGGTTTTGTTCTGCGGATAGACTGCCAGGAGACATTCGGGCTCCTCCGGTTCGGCGCCTTGGGCCGAATCAGGATCGGCCAGCCCCAGAAGCGTGGCGATTGAGTCGGTTGATAGATTATCCAACAGCACGGCGGTCCATCCCAGCGCGGCCGCGGCAAGCGCCACCGCGGCGATCGCATGGCCGGTGTCATGCTGGCAGTATCGAAAAGCCCGCTCGCCATATTTCCACGCCTCCCGCCAGTGAATCGACGTCAATCCGATCAAAATTGTCCCATCGGGAAGGTCCTCAGTCAGTGCCAGCCAGACTTCAAGCGATACTTCAGCCCGTTGCTCCAACAGATGGACCTGCGGCGCATAATGACAGACCATCGGCTGATCGCACAGCCCGGCAACCGGCCCACAGATTAGATAGCCCTCCGTTGGGTGCAGATTGCCGCTGGAAGGATTGACCCGGAGCGCCCAGCGGACCCCGCCCGCCTCTTTCCAGGCCGACAGCGCCAGACTGTCGTAGAAGAGCTGCGAGAGATTTGAACGGTCGAGCGGACGGACGGGGAGCCGTCCATGCAGGAAGACCTCTTCATAGAGAGGCCGTTCCCCCACCGGCACGTGCTCGAGCGGGATTAACGGCGCCCCGTCATACCGCCGGGAGGGATCGGGTTGATTCGCCCAGTCGAGTCCGCCGGGCCCGCGGGCATAACGGTTGAGGTGATGCTTGGTCGCTTCGTGATAAGCAAGAACCAGATCCAGATCCGGCGCAGCCATCGACAGACAGCATAATGAGGAGACCCTCTGTTTGTCCATCTGTTATACTCACCGGACCGATGGCCCGCCGAACAGTCAAACAACCCGCGATCCTCGTGCATGGCGGATGCGGCGTCAAGCGACCCACTGCGCGTCAGTTACACATCATCAGACTAGCGGTGCGGACGAGTTACGCGCTGCTCCACCGCGGGGCGCCCGCGCTCGATGCGGTGGAAGCGGCCGTGGTCCTCTTGGAACGAAGCGGCCGGTTCAATGCCGGCAAAGGGGCCAAGAGGCAACAGGACGGCATTGCCCGATTGGACGCCTCAATCATGGACGGCCGCGTCCTCTCGGCCGGCGCCGTCGCCGGTCTGGAAGGCATTCTGACGCCGGTCCGGGTTGCGCGGGCGGTGATGGAACAGACGCCGCACGTGATGCTCGTCGGAGCGCAGGCACGCAAGCTGGCCCGTCGATTCAAGATCGAAGCCTATCACTTCCCACCGATGTCGCAAAGGCGCTCCAGTCCGACAATGTCAAAGCTTGGCACCGTCGGCGCCGTCGCGCTCGATCGCTTCGGTCACGTCGCCGCCGCGACGTCGACCGGAGGGATTGGCATCATGCTGCCGGGCCGTGTGGGGGATTCGCCGCTGATCGGCGCCGGCACCTACGCCGACGACCGGTCGGGCGCCGTCTCGATGACCGGGGAAGGGGAGGCGATCACCCGGGCGGGACTCGCCAGGGAGATCTGCCTGCTGATGGAGCAGGGCGCCTCGCCGCTTCAAGCGGGCCGGCTGGCGTTGCGCCG
>DATIZH010000060.1:0-1143 GCA_035517195.1 Nitrospiria bacterium | reverse complement strand
GGCGGCAATCAGAGCAACGCGAACAGCGCAACCGGCAACGAGGTCACCTCCTTGAACCAGGTCTACCCCAATCTCCAGCAGACCCTCTACCCCACAGCGTCCGCGACGGAGCAGTCCGATACCCCCCAGCCGATCCGCTTTACCAACGTGGACCAGATCCTGACGGCAGCGAGGTCCGCTGGCCAGATCCCATCCGCGATACAGGAAATGACCTCGCTGCTGCGGGAACGGCATCACCTTCTGGACGGCGATGAGAACGATTTCACAATACGGGACATGACCGAGATTACCAAGGCGATGAGTTCCACAACGGAATTGATAACAAAGCTCCTTTTGTGCGTTGCGATGATATCGCTGATCGTAGGCGGCATCGGGATCATGAACATCATGCTGGTTTCCGTCACGGAACGGACGCGCGAGATCGGCCTTCGCATGGCAGTGGGCGCGGAGCCCGATGACATCCTGCGGCAGTTCCTTGCCGAGGCGATCGTACTCTGCCTCCTCGGCGGATCGATGGGAATCCTCCTGGGGCGGACCGCTTCGTACGTCGTGACATCCGTCCTGCACTGGCCGACTGCGCCCTCAGTCGGCGCCATCGTGGCTTCCGTGGTTGTCTCGGCCGTCGTCGGGATTGTCTTCGGCTTTTACCCGGCATGGAAGGCGTCACGGCTGGATCCGATCGACGCGCTCAGGTATGAGTGAGGATGAGGACATGCAGGCCAGCAAAGACCGCTGCTCCGTCGCCATCCTGATCGCCGCGGGACTGACACTTTCTCTCGCCGGCGGCTGCATGGTAGGTCCGGAGTATCACCCGCCGCAGACGCCAGCCCCGGCTGCGTGGGCCGGCGTGGCGAGGACGCCGGACGGCAAAACGACCGTGGCCACCGCGCAGTCTGCCCGCCTCGCTCAATGGTGGAGGCAGTTCAACGACCCGATGTTGAATGAACTCATCGACGAGGGGATCGGTGCGAACCTTGACCTGAAGCTTGCCGAGGCCCGATTGCGCCAGGCCCGTGCCGTGAGCGGAATCGCCCGGGGGGGATTATGGCCGTCCGTGACCGCGACCGGCGGCTATGAGAGACAGCATATTGCCGGCGTCACTCCTGATAACAAGTCTGTTGGCTTCTATCAATCGGGTCTGGA
>DATIZH010000059.1:0-102080 GCA_035517195.1 Nitrospiria bacterium | reverse complement strand
CGTTGATTGCGCTGTTCCGCCTCCTGCCGCTTCTGCTCCTTTGATTTCTTGGGCGGCCGTTCGGCGGTGACCGGTGCTGCCTGCGGGACGGCGGGCTGGGTGACGGGCGGCGCGGCGCCGTCTCGCTTGTTCAACGACGCGGCGTGATCGGCCTCGAGTCTTTTCTTGTAGAGATAGTAGTCGTACGCACCCGGATAGACCGTCACGCGCCCCGCGTCGACTTCGATGATCGAGTTTGCCACCGATTGGATGAAGTGCCGGTCGTGGGTGATGAAGCAGAGGGTGCCCTCGAACGCGTGCAGGGCCGCCTCCAGCGCGTCCCGCGACGGGATGTCGAGATGGTTGGTCGGCTCGTCCATCAGGATGAGGTTGGCCGGCTGGACCAGCATCTTGGCCAGGGCCAGGCGGCTCTTCTCCCCGCCGGAGAGCACCGCCACCTTCTTCTTGGCGTCGTCGCCTGAGAAGAGAAAGGCGCCGAGGATCCCTCGCAGGAACGTCTGCTCGGCCATCGGCGCCGCCGTCGTGATCTCCTCCAGCAGTGTGTTGGAGGGCGTGAGCGATTCGAGCTGGTGCTGGGCGTAATAGGCGACGGTGACGTTGTGGCCGAGTTTCCGCGCGCCGGCGTCGGGCGGCAGGACGCCGGCCAGCATCTTGAGCAGTGTCGATTTCCCCGCGCCGTTGGGACCGACCAACGCGATCCGGTCGCCGCGCCGGAGCGTCAGCGACAGATCGCGGTAGACGACCGTCTGGCCGTACGCCTTGGCGGCGTGCTCCAGCTGGATCACGTCCTTTCCACTGCGGGGCGGGGGCGGGAAGGAGAAGCGCACGCGTTTGGCGTCGGCCGCGAGCTCGATCCGCTCGATCTTGTCGAGCTGCTTGATCCGGCTCTGGACCTGACGGGCCTTGGTCGCCTTGTAGCGGAACCGCTCGATGAAGGCCTCCGTCGCCTCGATCTTCTTCTGCTGGTTCTTGGCGGTCGCTTCGACAATGGCCTGCTGTTCCGCCTTGGCGGCGACGAAGGCGTCGTAGTTGCCCGTGTAGGCGACCAGCCCGCGCCGGTCGACTTCGACGACCCGGTTGGCCAGGCCGTTCATGAACTGCCGGTCGTGCGAGATCAGCAGGATGGCGCCTTCGTACCGGCCGAGAAATTCCTCCAGCCAGATCACCGAGGCGAGGTCGAGGTGGTTGGTCGGCTCGTCGAGCAGCAGGAGGTCGGGCTGTTGCAGCAGCAGCTGGGCCAGCGCGACGCGCATCCGCCAGCCGCCGGAGAACTCCACGATCGGCCGGTCGAGATCGCGCTCCTTGAAGCCGAGGCCGAAGATGATCTCCTTCGCCTTCGCCTCGCGCGAGTAGCCGCCGAGCTGCTCGAACCGGTGCTGCAGCTCGCCGTATTCCTCCAGCAGTGGTTGCGCTTCTTCTTCGGAGCTGGCGGCGATTTCAGCCTGGATGAGGGTGAGCCGGTGCTCCAGCGAGGCGAGGTCCGACTGGCCGGCCATGACCGTGCCAAGCACCGTCCCGCTCTCGTCCTGATAGAGTTCCTGGGCGAGATACCCGATGACGGCGCTCTTGTTCCGGCTGATGGCGCCGCCGTCGGGCGACACACGGCCGGCGATCATCTCGAAGAGCGTCGTCTTGCCGGCGCCGTTGGGGCCGACCAGCGCGACCCGGTCGTGCAGACCGATCCGCAGCGACGCCCGGTCGAAGAGCACCCGGGTGCCAAATGATTTTGAAATGTCCTGCAGCGCCAGCATCGTGGTTCACAAAATAATCGGCCACTGTTTCCCCTGAGTCCAATATGTAACTCCGATGGGGTTGTCAGGGAGGAGAGTCGGGGCATGGGGACATCGGAGGACCGTCAGTTTGTAATGCCGCACGGGTCCCCATTACCGATCCGCCCTCTCCCCCTGACTTCGATAGAACAGGGCCGAGAATATCATCATCGTAACAGACGATCGCGAATCACGTCAATCGACGCAAGGCTTGCTGTTGAGAGGCGGTCATGCTAGAACGACTCATGCCGGCGGGACTCCGATGGGCCTACACGCTCTGGTCGCCGGTGTATGACTGGGTGGTGGCGTCGTCGACCCGGGAGAGCCGGCGGAAGAATCTTGCCTCGCTGGGCGATGTGACGGGACGGATGATTCTGCTGGATGGCATTGGAACGGGGCTGGATGTTCCGTGGCTTCCGAAAGGCGCGCGCTATGTCGGGCTGGACCTGACGCCGGCGATGCTGCGGCGGGCCCGTCAGGCGGCGGAGCGCGCCGGCATCGACGTGAGCCTGCAGCTCGGCGACGCCATGCGGCTGCCCTACCGGGATCGTGTCTTTGACGCCGTCCTGCTCCATCTGATCCTGGCGGTGGTGCCCGATCCGCGCGCGGCGCTGGCCGAGGCGGTCCGTGTCGTCAAGCCGGGCGGCAGGCTGCTGATCCTGGACAAATTCCTGCGTTCAGGACGATCGGCGCCGATGCGGAGGCTGCTCAGCCCGCTGCTCGGCCGTGTGGCCACCGGGACCGACGTTGTATTTGAGGAGGTGCTGGCATCCTGTCCTGGACTCCGCGTGGTCAGCGACGAGCCGGATCTGGCCGGCGGCTGGTTCCGGCGGATCGTTCTGGTGCGCGGTACTTAAACAACGGGGGCCGGGGACCAGGTGTGTTGACGTTCCATTGGCCGCATTGTGTCCATGGATTTCTCAAGCCATAATAATCGTACCGCTCTTTCGTCCCTCCCACATTGAGTAGCTTTCCCACGGGCAAGCCCGTTCACGGTGAACCCGTGGCACTTTGAATGTTGCACATCGTGCGCAAGACGGTATTCACCCCCGCCTGAAGGCGGGGTCCTCTGTCTCGCGCCGCCCGTGGGAAGCGACCCAGCGAGCACAGCGAGCGTGAGGGGGATGGGGGCATCGGGGACGCTCTTCGACCCCGCACGAGCCCCCACATGAAATGCCGGCGACGCGAGCCCCTACAATAGATGGCCCGTGCGGTACTCGTCGACACGCTCAGGGTGACCGGTCCTGGTGAGTGATTCGACTCGCCCGTTCATCCTGAGCCTGTCGAAGGAGAACGGGCCGCTCAGGACAGGCTTGTCGAACCCTGCCTCTCAATGGCACTGTTGAGGAGGAGCCGCCAAACATGCTAGAACCTTGGCATGGCGAGGGGAACGACACCATTCAAGGATCGCGTGGCCGTCATCACCGGCGGCAGCAGCGGGATCGGGCTCGCGATTGCGCGGGCCGTCATCTCCGAGGGAATGGCGGTGGTGATCGGCGCTCGCGAGCCGAAGCGGCTCACGCAGGCGGCCGCTGATCTGGCGGCACTGTCAGGCACTGACTCACAACATCGCGGAGCCAACGTTCTCGCCGTGCCAACCGATGTCGCGAAGGGCGACGACGTCGACCGGCTCGTCACGCAGACGATGGCGCGATTCGGCCGGATCGATCTGCTCGTCAATAACGCCGGCACCTATCGGGAGGGCGACATCGACGAGCTGACCGAGGCGGAGTGGGACGAGGTCCAGGCGGTCAATCTCAGGGGCGCGTTCCTCTGCACGAAGGCCGTCCTGCCGATCATGAAACGGCAACGCTCCGGGTATGTCGTCAACATCGCCTCGGTGGCGGGCAAGTCGGGCTTCAGCGGCGCCTCGGCCTACAGCGCGTCGAAATTCGGCCTGATCGGGCTGACGGAAAGCACGCTTGAAGAAGGGGTCGGTCATCACATCCGGGCGACGGCGATCTGCCCCGGCTACGTCGCCACGCCGATGGTGGCGGGCGCCTCAGTCCCGTCCTCGGAGATGATCCCCCCTGAGGACATCGGGCGGCTCGTCGTGGGGCTGCTGCGGCTGGCGCCGGTGACCGTCATCAAGGAAATCGTCGTCCAGCGCTCGGGTTCTATTGGATCATAACGGAGAGCGGCGACTGATGGCGACCGGTCTGGTGACCCATCCCGATTATCTGAAGCACGATCCCGGTCCCGGCCATCCCGAATCGGCCGAGCGGCTCAAGGCGATCGAGGCCCAGTTGCACAAATCCGGCATCATGGATCAACTGACGTCGATTGATGTGGCGCAGTCGACGGAGGCCGATCTCGAGCCCTGGATCGATGCGGTGCATGCGGCGGGCTATCGCGAGGCGCTTCATCGGATGGTGCCCGACCGGGGGATCAACTATCTGGACGCCGACACCGGCGTGTCGCCTGGCTCCTGGCCGGCGGCGCTGGCGGCGGTTGGGGGCGCATTGAGCGCGGTTGATGAGGTGATGAGCGGCCGGGTGGATAACGCCTTCTGTGCCGTGCGCCCGCCGGGCCATCACGCCGAATCCGGCCGGGCCATGGGCTTCTGCCTCTTCAACAACGTGGCCGTTGCCGCGCGCTACCTGCGGCGTCATCACCGGCTCGGGAAGGTGGCCATCGTCGACTGGGACGTGCATCACGGCAACGGCACGCAGGAAATCTTCTACGAGGACCCCACCGTCTTCTACGTCAGCACCCATCAGTATCCGCACTACCCGGGCACGGGCGCCGAGACGGAAACCGGCAGGGGAGCGGGCAAGGGCTTTACACTCAACTGCCCGATGCCGGCGGGGCGGGATGACGACGACTACGAGCGCATTTTCACCGGCACAATCATCCCCGCATTGAAGCGCTTCGGCCCGGACTTTATTCTGGTGTCAGCCGGCTTTGACGCCCACCGGGACGATCCGCTGGCCGGCATGAAGGTGACCGAGGCGGGCTTCGGGGAACTGACCCGCCTCGTCAGGCAACTCGCGGATGAAGTCTGCCGGGGGCGGTTCGTTTCCTGTCTGGAGGGAGGCTACAACCTGCCCGCGCTCGCCCGGTCGGTTGAGGCCCATCTCGTCGCCCTTCTTTCCTGATGCGCGGCGCGGCTGCTTTGGTCGTCTGCTGGTCGATGGCACTCATCGGGTGCGCCCAACTGCCAAGAGCCTACACCCCCTCTGAGTCAAACTCCATCTATTTTCTCTATCAGGGTCGAATTCGCATCTATTATAAGGAGGCCGGACAGGGTGAGCCCTTGATCCTGCTCCATGGATTCGGCGAGACGCATGCCACCTGGGAGAAGCTGATGCCCGGGCTGGCCCGCCACCACCGGGTGATCAGCGTCGATCTCAAAGGGGCGGGCTATTCCGACAAGCCTGACGACGGCCGGTATCGCGTGGCCGACCAGGCGGCGATTGTCGAAGCGCTGGCGGATGAGCTGCATCTTCAGGGGGTCACGCTGGTCGGCCACTCGCTGGGCGGCGGCGTGGCGTTGATGACGGCCCTGCAGTGGCGGTCGAGCGGCGACCACCGGTTGCAACGGCTGATTCTGATCGACAGCGCCGGGATGTCGGACAAACCGCCGCGCGTGATCGCGGAGCTCCGGTGGCCGGTGTTCGGCCCGTTGATGCTGTATCTGGCCAATCCGACCATCCTGGTCAGGCAGATCCTCTCCGGCAACTATGATGATCCCTCGCTGGTGGAGCCCCGATTGGTCGAGGCCTACGCCCGGTCGATGCAATCGCCCGGCGGTCGGATGGCGCTGATCATGACCGCCCGGCAGGTCATTCCCGATCAATTCCCCGAGTTGATCGCCCGGTATCGGACGCTCGACGTGCCGTCGCTGATCATCTGGTGCCGGGAGGACCGGATTCTGCCTTTTTCCGATGCCGAGATGTTCCGGAAGACGCTGCCTCGCGCGATGGTACGGCCCCTGGATCATTGCGGCCATTCGCCCCAGGAGGAGCGTCCAGAAGAGACCCTTCTGGCGATAGATTCCTTTCTGTCCACCGGCCCGGGATCGGCATGAATCTTCCCGCGCTTGCGCGTCATCCGATCACGCGGCGGCTGCTGATCCGGTCGGCCGCGGGGCTCGCCGCGTATGCCGTCATTGGGTTTCTCATTTTACCGCCGATTGTGAGGTCCCTCCTCGTCAGCCAGCTCTCACAGAAGCTGCACCGCACGGTGCGGCTCGAGAAAGTCCGGATCAACCCTTTCGCCCTGTCGGTTGAAATCGACGGTCTTTCGATCTCCGAGCGCGGCTCGATCGGGCCCTTCGTGTCCTTCCGGGAGCTGTATGTGAACCTTGATTCCGCCTCTTTGATCAAGGGCGGGCTGGTGCTGAGCGAGATCCGCGTCGACGAGCCCCGCCTCACGCTCGTTCGGAACGAGGATTTGAGCTACAACTTCTCCGACCTGCTGCACGCTCCGCCCGGGGCGCAGCCGGCCGCCCCCTCCAAGCCGTTCCGCTTTTCGTTGAACAACATTCAGATTCTCAACGGGAGTCTCGATTTTGAGGACCGGCCGAAGCACGCCCAGCACAGCATCCACAATCTGCGCGTGGCCATCCCATTTCTTTCCAATCTGCCCAGCGTCGTCGAGATCTTTGTGCAGCCCGCCTTTCAGGCCGAGGTGAACGGCACGCCGGTCTCCCTCACAGGGAAGAGCAAGCCCTTCAGCGACTCGCTGGACACCTCGGTGGAGCTCAATGTCACACAACTCGATCTCGCGCACTACGCCGACTATGTTCCCGTTGAGCTGCCCTTCCGGCTCCGCTCCGGCATCCTGGACACGGCGCTGACGATCACGTTCATCCAGTCGCGTGACCGGGCGCCGAGGATCACGGTGGCCGGCACGATCGGCATGAAGCAGCTTGGGATCGATGGCCCCTCCGCGCATCCCATGTTTGATCTCGGCGCGTTGCAGGTCGCCATCACGTCGGCCGATTTGACCTCACGGGAACTGCGCTTCGGCGCCATTCAGCTCGATGGGCCCGTGATCTGGGCGTCGAGGGATGCGGCCGGGCGGACGACGTTGGGACTGCTTGCCGGGGCGCCGAATGGCGGGGGCGGAGGTTCGGCTCCGTCGCCCGCGGTGTCCCCGCAGGCCGCAGCGTCCGTGCCGGCCGGGACAGTGGATGTGGACTCGATCCGGGTGACCGATGCACGGTTGACGGTGGCGGCCGGCAGGGCCGGGGCGACAGAGAAGAATGAAGAGTGGGTGAGGATCCCGGGCGCTTCAATCACGCGTGCCGGAATCGATCTGGGCCGGCGAAGCGTCACCATCGACCGGATCGACACACAGGGCGGCGTGATCCTGGTCCGGCGTGAGCGGAACGGGGAGCTGAATCTGGCGTCGCTGGCGCCTCGACCCTCTTCCGCACGCCCGCCCCACCCGCCGGCCGGCCAGGCGGCCGACGCGCCCTGGATAGTCACGCTCAATCATTTTTTGCTGGATCACTATGCCATCCGGTTTGACGACCTCCGGCCCTCTTCGCCGGCACGGCTGACGGCCGATCCGATCCGCTTCTCGGCCGACGGTCTTTCTACGGCGAAGGACCATCCTGGCACGGTGTCGCTCTCCATCGGGCTGAACAAGAGCGGCTTCTTCACGGCGGAGGGGAAGGTCGGCATTGAGCCGCTCACGGCCGACCTGTCGATCGACCTCACGCGCGTTGCCCTCGCACCGTTTCAACCGTACGTGGCCGACCGGGCGAATATCATCGTGGCCGGCGGCGAGCTGTCCGTCGTCGGCCGCGTGAAGCTGGAGACGACGAAGGAGCAGGCCCTCACGGCCCGGTTCGACGGAGAGACGAGCCTCAGGCGGCTGGCTGTGCTGGATCAGGCCAACTCGGAGGAGGTGGTCGGACTGGGCCTGCTCCAGGTCAAGGGGATTCATGCCGGCTTCCAGCCGTTGCGGGTTGAGGTTGGCACGATTGCGCTGACCGATGTCCGCTCCAGGCTCGCCGTCAATCCCGACGGAAAGCTGAACCTGCTGACCATGCTCAAGTCCGGGCCGGCGCCCGACGGCGAGATCAAGCCGGCTTCCGCCCCGGCCGTTCAGGCCCCGTCCCCGCCCCAATCCCAGAGGCCGCCGCCCATCCGGATTGAACGCGTGACCCTGAGCAGGGCCGCCTTTGAATTCGCCGATCGGTCGATCCAGCCCCAGTATGTCGTCACGCTGACCGATCTGGGCGGCACGGTCTCCGGCCTGTCTTCCCAGATGGATCAACGCGCCACGGTCGACATCAGCGGCAAGATCGACGGCATCGCGCCGCTCACCGTGAGCGGGACGATCAATCCATTGAGCCGTGATGTCTACGCGGATCTGCTCGTTCAGCTGAAAGAGCTTGAACTCAGTCCGTTGACACCCTACTCGGGCAAGTACGCCGGCTATGCGATCCAGAAGGGAAAGCTCTCGCTCGATTTCAAGTATCTCCTCCAGCAACGGATGGTGAAGGCCGACAACACGTTTTTTATCGATCAGTTCACGTTCGGGGAGAAGGTCGACAGTCCCGAGGCCACCAACCTACCGGTGCGGCTGGCCGTCTCGCTGCTCACGGACCGGAACGGAGCGATCCGCCTGGACATCCCCGTCGAAGGGTCGCTGGATGATCCGCAGTTCAGGGTGTGGCGGGCGGTGCTGCACGTGGTGCAGACCCTGCTCGTCAAGGCCGCGACCTCGCCGTTTGCCCTGGTCAGCGCGCTGGCCGGGGGCGAGGAGTTGAACCACATCGATTTCCAAGCCGGGAGCTCCGGCCTGGACGGTCCGTCCCGGGAACGGGTCAACGCCGTCGAGAAGATCCTCTATGACCGGCCGGCGTTGAAGCTGGAGATCACGGGCCGTGTCGACCCCGTCAAGGATCGCGAGGCGCTGCACCGCGCGAAATTTCTCCGGTTGCTTAAAGTTCAGAAGTTCAATGAGCTGATCAAGCAGGGCGCCTCCGTCGGGTCGGTGGATGACGTGACGATCACGCCGGAGGAATACCCGAAGTATCTGGCGATGGCCTATAAGAAGGAGTCATTCCCCAAACCGCGCAATTTCTTCGGCATCGCCAAGGAGCTGCCGGCGCCGGAGATGGAACGGCTGATGCTGGAGCATCTCGAAGTCTCCGGCGATGAGCTCAGGCAGCTCGCCTCGCGGCGGGCGTTGCGCGTCAAGGAGGCAATTGTGAGCAGCGGCCAGGTTGAGCCCGAACGACTCTTTTTGGCCGAGGCAGGGACGGCCCAAGCGGCGGCGAACGGCGGCTTGCTGAGCCGGGTCGATCTGTCGATTCGATGACGTCGCCGTGCGAGGGGCGTCAACCGCTCGGGCTGCCGGCCGGCCTGGACACGGCCGTCAACGGGCTGGTCCACAGCCACAGGCTGGCGAGCAGGGCAAAGCTCGCCCCCACGCCAAAGGCGGCCGGATCGCCGTACCGCTCCCAGACCCAGCCGAAGAGGATCGACGCGGGCAGCGCGCCGGCTCCCACGGCCAGGTGATACAGGCCGAAGGCCGACCCGCGCAGCCGCTCCGGCGCCAGATCGGCGATCAACGCCTTCTCCACCCCCTCGGTCAGGCCGAAGTAGAGGCCGTAAATCAGAAACAATCCCCAGGCCGCCCAGGCCGCATGGGCCGCCGCGAAGCCGGCGTACGTGACGGCGTAGATGCTCCACCCGGCAAGGATCAATCCCTTGCGCCCCAGCCGGTCGGACAGGATTCCCGCGGGAAGCGAGCTGCTCATTTTGACCAGGTGCAGCGCCACCCAGAGCATCGGGATGAGCCCGATCGACACGCCCAGCTGCCGTGCCTTGAGAAGCAGAAAGGCGTCGCTCGAATTGCCGAGCGTGAAGAGAAAGAGGATCAGCGTGAACCGGCGCAGGCCTGTCGGCAGCTCCCGCCAGGCGGCGCCGATGCGCAGCGGCTTCCTCCGGGGAGGCGCTGCGGCCGTGCGGACGTCGCGCACGCCCGCGGCGAGCACCGCGACGGCCGCCAGGCCGGGAATCAGCGACAGGAGAAAGATCGTCCGGAGGCGGTCGTGCAGCACGGTCAAGGCCAGCGAGGCCAGCAATGGTCCGATCACGGCGCCGGCGTGGTCGGCCGCTCGGTGGAAGCCGAAGGCCTTGCCGCGGGCGGCCGGCGGCGTGCTTTCGGCGATCAACGCGTCTCGGGGCGAGGTGCGCAGCCCCTTCCCCACGCGGTCGAGGAAGCGGAGCAGCAGGACGCCGGACCATCCGGTGGCCAGTCCGATCAGGGGACGGGTCAGGTTGGCCAGCAGATAGCCGCCGACCACCCACCGCTTGCGCGCGCGCAGGCGATCGGAGAGATAGCCAGAGGCCAGCTTCAAACACGACGCGGTCGATTCCGCCACGCCTTCGATCACGCCCAGCGCCTCCGGCCCGGCCCCCAGCACCGAGGTGAGGAACAGCGGCAGGAGGGGATAAATCATCTCCGAGGCGGCGTCGTTGAAGAGGCTGACCGCGCCGAGCAACAGGACGTTGACGGGCAGCCCCAACCGTTGCAGAACCCGGGGGAGAGGAGGCGCGCTCACGATGACGCGTAGGAGAGAATGGTGTGGTGGTCGATCGCCCGCAAGATGATTAGGCACACCAACAGGACGACGGCCGCCGTGAGCCACGACACCGCCACCGGGGGGCGGTTCGACGGCGCGAAAGACGATTCGGGCCAGATGCCGACGCCCCACGGCCGGCAAACAAACTGATAGAGCGCGAACGCTTCGAGCGCGAAGGGAGGAAAGCCCAGGAATCCGAGCGCCGGCATCTCGAAGAGCTTCCAGCCCCCGATGAACGGCACGGTGTAACTCCACCGGGCGACGGCCCAGAAGTTCCAGAGCTCCCAGAGCAAGCCGGCGATCAATCCCGACAACAGCAGACGATACGGCCGCCCACGATCGCCCGATTCCCAGTCGCGCAGCAATGACGGCGCGCCCGCGCGATAATTGACGGGGTCGATGAGAAGGACGAAGCCGCCCCACACGAGGGGGAAGGCGTGGCGGGGCGCGAGCAGGCAGGCCAGCAGCATGAAGGCGCCCGCTGTTTCCAATGCGACCAGCAGCCCGGACGTGACGACCAGGCGGGGGACCGGTGCCCGCTCACAACACCCCAGGCTCGCCAGCCACCGCTCGGTCTCCGCCAGCAACGGCACGACCGTGCCGAATGAGATCAGGGTGCCTGTCCACCGGACCGCCTGATTGGCCGGCACGTTGTGGTACCACCAGTTGTCCAGGCGCAGGTTGAAGGCCTCGAAGATCAGCCAGATGACGGCCGACCAAGCCGCCATGAGCAAGAATCGTGGATCGATCCGGCGGCCGTGAATCCATATTAATGACCGGCCTTCACGCCGGAACACCACCGCGTCAACGATGAAGATGTACGACCACCAGACAAGGGGATAAAACCAGGTCAGCGCCGGCTCGCGCCGCAGGACGAGCAGCAGGTGGACGGTGATCATGACCGCGGCGGCGGAGAAGCCGGAGATGACCGGGGCCGTGCGTTTCACGGCGGCAGCTTATCAGGAGCGGGAGTGGTTCGCAACCCGACGGCGCCGTCCGACGGGCTCATTGACACCCCCTTCCTGCTCCGTTATCATGAAATTGTGAGCGGTGTCGGCACGTCCCAGCGTTTCGAGCGACACATTTTCGTCTGCACCAACCAGCGGCCGTCCGACGATCCGCGCGGCTGCTGCGGCGCGAAGGGGTCCGAAGCGCTCCGGCTTCTCTTCAAGGAAGAGCTCAAGAAGGCCGGCCTGAAGGGCAGGGTCAGGGCCAACTCGGCCGGCTGCCTCGATTTGTGCGCGATGGGGCCGACCGTCGTCGTCTACCCGGAGGGTGTCTGGTATTTCATCGACACGCCGGAGGACGTCAAAGAAATCGTCCGGTGTCACATTCTCAAGGGCGAGATCGTCGACCGGCTGCGGATGCCCCGGCGATCGCCCCGGGCGGCTGAGCCACCCGCCCCAGTCTCCCCAACGTGAAGATCCTGCACGTCATCCGTCACGCGGCGATTGCCGCCGCGTGGTTGACCGTCGCCGCTCCCGCGGCCGTCGCCGCCGAACCGTCGGCGCTCTGGACCCACTGGCAGCTCTATACGGTGGTCCGGTCGCTGGCGGCCGACCGCGATTCGATCTGGGTCGGGACCGACAACGGCCTGATGCGCTTCTACCCCAGGACGGAGGACAAGACCGTCTACGGCCCGGCGAACGGCCTCCTCAGCTCGGTGGTGCTGTTTGTGAAGGTGACGCCAGACGGCGACGTCTGGACCGGAACGGCCGGCGGCGGCCTGTCCCGATTTGACGGCCGTCGGTGGACCTTCTATACGCCCTACGGTTACGGCCCGTCGCTCCGATTTGACGCGGGCTGGACGCGTTGGCCGCGCGAACGGGGCATCGGCGACCTGTGGGTCTATAACATCGACTACGATGCCGGGGGAACGCTGTGGGCGGCGACCTGGAAGGGATTGAGCCGGTTCGACGGGAAGGGCTTTCACACCTACACGGTGGCGGATGGTCTGGTCGACAAGTGGGTCTACACACTGGCGATCGACCGCGAGGGGAGGATCTGGGCAGGCACCGAGGGCGGCGTCACGCGGTACGATCCCCGCCCCGCGACGGCCCGCACGGCGCAGTGGACGAGCTGGACCAACAAGGACGGCGTCGGTGCGCCCGCGCCGCCGGCGACGACTGGCGGCGCGGAGACGTCCTATGACGCCGACGTGCCGGCCGGCGGTCGCCATCATGCGATCGGCGGACCGAAGGATATCACGCGCCGGGTGAATTCGAATTACATTTCGTCATCATTGTTCGATCGCGAGGGGCGGTTATGGGTGGGCACGATGGGCGGCGGCCTCGCCCGGTACGACGGCACGCGCTGGACCAGCTACACGACCAGGGACGGTCTGGGGGGCGACGTGGTCTACGCGATGGCGCTGGACCGGAAACGCAACGTCATGTGGATCGGGACGGATGGGGGCGTCAGCCGGTATGATTTCCGAGCCTTCACCAATTTCCGGAAGGAGGACGGCCTCTTCGCGAGCGCCGTCTACGCCGTGGCCGTCGATCCGTCCGGCACGAAATGGTTTGGCAGCTACGGCCGGGTCAGCCGGTACGAGGGGGAGTGACGCATGTCGCCGCCGAAACGCTCGAGCTTCATGGATGGCAAGCTGGACGATCAGATCATGTCGCTGATCGAGGCGTGTGGCGGCAGCGAGGACGCCGATCTGATCAAGGAGATGATCATCACGTCGCTCAAGCTGGTTGAGCACAAGGAGAACCGCGGCGATCTGAAGATCCTCACCCGGGCGATGCGCGAGCTGCGCTACGCCTTCAAGGTCTTTTCCGCCTACCGCCACATCCGCAAGGTGACGGTCTTCGGTTCCTCGCGCACGAGCGAGGACGATCCGGCCTACCAGCTGGCCGAACGGTTTTCCCAGCTTGTCGTCCGACGCGGCTACATGGTGATCACCGGCGCGGGCGACGGCGTGATGAAGGGCGCCCAGGCGGGCGCCGGGCGGGAGATGAGCTTCGGCGCGAATATTGTCCTGCCCTTCGAGCAGGTGCCGAACGAATACATTCTGGACGATCCCAAGCTGGTCACCTTCCGCTATTTCTTCACCCGCAAGCTGATGTTTCTCAAGGAGGCGCACGGGGTGGTCCTCTTTCCCGGCGGTTTCGGCACCCTGGACGAATGTTTCGAGGCGATGACGCTGATCCAGACCGGCAAGACCGAACTGGTGCCGGTCGTGCTCCTCGATGTGCCGAGCGGCACCTACTGGCACCGCTGGAAGGATTACGTCGAGCACGAGCTGCTCAAGCAGGGGATGATCTCGCCGGAGGATGTCCACCTCTTCCGGCTGGTCCACGACGAACGGGAGGCGGTCGAGGAGATCACGCACTTCTACCACCTCTATCACTCCAGCCGGTATGTCGATGACCATCTGGTGCTCCGGCTCGAGCGACGGCCGACGGACGCTCACGTCGAGGCGCTGAACGCGGAGTTTGCCGACCTGCTCACCCGCGGCAAGCGCATCGTCGCGAGCGACGCCCTGCCCGAGGAGGAGAACGAGCCGCAGCTGCGCCATCTTCCGCGGCTGCTCGTGCCGTTCAATCGCCGCCAATTCGGCCGCCTGCGCCAACTGATCGACCGGATCAACAGTTGGCCGGTCTGAGAGAAACCAGCGCCAGAGCGCATCAACACGAAAGGAATGTCATGTTTGATGAATTGATGCCGAGTTCACAACAGCCGATCACTTTTTTTGACGAGCGGTTCGGGCTCGACCGTGCGATGCTGGAGCGCGCGATCGGCAGGGCGCTGGGCGGCGCCATCGACTACGCCGATCTGTACGCCGAGTATCGGGTCAACGAATCGATCTCGCTCGAAGAGGGGATCGTCAAGCAGGCGTCGCACGCCGTCTCGCAGGGGGCGGGGCTGCGCGCCTTGTCCGGCGACAAGACCGGCTTCGCCTACACCGATGAGATCTCCCTCGATCGGCTGACGCTCGCCGCACGGCAGGCGAGGGCGATCGCGCAGCGGCAGGAAGAAACGGACGCCACCGGTCTGCTCCGCAAGGGGCGCGACGGCGGCCACGATCTCTATGCGCTCCGGCAGCTTCCGACCGAGGCGACGCTGGAGGGCAAGCTTGAGTTGCTCAACACGATTGACCGGATCGCGCGGGCCTACGATCCGCGCATTACCAGCGTGATCACGTCGATCGCCTCCGAAGACAGGCTGGTGGTGGTGGCCAGTTCCGACGGCTGGGTGGCGGGCGACCGGCGGCCGCTGGTTCGGCTCAACGTCACCTGCATCGCCGAGGAGGGCGGGCGGCGCGAAATCGGCAGTTATGGCGGCGGGGGCCGACTGGAATTCGGCTGGCTCCTGGAGGAGGAGCGCTTCGCCCGGTACGCGAGGGAGGCGGCCAGACAGGCGATTCTGAATCTCTCCGCGAAGGAGGCGCCGGCCGGGACGATGACGGTGGTGCTGGGGCCGGGCTGGCCGGGCATTCTTCTGCACGAAGCGATCGGCCATGGCTTGGAGGCCGATTTCAACCGGAAGGGCGTCTCCGCGTTCACGGGCAAGATCGGCCAGCGGGTGGCGTCGGAGCTCTGCACGATCGTCGATGACGGCACGATTCCCAACCGGCGCGGCTCGCTCAACATCGACGACGAAGGGACGCCGACGAGCCGGACGGTCTTGATCGAGCAAGGCATCCTGAAGGGGTATTTGCAGGACCGGTTGAACGCGAAGCTGATGGGCATGGCGCCAACGGGCAACGGCCGCCGCCAGAGCTTCGCCCACCCGCCGATGCCGCGCATGACGAACACCTTCATGCTGGCCGGCGAGTCGGACCCCGATGAGATCATCCGGTCGGTGAAATCGGGCCTCTACGCGGTCTCGTTCGGCGGGGGCCAGGTCGACATCACGAACGGCAAGTTCGTCTTCTCGGCGAGCGAGGCTTATCTCATCGAGGACGGCGAGGTGACGGCGCCGGTCAAGGGGGCGACGCTCATCGGCAACGGCCCCGACGTGCTGACCCGCGTGAGCATGGTGGGGAGCGACCTGAAGCTGGACGAAGGCGTCGGCGTCTGCGGCAAGGACGGCCAGTCGGTGCCGGTCGGCGTCGGCCTGCCGACGATCCGGGTCGACGGCCTGACGGTCGGGGGGACGAGCGTATGAACGCGCGCCGCCGCTTTGATCCCGCACAACTGGCCGAGCAGATGCTCGCGCAGACCAAACGGTTGGGCGCCACGTCGGCCGATCTGCTCTTCGCCGAGGCCGAGAGCATGGGCGTTCGCGTCCGGATGGGTTCGATCGAACGGCTCGAATCGGCCCAGGAGCAGCGGCTGGGCCTGCGCTGCTTCATCGGCCGGCGATCGGCCTCGACGTCGACGTCCGATCTGTCGCCCGATTCGATCCGCGAGCTGGTGGAACGGACCTGCAGCCTCGCGAAGGTAACGGCCGAGGACCCCGCCGCGGGGTTGCCGGATTCAAGCGAATTGACGACATCAATTCCCGATCTCGATCTCTACGACGATGCGGCCGCGCAGTTGACCGCCGAGGACCGGATCGGCCTGGCCAAGCGGGCCGAGGGGGCCGCGTTGGCCGTCGATCCCCGGCTGACCAATTCGGAGGGGGCCGACTGCGACTACGGCGGGGCCGAAGTCTGGTACGCGAGCAGCGGCGGCTTCATCGGCTCCTACCGGGGGACGCGCACGTCGCTCTCCGTCTCGCCCGTCGCCTCGCAGAACGGGCAGATGCAACGAGACTACTGGTACACCTCCGGCCGCCACCTCCGGCAGCTCATTTCGCCCGACGAAGTCGGCCGGATCGCCGCCGAGCGGACGTTGCGCCGTTTAGGCGCGCGGCCGGTCAAGACCCAGCAGGCGCCGGTGATCTTTGATCCTGAAACCGCCTCACAACTGTTGGGGACCATCGTCTCGGCTGTGTCAGGGTATTCACTCTATCGGCGGGCGTCGTTCCTGGTCGATCAGTTGACGAAGCCGGTCGCCGCGCCGATCGTGACCGTGGAAGACGACGGGACGATCCCGCGCGAAGTCGGCTCCAAGCCGTTCGACGGCGAGGGGCTGCCGACGCGGAAGAAGAAGGTCATCGACGGCGGGGTGCTCAAGAGCTATCTGCTGGACTGCTACACGGCCCGCAAGCTGAACCTCAAGCCGACCGGAAACGCGACACGCGGCGTGGGCGATCCGCCCGGCGTGGCGCCGACCAATCTGCGGCTGGTGCCCGGTGAGAGTGCGCCCGAGGCGATCATTCGATCAATACCAAACGGCTTGTATGTCACCGAGCTAATCGGCTTCGGGATCAATCTGGCCACGGGCGACTACTCGCAGGGGGCCGCGGGCGTCTGGATCGATAAGGGCGAGTTGACCTTCCCGGTCGAAGAGGTGACGATCGCCGGCAATCTGCGCGACATGCTCATGCAGATCGAAGCGATCGGAAACGATCTGCCGCCTCATCGCGGTGTGGCCAGCCCCACGATCAAGATCGGCCGGATGACGATCGCCGGCACCTGAAGAATCTGCAATGGACGTGTCAGTCATCATTCCCGCCTACAACGAAGCCGCCTACATCGGCAAGCTGCTTGACTCCCTGAGCGTGGCCCGGCAACAGCTTGCCCCGGGACGCCACTCCGAGATCATCGTGGTCGACAATGGCTCGACCGATGCCACTGCCGCGATCGCCCAGGAGAAGGGCGCTACGGTGGTGCAAGAATCGGAGCGGAAGATCGCGGCCGTGCGGAACGCGGGCGCGCGGGCCGCGCGGGGCGGGACGCTCATCTTCATCGACGCCGACAACCTCGCCTCACCCAACCTGCTGGCCGAGATCGACCGGGTGATGCAGAGCGGCCGGTATGTCGGCGGCGGCGTGGAGGTGCTGCCCGACCGCTGGTCGATCGGGATCGCAATCACCTACGTGTTCTTCTGGACGTCGTTCTGGCTTTTAGGCGTGAGCGCGGGCGTAATCTTCGCTTCGCGGCAGGCGTTCAACGCCGTCGGCGGTTTCGATCCGACGCTCTACGCGGGGGAGGACGCCAAGATCGTCTGGCAGCTCAAGCAGTGGGCCCGCGGGCAGGGGAAACGGTTTTGCAATCTCCGGTCGGCGCACATTATTACGTCGACCCGGAAGTTCGACCTCTACGGCGACTGGCTGTTTTTCAAGATGTTCGCCCGCTGGTGGTACCGGCCGTTTCGGGTGCTCAAGGACCGCAAGGCGGTTGGGTTCATGTGGTACGATGTTCGGAAGCCGTAGTCCCCGGCCAGGGCTAGTTCGTCGGCACGGGCGGCTGCGGTTATGGTCCTCGCCCGGTCTATTAATCAGTGGGGGCCCGTGCGGTGCAGTGGCTCCTCCGATGCCCCCACACCCCGAGGCTTCCCGGCCGCCGCATTGATCATCGCCATCGTAGCGGCGGCCGTCCAGATGGCCTCGTCACCGATCCCGGCTGTGGCTCCGGCCCCTCACTAAAGAGTTGATGAGAAGATCAATCTCCCCTCACCTGTGTCTGCCACCTGCCTGCCGGTAGGCAGGGGCGGGTGCCCCAGTGCCTTTACCTCGAATCGGAGTTGAGAGGTCAAGTTCGATTCTCGGTACAAGCGCCAGTCGCGCTCAGGAGCGGGCTCGCAGGAGTTGAGAGGGCACTCCTCACCAGCCCCGGTTAAAGTCCAAAGTGGACTGTTCTCTTTGTAATCAAGAAACCTGATCACAAACCTGAGATAGATTTAATTTCCTTAATGATAAACTCAGCGCAAGCCTCAGCCGCATCAGTAAATGTCATCTTCTGACTTTCCTCCGGATTTCCATGATGCCCTCCAAGTCGGTCAACAACAAATCGGGAGCCATCCTTCTTGAAATACCATCCGCCAGATGTTCGCTTATCTTCTGACCACATGAGCCATGAATCAAGCAGGAAAGGATGGCTTCTTAGATACCCGAGGACGGACTCATGTGACAATGCTTTTGGATTTTCCGAGTAACCTGATTGCTGAATCAATGTTATGGAGGATGTTGGACTTTGCTTAAAGTCTTCAGGAAGTCTGCAAATATTTTTAATTATTTTATCGGGTTCCATGGGCCGGTATAAATAGGCTATGCCAGATTCCTTCAAAAATCAATGGAGGGAGATTTCGCCGCCGACCAACCGACTTTGCTTAGCCATGTTCTTACCGCAGAGCTTACCGTGAACTGATGACGCCTTGACCGTGTCTTCTGCTTGGTTGTATGATCGGCCGAAGATGATCAACGACCATCCCGCATCGTGGAATTAGACGGCCGCATCGCGCTGGTGACCGGTGGCGCCAAGCGCGTCGGCCGTGCCATCGCCCTCGCGCTCGCCCGGCGGGGCGCGCACGTCGCCTTTACCTATCAGACTTCACGACAGGAGGCACAATCGCTTGTCCGCGAGTTAACCGCGCTTGGAGGCAAATCGCTCGCGATTAAAGCCGATCTCCGGCGGGCGGCTGATGCGAAGGGGGCGGTCCGGGCGGTGGTAAAAAATTATGGCCGGATCGACATTCTCGTCAATAATGCGGCCATCTATCCCCGCACGCCCTGGGCGAAGCTCGATGAGAAAGCGTGGGATGAGATCCTGACGACGAATCTGAGGGGGCCGTTTCTGTTCGCCAAAGCAGCGGGCGACCGGATGCTCAAGCAGGGAGGCGGGAAGATCATCAATCTCGCCGACTGGGCGGGTGAGCGGCCCTACAAGGATTATCTGCCCTATTGTGTCTCAAAAGCCGGCGTCATCGCGATGACGAAGGCGCTGGCGCTGGAGCTGGCGCCGGTGGTGCAGGTCAACGCCGTGGCGCCGGGACCGGTCCTCCTGCCGAACGACATCTCGCCGGCAGGGAGGAGGGCTGTGATTGCGGCGACGCCGCTCCGCCGGATCGGCTCGCCTGAGGATGTGGCCAACGCGGTGGTCTTTTTGATCGAGGGATCGGATTTCATCACCGGCGCGTTGCTGCCGGTCGATGGGGGCAGACTGATCGCGTGAGCGGAGGGCCCATGTATACCGTGACCAAACAGGTTTTCTTCTGCTATGGCCACCGGCTGATGAATTATGAGGGCAAGTGCCGCCACCCGCACGGCCACAACGGCCGGGTCGAGATCGAGCTCCAGGCCGACCGGCTCGATGATAAGGGGATGGTGCAGGATTTTTCCGAGATCGGCCGGGCGATGAAGGGCTGGATCGACGCCAATCTCGATCACCGGATGCTGCTGCGCGGCGACGATCCGCTGGTCGTCGCGCTCGAGAAGCTGGGCGAGCCGGTCTTTTTAATGACGCAGAACCCGACGGCCGAAGCGATCGCGCAGTTGATCTACGAGCAGGTGGAGCAGCAGGGCTTTCCGGTGACCGAAGTCCGGCTGTGGGAGACAGAATCGTCTTTTGCGGCGTATAGAGGCGGCAACTAGCCGCGTCGTCCGCGACCAGCGCGAATCGCGTCTGCTGGCCCGACGGCAAGAAACGCCCGCCGCCGTTCCTCGCACTTGTTGCATCGGCCGCAGGGGCGGCGGCCCTGCGGCTGCAAACAGGAGAAGGTCAGGTGGAGCGGCAGGCCGAGTGAGACGCCTTTGCGAATCACCTGGGGTTTGGTGAGCGCGCGATACGGCGTGAGGATCCGGCCACGCCAGCGGATGCCGGCGGCGAAGGTCCGCTCCATCTGTTTGAAGAAGGAGGGGCGGCTGTCGGGAAAGGGGTTATGGCCGAGCGGGGCGAGGGCAATTTGTTTGATGCCGGCCTGCTGGCAGACCAGGACCGCCTTGGTCAATAAGATGATGTTGCGGCCGGGCAGATAGACTTCCCGGTCGTCTGACCGGCGGCCTGGAACGCGGCCTTTCAAACTCCAATGTTTTTGATAGACGTCCTGCATGGGCAGGTCGAGGACGACCAGCGGCGCAATCCGCGCACGGGGGATCGCGGGAAGAAAACGGCGGAGCCAGTAGAACTCGGCCGTTTCCCAGCGCAGGCCATTCCGGACGTAGATGGGCAGGATGCGATGGCGGCGGGCCAGGTCGGCGGCCAGGACGCAACTATCGAGTCCGCCGCTGACCAGAACAGCAACAGAAGGACGTTTTGTCATGAAGGCGCCATCGTAGGTGAGTATGGGACTGACTGTCAAGCGGTATCGGCTATAATACAAACAGGAGCAGGGTGACATGGAAACACGCCAGGTCAAGTGTGTGAAATGCGGCCAGGAGAAGCCGGCGATCGCCGCGCCCGCCTACGGCGGCAAGCTGGGGGAAGAGATCAAGGCGAAGATCTGCAACGACTGCTGGAAGGAGTGGATGGATCAGTCGGTGAAGGTCATTAATGAGCTGCGGTTGAACCTGTCGAATGCCGACCACCGGAAGCAGCTCACCAATTATATGAGGGAGTTTCTCAATCTGCCTGCTGGAGGGTGAGGCGGGTGAGTAAGGAAAAGGCGGATTAAGGATTGGAAGAGAAGAAGCGGATTAGGGGATAAAGATCAACCAGTCAACAAGATGAACAATAAATCTGTCCCTTTTCACATGACAACCATTGAGCAGATTTTGGCGCGATACCCGGAGCCTCTGATCCAGAGGCCGCTGGCGGACTATTACCGCGGGAACGAAGCCGCCCGGCGGTTCGTGGAGATTTCGAACAAGAAGGGCTGGCCGGTGATCGTTGATCATCTGACGATCCGCTGCCTCGACATCGACCGGCGTGCGCGACCCCTGCTGGCCATCGGGTATGAGAACCGCAATGAGGTGGTGGAATATCCGGAGCAGGGCTGGTGGGCCAAGGTTTACCGGAAGTCGGACTACCCGGCGATGTTCATCGATCAGGCCTACGCGGACGAGCGGGGTAAGAAAAGTTTTCTGGCTGCATGGGTGAAGCGGTTCGGCGAGGACTGTTTTCATCACATCGCCGTGCTGGTCGACGACATCGAGGTGGTCAAAGCCGCGATGGAGGCGGAGGGGATCGAGTTCTCCGGTGAGATCGTGGGCCCCCACGGCACGCGGCTCCGTCAGATCTTCACCGCGTCCGAGCAGCGGGACGGGCAGGCCTTTTCCGTCCTGGAACTGGCCGAACGGCACAATTACGCCGGCTTCGTGCCGGAGCAAGCTGACGGCTTGATGCAAGCCTCTGTGAAGGTGAAGAGGCGCTGATGGGGTATGGCGATGGGGCCGGGGTGTGGGGACGGCAGCCCCCACACACCACTGTCAGGGGGAGTTGAGCATACTCCCCCCCCTGATTTGAGCGAGCGGAGAAGAAAGAAACCAGAGGTAAGAGGCGAGAAAGTGGATAGCGTAAACCGGAAGGAGGGGCGATTGGCCGATCGCCCGCACTGAAAAGGTTCTAGGGTTCCGTGATCTTCATCCGGCCTGAATAGCCGGAGCTGTAATCGTGATAATAATTCAGTGAGGCTTCGGGATATTTCCAGCAATAATAGCCTTCCCCGTTGTCGAAATCGACGAGCCACAGCCCTTTCGCCTCGCAGCCCAGCTCATGGATGGTTTCCGCCCATTGATTGATCACGGCAAAATAGTCCTGCTCCAATTCGGCCCGCCGTTTGGCCGCGCCCTTGAGGGCCGCCAGCTGAAATTCGATGACGGTGACAGCCGCCACCGACTTTTCGGTGAGCTTCTGGATGCTGGGCAGGAGCGCTTGTGCCTCTTCAAAGGTGAAGCGCCGCTGGCGCGTCGGCTGATGACGTTTGCTGCGGTCGGCCATGACGAATGCGCGGGGATTCTAGCACAGCGGCGAAACCGGTGCAACCGATGACCGCGGACCGAACGGCCCCGGCCGGTCCCGTCCACTCGCCTGCATTCGCCGTCGAGGCCGTCGAGCTGACCAAACGCTTCGGCGAGACGGTGGCTGTCGATCACGTGAGCTTTCAGATCGCCCCCGGGGAGGTGGTCGGCCTGTTGGGGCCGAACGGCGCGGGCAAGACGACGATTCTCCAGATGCTCCTGGGCACGCTCCTGCCCACGTCGGGCGCGATCCGCATTCTGGGCATGGATCTCACCCGCCAGCGGGAGACGATCCTCCATCAGGTTAATTTTTCGTCGACCTATGTCTCGATGCCCTCATCCCTGACGGTGCGGGAGAATCTGATGGTCTTCGCGCGGCTCTACGGCCTGCCGCATCCCAAAGAGCGCGTCGAGGCGGTGATGACGCTGTTCGAGATCGCGGATCTCCGGTCGGCCTCCGGCCGGGGCCTTTCGTCGGGGCAGTTGACGAGGGTCTGTCTGGCCAAGGCGTTTCTGAACAATCCCCGCGTGCTGTTTCTCGACGAGCCGACGGCCAGCCTCGATCCCGACATCGCCGACAAGACCCGCCGGCTGCTGCGCGAGTCGCGCGAGAAGAACGGCACGACGATCCTCTACACGTCGCACAACATGCAGGAGATGGAGGAGCTGTGCGACCGGATTATCTTCCTGCACAGGGGGCGGATCATCGCGATGGACACTCCCAAGGCGGTGCTGGCGAGATACGGGCAGGCCAGCCTGGAGGAGCTGTTCCTGCTGATCGCCCGGCGGGGGGTGGCGCCGTGACGTGGTACCGCATCTGGGCGATCTTCACCCGCCACTTTTATCTGTACAAGCGGAGCCTCTCGCGCTGGATGACGATTTTCTACTGGCCGCTGATCGATCTGTTCGTCTGGGGGTTCATCACGGTCTACCTGCGGCAGGCGCAATCCGTGCCGGAGAGCGGAAAGCCGGTCTCCTTCATCATGGCGTTTCTGGGCGCGCTGATCCTGTGGGACATTCTCTTCCGGTCCCAGCAGGGCATCTCGATCACTTTTCTCGAAGAGGTCTGGTCGCGGAATCTCCTCAACCTCTTCGTCTCGCCGCTTCGGCCGATCGAATTCCTGACGGCCTCGATGCTGATGGGGCTCTTCATGGTGACGACGGCGACGCTGGCCAGCGCCGTGCTGGCTTGGCTCTTCTATTCGTTCAACCTGCTGGTGCTGGGCGTGGCGCTCCTGCCGTTCATTCTGAATCTGGTCGCGATGGGGTGGGCGATCGGCGTGGTGACGACGGCGGTCGTCCTGCGCTTCGGCCAGAAGGCGGAGGTGCTGGCGTGGGGGTTGACATTCTTCTTCCAGCCGATTTCCGCCGTCTTTTACCCGGTCGAGGTGCTGCCGGCCTGGCTGCAGCCCGTCGCGCGCGCGGTGCCGGCCACGCACGTGTTTCAGGGCATGCGCCAAGTGCTGCACGACGGGACCTTTCCCGTCGGCGAACTGCTGGCGGCAACGGCGCTCAACGGCGTCTACCTGACCGTCGCCTTCATCTTTTTCTACTGGATTTTCGCCCAGGTCAAGGAGTTGGGGCTGCTCTTAAAAGTGGGTGAGTAGTGGAAATGATGGATTAGAGAAGCAAAAGCGGATTATGGATTAGTGGAGAATGGGCGGATTAAAGGGAGTTGGCGATTATGGGAGTTCGAACTGAGAGGCGACCAACCGATCACCTGCATTTGCAGTTCGATTGTCTGACAACAAGACAACGCATTTCTGGATGCTATAATAAGAAGGTTTCGGAGGGGCAGCGATGACACGGGGGATTCATGATTGTTGAGCACATAACCGTCGGACCGTTGCAGTGCAACTGTTTCATCCTCGGCGACGAGGCAACCCGCGACGCCATTGTCATCGACCCCGGCGACGAGGCGGACCGGATTCTTGCCCTGGTCACCAGTCGCCGGCTGACCGTCAGGACGATCGTTCAGACGCACGCCCATTTCGACCACGTCGGGGCAAGCGGTCCCCTGCGTGAGGCGACCGGCGCGGAGATCTGCCTGCACCGCGATGACACGTTTCTGTACGACCATCTGGCGATGCAGGCCCAGTTGTTCGGCGTGCCCGTCCCGAAGGCGGCCCCCGTCTCCCGCTGGTACGGGCACGGCGAGGAGGTCAAGGCGGGCGGGTTGAGGCTCGGCGTCATTCACACGCCGGGCCACACGCCCGGCAGCGTTTGTTTATTATTAGATGTGGGGGCCTGTGCGAATTCACCACAGGCGAATTCTCCGTTGCCCCCACACCCCGGGCCACCAGTGTACCACCCATCGGCATCGGGTACCCCTGCGGTCCTGTTTTCCGGTGATACGCTCTTTTGCGGCGGCATCGGCCGGACCGATTTATGGGGCGGCTCCTACGAGCAGATCATGCAATCGATCACGACCCGCCTGCTGACGCTTCCCGATGACACCGTGGTCTATCCCGGCCACGGCCCCGAGACCACGATCGGCGACGAACGCCGCACCAATCCCTTTGTCCAAGGAGCCTTTTGAGAGGATCCGCTTGTCTGCCCCTCCCGCGCAGCGGGAGGGGCAGACGCGCAGGCCCTCGACATTCACCATGCAGATCACCAATGCCGTCGGCCTGAAAGAATGGGCGATCGTCATCGAGGCGCTGCTGCAGGGGCGCCAGCTTCTTCTCCTGCGCAAGGGGGGGCTGCAGGACCAGGGAGGCCGCTTTACCCCCGAGCACAAGGAGTTTTTTCTCTTTCCCACCTACACCCATCAGCAGGGCGAGGGCATCAAGGAGGCCGAGCGGCAGAGATTTCTGAAGGCCGTCCGGCCCCGGGTGAAGGATTATGTCGAGCTGAGAGCCTACGCGACGGTGGTCTACGGCATCCAACTGAAAAAATGGGAGGAGGTCGCCGCGCTCGAGCCGTTTCATATCTGGTCGGCCGATGAGATCCGGGAGCGGTTCGACCGGAGGGAGCCGGACCTGACGATGCTGGCGCTGCGGGTCTACCGGTTGCCGAGGGTGATCCCGATCGCCGAAGAACCCTGGTTCGAGGGCTGCCGGTCGTGGGTGACGCTGGATACGTCGATCGTCACTGACAACCCCGTGCCCGTGCTGTCTGAAAAAAAGTTCCTGGAGAAGCTGAGCATGGTCAAGCGGGTGCTGGCCGGCCAGCGCGAATAAGTCAATCGAAAGACCCGTGCAGTGCCGCAAGCGGCAATCCGTCTATTGTAGGGGCTCGCGTCGCCGGCATTTCATGTGGGGGCCCGTGCGGGGTCGAAGAGCATCCTCCGATGCCCCTACTCCCCTGAGCCTCCCCCTCACGCTCGCGGTGCTCGCTGGGTTCCGCCTCCGCTGGATTCCTCTGGGAGGTGCGATTCGCCGAAGGCGGACCGGGGAGTGATGCGTTCCGCAGCCATGGCCGATGGCCTTGTTGCCGGCTCAGCCTGCCTACGTAAGCTCTGGCTGCGAGGCGTCATTCACGAACTTCCCCGACATTGGTGTGCGGGGGCTACCGCCCCCACGCCCCGGCCCCATCGCCATACGCTTGGGATTACGCGTCGAACAACCCATTAAGCGCTGCGAGTGGAAGACCCTCAAGCGTCGACAGGACGTGATCGGCCTCGTTCAGTGAATCGGCCGGGTAGGAATTGGTCACCGCCAGGCATTTCATCCCCGCGGCGTGCGCGGCCGTCACACCCCAGGGCGAATCCTCGATCACCAGGCAGGAGGACGCGTCGATCGGCGGAGCGCCCTTCCGTTCGTTGAGCCGGGCCAGCGCCGTCACGAAACAGTCTGGGGCGGGCTTGCCGTGGCGCACGTCCTCGGCGCTGACGATGGCCGCGAAGGCGGCGCGCAGATTGATGGCGTTGAGAATGCCTTCGATCTCGTGACGCAGCGCGCCCGACGCGATCGCCAGCGGGTACTTCATAGAGGCGGCGCCGATCAATTCCTTCACGCCGGGGAAAATAATCAGCCGTTCGTTGATCGCCCGGGCATAGTAGCCGGCCTTTTTGGCGATCAGCTGATCGACCAGGGCATCATCGGCCGGCCGTTTCCGGGCGGCAAGGACCGCCTTGAAGCAGTCGCGGTCGTCCATGCCAAGGAAGTGGGTGTAATACTCCTCCCGAAAGAGGGGGATGCCCTGCTCGGCCAGCACCTTCTGGAACATCTCCAGGTGCAGCGGCTCGTCGTCGGCGATGATCCCGTTGAAGTCGAAAATGATGGCGCTGAGCATCGTCGGGGGAGCATACCAGAGCGCCGCGAAGTGCCGCAAGCGATTTCCTTGACTCCGTCCTCCTGGTTCTCTATGATCGCGGGACGATCATGTGATGCAGGGGCCCGTGCAAATTGGATCAGGAGCAAGGATGATGGGATCAGGGTCAGGTTGATTATGTTAATCCCTGCCCCTTAATCCTTATCCCCACTCAACCCCGCGCCCCGGGTCGTTGTCATGACAGAACAGCCGTCGCATCTTCCCGCCCTGATTATTTTCTGCGTCACCTATCTGATCATCGTCATCCAGAAGATCCCCCGCCTCCATCTGAGCCGGGCGGCCGGGGCGCTGGTTGGGGCGGTCGCCATGGGCATTTTCGGCGTGTTGACGCCGCCGGAAATCTACGCCGCGATCGATCTGGACACGATCACGTTTCTGCTCGGCATGATGCTGCTGGTCGGCTATCTGGAGACCGCGGGCTTTTTCGCCGTGGTGGAGCGGCTGGTCCTCAGGCGGGCCGCGAGCGGTTCAGCGCTCCTGGCACTGGTGGTCGGATCGAGCGGACTGTTGGCGTCGGTGTTCATGAACGACACCATCTGCCTGATGTTCACGCCCGTCCTCCTGCGCATCGCCGCGCGGCTGCGCGTGAATCCCGTCCCCTTCCTGTTGGCGATGGTCACCGCCTCCAATATCGGCAGCGTCATGACGTTGGTCGGTAATCCGCAGAACATGCTGATCGGCATCCGGTCCCGGATTCCGTTCCTGGATTTTCTGGGTGCCCTCTGGCCGGTGGCGCTGGGGGGGCTGCTCATCGACTTTGCAGTGATCTGGTGGGTCTATCGGGATGCCTTGCGGTGGAACGTCGAGGGCGTGGCTCGCTCCGAACCAGCCTATGCTGAGGCCGGGCGAATGCCCTTGATCCTTTCCCTGCTGGTGATGGCGGCGTTCCTCGTTCTGCTGATGGCGGGCTTTCCTCCGCAGGCGGTGGCGATCGCGATGGGCGCCCTGGTCATCCTGCTGGAGAGCCACCGGCCGGGCCGGTTGCTGCAGCAGGTCGATTGGTCGTTGTTGGTCCTGTTCGCCGGGTTGTTCATCGTGATGCAAGGTGTGGAACGGGCCGGCGCGATCGACCGGCTGCTCCGGCTGACAGGCGGGCGACTGGCGGGCGGACCGGATCCGGCGGCGCTCACGGTCACGTCGGCGCTCGTCTCCAATCTGGTCAGCAATGTGCCGGCGGTGCTCCTCCTGTCGCCGGTGTTGAAGGCGGCGGGCGCGACCGCGCAAGGCTGGCTGACACTGGCGATGAGTTCGACGCTGGCGGGCAATCTGACGGTCATCGGGTCCGCCGCCAATCTGATCGTGTTTGAAACGGCCCGCCGGGCCGGGGTCGCCATCGGCGTGACGAATTACCTGAAGATCGGCCTCCCCGTGACGCTGCTCTCCCTGGCGTTCGGGTGGTGGTGGCTGAGCCTGCCGTGAGCGTGAAATCGGCGGCCGGCGTCTCGCGAATCTGATGTCGTGGCAGAAGGCTGGGATTGGGCGGGATTCAACGGGTTGGGCGCCCGTCACGTGGGGATTGGAAGAGAACGGGGCGGCCCCCGGCCCCGCTTTTCGCCACGCATTGATCAAGTGATTTGGTTTGATACCGATCGGGCGGACAGGGCGCCGATCACCTTCAGGTGAAACCAGTTCAGGAAGAGGGCGTTCCATCAATCGTGTCGATTCGGCGACGGGTCGACTCCGCGATCGCCGGTCTGGCCACTGGGTTGGCCGTCCCCTTCGGCGCCCCCAAGTCCCAGCGCCAAGACACTGCCGATTGCCGCCCGTTTAGAAGGCGGTGCGAACGCTACTCCGGAATCCTACCGGACACGTGTCATCACGCAGAATGGCGCGGCTGATTCGTGTGCCACGGCTCGGAATCTCAGTCGTCATCCGACTGGAAATGTGTGACCATCGACACATTCACGCTGTGCACCGTGTTGTCGTCGAGATGGGCTTCCAGGCGATAGGTGCCTTCCGCGTAGTCGTCGGAATCGAGATTATAGATGTAATTCCCGTCGCTGTACCGGAACAGGTTGCCCTGGTCGCTGTTGCCCGCGGCCTCCACGGTCACTTCTTCGACGGTGCCTGACGACTGGTCGAGGATTTTGTAGACGGCCAGCGTCGCGACCGCCGTGGTCACCGGCGCGCCGCTGCAATCGGTCAGCGTGAACTTGACGGGCACCACGCGATCAATCTTGAATTTGCTGGAGCCGTCGTTGTTGATCGGCGGCAGGAACCCGTTGAAATTGTACAGCATGTTCTCGGTGACGGTGACGTTCACCGAGGTCGTGGAGGTGGCATGGCCGTCGGTGACCGACAAGGTGACGGCATTCGTTCCCAGCGGCAGCGTGACGGTTGGGTTGACGCCGGACGCCGTGCCAAACGGCCCGGTCCAGGTATAGGTGAGCGTGTCTCCATCGGGGTCGGACGAGCCCGAACCATCGAGCGCCACAGCCGCGGAGGCCTGGTTGCAGACAGCGATGCTCTGATCGGGGCCGGCATTGGCCACCGGCGGATGGTTGGTTGAGACGGTCCCCCTACCCGACGCCGTGGTCATTTGTCTGACAAAGGTATAGCTTCCCGTGATCGTCCCGATCAAACTGTTCGAGGTTGTGGAATTCATAAAGACATCGGTGGTCAAGGAGGTGTAGATGAGGGACCCGTCCGGGCTCATGGAGATGTCGAATCCCCGGCTGGTCGATGAAAAGATCGTGCTCAGGTAACTCCGGGTGGTCAGGTCGATGAAGTGGACGCCCAATCGGTCGTCCGCCACATAGAGCCGGCTGCCATCGAGCGTCACCACCTCCGCCCTCGGCAGCGCGTTGGCGGGCAGCGGGATGGACGCCAGATTCGCGCCGGTGGCGCCGTCAAAGATCTCGATCGTGCTTTTCTTGCTGTCAGTTCTGCCAAAATAGACTTCATTCCCCGAAGGGCTGACGATGATGGCATTAATATAGGCGGCGTTGGTGCCGTCCCGGGTGAAGGTGCTGGCCAGCGTGACGGCATGCGTGGCCGTGTCAATGATGTAAAACTGATCCGGCAGGCTGGTGCTGGTGGGCCGGCAGACGGTATACAGCTTGCTTCCGTCGGGATGGATGCCCAGCCCCAGGGGCGCGTAGCAGCCGTTAAAGAGCGTGTTTGTGATGGAGCCGACCACGGCGTTGCTCGAGGTGTCGACGATCTGGATCTGCACCGTCGCGGGGCTCAACGGGTTGGCGATCCGCGAGGCTACATAGACCTTGCTCCCGTCCGGACTGACCACCACGTGGTTGAAGTCTTGAAATCCGCCCACGCCCGCGATAGAGCTCGTGATGGTGTTGGTCAGGACGTCGATGACCTTCAGATCGGTCCCCACGACGACATACACTTTGCTGCCGTCCGGACTCGCGGCGAGCTCGCCGGGTTCGGCCGTCACGGGAATGGCGGGGGCGACCTCGGTGTTGGTCGTCAGATCGATGGCCACGATACTGTACGGTCCCCCGCTCGGATTATTGGACAGATAGAGTCGGGTGGGGAGTGAAACGGCGTAGCTCAATCGGACAAATAGAACGACCAGCAGCACACTGAACGCGGCAATGCGACAGAATCCCCTCACGACAGCCCTCCAATCGATTTGAGTCCGATGACGGGCCCGTCGATTGAGAGGCGCGTCATCTGTTCAGGATCTTAATCCTTGCGAGAATGAGTGCAAGTGATTTCGTATTTCTATCTATCAATCAAATGCAAAAGCCCCCTTCAGGCGTAATTAGCTGCTCTCACGCTCCGTCGCAGCTTTTCGGCAACCCGTTGGTCGTACTCAGGACGTCCGCCCCGGATGGCCCCTTAAACCAAAGTCCTCTATTAACGACACGGATCGTGTCATATGTCAACCCCCCCCAAAAGTGGTGTTTGTATTTTGAGCATTGAGGGATCGCATGCGCGCCGGCCCGTCGCTCATGGCGCCGGCGCGGCCTCGAAGAGCGTCATTGGAGGATCCGCCGCCAACAGCGTTGAACGATCCGTGTTCCAGGATGACGGCCCGCCACCGCGACCTGTGGGGGCCCGAGTCGGAGGTCCGGTCCCACGTGTCTTTCTTGACAGCGTTTCATTCATTTATCTAAGATGCCCCTGCACGGTTGCCGGGGGGAGGTCATGGCCAGACGAGTCGTGGTGCCCATTGCCCAGGGCGTGGAAGAGATCGAAGCGGTTACCGTCATCGACATTCTCAGGCGGGCGGGCATTGATGTGACGGTGGCCGGCGTGACGGCCGATCCGGTCACGGGCAGGAGCAAGATCCGGCTGCTGGCCGACCGGCCGATCGACCAGGTCAAGTCGGCGGATGTGGACATGGTGATCCTGCCGGGCGGGGCCGAAGGGACGGGCCACTTGCAGCGATCCGTAGCGGTCAAGCGTCTGATCAAGGAGATCGCCGCTCTGGGCAAACCGGTGGCGGCGATCTGTGCCGCCCCAACGGTGCTGGCGGGTCTGGGATTGCTCAACGGCAAACGGGTCACCAGCCATCCCTCGGTCGAACACAACCTGGGCCCGGTCAACTATGCCGAGGATCGCGTCATCGTGGACGGCGGGATCATCACCAGCCGCGGGCCCGGCACCGCGATGGAATTTGCCATGGCATTGGTGGAGATTCTGGCCGGCAAGGAGAAAGTCGCCGAGGTGAACCGCGGCGTGCTGGCCAACATCTAGGTTCGCCATCTACGGAGGGGGGCGGAGAATGCGATTGAAGACGGGTCAACTGGTGTGGGTGATCGGACTCTGTGCAGCGGTGTGCGCGTCGATCGCGTGCGCCGAGGAACCGGCGTCGCCCCCGCCGCCGCCGCCCCCGCCGCCGCCCCCGCCATGGTCCGGATCGGTCAATTTCGGATTGAACGCCGCCTCCGGCAACACCCACTCCGTCAGCGGCAATTTTGCGGCGGACGCCACCTACAAGCAAGCGCCGTCGGTATTTCATACCGAGGTCATGGTGGCCTACGGCAAGACCGCCGGCGTGACCTCACCCAGCAGGGCGATGGGCATGGCCCAGTACAATTATCTCTTCACCGACCGGTTCAGCGGCTACCTCAACGGCGGCGCCGAGCACGACGGCGTCGCCGACCTGAACTGGCGCATCAGCGTCGGACCCGGCGGCAGCTATTATCTCATCAAGGAGAAGGAATTCAATCTGTCCGGGGAACTGGGCGTGTCTTATATCAGCGAGCAATTCTCCGGACAGGCGCCCGACGCGTACGGCACGCTGCGGGTCGCCGAGCTCGGCGAGTGGAAGCTTTCTGAGAAATCCAGGGCGTGGGAAAAGGCGGCCTACTATCCCGCGTTCAATGGGTTCTTCGAGGGCAAAAAATATTTGGTGAAGGCGGAAGCCGGCCTCGAAGCGCTCATCACCGCCAAGGCCATCATGCGGTTCATCATCCAGGACTCCTACGATAACAGCCCGGCGCCGGGCCTCCGGCCGAATGACACGACCTACATCGCGTCGGTGGGATACAAGTTTTAAAGAGGACGGAGGAGGGATTTCCCCGGCTTGGGTTTCAGAGCAACGGATACCAACGTTCCGCAAGGAGGAAGCCATGGCGTCGATGGTGCAGGAATTCAAGGCGTTTGCGCTCCGGGGCAATGTCGTGGACATGGCGGTCGGGATCATCATCGGGGCCGCCTTCGGCAAGATCATCAACTCGCTGGTGGAGGATGTGCTGATGCCGCCGCTCGGGCTGGCCATCGGCGGGGTCGACTTCAGCGGGCTGTTCATCAGTCTGAGCGGAACGAGCTATCCGAGCCTGGCGGCGGCGCAGCAGGCCGGCGCCGCGACGCTGCGCTACGGCATCTTCCTCAACACCATCCTGAACTTTGCGATCGTCGCCATCGCGATGTTCATGGTCATCAAAGCGATGAACCGGCTGAAGGGACTGGCCGAGCATCCCGCCCCGGCCGCGCCCACGACGATGGCCTGCCCCGAATGTCTCTCCCAGATTCCCCTCGGCGCCCGCCGCTGCGCCCACTGCGGCTCGGTGGTGGCGAAAGCGACATAGATTGTCTCATCGTATATTGCCGCCTTCGCCATGCTGACCATTTTCGGGTATCCCAGATGCAGCACGTGCATCCGGGCCAAAAAAGAATTGGCTCAGTTCGGTCACGCCATACAGGACATCGATGTCACCCTGTCGCCGCCGTCTGCGAACGAGTTGAGCGGCCTCATTAAGAAGAGCGGCCGGCCCTACACCGATTTTCTCAATCGCAGCGGCCTGCAGTACCGCGCCTTGAAGATGAAGGAGAAGGTGAAGACGCTGCCTGAGCAAGAGGTGATTCGATTGCTGGCGTCGGAGGGGCGGCTGATCAAGCGGCCGATCGTCACGGACGGCACGCGGGTCACCGTGGGCTTCTCCCCGGAGGAATTTTCAGCCGTCTGGGGCCGGTGATGGGATCTCCAATTCAGCGGAGCGGCGATCGACTGGCGGATTTCACCCGCGATCCCAGAGTGCTCATGCTCTCGCTGATGGCCGTGTTCGTCGGCGCCGTCAGCGCCGCGACCGCTTCTGCGCTGGTGTGGTTAATCGCCGTGATCACGAATCTGGCGTTCTACGGGGAACTGTCGGCGGCGTTTCGATCGCCCGACCATCATCAACTCGGATATGCCGTGATCGCGATCCCCGTGCTCGGCGGCCTGGTCATCGGCCTGCTGGCGCGGTACGGATCGGAGCGGATCCGCGGGCACGGCATTCCGGAAGCGCTCGAGGCGATTCTGTTCGGCCGCAGCCGGATGGAGTTGAAGGTCGCCCTGCTCAAGCCCCTCTCATCGGCCATCTCCATCGGGACCGGCGGGCCGTTCGGCGCCGAGGGACCGATCATCATGACTGGCGGCGCCTTCGGCTCGCTCTTTGCGCAGTGCTTTCATCTGTCTTCGGCCGAGCGCAAAACGCTCCTCGTGGCGGGCGCGGCGGGGGGGATGGCCGCCATCTTCTCGTCGCCGGTAGCCGCCGTCCTGCTGGCCGTGGAGCTGCTGCTCTTTGAGTGGAAGCCGCGTTCCTTCATTCCGACGGCAATCGCGGCCGCCACAGCCTCCGCGCTGCGCGTTCCGCTGCTGGGGGCGGGACCGCTCTTCCCCGTGACGCCGCATGCGCCGCTGGGCGGGGAGGGGCTGCTGTTCGCTTTTCTGGTCGGCATGCTGGCCGGTCTGGGTTCCGGCTGTCTGACGATGATGGTCTACGGGTTTGAAGACCTGTTCACCAACAGGCTGCGGATCCACTGGATGTGGTGGCCGGCCATCGGCGGGCTGTGCGTGGGCGTCGGGGGGCTCATCGAGCCCCGCGTGCTCGGCGTCGGCTATGACACGATTCACGCGTTGCTGCGGGGGGAGGTCGTCGGCGCGACGGCGATCGGCCTGCTCATTGGCAAGGCCCTGGTCTGGTCGTTTGCGCTCGGCTCCGGCACGTCGGGCGGGGTGCTCGCCCCGCTGCTCATGATGGGCGGGGCGCTCGGCGCGGCCGAGGCGCGGTTCATTCCGGTCGGCGACGCGGGGATGTGGGCGCTCATCGGGATGGCCGCGATGATGGGCGGCACGATGCGCGCGCCGTTGACGGCGATGATCTTTGCGCTGGAGCTGACGAAGGACCTCAACCTGCTGCCCGGCTTGCTGGTCGGCTGCATCGCCGCGCACGGCGTCACCGTGCTGCTGATGCGCCGATCGATCCTGACCGAAAAGGTCGCCCGGCGCGGCTATCACGTGATGCGTGAATATGCCGTCGATCCGTTCGCCGCCGTCCGGGTGGATGAGGTGATGGAGCGGGACGTGGCGACTGTCCCCGCCTCGATGCCCGTGACGGAGCTGGCCGACCGCATTGCTCGGCACGATCCGCGCGTGGCCCGCCGCGATGGGCTGCCGGTCGTCGACGAGTCGGGGCATCTCGCCGGCATCATCACGCGCGGCGATGTGTTGCGCGCGTTGGAGCGGGGCGGGAACGATGGGGTGACGGTGTTGGAGGCCGGGAGCCGCGACCCGATCGTGACCTATCCCGACGAAATTCTGTACGACGCGGCGAGCAAAATGCTGCGCAATCACATCGGGCGATTGCCCGTGGTGAGCCGCGACGATCCCCGCTGTCTGGTCGGCTATCTGGGCCGGGCCAACTGCATGTCGGCCCGCCTGCGGCAGCTCGACGAAGAGCACCTCCGCGAACGGAGTCTGGCTGTCTGACCAATGAGCGGCGCGGGGATTCGCCCCTTCTGGACGCTACGGCAACCGTATCATATCCGGGGGGGCGTTCAGCACGCGCAGCGTGCCGATGCCACGGTCGATCTCGACGATCGTGGCGGTGGCGTGGTCGATCCTGAAGTTGTGCGAGGCGGAGAGTTCCAGACCGATATAATGGCCGACCACCGCGCGGATCGGATCAGCGTGGCTGACGACGGCGATCATGGCGTGCGGATGCCGCCGTTCCAATTCGGCCGCCGCGGCGGCGACCCGGTCCCGGACGTCGGCCAGCCTCTCGCCGTCTGGCAGCCTCGTTTCCGTCGGCGCGGCGTAGTAGCGATCGCGAATGGGATGCCCCTCCAGCTCCGACCAGAGCTGGCCCTCCCAGCCGGTGATCTTTGTCTCGATCCACCGGTCATCGAGTGTCGGAGAGAGTCCCAGCGCGTCTCCAAGAATCCGCGCCGTTTCGAGCGTGCGTTGCAGCGGGCTGGCGTAGAGTGCCTCCACCCGCACCCCCTTGAGGCTTGCGGCCAATCGGCCGATCTGCCCGCGACCTGTGTCATTGAGCGGCACCGGTCTCCACCCCATGACGCGCCCCTCGCGGTTCCAGTCGGTTTCGCCGTGTCGGATGAGGAGCAGGGCGAGCATGAGACTGCCTCCTTACGCCCGGTCTTTTCCCCGCTGCGGGGGGGAGGGGGAGGCTGCCGTGCGGTGAGAGCGAAGGAATGCCTCGGCTTCCTCCGGCGTGGTGATGGAGCCGGCCAGTTGAGCCTCCCGGACGGTTGTGAGCAGCCGGCCCACGTCCGGCCCCGGCGGGAGCGACAGCAGACGCATGACGGCGTGACCGTCGATGAGCGGCGGCGGCAGGCGGCGCCGTTTGGCCGTCAACGCTTCGAGCTGCGCGATGCGTGCCTTCAACTGCCCGTACGCGGTCATGTCGGCCCGGCCGCTCTCATGAATGGTGGCGGAGCTGTCGGCCCAGATCAGTTGCTGGAGCGTGCGGCCGGGCCGGTCGTCTGAGAAGAAGTACCGCTCCATCGTGGAGTTCTTCATCTGGTCGATCGGTCCGCTCATCGTCAGGAGGTGGTGGGCGACGAGCCAGGCCAGCCGGTCGGCGTCGACATGCAGTGGCCCGTCCGCAGGAAAGCTCGACAGTTTCAGCCGGACAGCAATGGCGTGCGCGATCGCGGCGCCGACCCGGTCGTGGCCGTCGAACCGGATCCGGTCGGTGCCATCGCGTTCCGGGGTGCGCAACGTGAGCGGTTTGGCGACATCGTGCAGCAGCACGGCGAAGACCAGTTCGGCCGTCGGCGGATCGTTGTGGAATTCCTCCCGAAAGCGATCCGAGCCCAGCTGGGACAACGCCAGGCGCGTGTGAATCCAGACATCCCCTTCGCTGTGATAGGTCGGAGGCTGGGGACAGTTTTTCATCGGCAGCAGTTCCGGCATCAGCACGGCGGTGGCGCCGCAGCCGTCGAGCAGATCGAATGCCCGGGCGGGGGCGGAGTCGAACATGCGGATCAATTCCTTTCCGATCGTTTCGCGCGGGACGATAAAGTCATCGTCGCTCCCGCCGGTCCGGTCGTTCAGGTGCCCCACGGCGCGGCCCAACGCCTGCCAGGTCTCCGGCTCGATCTCGAATCCCAGCTGACAGGCGAGGCGCAGCCCGCGCAGCAGGCGGGAGTAATCCTCGGCGAAACGCTCGTCCGCCTTGCCGACGGCGCGAATCCGGCGCGCCGCGAGATCGTCGCGGCCGTTGAAGGGGTCCAGGAGCCGGCCGGGGCCTATCGCCCAGGCCATGGCGTTGACGGTAAAATCGCGCCGGCGCAAATCGTCTTCAATCGGCAGGTTCGGATCCGACTGGACAACAAAATCCTTGTACCCGCCCGTGTGGTGAAGGGAATGCTCGGTCCTGGGCAGCGCGACGTCGATCGCCTCGGCCACCTCGACCGCGCGGGGCAGAAATTTCAGCACGCCGAAATGTCTGCCGACCAGATCGACCCGGCCGTGCCGTTCCAGCGCGGCCCGCACCCGGTCGATCGGCAGGCCCCGGACGACGAGATCGATGTCCTTGGTCGAACGTTGGAGCGCGAGATCGCGGACGGCGCCGCCGACCAGATACCAGTCGCCCCCGCTGGAGGCTAGGTCGCGCAGCAGGGCGCCGACCGGACCGGCCTGAACGGCGGCCCAGCCGTCGGATATCGTCCGTTCGACCGGGGAAGACATGGGGGGAGGATAACACAGGAAAATAAGCAGTGGATAGTGGAGAGTAGAAGGTGAGGGCAGGAGCAGGAAGAAGCAAGAGGCAAGAAAGTAAAGATTGAAAAGTGTAAGACGGATGTAGGGGCGATCGGCCGATCGACCGGGTGGTCTTGAAAGGATTCCCCACCCACAGTAAGATGGGCCGCAGTGACCACGCACACGTGCGATGTGCTGATTTGCGGCGGGGGAGTCGGCGGTCTTGTCCTGGCGCTGCTGCTGGGGCGCGACGGCGCCGACGTGCGGGTGCTGGAGCAGGCGCCCTCGCTGCCGATGGCCAAGCGGGCCGAAAATCTTCAGCCCAACGGCCTGCGTCTGCTGGACCGGCTGGGATTGCTCCAGCCGCTGCTCGCGGGCGGCGCCTGCCGGAACGAGCGGTACGAATTCGTCTCGATCGAACCCGATGGGAACGGCCGCTCCCTCTGCACGATCGATTATGGCGAACTGCCCGGCCCCTATCCCTACACGGTGATGACCACCCCGGCGTTGCTTCAGCCCCTGCTGCTGGATGCCGTCATGGCCTGCGCGAGCGTGCGGTGTCAGTGGGGCATGAAGGTGACGGGCCTGGAACGGGAACCGGCGGCCGTTCGCGTCACGGCGCAGACTGCGACCGGCGAGCCGCAGGACTGGCGGGCGCGGATGGTCGTGGGAGCGGACGGCGTTCATTCCACCATCCGCCGCCTGGCCGGTCTGTCCGCATCGGTGTACCTCTATCGGGACGGGTACGCGACGGCGATGATTCCACGACCGTTGGCATTGGGCGCGGGGGGCCGATATGCCGTCGGTCAGGGTCGGATCATGGCGCTCTTTCCCGTCTCTTCGTCAGAGGTTGCGCTCCTCTATTTGATCCGTCGCGACCGGTGGGGGGCGGTGCGGGCGGGCGGCCTGGAGCCGTTGAAGGCTGACATGGTCCGGATCATGCCGATGGCGGCCGAGTCGTTGCAGTCTCTCGCCTTGTGGGATCAGATGGGCTTCATGCCCTGCGCGCGGGTGCGGGCCGAGTCCTGGGTGAGCGACCGGGTGGCGCTCCTGGGCGACGCGGCCCACGCCCTCAATCCCCACGTGGCCCAGGGGCGCAATCAGGCGATGGAGGACGCCGTGGTCCTGGCGGAGCTGATCCGCACGGGATTGCGGACCGACCGGCTTGACCGGGCGGCGCTGGCGGACTATGAATCGGTCCGCCGCCCTCTGGTCGAACGGTTGCAGCGGGTCGCTGACGAGCTGACGCTCTTCTGGAACAACGACTGGTGGCCCATCGGCTGGCTTCGCGAGCGGGTGTTCCGGTCGCTGGCCCGGAATCGCCGCCTGCGCAGCCGGATGACGGCCCTGGTCGGCGGTCTTCCGGTCGCGCCCTATTCGCTTGTTGAGCGTTTCCAGGCGGCCGGGTTCCTGCCCGATCCCCGCGCCGATGAAGCGGTTCGCCTGTGACCGTCACGTTTGCGGAATCGTGAGACATCTGCTTATATAAAGGAGCGGGGCGGGCAGATGGCCGAAGAGGGGAACACGACAGGGACTCATTCGCTTGATCGCGTTTCGCTGTCGAACAGCGACCAGATTCTGGAGTTCTTGAGCCACGTCGCGCTGCGGGGCAAGGGGTTGACGACCGAATCGTTGCTCGACACCGTGCTTGACCTGGGATTCACCGAGCCGACGCAGCTGACCGCGGATGGCGCCGATCCGGACGCTTATTACCATGGACGGCCCAACGCCTGGGCCAACTATCATGTGCGCGAGTGGAAGCGGGTCTTGATGATTTACGGCGGGCCGGGCCGGATCCGGCGCTATCAGATTACGGAGACCCCGTAAGGAGAGCCGATCGATGCAGGATTATTTTCCGGGATTGGCCGGCGTGCCGGCCGCCAGATCGTCCGTTAGCTTCATCGACGGCGAGAAGGGGGTGCTCGAATACCGGGGCATTTCCATCGAGGAGCTCTGCGAAAAGAGCTCCTTTTTGGAGACGTCGTATCTTCTAATTTTCAATAAGTTGCCGACCAAAACCGAACTGGAACGATTCACCGCGGACGTCGCCCGCCACCGGCGGATCAAGTACCGCATCCTCGACCTGATCAAATGCCTGCCCGAGCACGGCCACCCAATGGACGCATTGCAGGCGGCGGTGGCGGCGCTCGGCATGTTCTATCCCGACAAGAACGTTCAGGCGCCGGACGTGCAGTATCTCTCCTCCGTCAGGCTGATCGCCAAACTGCCCACGATCGTCGCCGCCTATTCCCGGCTCCGCCACGGCGACGAGTTCATCCCCCCGCGCGAGGATCTGGGCCTGGCCGAAAATTTTCTCTACATGCTGACAGGCCGCGCGCCCGATCCGATGCCGGCGAGGGTGCTCGACATCTGTCTCATCCTGCATGCCGAGCACACGATGAATGCGTCGACCTTCAGCGGGCTGGTGACCGCCTCGACGCTGGCCGACCCCTACACGGTGGTCGCCTCGGCCATCGGCACGCTGACCGGCCCGCTGCACGGCGGTGCCAACGAAGCCGTCATCGACATGATCCGCGAGATCGGATCGGTCGACCGGGTGCGCCCGTACATGGAACACCGGATCGCGGCCAGGCAGAAGATCATGGGATTGGGCCACCGGATCTACAAGGTGAAGGACCCGCGCGCCCACATGCTGCAGCGGCTGGCCCAGCAGTTATCGGTCCACTTCGGGCCCTCGCCCTTCTACGAGATCGTGCAGGAGATCGAACGGGTGGGGGACGAGCTGCTGGGCGCCAAGGGCATCCGGCCCAATGTCGACTTTTATTCCGGAATCGTCTACGACCGTTTGGGCATCGAGAAGGACTGTTTCACCTCGATCTTTGCGATGGCTCGCGCGGCCGGATGGCTGGCCCACTGGATTGAGCAGCTCAAGGACAACAAAATCTACCGTCCCGAACAGATCTACGAGGGAGTACACGGTCGTCCTTATGTGCCTCTATCCCAACGTTCCTAGTGGTGTAAATCCGATGGGGATGGGGTGTGGAGGCGGATGCCCCCACCAGCCCGGATTCTCACCTATTGATTTTTCGGGGCGACCCTCCTACAATGGGCGCAGTTTTTTCACGATTTCATCCACCTGATTGATGGGGAGGAGTGATCGATGGCCGCACGGAGCCGGAAGAGCGCGAAGAAAAAACCCGCGAAAAAGACCGCGAAGAAAAAACCGGTGAAGAAGAAACCGGCCAAGAAGAAAGTCGCCAAGCGGAAGCCCGCCAGGCGGCCGGCGGCGAAAAAGCGGCCGGCAAAAACACCGGCGGTCAAAAGGCCCGCTCCGCCGCCTACCCCCGCAGTTCCTCCAGGCGAGCAGCCGATCGGGCGGGTTGTCCACTACTATTCCCATCTGGGCGTGGCGGTGATCTCGCTGGACAAGGGGCCGCTGCAGGTCGGCGATACGATTCATATCAAGGGTCATACCACCGACTTTCGCCAGCGGGTGGAATCGATGCAGGTCGAGCACGAATCGATCACCAAGGCGGTGCCGGGGGATGACTTCGGTTTAAAGGTGATCGATCACGCCAGGGAGCACGATGTCGTCTATCGGGTGCTGAATCCGTAAACTCACCCTCTTTTGCGTATCTATTATAGTCAGGGGGGAGACGCTATCTCCCCCCTGACAACCCCCCATTGATTGTTGGATTTGTGAGGCACGAAGGATTCATGCGCTAAAATAGCGGGACGGCGTACATCCGATGGGGGTGATCAGGGGGAGGAATCGGAACCTCCCCCTGATTTCAATAACGAGACGCTATCTCCCCCCTGATTATTATATGTGGGGGTCCGTGCGGTGCAGTCGCTCCTCCGATACCCCCACACCCCTGGCCCCCATTGATTGTGGACATAGGAGATTCGAAGGACCAATACGCTAACTGTCGCGCGTAATGCCGCAGGCTTTTGCCACGCCATCGCGATAGCGCAGCCAGAGATCGAGGGATTTTTCAATCGCGGCTGATACGGCGCGCTGCTGTGACGGAGTGACGGCCGCGCGCAGGACCATCTGCCAGGCGGCGAGCCGGTGACCGTGTTCGACCCGCTGATGGGCCCGGATCAGGTCCATCGCCTTGGGGTCGACCCCGTGAAACTGGACCAACGGATGGTTCCGGATCGCCGCGTCAATCTCATCGTCGCTCTTGGGCCGGTGGCCCGCCGCTTCGTCCGCCAGCTCCTGCCGCTCCTTGACGCTTCCCTCAACGAAGATCGTCATCACCGCCAGCCCCTCGAGCCATGACCGGCTGGTGGTGACGCGATCAAGCCATTGCCGGTAGATTCGGCTCGCCGGCAGAAGCCGGATCCGGGAAAAATCCCGTTCCGAAAACCCCAGCCCCTTCATCATTTCAAGGAACAGCGCGGGGTGGGACCGGCCGACGCTCAACCCGCCGGTTTCCTCCTCGTACAAATTGGCGGCCAGCTCCCGGCGGATCTCCTCCGGCGGATTCTTGGCGTAGAGACGGCCGAGCAGGAGGGGAAAATCCCTGACGTAGACGGAAAATTCCTGCTGGAAGTGGATCTTCAACCGGTCGAGCGTGATCCGGTTGCCGCTGAAGACAGGCCAGGCCCAGTGGTGCTTCCGGTCCATGACCGCCAACAGCCGCTCCTGAAATGAGCGGTCCGGCCGCGCGGCGGCCCGTCCCCGGCCGGCCATCACGAACCTGGCTCGGTCATCCGCCAGGGATCGAGCAGCTCATCGAGCTTCTTGTTCGAGAGGAGATTCCGCGCTTTGGCGATGTCCCTGACGGTTTTGCCGGTTCGATAGGCCTCCTTGGCGATGGCGGCAGCCTGATCGTACCCGATCACCGGCGCGAGCGCCGTGCACATGGCGAGGCTCTGCTCGATCACCGCCCGGCAGCGGGCTTCATCCGCCGTGAGCCCCTCGATGCAGCGGCGCGCGAAATTCTCCGCCGAGGCGGCCATGAGGCTGATCCCCTGCAGCAGGTCGTACGCCATGACCGGCATCATCACGTTCAATTCAAAATTGCCGGACAGCCCGCACAGCGCGATCGTCGCGTCGTACCCGATCACCTGCGCGGCGACCTGGCAGACCGATTCGGCGATGACGGGGTTGACCTTGCCCGGCATGATCGACGAGCCGGGCTGCGTCTCGGGCAGCAGCAACTCGCCGAGGCCGCAGCGGGGGCCGGAACCGAGCCAGCGGACGTCGTTCGCGATTTTCATCAGGACGACGGCGAGCCCCTTCAACGCCCCGCTCGTCTCCACAATCGCGTCCTTGGCCGCCTGCGCTTCGAAATGATTGGCCGCCTCGCGGAAGCGGAGGCCCGTCTCCTTGTTGAGCAGGACGATCACCTTCGCCGCGAACTTCGGCGGCATGTTGATCCCCGTGCCGACGGCCGTGCCGCCCAGCGCCAGTTCCTCCAGCGACGGCCGGCAGCGTTCGATCCGCGAGATCGAGAGTTCGATCTGGCGCGCATAGCCCGAGAACTCCTGGCCCAGGCGGATCGGGGTGGCATCCTGCAGGTGGGTCCGGCCGATCTTGACGATCCGGTCGAACTGCTTCGCTTTGGCGGCCAGCGCGCGGTGCAGTTTGCGCAACGCGGGCAGCAGCGCCCGCTCGATCTCCTCGAGCGCAGCCACATGCATGGCTGTCGGGATGACGTCGTTGCTGGATTGTCCCTTGTTGACCTGGTCGTTCGGATGCACGGCCCGCTGGCCGGCTGTTTTGCCCAGCAATTCCGCCGCCCGGTTGGCGATCACTTCATTGGCATTCATGTTGGTCGACGTGCCCGATCCGGTCTGGAAAATGTCGACGACGAACTGGGTGTCGAGCGCGCCGTCGGCCACTTCCCGCGCCGCCCGCTGGATCGCCCCGGCCGTCGTCGCGTCAAGCGCGCCCGTCTCCTGGTTCACTTTTGCGGCGGCCCATTTGATCAGCCCCATCGCACGGATGAAGGCGCGTGGAAAGCGCAGATCGCTGATCGGAAAGTTTTCCACGGCCCGCTGCGTCTGCGCGCCGTAATAGGCGTTCGCGGGCACCCGCATCGTCCCCATGGAATCCTGTTCGGTGCGGAACGCCTCGGGCCGATGGCCGTCGGACGGGATGGCCGCCGGTTTTGCCGTGCGCTGTGGTTTTGATTTCGCCATGATGGAATTTGGTCGGCCCATCATTCCAAAAAACCGCGTCAAAATGCAAGATGGCGGCCGCGGCGTCGCGGATTGACTGGCTCCAACGACTTCCGCTAGGATGACCCACACGACAGGAGGTTCCTGATGGATTTGCGAACTCAATTTCCCCGAAGCCCAAAAGATAAGCTTGACGGCTATGTGCACGTGCCCCGGATCATCGACAAGGCGCGGGCGCACATCGCGGGCACGCTCGGGGAATACATCTACAACTGCCCCATGGATCAATCCTGGTTTCAGCTGACGGGCATCACCGCGGAGGCCTTCGCCGATGCGGTCAAGACGCGGGATGACCGGCAGATGGCCGAGTGGATCCGACAGCGCGCCAAACCCCATTCAATGGACGAGATTGAGGACTGGAACCGGACGCTGCTGGCTCGCACGCCCTCATCGCCGGAGAGTCAGCAGCGCTTTCTTGCCACCCGGCAGAAGCTGGCGCCGAATCGGTCCGACATCACCACGTGGCCGGACTTGATCGATCTGGAAGAGGGACGGCCAGTTCCCACGCGTGGATAGACTGCACCTGTTATACTGATCGTTGTCATGAGGCTACGGCGACGCTTCACGAACGCCACGCGCACCCGTCATCCCCGGAGGGGACAGGCGGGGTATACCTACCTGTTCGTCATGTTCATGGTGGTGCTGATCGGCCTCGCCGCGACGGCGGTGGCCCGTCAGTGGAAGACCGAAATCCGCCGCGATCGGGAGGCGGAGCTGCTCTTTCGGGGCGATCAGATCCGCCAAGCGATCGGCCTCTATTATCTGACGGCGCGCGGTGGAAGCGCGCATGTCTATCCGCGATCGCTCGATGACCTTGTGAAGGATCCGAATAGTTCGGCGACCCGGCGTTATCTGCGCAAGATTTACAAAGATCCGATCACCGGCGACGACTTCGAACTGGTGAAGGAGGGAGATGCCATCAGGGGCGTCCGGAGCACAAGCACCGCCGCGCCGATCAAAACGGGCAATTTCCCGCCCGAGGACCAGGATTTCAACGGCAAGACGTCCTATCACGACTGGATGTTCATCTACCAGCCGCAGGGGGTAACGCCCACACCGGTCAGTTGATGTCAGGGGGCCGGCGGCGCCGTCGGTGCGGCGCGACCCACCGCATAGAGAAAGACTCCGTTCCGCACCGTGATCAGCGTCAGCTCTTCGCGTCGCAACTGTTCGAACCGCTCGCGGACGGCCCGGTCCGACCAGAGCAGCGCGGGATAGCCGGCCTGTTCCAGCCGTCGCGCTTCCACCTGATTGTAGAGCAGGTGGGTCACCCCCTCGCGCCGCAGCCGCGCCGCCAGGGCCGCCGCGTTGGCCGATTCCTCGGCCCAGCGGATCAACGGCGATGTGTCGTACTTGGTGCCGACGATCCGATCGCGGTCGAGATAATAGCCGCGGTATTCGCCGACAAACAGCACGACGGCGGATGCGGGGAGCAGTCTGTTGGCCTCGTCGATGACGGCATAGGGGGGCACCGACCAATCCAGCCATTGCCGTCGCGGCTCGCCGTCGGGGATCAGGTTCAGCATGGAGACCGCCGTCTCGCCGGTCGAGGCCGCGGCCCGTCCGGGTTCGAACGCGCGCAGACCGGTCAGCGCCGTGAAGGGGGCGAGGTAATTGTCCCTGACGAGGACGGCCGACTGAAGTGACTGGCCCAGCAGCCCGACGATCAGGACGGCGCCGGCCGCCGTGCGGGCCGCGCGGCCGGCCGTGCTCAGCTCTGCCAGGCCGATCGCCCCGAGCAGCGCGAGCAACGCCGTCATCGGCATCAGGTAGCGTGGCACCGGGCTGACAAACCACCAGATGGCGATCGATGCGGCGATGAGCACGAGCAGCGTGTGCAACGCCGCGTACCGTCGCCGTGCCAGCACGATGCCGCCGGTCGCCAATGCGGCGGCGAGCGTCAGCCAGCCGATGTCGTTCGAGGCGAGCCGCACCAGATAATCCGGCCAGACCGTCCAATCGATCCCTCCGGCGCCCAGGTCGTGCCGCAACCATGCGACCCCGTTCTCGTCCAGATAGGGGTGGCTGGTCCCCGTGGAAAACAGCGGTCCCGCGCTCGGTCCGAGTGTGGGGTAGATGGGATCGCCCGTGGCGACGACATTCCTTGCCCACCAGGGAGACGCGGCGGCGGCGGCCATCAGCAGCCAACGTCCGAACTCGCGGAACAGCGCGACGCGCGGCGTCCCGGTCGATCCCGCCCGAAGGCTCCACGCCGCCGCCATGCCGAGGAGAAAAAAGAAGGCGGAATATTTCGTGCCGAGCGCAAACCCCATGAGCAGGCCGGAGGAGAGAAGCCAGGCCCGGCCCGACGCGCGCGGCGTTTCCTGCGGCAGCGTCGCGGCCATCCGCCACCGCCACCAGGCGAGGAGACAGGCGAGCTCGAAGAACAACAGACCAAAATCGTTGCCGCTGACGGCGGCCAACAGCACGACGGCCGGCGTCACCAGAAACAGCGTCCCGGCGAGCCGCCCCGCCAGGCGGGATGACTCGGGCCCAGGGGAAAGATTCCGACCCAGCGCATTGAGCGCGGCGACGCAGAGCAGGGCGAGCGCGGCATGGATCATCTTGGTCGCCCGTTCATCGGAAAAGGCCAGTGCGATCAGATAGAGTGATTCCACATTGGCCGGCAGCGCGCTGTTGTAGTTCCAGGGGAGAAAGCTGATGCGGTGGTGGAGCAGATCATAGCGGGGCAGCTCGAGATGGTAGATCAAGGCGTCGTGGAAGAATTCCGGCATCAAGACGCCGAAGACGATCAGGATGACCGGGAGCAGGAGACCGCCCGCGGCGATCCGGCGGAAGAATGGGCGGTTGGTCTGCTGGGGCGGGGACGCGTCGGGGCGCCGCGATGGCCCGGTGCGCCTGATCCAGCCGGCCGCGCCGATGAGCAGCAGCCCGATGAGCATGGGGCGGTACAGCAGGCCGGCCAGTCCGCAGATCAGGACCAGCAGCGCCAGCAACCCCGCGCCGACCCCCAGCGTGATCAGGCGGCGGTCCGGCGACGGGCCGTCCAGTCCCGCGCGCGCGAGCGCCCACCGACCAAAGCCGTACGCCGAGACGCCGATGGCTGTGACGCTCGGCAGCGCAGCGCCCCATGCGATCGCCAGGTCGCTGATCGTGTTCATCACGGCGGCCGTCATTGTAACGGAGTTGATGACCACGGGCAAGCCCGCGCATGTGGAACCAGGCACATGATGCCCAACTCCCTGATGCCCCCGTCACAAGCCGGGATCCACTTCCGCCTCCGGCGGGTCGCGCCGCCCGTGGGTCCGACTCAGCGAGCCGTGCCTCTTATTCCATCATCCCGGATCCCGGATTCATGTTGCGCGGGCCCGCGCATCATGCCGGCGACGAACGCCCATCTCAATTGTTGGACCATCGTTACTGCCGACGGATCGCGCGCCGGTTTTTTCTTGCAAACGTTCCGACGTTTGCCTACAATGAGCGGCAAGGCGGCCGATTGTGGGGCCGTCACCACCCATTGAGAGGAGCGGCAAGATGCAAATGTCGTCTGTGCGAAGGCTGCTGCTGAGCGCGGGGCTTGGCGCGTGGCTGGTGATTGCGCCCACCGCGGCGTGGGCCGGTTATTTGTCAGAGGCTGGGCTGGGCACCGCCAGTTTGCTCAGCAGCATTATCTACGGGCCGATTAAACTGACTTACGCCATTTTGGGTGGAACGATCGGCGGGTTGAGCTATCTGCTCTCCGTCGGAAATCTTGATGTCGCCAACAAGGTCTGGGTGCCCTCGCTCGGAGGCAATTACGTCATCACGCCCGAGATGCTGAAGGGCGAGCAGGCGATTCATTTCTTTGGTTCGACGACCTCCGCGTCCGGCGGATCGGAGGTCGGTAATTAAGTTTGGCGACCCACCTCATTGTTGACGGCTACAACTTCATCGGCCATGACGGGGGGCTTCACGGCGATCTGCGCGCCCGGCGCGACCGGCTTGTCGGGCGGCTGGCGGCCTACCAGCGGCAGCGGGGTCACCGCCTGACGGTGGTGTTTGACGGCTGGCGCTCAGGCTGGTCGACGGAGCACCGCGACCGCATCGATGGCGTTGATGTGATTTATTCCCGTGAAGGGGAACGGGCCGATGAGGTCATCGCCCGGTTGGCCGGCGAAGAGGGCGCGGCGGTTGTGGTGGTCTCTTCCGACCGCGAGGTGCAACGGGCCGTCCGGCGCGCGGGAGGCGTGGCGCTCGCCTGCGGGGAATTCGAATGGAAGTTGATCGACAGCGCACGACGGGAATTGGCGATCCTGTCGGACAAGGATGCGGACGAGGAGGCGGTCGGTCCGTCCGTCAAGAAGGGCAATCCCCGCCGGCGCTCCAAGGCCGAGCGCCGCAAAGGGGTGAAATTGAGGAAGCTCTAACGGGTGGTCGATCGGCACGGCGTTGCGCGCGCACGTGACACCGTGACGGTGCCGGCAAGGCCGCCGCCGCGAAGGCCGGAGGAATGGCGCCGTCAGCGACCATTCTGGATGAGTCGATTGAGGCGGATACCGGAGTAGCCCCTCTCCGGCTTGGGCCGAATTGATTCGACGTGCGCGCGCCGGGAGGAAGGCTGGGGCGTGACTAATGTTTGCCCGGCCGCTTCACTTCCAGGGTGGTATTCCCGACATGGATGCGGTCGTTCGGCTTGAGCAGGTCCCGCCTGACGAGAAAGCCGTTCAATACTGTGCCGTTCGCGCTCCGCAGATCCTTGATGATCAGGGTATCGCCGTAGCATTCGATGACGCAGTGCTCCCGCGAGACTTCGGGATCCTTCAACTGCACGTCGACGTCGACCCCCCGTCCGATGGTCATCTGCGCCTTGATCATGATGAACCGCTTGCCGAGATCGTCCCCCTCGACGATTTCCAGCTCAAAGGGACGGCCCGTCGGGGGGATCGGTTTCTTTCCGCTCGTTGCGTGACGGATCGATGTATCGGAATCGGGCTTGGTTTCGGCTTCGGGAGGGAAAATCATGGTGCTGGTTCCCACGTCGCGTTTGCCCACCTTGCCGCGGACGGGCTGAGCCCCGGCGGGGCGCGCCCGACGCTCGACCACCCGGCCGTTGCCGTTCCCGGAATGATTCACGTGCTCGCAATATGGACAGGGGCTGCTGTCCTCCTTGGAGCTGGTCAGATCAAACACCGTGCCGCAATTTTCGCAATGGATGCGCATGATCACTCCTTTTCTGGCGCAGGATCCTGTGCCGGCTCAGGGTCGGATGGCGGAGTCGGAGCCGGCGGGGCGGCGCGGAGGGTGCCGAGTAGCTGTTGATCCTCGTTGGTCCAGGGCGCCGAAGGGTCCATCTCCACCGCCAGTTGAAGCTCATCGATCGCCAATGACGCGATGTTCTTGTCAGCGTACAGCCGGCCCAGGTCATGATGAAGAATTGCCGTGCCGGGGAATCGGTTGATGCCTTCCGTCAGGATGGCGATCGCAGGATCGGTTTTCTTCTCCTCACGCAGCACCATGGCCAGCAGGTGGTAGCCGTGCACCGCCCGCGGATTCACGGACAAGGCGTCCCGTAAACTGCGCTCGGCCAGGGCAAGGTCGCCCGTTTGATAGGCGCGCCGGGCCTCCTCATAGAGTTGGAGCTGTTCCTGCCGTTGCGGAACGCCGGGGCGACGGCGGACGGGTTCCGCGTCGGCCGGGGAACCGGAGGGACTCCACGACGGGTCGGTCAACTCCGGCGTCGGCGCGGCCACCGGCGTTTGCGGAACAGTCGGGGGCGCGGACGTCGGCGAGACCGCTTGGGGTGCGGGGGAGGGCAGAGGCACCGCCGCAACCGGCGCGTCGGTGGACGGCGGGGCGACGGGTTGCGCGGGGCCGGGGCCGGGCTTCTGTTCGACAGTCGGCATGGTGTGCTGGTTGATCACTTGATCGACCAGCCGGTTCAGCTTGAGTCTCGCTTCGTTCCATTGCCGGACGGGCACGAGAGAGGGCTGCCAGAGCGCGAGGAGCAAGGCCGCCCAGCTGAGCATGGCGATCGCGCCCAGAAAGGCCTTGGTCACCGGCAGCCGTGTGGGTTGTGGCATGGTTTTGAGCGTCAGGGGCGCGTACTGTCCCGTGGACGGCGGGCGCTGGGTCGGGGTCCGGTCACGGCTCGGCTGGACCAGCGTCGAGGGATCGGCCGCGTCATCCATCAGCATCCCTGCCGGAACGGCCGCGATGCGCTGGACGCGTACAGTGTCATCCGCCAGATCCTGCTCGAAGAGCGCGTGCATGTAATTGGCCAGAGACAGGCTGCTAAACGCGTACCCTTTGGCCGCGATCAGATGATCGATCGCCAGCTCCATGTCGGAGGCATGCTGAAACCGGTCGGCCGGGTTTTTGGCGAGGGCCTTCATGATCAGGTCGTCAATTTCCTGCGGCAGGTCGCGGTTGCGCTCGGACGGCGGGGCGATCTGCGCCTGCCGGACCTGTTCGATAATGGCGAATTCATTGTTGCCGGTGAACAGACGCTGGCCGGTGACCAGCTCATGCAGCACGATCCCCAGGGAGAAGATGTCAGACCGGTGGTCGAGCGGTTTGCCGGTCGCCTGTTCCGGCGACATGTAGGAGAGCTTGCCCTTGAGCGTGCCCGTGCGGGTTTCGGTCGCCTGCGTCGTCGCCTTGGCAATACCGAAATCGACCAGCTTGATCTCCCCCTCATAGGAAATCAGGATGTTTTGGGGGCTGACGTCCCGGTGGACCAGGTGCAGGTCCCGGCCGTGCAGATCCTTCTTTCGGTGGGCATAATCGAGGCCGGCGCAGATGCGGCTCGCGATCAGGAGGGCGTGGCCGGGGGTCAGCGGCAACGACCTGGCCTGGCTGCGCTGCACCAGCGCGCGCAGGTCCTTGCCCATGAGGTACTCCATGGCGATGTAATAAAAGCCGTCGGTGGTGCCGAGGTCGAAGATTTGAACGATGTGCTGGTGGGAGAGGAGCGCCGCCAGCTTCGCCTCATTGATGAACATGGCGACGAATTCCTGATCCTGCGTCAGCGCCGGAAGAATCCGCTTGATGGCGACGACCTTCTCGAATCCCTTCACACCGGTTTGCTTGGCGAGAAACAGCTCGGCCATGCCGCCGGCCGCGATCCGGTCCATCAGCAGGTATTTGCCGAACCGGGCGGGTGCGCTGGACTGGAGTTCGGACGTCATCACTCATTCCCTCCCCCGGAATACAGCGGGGGCGGCTGGTCTAAACTATAGCCGTGATTGGAAAAACCGTCAAAATGCTCTTATGCTCACCCCCCTCATGGGTGGGTAACGGCAGTGGTATGCCCGGAAGTGGGCCGGCGGTGGGGAAAAAACGCTTATCGTTCGTCGAGGCCGAAAAGCGATACGGTATTCCGCCTGGTGGCGGCCCGCACCGCGTCCGACGAGGCGGCTGAGGTCAGTTCGGTGAGTTGATCGATGACGCGGACGACAAAGGCGGGCTCGTTGCGTGCGCCCCGGTAGGGCGTCGGCGTCAGATACGGGCAGTCGGTTTCGATCAGCAGGGACTCCAGCGGGAGCGCCTTGGCCACGTCCCGCAGCGGGCCGGCGTTCTTGAAGGTCACAATGCCGGACAAGGAAATGTAAAATCCCATCCCGATCGCGCGTTGCGCCATGTCCAGGTCGCCGGTGAAGCAATGCAGGACGCCCCTCCGGCCAGGCGCCGCCTCCGCCAGCAGCCGCAGGGTCTCCTCCTTCGCCTCCCGGCTGTGCACGACCACCGGTCGATCGACCGCCCGGGCCAGTTCCAGTTGCGCGCGGAAGGCCGTCATCTGGGCTTCGCGGGAAGCGTGTTGATAGTAGTAGTCGAGCCCGGTTTCCCCGATGGCGACCACCTTGGGATGGCGGGCCAATTCGGCCAGCGCCGTGACGAGTTCATCGGTAAAGGTCGCGGCCTCGTGCGGATGGAGGCCGACCGTGGCGTAAAGTTGCGGATACCGGTCGGCGAGGCCGACGGCGGACCGGCTGCTGGCCAGATCGGTGCCGACATTCACGATCACCGTCACGCCCGCGTCTTGGGCCCGGCCCAAAACGGCCTCAAGATCCGCGGTGAAATCGTCGAATTGCAGGTGGGCGTGGCTGTCGATGATCGGGGACGGCGCCATGGCGCCCCATCCTACGTGACCGACGGACGATTTTCAATCCGGCACGTGCGAAGGACTCCTGTTCTTGGATCCAATGGGGGAGCGCGTCTCCGCGCTTGAGATGCCGGGTGAAGGTGCGCTATGGTGAAGGCAGCATGGGACGGGCATCATCGAGAAAACTGCACCGTCACGATCGATCCACCGAGCCCCTGGAGCCGAGCAGAGTCGGCCGATCCTCCGGCCTCTGGCTTCAACTGGCGGTCGCGGTCGTGGTCGTGGGCGCGGCCGTGGGGGCGGTCCTCTGGCTTCGGCCATCGCCGCCCAAGGTGGTCGTGCCCAGCTCCGATCCGGTTCGCGGGCCGGCAACGGCGGCCGTCGTCCTCACCGAATTCAGCGATTTCCAGTGTCCCTCCTGCCGCGCAGTCGAAGCCGTGCTCAAGCAGGTGCTGGCCGCCTATCCGACACAGGTCAAACTTGTCTACGTCAGTTACCCGCTTCCCATGCATCAGTTTGCCGAACAGGCGGCTGTCGCCGCCCTCTGCGCGAACGAGCAGGGAAAATTCTGGGAGTATCATGACCGGTTGTTCGACCAACAGCCGGAATGGGCGGCCGCCGCGGACGTCCGGCCGCTGTTTCACGGATACGCCGTCTCGCTCGGTCTCGATCACGATCAATTTGACGCCTGCGTGGCCAGCGGGAGGATGCTGCCGATGCTCAGGGAAGATATCGGGCGGGGGACCGCCTTGAAGATCGAAGGGACGCCCACCCTCTTCGTTAACGAGCAGCGGGTCGCGGTCGGCGCCGGCTTCGACGATCTGAAACGGTTGATCGACGGCGCCCTGCGCGGCGCTTCGTGAGCGCGGCGGCGCATCGGGTGCGGCGCGCGCTGGTCCACCCTGTCACGGCCCTGGCGGCCCGCCTGGTGCTGGGCGGGTTGTTCACCGTTTCCGGCGTGATCAAGCTGATCGAGCCGCCGGAAAATTTTATGGCCGCCGTGCACGCCTATCGCCTCCTTCCCGTCTGGCTGGAACGGCCGCTGGCGGTGACGCTCCCCTGGGTGGAAATGGCCAGCGGGGTGCTGCTGTCGGTGGGCTTGTTGAGCCGCCTGAGCCTGGCGCTGGTGTCGCTGCAGTTGCTGGTCATCACGGCGGCGCTGGCTTCGACGCTGTCGCGCGGCATCTCCCTGGATGATTGCGGCTGTTTCGGGGCCATCGGATTCAAGGAATCCAACACGGTCGCTTTTGTCCGCAACCTTGTGTTGCTTGCGCTGGCCGCTCGGGTGGCGGTGGAGCGCCGTCCCCGGTGGACGCTGGACCGGTGGCTGGAACAGGCCCCACGGTCAGGGGAGGATGTTCGCGCCGGTCGCGAATGACCGACGACCCGCAACCGCTTGGAATCTTTGACTTAGCGTGATGTCGGATGGTAGATTGTCCCTATAATCTCTGGGGGTCTGAAGACGATGCGATGGGTGGCCCGACGGGCGGAGCCGGCGGCGGAGGAGGTGTTGCGTCAAGACGGCGCGTGGTCGCCGATGTTGGCCCGTTTGCTGGCGGCCCGCGACATCCGCTCACCCGATGACGCCCGCCGGTATCTCGATCCTTCCCCCGCCGATTTGATCGATCCGTTGCTGCTGCCTGATGTCGGCGTCGCCGTCGACCGGATCCGTGCGGCCATGACGGGGGGCGAACGGCTCATGCTGTTCGGCGATTACGATGTCGACGGAATCAGCGCCGTGTCGATCTACCGCGAGCTGTGCCGCTGCCTGGGCCTCGATGCCGTCGTCAGAATTCCCCGCCGGCTGTCCGAGGGGTACGGGCTCAGCCGCACGGCCGTCCAGGAAGCGAAGGCGGCCGGCGTCTCGCTGCTCATCACGGCCGACTGCGGTACGACCGCGTTTGAAGAGATCGCATCGGCCCGCCACGCAGGCATCGACGTGATCGTGACCGATCATCACCAGGTGCCGCACGAGCTTCCGGCCGCGGTGGCGACGATCAACCCCTGGCGAAACGATTCCCGTTACCCCTTTCGCGGCCTCTGTTCCTCCGGCCTGGCGTGGAAGGTGGCGGCGGCCGTGGCCTTGCAGCCGTGGGGGCGGGAGGTCCGGTCCTCTCTCGCGTCGTGGACCGACTTGGCGGCATTGGGAACGATCGCCGATGTCATGCCACTCAGAGACGAGAACCGCTACCTGGTCGTGAACGGGTTAAGCTTGCTGTCGCAGGGGCAGCGGACGGGTGTGCGGGCGCTGAAGCGGGTGGCGGGGGTCGATGGCAAACCGGTCGGCGTGGGCACGGTGGGCTTCGTGTTGGGGCCCCGGTTGAACGCGGCGGGCCGGTTGGGCGATGCGGCGATGGGGGTGGAGCTGTTGACAACGTCGGACGAGTCCGAAGCGGCCCGGCTGGCCCTCCAGCATCAGCGGGACAACGAGGCCAGGCGGGCGATCGAGGAGGGGGTGCTGCGAGAAGCGCTGACCCAGGCCGGACGGTATGATCTTCGCTCGGCGACGGCGATGGTTGTGGCGGACCGGGGCTGGCATCCCGGCGTCATCGGCATCGTCGCGGCCCGGATGGTGGAGCGGTACTACCGTCCATCGATCGTCATTGCCGTTGATCCTGTGACGGGGGTGGGCAAGGGCTCCGGGCGCACGATTCAGGGGATCGACCTCTATCAGGCGCTGGGCGATTGCACCGAACATTTGCTGCAGTTCGGGGGGCATCGGATGGCGGCGGGGTTGACCCTGCGGGCCGATCGGGTGGACGCCTTTCGCGCCGTCTTTTCGGAAGCCGTGGCCCGCCAGGCGTCCCCGGAGACATTCGAACCGACTCTGGCCGTCGATGCCGAAGTGACCCTAGGGGAGTGCACATGGACCCTGCTGGAGGAGATCAATCGGATGGCGCCGTTTGGCCCCGGCAATCCCGAGCCGGTGCTGGTGGTCAGGGGGGCATCGCTCGTCGACGTTCGACAGGTCGGCAACGGCCACCTGCGGCTTATGCTGCGATCCGCGACGGGCTCAGCCGCAGCTCCGCCAACGCCGGCGACGGTGCCGGCCATCGCCTTCGGACAGGGGCACCGGGTGCAGGAGGCGATGGCGGGCGCCGGGCGGATCGACGTGGCCTTCATGCTGCGTGAAGACCGCTGGCGGTCCGCCGGAGGCTCTGCCGCGGGCGGAGAGCGCCGGCTGCAGCTGCAGGTGAAGGATTTCCAATCCGCCGTCAGCCCCGTCGACCGTGTGGCTGTTCCCGTGATCGGAGCGGCGCCGGCATGAGTCCCCTGGTGGCGTTTGAGGACATTCTTCACCGGGTCACCGCCTACAATCCCGGCGCGGACATCCAGCTGCTGCGCAAGGCCTACGACGTCTCCTTTGAGGCCCACGCCGGCCAGGTCAGGGAATCCGGAGAGCCGTACGTGAAGCATCCGCTGGAGGTGGCGCAGATTCTGACGAAACTGAAGCTCGACGTGCCTTCGATCGCGGCCGGTCTGCTGCACGACACGGTGGAGGACACCGACTACACGCCCGCTCAGATCAAGGAACATTTCACGGACGAAATCGCCAAGTTGGTCGACGGGGTCACGAAAATCAGTAAAATTCCGTTCCGCAGCCAGGAGGAGAAGCAGGCGGAGAATTTCCGGAAGATGATCCTCTTCATGGCCGACGACATCCGGGTGGTGCTGATCAAACTGGCAGACCGCCTGCACAACATGCGGACGCTCGAACACCTGCCGGAAGCCCGGCGCCTGCGCGTCGCGCAGGAAACGCAGGACATCTATGCGCCACTCGCCAACCGGCTCGGGATCGGCTGGATGAAAGCGGAGTTGGAGGACTTGTGTCTGCGCTATTTGCACCCCGACGAGTACGCCAGCCTGTCCAAAAAGATCGCCCAGAAGAAAGACGAGCGCGACCGGATGATCAGCGAGCAGATCCAGGTGGTCAAGCGCAACCTCGTGCTCTATGGGTTTCCTGGCGAGGTAACCGGCCGGTCCAAGCACCTGTACAGCATCTACCAGAAGATGAAACGGCAGGGAATCACGTTCGAAGAGATCTACGATCTGGCCGCCATCCGGATCATCACGGACACGAAGATGAACTGCTACGGCATCCTGGGCATGATCCACTCGCTGTGGCGGCCGGTGCCGGGCCGCTTCAAGGATTACATCGGGGTGCCCAAGTCGAATTTATACCAGTCGCTGCATACGACGGTGGTCGGACCCAAGGGGCAGCACGTGGAGTTTCAGATCAGGACCGAGGAGATGCATCGCGTGGCCGAGGAGGGCATCGCGGCCCACTGGAAATACAAGGAGCAGGGACGAATCGACGACCGGGACGACCGGCTCTTCGCCTGGCTGCGTCAGTTGGTCGAATGGCAGCAGGAGCTGTCGGACAGCCGGCAGTTCCTCGACTCGGTCAAGATGGACCTGTTCGGGGACGTAATTTACGTCTTCACGCCCAAGGGGGATATCCGCGAACTGCCGTCGAACAGCTCTCCCATCGACTTCGCCTACGCGATCCACACGGAGATCGGTCACCACTGCAGCGGTGCCAAGGTCAACGGCAAGCTGGTGCCGCTCCGTCACCAGCTCAAGAGCGGCGACACGGTCGAGATTCTCACCACCGCAACGCAGACGCCGACCAAGGACTGGCTCAAGTATGTCCGCACGCCGAGGGCCAAAACCCGGATCAAACACTGGATCAAAGTCGAAGAACAGCGGCGCAGCCTGGAACTGGGCCGGCAACTGCTCGAGCGCGAACTGAGGCGGGTCCATTTGAGTCCGGGCGAGGTGTTCAAGTCGGGCAAACTGGAAGTGAAAGCCAAGGAGGCGGGGCTGGCGTCGACGGATGACTTGTTGATCGCCATCGGCTACGGGAAACTCTCAGCCCAACAGGTGGCCAACTGGCTGCTGCCGGAACCCCGGTTGAAGGAGGGATTGAAAGAGAAAATCATCGGCAAGATCGGGTTGGGCGGCAAGGGGGTCAGCGTGCGCGGCGTCGGAGACGTGCTGGTCCATTTCTCCAAATGCTGCAATCCGCTGCCCGGCGACCCGATCATCGGCTTCGTCACCCGGGGGCGAGGGCTTTCGATCCACGCGGTCCATTGCCCCAACATCGACCAGCTGGACTATGACAAGGACCGTCTCGTGGAGGTGCGGTGGGAAACGGAGCAGCCGCAGCAGTATCCGGTGCAAGTGTCCGTGCTCGCCGTCGACCGCCCGGGTATGCTGGCCGCGGTCTCGGCGGCTATCAGCGCCGCGCAGACGAACATCCGACACGCCGACATTTCCACGTCGGAGGCGCAAAAGGCGGAGCTGAACTTCGTCATCGATGTGAAGAACACCGCTCACCTGGACCGCGTCCTGAAGAATATCCAGAAGGTCGACGGCGTCGTTCACGCCAGGCGCGTGATCCGCAAATCCTGACGGCCGAGCTCCGGCGGGCCGTCGGTTCAGTCCGGCAGCGGCCGCCCCCTGGTTTCCGGGGCGAACGGCAGGACGGCAATGCCGAGCAGGTAGATGAGCCCGATCAGGCTGGTGGCCACCCCGGGCCCGAAGAACGAGCCCAGAACACCTTTGATAAAGGGTGCGCCGGAGGCGAGGATTCGACCGGCGTTGAAGCAAAAGCCGGCTCCCGTCGCCCTGATCCGCGTTGGGTAGAGTTCCGGAAGATAGATCGGAAACCCGCTGAAAATCCCATTGTTGAAAAATCCGAGCACCGGCAGCAATCCCAGGACGAGACCGTAGCTCTTCGGGGTCAGAAAGGTGAGGGGCAGCATCACCACGCTGCCCAGACACATCAGGAAGAAGGTCGGGCGGCGCCCGATCCGGTCGGCAATCGGTCCGAACGCGAGATAGCCGGCCAGGGCGCCTGCATTGAGGCTCATGACGGCGTAGCTGACGCTTCGGGTGATTGTGTCTGGATCAAGATGGCGGGGAGCCAGCAACTCACGAATCAGCGTCGGCGTCCAGTTGGTCGCCCCCCAAAGGCCGAAGACGGCCACAAACGCGAGCGTGGTGCCCGACACCGTCTTCCGTCGAAGGTCCGGACGAAAGAGCCGGCCGAGCCCGGGGGAAAGCCACTCCGCCTCTTCGTCCGTGGGGAGGGTGATCCGTCGGACCCGCTCCCGCTCCCTCTGGACCTTGAGCCAGCGGTCCGGTTCCTTCACTACTGCGCGGATAATCAGCGTGATCAGGGCAGGGAAAATGCCGATCAGAAAGATCGCGCGCCAGCCGTACCCGCCGAACAGCAGGTTGATCAGCGCGGCAAAGAAAAAACCGCCCGCCCAGGCGGATTGCAGCACGCCGGCGGCCCTGGCCCGCTTGACCTCCGGCCAGGTTTCCGCTACGAGCGCGGCGCCCGCCGCCCATTCCCCGCCGATGCCGACCGCGGTCAGCAACCGGTAGAGGGCCAGCTCCCACCAGCTGTGCGAGAGAGCCGCCATGCCGGTGAAGAGCGAGTAGATCAGGATGGTCAGAATCAGGGTTTTGGTCCGCCCGAAGTGATCGGCGAGGACGCCGAAGAGCAATCCCCCAAGCGCCCAGCCGATCAGGAAAATGGAAAAGATGATTCCGCCGTACCACTCGATGTCGCCGGTGGAGGCGGCAGCGCCGAGCAGGTCGTGCAACGCGGGGTGCAGCACGATGGCATAGAGGGTTGAGTCCATCGAATCGAAGACCCATCCGAGCCACGCCACGATCAGCACCAGCCACTGGTACCCGGTGACGCCCTTCCACCACGGGCGGCGGTTCTCCTCGTCGGCGTCGGCTCCCGTCATGAGTTTGGGTCGGGCCCGGCGCTCAGTGCGCGGATGGCAGGGGCGGCGATTCGGGGGGCGCCGTCCATTCGAGCGACACGCCCACCCGGAGGTCTGCGCGAGTGACCGAGCCGGCGGGCAGTTCGATGACATAGAGCGCGGGGGTGTCGGGCTGGTAGATCAGGCAGGGCTCGCGCTGGCACGGCGGCACGTTGGTCTCAAGATGAATGATCCGTTTGTGGTCGTCCAGCCAGAGGATGTCGAGCGGGATCAGCATGTTCTTCATCCAGATGCCGTAGCGATCGGGGGTCGGGAAGAGAAAGAGCATGCCTTGATCGTCAAGAAGCGAGGGTCGAAACATCAAGCCGAGGCTGCGTTGATGCGGCGTGGAGGCGATCTCCAGGGTGACCGCGCGCCCGTCGGGCAGGCGCAGGGTGGAGGCCTCCACGGCGGCGGCCCGCTGGCCGCCGATGGGCGTGAGGGCGGATCCGAGCAGGACGATCATCACGAGGGGTGCCAAGACGGGCGATCGCATCCGCGCATTATGTCATCGTTGCGCGGCGCTGTCCATAGCAGGGGGCTCGCGGGGGGAGAGAACATCTCCCTCTCCCCCCGCCTTCAATGGCTTGCCCTCGGAGACTCCCGTGTGATATGGCAGTTACAGGGACAGGACGCGCCCGGCAGCCACGGCAGCGGGCGCGGCTCCGACCCTGCGGAGGAGACGCCGATGGCCGGAGGGTCCGAAGAAACGCGTCATCTGATCGAACGGGAGGTGCGGGAGCGCTTGGCGGCGGAGCACATCGAGGTGATCGATGAGAGCTGGAAGCACGCCGGCCATGCCGCGGCCGGCGGCGGAGGTCATTTTATCATCCGCGTGGTCTCCGTGCGGTTCGAAGGCGTGCCGCTGCTCGATCGCAACCGGATGGTCTTTCGGCTCTTCGAAGCGCACATGGGGCGAGAGATTCATGCCCTTTCGATCAAGGCGCTGACGCCCGGCGAGTGGTCGTCATCGTGAGCATCCGGTCGTCCGTCGGCAGAGCCAACCAAGGCGGTGCGGTGCCTCGGGCGTTCGTCCTCGCGTTCGCTCACGGCGGGTGCTGGCTGGCCATCATCTCGCTGCTCACGCTGTTGCTGGCGGGTCTGGGCAGCCGGTGGGGATGGTGGAATTTCCGGTCCGGTTTTGTTCTGCTGGCCTGGGGTGCGTACGGCGGCGCCGCCGCCGCATCATGCGGCGGGGCGGCGCTGTTGTTGATTGGCCTGACGCGAGAGCGGGCGGCTCGAACGATCGTCGTGGCGGCGGCGATAGGGTTGCTCGCCGGCCTCGTCGCCTTCGGCATTCCCTGGCAGTGGAGGCGCGCCGCGCAACGCGTTCCGGCCATTCACGATATTACGACCGACCCCGACCACCCGCCGTTGTTCGTCGCGGTGCTGCCCCTGCGCGCCGGCGCGCCCAATCCGCCTGACTACAGGGGCCCCGAGATCGCCGCCCAGCAGCGTTCGGCCTATCCGGAGATCGTGCCGGTGTTCCTGAAGATGCCGCCCGATCGGGCGTTTGCGCTGGCGTCGGCCGCGGCAAAGGGGATGGGCTGGCAGATTGTGGCTGAAGCGCCGGAGGAAGGGCGCATCGAGGCGACGGATACCACGCTGTGGTTTGGATTTAAGGATGATATTGTCATCCGGGTGACGTCGTCGGACGGCGGCAGCCGGATTGATGTGCGATCGGTTTCACGGGTCGGACGCAGCGATGTGGGCACCAATGCCAGGCGAATCGACGCCTTCCTGAAACGGGTGACCTCGTCCGGCTAGGCCGCGGCGAAACACCGCGCGACAGGTCCCCGCCCGGATCGCCTCGCCAGGTTGTCGTCTGCCGCGCCGCCTCCGATGCAAACTTGACCGGATCGCCGTCGCGCGAGTAGACTGCGGGCGGATGAAGGTGTACGCGCGACAGGCCCGGTACTTTCGCGAGGCGTATCAACGCGGCGAGCACGGCTGGCCGGTGGAAGGCCCCGAGCCTCGGATCGCGGCCGCGCTTCGCCGGCTCTCCCAGCGGCTGCCAGCCGGACTGGTGCTCGATCTCGGGTGCGGTGAGGGGCGCCACTCTTTTGACGCCGCCGAACGGGGGTTTCGCGTGATCGGCGTCGATGCCGAGCCGCTCGCGATCCGCCGGGCCAGGACGCTGGCCGTCAAGCATCCCGGCACCGGCGCCCGGGTGGCGTTCCAGGTGGCGGATCTTTTCGCACTGCCGTTCCGCCCGTCCACGTTCGACGTGATCATCGATTACGGGTGCCTCCACCATGTGACCCGCGCCGACACCCGACGCTACCTCGACGGCGTCCTGCCATTGCTCAAGCCGGGCGGTTATTTTCTGCTCTCCTGTTTTTCGACGAAGTTCAAGCATCATCCCGGCGAGCGCCGGAGGCGTGACTGGGTGGTGCATCGCGGTCATTACGACCGGTTTTTCCGCAAACGGGAGTTTGCCGGCATCTTCGGCGGCTGGTGCGATGTGCTGAAGATTCAGGAGGAACGCAACGGATTGTCGGGTTTTTTTCATGTGACCATGAGGAGGAAGGATGCCGAACATCGCGGTGTTGAACGGCCGGCTGATGCCGCTGTCCAAGGCAACGGTTCCCGTCGAGGATCGGGGGTACACCTTCGGGGACGGCGTGTATGAGGTGGTGCGGGTCTACCGGGGCGCGCCATTTTTGCTGCCGGAGCATCTGGATCGATTTGCGCGTAGCGCCGAGGCGATCGGGCTGCCGCTGACTCCGCCGCCGGCCCGCTGGACGCGCTGGGTGACCCAGGCCGTCAGAGCGAGCCGGTACGCCGAGGCCAAGATCTATTTCTCATACACGCGCGGCGTGGCTCCGCGGGAGCACGCCTTTCCGGCCGCGCCGAGACCGACCCGACTGATCACCGTCAGGCCGGTCACACCTGCGACTCATGATCCACATCGAGGCGTCCGGGTGGTGACGGCCCCGGATCTTCGGTGGGGCCGGTGCGATATTAAATCATTGAATCTGCTTCCCAACGTGCTGGCCAAGCAGGGGGCCAAGCGGCGGGGGGCGTTTGAGGCCGTTCTTGTGCGTCCCGGCGTAGGGGTGACGGAAGGGGCCTCGAGCAACCTGTTCGTGGTACTGGATGACGGAACCGTGCGCACGCCACCGATCGGCCCGGCCATTCTGACCGGGGTGACGCGCCAAGCGGTGATCGCGGTGTCGCGACGGGTGGGGATCGAGGTTGTGGAAGTGCCCATCGATCTTGAAACGGTCGAGCGGGCAGCCGAACTCTTTCTCACCGGCACGCTGACAGAAATTGCACCGATCACCCGCTGGAACGACCGGGTGGTGGGTGACGGCCGTCCCGGCCCGGTGACCCGGGGGTTGATGGCGAGTTTTCAGACCTGGATCGAATCGCAACTGCCCCGCCCCTCCACCCCCGGGACACGCGCCGCACGCCGCACGCACCGTTGACCTCCGCGGCCGTGTGAGAAGGGTGGCCGGTCCCCGACGCGCGGCCGACACATGGCCTCCGCGCGGCGGCAAAAAAGTCAATGAAGCTTGCCTTGTCAGAGAGTTGTGTGCTATAACTGAACGGGAGTCGGTGGTGCGTCGAGTGGGCCCGGATTCCGGTATCGCCCACTCTTTTCATTTCAGAATCCGGTTTACAGGGTCGTGGACGGACAACGGGGCAGGGATCGCGAGGTGGCCGACCGGGTCGAGACGCTGGCGCGCCCGGTGCTCGCCGCGATGGGCCTGGAACTGGTCGACGTGGTCTATCACGGCGGCCCTTCGAGAGGCCTGTTGCGGGTGACGATCGATAAACCCGGCGGCATCGGTCATGAGGATTGCGCCGAAGTGACCCGGGTGATCGGCACCCAGTTGGACGTGGAGGATGTGGTGCCGGCCGCCTATACGCTGGAGGTGTCCTCTCCGGGACTGGACCGCCGCCTGCGTCGGCCCGAGGAATATCTGAAATACGAAGGGCGGCTGGTCAAGGTCAAGACCACGGCGCAGGTCTGCATGGGCAGGTTGGTCGGGGTGACAGACGGGGAGATTGTGGTGCGATTAGAGTCGGGTGAGGAACGGCGCATTCCCCTGAAGGACGTGGTGGAAAGCCGTCTGATGGTGGAGATGGGGAGTTCGCAGCATTCGCATAGGGGATGACGGAGCGGGATGATGAATCGGGAATTGATAGCGGTGATCGAACAGATCGGTCGTGAAAAGCGGATCGATACGGAAAAGGTCGTTCAGGCGATCGAAGCGGCGCTGCAGACCGCGGCGAACAAGCGCTACGGCGGATTGGACAACATCCAGGTCCGTCTGGATCGAAAAACCGGCGAGATCGAGGCCGTGGCGCTCAAGACGATTGTTGAATCGGTGACCGACCCGCAGCGCGAGATCTCTCTCGAGGACGCTCAGCGCCTGGATGAGGGCGCCGAGCTGGGCGATGAAATCGGCCAGTTGCTCGCCGTGGAGGACTTGGGGCGCATTGCGGCCCAGACCGCCAAGCAGGTGATTTTTCAGCGGGTGCGCGAAGCGGAGATGGAGTCGGTCTATCAGGAGTTCCACGGCCGCGAGCGTGAAATCGTCAGCGGCGTGGTGATGGGACAGGAGCGGCGCAACTACATCATCGATCTGGGCAAGACGGAGGCCGTCCTGCCGATTCAGGAGCAGGTGCCGCGAGAGAACTTCCGCCGCGGCGACCGCATTCGGGCCCTGTTGGTGGAGGTGCGCAGTGCGGCCAAGGGCCATCAGCTCATCTTATCCCGCAGCCATCCCGAATTCGTTTCCAAGTTGTTCGCGCTGGAGGTGCCGGAGATCGGCGAGGGCATTGTCCAGATCAAGCACGTGGTGCGGGAGGCCGGAGACCGGACCAAGATCGCGGTCATTTCGAAAAACACCTCCGTAGATCCGGTCGGCGCCTGCGTGGGCGTGAAGGGGTCCCGCGTGCAGGCGGTCGTGCGTGAGCTGCGGGGCGAGAAAATTGACATCATTCCCTGGTCGGACGATCCGCGCATCTTTATCGGCGAGGCGCTAAGCCCGGCCGTGGTGGAAAAGGTGGGCATCAACGAGGCCGAGCATTCGGCGATCGTCGTGGTGGCCGATCAGCAACTGTCGCTGGCAATCGGGAAGAAGGGGCAGAACGTGCGCCTGGCCGCCAAGCTGACGGGCTGGAAGATCGACATCCTCAGCGAGGGCGAATACGACAAGGAGCGTGCCCAGACCCGTGACCGCGAGATCACGGCCGCGATCGCGCGCGAGCACGAGCAGCAGGCACTGCAACAGGCGCAGCTGCAGGGGCGGATCGCCGAAACCGGTCCGACCATCGAATCGCTTCCCGGCGTTGGTCCGAAACTGGCCGCCCTGTTGCAGGCCGCCGGCTTCGATACGCTGGAGAAGATTGCGGACGCGTCGCCCGATGCATTGACCTCGGTGCCCATGGTCGGCGAGAAGGTGGCGCAGAAGCTGGTCGAAGCGGCCAAGGCCGCGCTGGCCGGTTTCTCGGCGGCCGATCATTCACAGTCCGGCGTGGACGCCGGCGAAAACGAAGCCGCCGCGTCAACGGCCAACGAAGCCTCGGAGCGGTCCTCATGAGCATCACGGTCTTCGAGCTGGCCAAAGAATTGGGCAAAACCAGCAAGGAACTGATCGCGCTGCTCAAGACCAAGGGTATTACGGTCGAGAATCACATGAGCCCGCTCAGCGCCGAGCAGGTGGCGGCGGTCAGGCCCGTCACGGCGCAGTCGGTGGCAAAGGCGGCGGCGAAGAAAAAGAGCGCGGGCAAAAGCGGAACCCTCGGGGTCTCCGTAGCCGCGAAGCCGGCCGCCGTCCCCCCCCATTCCGGACCGTCGAAAAGCGCGGTGACGAAAGCGGGAGGTGCGAAAAGCGGATCAAAAAGCGCGGTCCGCGCCGAAGCCGTTTCCAGCCGCGCCGCCGCGCCGGAGCCGGCCGAGGAGCCCGCTTCGCCGGCACGACGGACCGTGTTGATCAAACGGAAGCGGGCCGCCGAAGAGGCGCCAGTCGAATCGGTCGAGCCGGCAGCGGCCGCTCCTCTTCCGCCCCCTTCCATCGAACCGCCGGCTCTGGAGCCGGCGCCAGCCGTCGAACTTCCCGTCGCTCCCCCCCTCGCGGCAAAGGGAGCGTCGATCCAGCCTCCGGCGGAGCCTGTTGGACCGACGGCCCCCGCCCAAGCCGCCGCCTCAACGACGGAGGCGAAGACCGCTCCGTCTCCGGTCAAGCCGGAGGGGGGTGATCAGTCGGCTAAACCGAAACGATTTAAAGTCATGAAGGAGGAGATGTTCGATTTTCGCCGCGAGGTGAAGAAACTTCACGACTTCAAGCCGTTTCAGCATCGTGCGCCGCGCGTCGGCTCGCGCAAGCCCATGAAGCGCCAGCCGGGCGTCGAAATGTCCGATGCCTCCAAACCCCGTCGTAAAGTGATCAAGCTGTACCCGGGGCTGACGATCAAGGAATTCGCCGAATTGATCGGACAGAAGGCCGGCCTGATCATCAGCCGGCTCATGGAGATGGGCACGATGACCACCATCAACCAGCCGATCGATCTGGACGCCGCTCTGCTCATCGCCGAGTCGTTCGAGTTGAAGGCCGAAGTGGCGTCCCATCCCACCGAGGAGGAATTGCTGGGGGTCGCCGATCAGCCGGAGCCCGCGGCCGAATCGATGGAGACGCGGCCGCCGGTGGTCACCATCATGGGACACGTCGACCATGGCAAGACCTCCCTGCTCGATGCGATCCGGGAAACGAAAGTGGCTGCGTCGGAGGCGGGGGGCATCACCCAGCACATCGGGGCCTACACCGTTGACATTCATGGACGCAAGGTGACCTTTCTCGACACGCCGGGTCACGAAGCCTTCACGGCCATGAGGGCCCGCGGGGCCAAGGTGACCGACCTGGTCGTCCTGGTCGTGGCCGCCGATGACGGGGTGATGCCGCAGACGCTCGAGGCCATCAACCACGCGCGCGCCGCGGAGGTGCCCATTCTTGTCGCGATCAACAAAATCGACAAGCCCGAAGCGCAGCCAGAGCGGGTCAAACGGGAGCTGGCTGATCAGGGACTGATTCCTGAACAGTGGGGCGGCCATACCATTTACGTCGAAGTATCCGCCAAGAAAAAGACCGGCATCGACGCGTTGCTGGAAATGATCCTGCTGCAATCGGAAGTGCTGGAACTGCGGGCCATGCCGTCGGCGCCGGCTAAGGGCATCATTATCGAGGCGAAGCTGGATCGCGGCCGCGGGCCGGTGGCGACCGTGCTCGTGCAGGACGGGACGGTCCGCATCGGCGACATTTTTGTGGCGGGCGTGCAGGCGGGGCGCATCCGGGCCCTCATCGATGACACCGGACGGCGCGTCGAGGAGGCGGGGCCGTCGATGGCGGTCGAAGTGATCGGCCTTGACGGCGTGCCCCAAGCGGGCGATCAGCTGCTGGTGGTCACCGACGAGCGGGCGGCGCGCGAGGTCGCCCTCGCCCGCATGCAGCGGCAGCGGTCGCTCGAGCTGTCCGGCTATCAGAAGATCACGCTCGAGGATCTTCACGCGAAGATCAAGGAAGGCGAGGTCAAGGAACTCAATCTCATCATCAAGGCCGACGTGCAGGGCTCCGTCGAGGCGTTGAAGGAGTCACTGGAACGCTTGAACGCGGCATCGGTCAAGATCAAGATCATCCATAGCGGCGCCGGCGGCATCACCGAAAGCGACGTGCTGCTGGCCTCGTCCTCCAACGCCTTGATCATCGGCTTTCACGTGCGGCCGGACGCCAAGGTGCAGGCGCTGGCCGAGCACGAGAAAATCGCGATCCGACTGTATGACGTCATCTACGACGTCATCGCCGACGTGAGGGCGGCCATGGAAGGGCTCCTGGAGCCGATGCTCAAGGAGCGGGTGGTCGGCCGCGCGGAGGTCCGTCAGCTCTTTACGATTCCCAAGGCCGGCGTCATTGCCGGCACCTACGTCACGGAAGGCACCGTGTCGCGCAGCGGCACGGGCATCCGGGTCGTGCGCGATCATGTCCCGGTCTACGAAGGTAAGATCGGCTCCCTCCGCCGCTTTAAGGATGATGTGAAGGAGGTGCAGACCGGGTATGAATGCGGCATCGGGATCGAGAACTTCAATGACCTGAAGGTCGGCGATGTGCTCGAAGTCTTCGTCCAGGAGAAGGTCGCCGCCAAGCTGGAAGGCTGACGGTAGCGCCCTCGCATGACCGTGATCGCCTGTACGATCGAACTCCACCTGCCGGCGCCCTCGTCGCTGAAGGAGAAACGGCGGATTCTCAAAAGCGTGATCGAACGCATTCAACAGCATTTCAATGTCTCGATCGCAGAAATCGGGGACCATGAACTGTGGCGGCGGGCGGCGATTGGTGTGGCGTGTGTCGGGCGGGACCGTCAGCCGACGCTTCGCGTGGTGGACCAGGTGCTCGGCTTCATCCGACGGAATCCCGAAGTGGAATTGATCCGCCACGAGACGCAGGTGGTCTGAGGCGCCATCGTGATGACCAGCTTCCCCCGAACGGCCCGCATGAACGACCTGATCCGGGTCGAGCTCTCCGATTTGATCCGTCGGAAGGTGAAGGATCCGCGCGTGGCGTCGGTGTCCGTGACGGCGGTGTCGACGACTGCTGATTTCAGTCAGGCCCGGGTGAGCATCGCGCTGTTGGATGACGCCAGGGGGCCCGAGGCGCTCAAGGGGCTGGCCCATGCGGCGGGATTTTTGCGCAGCGAGTTGGGCCGCCGTTTACAGGTGAAGAGGGTCCCGGAGCTCCTATTTGAAGTGGACCACTCCGCCCGGGACGAGGCCCGGATGGATGAATTATGGAATCTCTTGGAGCGTGAGGGGCGATCGTGAGCATCGGGGATCGGCGGGCCGCGCAGGCCGCGCTGGAACAACACCAGCGCTGTTTGATATCAACCCACGTCAGCCCTGAGGGCGACGCGCTGGGTTCGGCGCTGGCCCTGGCACATGCGCTGCGCGGTATGGGAAAGGAGGCGCTGGTGATCAACCGCGATCCCGTGCCTCGGCTGCTCGATTTTCTTCCCGCCGAGGGTCTGTACCGGCGGGTCGACCGGCCGGACGAGGGATACGACCTGCTCGTCGTGGTCGATTGCGGCGACCTGGAACGGACCGCGCTCTTCCGCGATTGGCGCCCCCCCCTGGTCGTGAACATTGATCATCACATCACGAACAAGCAGTTCGGGCAGGTCAACTGGGTCGACCCCGGTGCCGCCGCGACCGCGGTGATGATCGCCGATTTGCTGGGTGCTCTGCGCGTGGACATTTCGAAAGAGATCGCGTTGTGCCTCTACACCGCGCTGATGACCGAAACGGGATCGTTCAAATATTCCAACACGACCCCCGCGGTCTTCCGGCTGGCGGCGGAGCTGGCGGAGCGTGGGGTGCAGCCGGCCTGGGTCTCACAGAAGATTTTTGAGCGGAACACCGTGAACCGGCTCAAGTTGCTGGGCGCGTTGCTGGAGCGGATGGAACTGTCCCCCGACCGGACGGTCGCGTGGGTGACGATACCCGCCGAATTGTTCGCGCGGACGGGGACAACCGCGGAGGACGCGGAGGACTTCGTGAACTACCCCCGGTCGCTGACCGAGACGGAGGTGGCGATCCTTCTGCGCGACGCCGAGCCGGGTCGCGTCAAGGTCAGTTTCCGCACGAGCGGCGAAGTCGATGTGGCGGCGATTGCCTCGCAGTTCGGCGGGGGCGGCCACCGGAAAGCCGCAGGCTGCACCGTGGCGGGAACGCTCGACACAGTTCGACCAAAGGTGATCGAGGCGGCGGAACGAGCCGTGCGGCAGACGCTGGCGGCGCCCCGATGATGAACAGGATGGACCGCCGCCCTGCAACGGCCGCCGGTGCGGGCGCGCCCGTGATCGTCCGGCGCCCGCCGATCGGGTTCGTGAACGCGGATAAACCGGCCGGCTGGACGTCGCACGACGTGGTGGCGAAGGTCCGATCGCTGCTGAAGTCGGCCTGGCCGACGCCGCTCAAGGTCGGCCACATCGGGACGCTTGATCCGATGGCGACTGGCGTGCTCCCCCTGTGTGTCGGCAAGGCGACGAAAGTGGCGCAGTATCTGGTCACGGAAGAGAAGACCTACCTGGCGGTCATGCGACTCGGTGTGCGGACCGACACGCAGGACGCCACCGGCACGGTGCTGGGCCTCTCCGATCATGCCGCCCTCGACGGCCTCGATCGTGCACGCATCGAGGCGGCCTGCCGGGAGTTCGTGGGGCCGATCAGGCAACTGCCGCCGATGTACTCGGCCGTCAAGGTCGGGGGAACCCCGCTCTACAAGGCGGCGCGTGCCGGCGTGGAAGTGGCGCGTCCCTCCCGCGAGGTGTTCATCGCGTCGTTGCTGGTTCGGGACATTGACGGCCCCCTGGTGACGATCGAAGTGGAGTGTTCGAAGGGCACCTACATCCGCACCCTCTGCCACGACATTGGCGAGCGGTTGGCTGTCGGGGCGCATCTGGCCCGTTTGGAGCGGCTGCGCGTTGGTCCCTTTACGCGGGAGAGGGCGGTGACGCTGGAGCGGATCGAGTCGGCGATTCGATCGGGGTCGATTGATGAGATTCTGACGCCCCTCGGCAGGGTACTGGCCCATTTGCCCGCCGTGATCGTAGACGAGGCGGCCGCCGGCCGGGTTGTTCACGGCGCGCCATTGATGCGTGCCGCCACAGACGGGTCAGCCGTGTGGAGGGAGGGGCAGATTGTGCGGATCGGACGGAAGGATGGCGACGTGATCGCCATCGGTCGGATGGAGGCGGGCGCAAGGGCATCAACGGGAAAGGCGGCGCCTGGCCAGATTCGAGTGGACACGGTGTTGACGGAAACGGACGAACAGAACGTGGAGGATTGAATGGCGACGACGAGGACACGCAAAGAGGGAAGTCAGGCACAGGCGGGGAGCGGGGGTCTTGAGGCCTTTCGCAACCACAAGACCGACACGGGATCGTCGGATGTACAGGTGGCCGCGTTGACGCACCGGATCAACGAGTTGTCGACGCATTTCGAGCAGCACAAGAAGGACCATCATTCCCGGCGGGGGTTGATCCAGATGGTCAATCAGCGTCGGCGACTGCTCGATTACGTGAAGCGGATCGATGCGGCGAGGTACCAGGCGTTGATACAAAAGCTGGGGCTGAGAAAATAGAGCGTCGTGCGGGCACAGACCGGACGACGACACACGACATGACAGCAGGGGATGACAAGACAATGGGACAACGAGTGGATATGATGTGGGCGGGCCGCCAATTGATTTTGGAAAGCGGCAAGATGGCAAAGCAGGCGGACGGCGCGGTCGTCGTCCAGATGGGCGACACGATGGTGCTGACGACGGTGGTCACGTCCAAAACCATCAAACCTGGGATCGATTTCCTCCCGTTAACAGTCGATTACAAGGAGCGGTTCTACGCCGCGGGGAAGATTCCCGGCGGCTTTTTCAAACGGGAGGGCCGCCCCACCGAGAAGGAGACGCTGGTCAGCCGGTTGATCGACCGGCCGCTGCGGCCGCTCTTCCCCGACGGCTTTTACTACGAGACCCAGATCATCGCGTCCGTGTTGTCGTTGGATCCCGCCTGCAGTCCGGATATTCTCGGGATGATCGGGGCATCGGCGGCGCTGCTGGTGTCCGACGTGCCGTTCTCCGATCCTGTCGGCGCGGTGCGAATCGGCCGGATCGACGGCGAACTGGTCGTCAATCCGACGCCGACGCAGCTTGAACGGAGCGAGCTCGACCTGGTCGTCGCCGGCACCAAAGACGCCATCATCATGGTGGAAGGAGAGGCGAAGGGACTGTCGGAAGACATCATGCTGGCCGCGCTCGAACTGGCCCACCAGCAGGTCCAGCAGGTGATCGATCTGGAGAAGGAACTGTCGTTTGTGATCGGCAAACCCAAGCGGCAGGTGTCCCTCGCCGTGACCGACACGACGCTGGCGGCGCAGGTCGCCGCCGCGACGGAATCCCGGATCGCCGAGTCGTTGCGAATCGCCCAGAAGCTGGAGCGGCAGGCGAGGCTGGATGAGATCCTGGCCGGGGTTCAGAGCTCGCTGGCGCCCGACGACGCAGAACAGCAACGGAAGATCGCGTCGATTTTTCACGATCTTGAACGCAAGCGGATGCGCGAGATCGTGCTCCAGGACAAGAAACGGGCCGACGGCCGCGGTCCGGCTGACATCCGGCCGATCACCTGCGAGGTGGGGCTGTTGCCGAGAACGCATGGCTCCGCCCTGTTCACCCGTGGAGAGACGCAGAGCCTGTCGGTCGTCACGCTCGGGACCGGCGAAGACGAGCAGCGCATCGACGCGCTCGAAGGCGAATCGACCAAGTCATTCATGCTGCATTACAACTTTCCTCCGTTCAGCGTGGGTGAGGCCCGTCCGTTGCGGGGCCCGGGGCGGCGGGAAATCGGGCACGGCGCCCTGGCGGAGCGCGCGCTCAAGGCCGTGATGCCGAACAAGGAGAAGTTCCCTTACACGGTCAGGCTGGTGTCGGACATTCTCGAATCGAACGGGTCGTCGTCGATGGCAACGGTCTGCGCCGGGACGCTGGCGTTGATGGACGCCGGCGTGCCGATCACGGAGCCCGTCGGCGGCATCGCGATGGGACTGATTAAGGAGGGGGACCGCGTCGCCATTCTGTCCGACATCCTCGGACTGGAGGATCATCTTGGCGACATGGATTTCAAGGTGACCGGCACGCGCCAGGGCATTACCGCCCTGCAGATGGACATGAAGATCGGCGGGATCACGAGCCAGCTGCTGAAGCAGGCGTTGCACCAGGCGCGTGAGGGACGGCTGTTTATCATCGGCAAGATGGAGGAAGCGCTGTCGGTGCCTCGCACGGAGCTGTCGACCTACGCCCCCCGCATCGTCAACATCCGCATCCGGCCGGAAAAGATCGGCGGCCTGATCGGCCCCGGCGGCAAGAACATCCGCGCCATCATTGAGAAGACCGGTGTGAAGATCGATGTGGCCGACGACGGTCTGGTCAGCATCGCCTCCACGGATGAAGGCGCCGCCCGGCAGGCGATTGAAATGATCCAGCAGACGACGCAGGAGGTCGAGGTCGGGAAAATTTACACCGGTCGCGTCAGGCGGATCATGGAGTTTGGGGCGATCGTCCAGCTTGGACCCAATACCGACGGACTGGTGCATATCTCTCAGCTCGCGCCTTACCGTGTCAAGGCGGTTACGGATATCCTGAAGGAAGGGGACGAAGTTCAGGTCAAGGTACTGGAGGTGGACAAGCAGGGCAAGATCCGCCTGAGCCGGAAGGACGCCCTGCCGGCCGACGAGGCCAAGAAGGAATCCGTCGGCGGCTGACCGTCATGGCACGGCCCTACCGCTACGGGCGGCTTGCCAACGGCCTTCGGGTGTTGGCCGAGCCGATGTCCGAATCGCAGTCCGTCGCCATCGGCGTCTGGTGCCAAGTGGGGTCCCGCCACGAGCTGTCGGAGGAGGCCGGGCTGGCCCATTTTCTCGAGCACCTCTGCTTTAAAGGCACCGCGCACCGCAGCGCCCGGGACATTTCCGAAGAGATCGACCGGCTCGGCGGCGAGCTGAACGCGTTCACCACCCGCGAGCATACCGCCTTCTACGCTTCCGTGCTGGGTGAGCACCTGCCCCACGCCGTCGACCTGCTGGCCGACCTGGTGCTCCATCCGGGTCTGACGGCCCGCGATGTCGAGAAGGAGCGGCAGGTTGTCATCGAAGAGATCCGAATGGTCGATGACAATCCGGAGGAGATGGTGCACGACCTGCATGCACGACAGCTGTGGGGACGCCATCCGCTGGGCCGGCCCGTGCAGGGCACCGCGCACTCGGTTGGCCGTCTGTCCCGACGCCAGGTCGTGGGATTCTGGCGGAACCACTACCGGCCCTCGAACATGATCGTCGCGGCGGCCGGCCGGCTGCAGTGGCGGCCGCTCCTCCGGCAACTCGATCGGACCTTCGGCCGGTGGCGCCCCCGGTTCTCGGCCGGACGCTCCGGAGGGGCGCCTCCGGCCCCTCCGGCCCGCCAAGGGGTGCGATTTATCCGACGGTCACTGACTCAGCTGCATTGCTGCCTGAGTGCGCCGGGGCTGCCGCAGCATCATCCCGACCGCTTTGCCGGCTATCTGCTCAATACGATTCTTGGCGGCAGCGTCAGCTCGCGCTTGTTCCAGGAGGTGCGTGAGCGGAGGGGCCTGGCCTATACCGTCTATTCATCCCAGCACAGTTTCGCCGACACGGGAACGACGTCGGTGTACGCGGCCTGTCAGCCGTCGGCCGGTGCCAAAGTGGTGAAGTTGATCGAACGGGAATTGCACGCGCTCGCCCGAACGGGCGTGGGCAGACGGGAGCTTGGCCAGGCGAAGGAGCAGCTGCGGGGTACGGTGCTGCTCGGTCTTGAGCACCCGCATGCGCGGATGAGCCGGCTGGCACGCGAATTGTTGTATCTCGACCGCGTGACGCCGATCGAGGAGGGGTTGCGCGCCGTCGAAGCCGTCACCCCATCGCAGGTGCGCCGGCTGGCGGCCTCGCTCTTCGTGCCGTCGACCTATTCGGTGACGCTGCTGGGGCCGTCGGCTCCCGGTGTGTCGCACCGGTCGTGACGCGCGCGAGACCATTGACTCGGCGCAAACGGAGTTGTTAGACTTTTCTCCTTCACCGACCTGACGGAAAGGAGCCTGTCATGGCAGTTCGACTGGGAGATCTTGCACCAGATTTTACCGCCGAGTCCACACAAGGCACGATCCAGTTCCACAAGGCGATCGAGGGGAGCTGGGCGGTTCTCTTTTCCCATCCGAAGGATTACACCCCGGTGTGCACGACCGAACTGGGACGGGTGGCGGCCCTGAAACAGGAATTTGACAAGCGGGGTGTCAAAGTCTTCGCGCTCAGCGTGGATAGAATCGATGATCACAAGAGCTGGGTCCAGGACATCAACGAGACGCAGAAGACGACCGTCAATTATCCGATCATCGCCGATCCGGACAAGAAAGTGGCCACCCTGTACGACATGATCCACCCCAACGCGCTGGACAATCTGACCGTCCGGTCGGTCTTCATCATCGGGCCGGACAAGAAAGTGAAGCTGACCCTGACCTATCCGGCGTCGGCAGGGCGCAATTTCGACGAGATCCTGCGGGTGATCGACTCACTGCAACTGTCGGCGCAATACAGCGTCGCCACGCCGGCAGACTGGAAACCGGGGCAGGATTGCATCATCGCCATGTCGGTGACGGATGAGGAGGCCAAGAAAAAGTTCCCGAAGGGCTTCAAGACGATCAAGCCTTATCTGCGGATCACGCCGCAGCCGAATAAATAATCGCGGCCGCAAGCGACGATCAATGTTCGGGCTCTGTTCCCTTGGGGAACAGAGCCCGTTTTCGTCAGGCGCCCGGCTGTGTGTGCTCCGTTCGTAGGTCATTGATGGCGGTTTGAATCGCGTGTTTGATCTCAGCCATTTCCCGCTCGCTCCTGTAGGGCCGGCGCCGCCAGATCAAGATCTTTGAAAAGAGGCCGTCCTTCTTCCAGCGCGGCACGACATGGATGTGCAGATGGGGTACGCTCTGGCTGACGCGGGTGTTGATGGCGAGAAAGGTGCCGTCCGCTTGCATTCCCCGTTCCACCGCGCGCGCAATCAGCTGCGCGTTGGTGAAGAGGGGGGCGATCAAGGTGGCGGGAAGGTCATGGAACGTCTCGACGTGATGTTTGGGGACGAGCAGGCAATGGCCCCGCAGCAGCGGACGATGGTCAAGAAACACCAGCGAGACCTCATCGTCGAAGATCACGCTGTCCGATGATTCACCCGCGACGATCTGACAGAACGCACAGCCGTCGCCTGAGGTGTCGGACATGACGGTTTAGGCGATCCCGAGCGCCTGGGCGGCCAGCCGCGTGCCGTCGATCCTCGCCCTGATTTTGGCGAAGGCCGTCTCCCTCGGTGTCGAGGTATCGTCGCCGAAGGGCGAGAAGCCGCAATCGTCGGTCGTCCCCAGCCGGTCGACCGGCAGGACGGCGGCGGCCTCAAGAGTGCGCGACTTGACCTCCTCGGCCGTTTCGACGCGAGGGTCGATCGGATCGGTCACGCCGATGAAGAGCCGCTGGTACGGCTGGGCCTGCTCCTTGATGATGCGCGGCACCCTGGCGCGGTCCCTCTCGTTCGCCAGTTGCAGATAGAAGTTGCCGGCATTCAGTTGGAATAAATGCGGCAGCAGGCCGGCGTAGTCGACGTCGGCACTGTGGGTCGAATCGAAGTCGCCGCCCGGGCAGATGTGCACGCCGATCCGCCTCCGCTCTTCAGGTGAAAACCGCACCAGCACCCGGTTGTTCAGCGCGATGAACTGCTTGAGCAGCCCGCCGGACGGATCGAGCTTCAGGGCCAGCCGTCCCTCGGTAAAATCAGTCTGCACCACGTGTGCCCCCTTCTCGAGGCAACGGCGGATGTCGATCTCATGCTCGCGGAGCAGGTCGTTGATGAAGGCTTCCTGTGAATAACCAGGGATGCCAGCCTGGGGGTAGAGGAGGCTCAACGCCGATGCTGAGATCACCGCCTGCTTGACCGGGAGGCGGGTGCGGCGCTTCGCAGCCTCCAGATAGCGGTCGGCATAGGTTTGATAATGAAACGGCCCGGCCGTGATGACAGGCAACCGGCGTGTGTGGCCGTCGGCAAACGGAATCGTCACGCCCTCGGAGGCGAGCATCTTCAGCCCGTGGATCGGGTAGGTCGCGAAGCTCGGCTTGGTCTGTTCGCCGTCCGTGATGACCGGAGAACCAGTCGCTTCGAACTGTTTGATGGTGTCAATCAGCACGGCGTCGTAGAGGCGGTTCATCTCCGACTGCGGGAGGCGGCCGGCGGCGAAGGCGGTGATGCCGTCGATTAATGCCTTTGGCCTGGGAAGACTGCCAATCGGTTCAGTGAGGATGGGCATGTGATTCTTCTTCATGGATGATTTCTCCGCCGCAACTGCTGCCGGCGCCGGCCGTGCATCCGAAACAATGGGAGGCGAAACGGATCCGCCGTGTGATCAGCGCGTCATAATCGAAATCAAAGACCGTGAGAGGCTTGCCGTTGTCTATTGTAGAGGCTCGCGTCGCCGGCATGCGATGTGGGGGCCCGTGCGGAATCGGCATGGCGTCCTCCGATGCCCCCACGCCCCGAGCCTCCCCCTCACACTCGCGTGGCTCGCCGGTCGCTGCCCCCGGCCTCGACGCGGGGAACTCTGGTTCGCGCCGCCCGGGGGCAGCTATCCGCATTTCCAGCATCTGGTTGAAGTCGCAGTCGTAGAGCGTGCCGTCGTAGCCGACGCTGATCATCGACCGGCACATCACACCGACCGCTGCCGATGGATTGAAGGCATTGACGAGCTTGGTCATGTACTCGTCATAGGCCCCGAGCCGTTCGAGTTGATCCCGGAAGCGGTGGATCGGCATGTTCGTGATCGTATAGAGCCGGTTGAAGCTGATGCCGAATTTCCTTGACAGCTCCCGCTTGAAGTCGGCCTCCAGGCTCGCTTGGGCTGCCGGCAGAAAGGCGCCGACGGGATTATAGACCAGGTCGAGCACCAGCCGGCCGCCCTCCTGTCCGTACCCCTGGGCGTTGAGGAGCTTGAGGCTTTCGATGCTTTTGTTGAAGACGCCCAGTCCTCGTTGCTTGTCGGTGAAATATTCCTGATAATAGGGGAGCGAGGAGATCACCTCGACCCCGTGCCGCGCGAAGAACTCGGGCAGGTAGCGTTTCGATTCCTTCGTCCTGGGGTTGCCGTCAAAGGTGACGGTCAGGTTGTGGCGGACCATCACGTGCTTGCCCAGTTGTTTCGCCTCGATGACAAAGTCGTCAAAAGAGGGATTCAGCTCCGGTGCCCCGCCGGTCAGGTCGAGATTTCTGATCGACGGATGGTCGCGGAGAATCTCCAGACAGCGGTCGATCGTCTTCCGCTCCATGATCTCGGTCCGGTAGGGGGAGGCGTCGACGTGGCAATGATGGCAGGCTTGATTGCAGAGTTTGCCGACGTTGACCTGCAGCGTGTCGATTGAGACGGGGGCCAGTGTCAGGTGGTGGCGAGCCAGCGTCTCGAGGAAGGGATACCGGGTCTCGTCCAACCCATGCGCCGGTCGTTCGGGGGGCACGCCGCTATCCCCCCTGCCGCTTGAGGCTGTTGTGCATCTGGATGGCATGGATCAAGGTCATGCCGGCCTCCATCGCCGCAGCCACGTGGACCGCCTCCGACATCTGCTCGGGGTTGGAGCCCGTCTCCAGGCACTGGGTCGTGTAGGCGTCGATGCAGTAGGGACATTGTCTTGAATGGGCGACGGCCAGGGCGATGAGCGCCTTTTCCCGCCTGCTCAGCGCGCCGTCGGTGCCGGTCGCCTCATTATAATAGTCAAAGAATTTTTTCATCAGGCCGCCGGCGAACTTGCCCACTTCCTCGAACCGGCCGAGATCCTTTGATTCGTAGTAATCCATTGTCGCGACGCTCCTGGGTGGCTGGGATCAGATTATATCCGCCCGGTGAACGGTCTGTCATCGTAGGCCGGCGGATCCGTCGCGTCCCGGAGAGCCCGGATCCGAACCGTCATGAAAATGGCCCCCGCGGCCAGAAGGTGCTTGAGCGTGTGGCCGCTGACCACATGCCCGAGTGCAAACAGCTGGTGATCGAGCTGCTCACATCCTTTGGCCAGCGCGTAGAGCAGCAGGAGCCCCCACCAGCGGACCGTCTCGCCAGGGAACGTCGACTCTCCCATAACAAGGAGCAGCGGCGACAGGACCAGCACCGCCCCTTGCACGAACACATACGGGCGCAGATCGCCCTCGCCGTGGAGCTCCCCCGCGTACCAATAGAGCACCGAGCCGACGGCCAGAAGCACCAGCGGAGGTCCGGCGAGCAACCCCGGTCCCGCCCCGATCCGTTCGGTGATGAGCATCGCCAGAAACGACGCCAACAGCAGTGCCAGGGGCAGACGATCCCAGAGCAGGCGCGGCGTGTCGGGCGACAGATGGTAGTAGATCGAGCCGATTGCCGCCAGGAGGGAGGCCGCGTACAACCGCCAGTAGACCCATCGGCCGGCGGCGGCGCTGAGCGACGCCGATGTGCCGGGTCGGCGGGACCGCCACAACTGGAGGAGGCCGGCCGTTCCGGCGGCCAGAATTGCGAGATTCGATCCGGTGTCGGCCGCGTTCTGAATGCCCCAGAGCGATCGCTGATCGGCCAAGCGGTGATAGGCGGGGTCCTGCCGGATGGGTGGCAGGAGACCCACCGCGACCGCCAGACCGATGACCGCGGAAACCAGGATGGCAAACCGGACGGCACGGTTCATGAAGACCAGGCGGCGTCGCGGCCGCGGCGCGTGCACGGTCGCGCCGACGTGTCAGGGGTTGTTTCGGCGTTGGTCAAATTCGAGATGGAATTTGTGCAGAAACCGGTGGACCACCGGCGCGACGATGACGCCCACAATCACGATGAACGCCAGACCGCTGAAGAGCGCGTAACAGCCGGCGAACAACTTGCCGGCCGACGTGTGCAGCGGCCCCAGCGGCCCCATGCCGGACAAGATCATGGTGGCGTTGGAAAACGCATCGATCCAGGTCATCTGTTCAAAGGCGCGATAGCCGATCATCCCGATCAACAGCGAGCACAGGATCATCAACAGGCCGGCGGCGATGCTGCGGACCACGCGGGCGATGTAGGCCGGCCTCGGCAGCAGCGGCGCGGTGCGGTGTTCATACATCAGCAGTCACGCGAGACGCCGCGAGTGGTGCGGCCAGAGGACTGGGGTGCGTCCCGGTTCGATACGATGCGCATGGTGTTCAGAAGGTGGACGCCTTTCTTTTTATTTTTTCCAATACGTCCAGCGCCTGCATCGGCGTCATATGGTTGGGATCGAGCGCAGCCAGCTCATCGACAATTTGTTGCAAGGGCGAGTCGAAAAGATTCGTTTGGGGAGGGGGAGACATGGCCGGTCGTGACGTATCGGCCGGCGCGATTGTGCCGCCTTGAGCTTCCAGCCTCGCCAGCACGTTTTTTGCCGTTGCGATGACGCTCTCGGGCAGCCCCGCCAGCCGGGCGACCTGAATCCCATAGCTCCGGTCGCTCCCCCCTTCGACGATCGTCCTCAAAAACACGATCTCATTATTCCATTCCCGGACGGCGACATGGCAGGCCTTGATCCCCTCGTGCAGGTGCGACAGCTCGGTCAGCTCGTGATAGTGGGTGGCGAAGAGCGTCCGCGCGCCGATCACCCGATATAGATGTTCGGCCACGGCCCAGGCGATGCTGACGCCGTCGAAGGTGGAGGTGCCGCGGCCGACTTCATCCAGCAGAATCAGGCTGCGCGGCGTGGCGCGTTGCAGGATGGCCGCGGTTTCATTCATTTCCACCATGAAGGTGCTCCGGCCGCCGACCAGATCGTCCGTCGCGCCGATCCGGGTGAAGATGCCGTCGACCAGGCCGATCTCGGCCGCCTCGGCCGGAACGAAACTGCCCATCTGGGCCAGGATCACGATATGGGCGACCTGACGCAAATAGGTTGATTTGCCCGCCATGTTGGGGCCGGTGATGATCAGGAGCGTGTGGTCGGAGTCATTGAGGCGAATGTCGTTCGGGACGAATCGGTTCGGCCCCAGCGCCTGCTCGACCACCGGGTGGCGGCCGCCCCGGATCGTCATCGACACGCCGTCGGAGAGGACGGGGCGCGTGTACCGGCCGGCGACGGCCGCGTCGCCCAACGCGGCCAGCGTGTCGATCTCGGCCAACCGCTCCGCCATCTCCTGCACGCGCGCCGCCTGTCCGGCGATCCGTCCGCGCAATTCATTATACAGCTGATATTCCAGCTGGCAGATCCGCTCCTCGGCCCCCAGCACCTTCGATTCGAGCTCCTTGAGCTCCGGGGTGATGAACCGCTCCGCGTTGACCAGCGTCTGCTTGCGATGAAAGTCGTCGGGGACCCTGGCGAGATTCGCCTTCGAGACCTCGATGAAATAACCGAAGACCTGGTTGTACCGGACCTTCAGCGAATCGATGCCGGTCCGCTGGCGCTCCCGGCCTTCGAGCTGCGCGATCCACTGCTTCCCGTTCCGGCTGATGTCACGCAGCTCATCCAGCTCGGCGTGATGGCCCGGTTTGATGAGCCCGCCCTCCTTCAGCGCAAGCGGCGGCGCATCGACCAGCGCGGCGTCGATCATCCGGACCAGATCCTTCAGGTCGTCCCATTTGTCCGTCAACGAGCTGAGCGGCTGTCCGACTTGTCCCTCTTCCGGATGGCGATTCAGTAGTTTCCAGACGTCGGGGAGACGGTCGATCGACTCCTTCAATTGCACCAGATCGCGCGCGTTGGCGGCGTTGAGGCTCACCCGGCTGATGATCCGCTCAAGATCGCCGACGCCGCCTAGGACGGTCCGCAGGGCGGCGCGCCGTTCGTAATCGGCCGTGAAAGCTTCGACCCGGTCGAGTCGTTGGTTGATGTCGCCTGCGTCGAGCAACGGGTGGAGCAACCAGTGGCGGAGCAGCCGTCCACCCATTGCCGTCATCGTGCGATCGATCACGCCCAGCAGCGTGCCGTCGCGCCGGCCGTCGTCCGTTCCGGCCGCGGACCGCTCGGTGAGCTCCAGATGGGCTTGGGTGGTCGGATCGATCGAGAGGAAGCGCTCCCGGCGGTAAGAGCGCAGCGCGCGCAGATGGGAGAGCGCCTGCAGTTGGGTCTCCTCCAAATACTGCAGCAAGGCTCCGACGGCGCCGAGTACCGCCGGATCGTCCGAGCCGCCCCACGCGGCCAGTGATTCGACGTGAAAATGGCGATGGAGCAGGCGGAGGCCGGTATCGGGCGTGAAGGCGTCGGCCGGGCGGTCGACCAGTCTGAGCCCGGTCAATGTGTCGCGCCAGGCCGGCAGCATGGCCGTCCCCGACGGCAGCAGCAGCTCCTTGACGTTCCACTGTCGGAACAGCTCGGCGACCTCGTCCTGCGGGCGGGGACCGTCGATGCCGGACACCCAGCCCTGGCCGGTGGAAAGATCGACCCACGCCGCGCCGGTCTGCCGGCCGATCTGCGCCACCGCGCCGACGAATGCGGACGACTTCGGGTCGAGCAGCGCCGGCTCCAGGACCGTACCCGGCGTGATGACGCGAACCACTTCGCGCGCCATGAGCGGGGTCCGGCCTGCGGGGCCTGGCGAGTCGAGCTGCTCGCAGATGGCGACAGCCTGCCCGGCCCTGATCAGCTTGGCCACGTAGCTTGTGACCGCGACGGCCGGCACGCCGCAGAGCGGCGTGGGATTCGGCCTGTGTTTGTCTCGGGAGGTCAGGGCGATGTTCAACAATTGAGAGCCCTTCAGCGCATCCTCCTCGAACAGCTCGTAAAAATCGCCGACGCGGAAGAAGAGGAGGGCGTCGGGATAGCGTTCCTTGAGCCGCCGATGCTGCTGCATCAGCGGCGTCTGGTCGTTCGCAGATGAGGGGGATGTCATGATCGCGACCTGTGTGCGGCCGGCCGTCCGGCGCGCGTCCGGCCCGCGCGGGCCCGTTTGAGAAATTCCGGCCGCAACTGCGCGTAGGCGTGGCGCAGATCCTCTGGGATCACGCGCACATCGGCCACCGTGGTCATGAAGTTGGTATCCCCGATCCAGCGCGGCACGATGTGAACGTGCAGGTGTTCTTCGATGCCGGCGCCGGCCGCCTTGCCGAAATTGATCCCGACGTTGAACCCCTGCGGCGCGTAGACGCCCCGGAGCACGTCGATCGCCAGTCGGGTGGCGACCATCAGCTCGCCGAGCGCGGGGGGCGGCAAGGCGTCGAGATCGGAGGCGTGCGCGTAGGGCGCGACCATCAGGTGGCCGTTCGAGTAGGGATAGGCGTTCATGATCACGAAGGCCAACCGGCCGCGGTACAGGATGTAGCGGCCGGGGTCATCGGCCGGTTTTCCGACGCAGAAGATGCAATGATCCGGCTTGGTGCCCTTCAAGTAGGGTAGCCGCCAGGGAGCGAACAGGGAATTCATCGGTGTCCGATGTCTGAAGGCATGAGGGGGGGACGACGCATACTCGGTGACGAGTGAAGATCGATGAGTGGTGGGCGATGTGACACAAGTGGTGATACGTCTTGAGGGGAGGCGTGCCGTCCACTCGTCACTCGTCGCGTGCCGCTCATGACGACCTCGCCGACTTGTTCAGCACCGCCATGATCTTCTGCAGATCCTCCCACACGGTGCGCTTCTCGCCGGGATTTCGCAACAGGTAGGCCGGATGATAGGTGGGGAGCACCATGACGCCGTCGACCATGAAAAACTTTCCGCGGATGGAGGAAATTTTATCTTCGCGGCGCAGGACGGCCTGTGCCGCGAAGCTGCCCAACGTGCAGAGCACTTCCGGATTGATCGAGGCGATCTGTTTGCGGAGGAACGGGCCGCAGGTGGCGACCTCATCGGGGCGCGGCGGGCGGTTGCCAGGCGGCCGGCACTTGAGCACATTGGCGATGTAGACCTCCTCCCGCTTCAATCCCATCGACTCGATCATCTTTGTCAGCAGCTGGCCCGCCCGCCCGACGAAGGGCAGCCCCTGCTCATCTTCATCCTGACCCGGCGCCTCGCCGACGAACATCAGCCGGGCGCGGGGATTGCCGGTGCCGAAAACGAGATGCGTGCGTCCCTCGTGCAGCCGGCACCGCGTGCACTCACCCAGGTCGTCACGGATCATCTTCAACGTAGCGGCTGAATCGGCGGCGGGTGTGGCGGACGCCTCTTGCGTTCGGGCAATGGCCTCGGGGTGTGGGGGTATTGGAGGACGATTGATCGTCTCCGCCGGGGTTTGTTCCGCTCGCACGGAGCGCTCGCCCAGTTCGGGGGGAGATGCTCCTCTCCCCCCGACGCCCCCCATCGCCCGTACGCTTGGAGGTTCAATTGTACGAGTGGGGGCACTCACCGGCCCGGCCTCCTCCAAGCCCGCCAGTTGAAAATAGCGGCCGTAGGCCTCAAGCTGTCGCGCGATTTCAGCGAGCTCCTGTCGATTCGATCTCGAGGTCATGAGAGAGGTTGAAACGCGGCCATCAGGTGCTCATGGCCCCGGCCGTGGACCTGGGCGACGATGATCCGCGCAGTCTCATCTCCAGTGACGGGTCGGTGAAAGGTCAGGTCCAGCCGATCCGGCGGAAGCAGGGAACCGGCGCGGTCGGCCCATTCAATCACGGTCACTTGTTGCGAGTCAAGCGGCTCGAGCAGGCCCAGGCGTGCGATCTCGGCCGGCTCGTCAAGACGATACAGATCAAGATGGCAGACCAGCACAGGAATCGGGCGGTGCGCCGACGGGCCGGCCCGGTACCATTGCTGGAGCACGAACGTCGGACTGTTGGGCCGGTCGGGGCAGCCGAGGCCCCCGGCCAGTCCCTGCACCCAGGTGGTCTTGCCGGCTCCGATCGGACCGATCAACGCGATCGTCTCGCCGCCTCGGAGGAGGCCAGCGACGCGGCGGGCCAGCGCGCCGGTCTCGGCGGCTGACCGGCTGAAGAAGGTGACTGAATCAGTGTGAGCGGTCATTTGATGTGGGGGCCCGTGCGGAAGAGGCGAAGAAGGGACATTGAATTAATTCCCCAAACGCTCCGCTTTTGGGTTGGCGATGCCCCTACGCCCCGAACCACCGTTGATCTACCATCGGCCGCATGCTGCCCCTGAATTGTTCCGGCCTGTGCGGAAATAAATCTGGGATTAAACGATTAAACATTATGAGATAAGAGGTAAGGTTCATTCAGTTTAATCCCTACCCCATAATCCCTATCCCTATTCATCCCCATGCCCCGAGCCATCTGGTATTCCCATCGGCCTCTAATTGTCCTTGAATTACGTCGATTCGGCGTAGGCGTGGCGAAAGGCCGCCGGAAGAAACGTCAGTAGATCGCCGGCGATGAGGCTCATCTCCCCGACCCGCCGCGCGGCAAGATCCCCCGCCAGACCGTGCAGATAAATCGCGGCGGTTGCGGCGTCGGGCAATGGGATCGCTTGTGCAAGCAGTGCACCGAGCACGCCGGTCAGCACGTCTCCGGTGCCGCCGGTTGCCATCCCGGGGTTGCCGGTCGTATTGATCCAGAGCCGTCCGTTCGGATCGGCGAGCAGCGTATGGGCGCCCTTGAGCACCACCCAGGCTCGATAGCGCCGGGCCGCTTCTCGCGCCGCCGCAGGCCGGTCCTCTTCGACTCGATCAGCCGTGCAGTCCAGCAGCCGGGCCATCTCGCCGGGATGGGGCGTCAGCACGGTCGGCGCCTGTCGAGAAGTGGTCGCCGTGTCATGGCCGGCGATGGCGTTCAATCCGTCCGCGTCGATGACAAGCGGACTGGATAGTTGGGGCGCGAGCGCCCGGATGAGTGCCTGCGTGTCCGGATGGAGTGACAGGCCGGGGCCCAGGGCGACGGCCCGCTTGCCGGCGGCCAACCGGAGCAGATCAGGGAGCGCTCCCTCGGCCAGCGTGTGGACCTCCGTCTCTGGCAGCGGCGCGCTCATCGCTTCCATGGCGAGCGTCTGGATGATCGGATTCTGGCTGCGGGGCCCGGCGACGGTGACCAATCCGACGCCGGCGCGCAGGGCGCCCAGCGCGCACATGGCCGCGGCACCCATCTTCCCTTCGGAGCCCGCGATGACGAGCAGATGCCCGAAATCGCCCTTGTGTTGTTGCGGGGCGCGCGGCTTCATCGCCCGTCGGACCATGTCGGGGGTGATCTGTTCGACGGTCAGCGCGAGCCGGTCGATGGCGGCTTGTGGGATGCCGATGTCGGCGACGATGACGCGGCCGGCCCGGGCTGCGCCGGGATGGAGCAGCAGGCCCAGTTTCGGCAGCGCGAACGTCACGGTCAACGCGGCCGTGACGGCCGTGCCCATCACGGCGCCCGTGTCGGCATTGAGTCCGGAGGGCAGGTCGACGGCCAGCACCGGCGCCCCGGCGTCGTTGATTGCGGTGATGAGATCGGCGTAGAGGCCCTCCACCGGCTTGGTCAGGCCGGTGCCCAGGAGCGCGTCCACGACCAGGTCCGCGCCCGCGGCGGCCTTGCGGAACTGGTCGATCGTCCATCCGGCCCGTTCTGCGATCCGGCCGCCGGCCTGCCGCAGCCGCTGACATTGATCCTTCGTCAGGCCGCCGAGCGCTGTTTCGTCGATGGCCAGGTAGGTCTCAACCGTGCAGGGGTGCTGACGCAGCAGTCGGGCCAGCACGAGGCCGTCGCCGCCGTTGTTTCCCTTGCCCGCGGCAATGACAATGCGCTTGCCGGCCAGCGTATCCAGGTGAGAGCGCACGGCGGCCAGCAGCCGCTCTCCCGCCCGTTCCATCAGCTGCGCGGCGGGAATATGGTACTGGTCCGTCGCAAGCCGGTCGAGCTCCCGCATCTGCTTCGCCGTCACAACCTTCATCTGCGTTTGGTGTGTCCGCCCCTTCTCACTCGACGGGAAGGGACGGAGGGGTCGCGGGTTATCACCACCTGCCCAAGGGAATAGTCGGTGTCGTGGCTGATGGTGACGAAGATCTCACGGCCGCCCATGCCCTTCAACAGCGCGGCGACCCGTCCGGTCACGGAAACCTGCGGCCGTCCCGATGGCGCGTTGATCGTCTCAATCTCCGTCCACGCCACGCCGCGGCTCCACCCGGTGCCCAGCGCCTTGAAGAGCGCCTCCTTGACGGCGAAGCGGCCCGCCAGGTGCAGGTAGGGATCGCGGAACTTGAAGCAATAGTCCCGTTCACGGGGTGTGAAAATCCGGCCGACGAACCTGTCCCCCCATCGCTGCACCGCCGATTCGATCCGTGCGCGCTTGACGAGATCGGCTCCGATGCCGAGAATCGACGGCACGGTCGGCCTGCGCCGGGGGAGGCCTATTTGACCAGCTCCTTCATGTCCGCCACCGCCCGTTCGAGACCGACCTGGACCGCCCGGGCGACGATCGAGTGGCCGATATTGAATTCGACGATTTCCTTGATGCCGGCCAGCCGCCGGACATTGCGGTAGGTCAGGCCGTGGCCGGCGTTGACGCCGATGTTGAGCTTCACGGCGAATTTCGCCGACTGCTGGATCGCCTCGAATGCCGCAGTTTCCTCGCTCGCGCGCCGGGCGTTGGCGTACCGGCCAGTGTGCAGTTCGACGTAATCCGTGCCGAGTTTGTGCGACGCCTTGACCGCATCCAGGTCGGGCTCGATGAACAGGCTGACCACGATGCCCCCTTCCCGCAGCCGGCCCACGACCTCCTGGAGCCGCTCCCGGTGAGCCAGCACGTCCAAGCCGCCCTCGGTGGTCTTCTCCTCCCTTCGCTCCGGGACCAACGTTACCATGTCCGGTCGGATCTCCATGGCGATTTTGACCATTTCATCGACAGGAGCCATTTCGAGATCGAGCTTGGTCTGGAGAATTTGCCGCAGGAGCCGCACGTCGCGATCTTGGATGTGGCGGCGGTCTTCACGAAGGTGGACCACGATGCCGTCAGCGCCGGCCTGCTCCGCCTGCAATGCCGAGGAGATCGGATCGGGCTCGGAACCACCGCGTGCCTGCCGGAGCGTGGCGATATGATCGATGTTGACGCCTAATCGTGCCATGTCAGTCGATGCGACTGCAGATGATGATGTATTATACAAAGATTCAAGGGGTTAGCAAGTTGAATTTGGCCGGTGAGATGGTGTTGTCTCATCATTTAATGACAGTGGGTGCGGACACCCGAGGCATTGACAATGAAAGAAAATTACTTTATTATGAATGAGTTATGAAATTCGAATATAAGATTTTGGTCCTGATTGCCGTCGGCCGCCGCCCTGTTGGTCATCTCCATCCAGGGGTGCCGCTTGAGTGCGTAATGTCGGACTGACCATGTTGCCCGAATTCCCGCGATTACAACGCCTTCCGCCGTATGTCTTCAGCATCGTCACGGGAATGAAGCAGGAGGCGCGGCGACGCGGCGAGGATATCATCGACTTTGGGATGGGCAATCCCGATCAACCGCCTCCGCCGTATATCATTGAAAAGCTGGTAGAGGCCGCGCGTAAACCGCACAACCATCGCTATTCCGCCTCGAAGGGGATTTACAAACTCCGGCTGGCGATCACGGACTGGTACCGGCGGCGCTATGATGTGAAGATCGATCCGGAGCGGGAGGCGATCGTGACGATCGGCGTCAAGGAGGGGCTGGCCCATCTGGCGCTGGCCCTGGTCAGTCCGGGAGATGTGGTGATGACGCCCAATCCGACATATCCGATTCATCCCTACAGCATCATCATCGCCGGAGCCGAAGTCCGCAGCGTGCCGCTGAGGGAGCAGGGCGATTTTCTGGCCGACCTGAAGGCCGCCTATCAGCAGACGTTGCCCCGTCCGAAAATCCTGATCATTAGCTTTCCGCACAATCCGACCACGCGGGTGGTCGATCTGAGCTTTTTTAAGGAAATCGTCGCGTTTGCCAAGGAGCATTCGGTGCTGGTGGTGCATGATCTGGCCTATGCTGATCTGGTCTTTGACGGGTATCAGGCGCCCAGTCTTCTGCAGGTTCCGGACGCCAAGGAGATCGGCGTGGAATTCTACTCACTGTCGAAGAGCTACAACATGCCGGGCTGGCGGGTCGGATTCTGCGTTGGCAACGCCCAGATCATCGCGGCCCTAACGAAGATCAAGAGTTACCTTGACTATGGCATCTTTCAGCCGATCCAGATCGCCGCGATTCACGCGCTCAACGGTCCCCAGGAGCCGGTCAAGGAGATCGTCGACGTCTATCGCAAACGACGCGACGTCCTCATCACGGGGTTGAACCGGATCGGCTGGCCGGTCCCCAAACCCCTGGCCACCATGTTCGTCTGGGCGAAAATCCCCGACCGGTTCCGCAGCATGGGGTCGCTCGAGTTTTCCAAACTGCTGCTGACCGAGGCGAAGGTCGCCGTGTCGCCCGGCGTCGGCTTCGGCGATTACGGGGACGATCACGTCAGGTTCGCACTCGTCGAGAACGAGAGCCGGACGCGACAGGCGATCCAGGGGATCAAGAGAGTCCTGAATAAGTGACGAGCGCGGCGATGGGGGGCGCGTCTCCTCCTGACCCAACTAATCGAGCACGTGATGCGAGCGGATAAAACAGTGACGGGTGGATAGTGGATCGCGAAAGGGAAAATGGCTGAGAAAGGGAAAAGAAACGAAATCCGCGTGGGGCTGATCGGACTCGGAACGGTCGGCAGCGGTGTGGTGCGGGTCCTTCGCTCGAACGGCGACCTCATTCGCCGCCGGCTGGGCCTGCCGTTGCGCCTGGTCAAGGCGGCCGACCGGGAGGCGTCGAGGGCGAAGGCGCTGGAACTTGAGCCGGAAATCTTCACCACACGAGCGGAGGAACTGTTTGCCGACAACTCGATTGATGTGGTCGTGGAGTTGATCGGTGGCTACGACCCGGCCGAGCGCTATCTGCTCGAAGCGATGCGCAGGGGAAAGTGCGTCGTGACGGCGAACAAGGCGCTGCTGGCAACGGCCGGCGAGCGGCTGTTCGAGGCGGCAGACCGGCACGGCGTAGAAATCGGGTTCGAGGCGAGCGTCGGCGGCGGGATTCCGATTATCCGCGCATTGAAGGAGGGGCTGGCCGCCAATCGAATCGAAGGCTTCTCCGGCATCATCAACGGCACTTCTAATTACATACTGACCCAGATGACCCAGTCGGGGGCGGGGTTCGACGAGGCGTTGTCGCAGGCGCAGCGGGCCGGGTACGCCGAGGCCGACCCGACCTTCGACATCGACGGCATCGATTCGGCCCACAAGCTGGCGATCCTGGCGACGCTCGCCTTCGGCACCCCGGTCGATGTGAAGGAGATCCACACGGAGGGGATTCGCGGCCTCAACGCGGCCGACATCGCCTATGCGCGCGAGCTCGGCTATCGCGTCAAACTGCTGGCCATCGCCAAAGTGATTCATGGCCGGGAGGGCGGGGCGGCGCTGGAACTCCGGGTGCACCCCACGATGGTGCCCTCCGACGAGCTCATCGCCGAGGTGGAGGGGGTCGACAACGCGATCTTCGTCGTCGGTGACGCGGTGGGCGAGACGCTGTTCTCCGGCAAGGGCGCCGGCCAACTGCCCACGGCCAGCGCGGTCGTCAGCGACCTGATCGACATCGGACGCAATCTCATGCGGGGCGCCGTGGGGCGCGTGGCGCCGACCGGGTACCGGCCGGATGCCCGCCTTCCCCTACGGGTGCGGCCGATGGCGGAGATCGAGAGCGTCTATTACTTGAGGTTTCAAGCCTACGACCGGCCCGGCGTGTTGTCAAAGATCGCGGGCGTGCTGGGGCGGTACGGGATCAGCATTGCGTCGGTGATTCAGAAATCTCGGGCCCTGGGCGAGGCGGTGCCGTTGATCATGCAAACGCACCGGGCGCAGGAGCAGGCCGTGCGCCGGGCGCTCGCGGAGATTGACACCGGACAGGACGTGGCGGGCCGGACGGTGCTCATACGGATCGAAGGGGAGGAGGCCGGCGATGCTGGTTCGGCCTGAGCGACGGCGATCCGGCGTGATCGAACGGTACCGGGAATTTCTGCCGGTCACCGAGCGGACGCCCGTGATCTCGTTGATGGAGGGAAACACCCCGCTCATCCGCTGCCGGCGGCTGACCGACGCGATCAATCCTCGGATCGAGCTCTATGTGAAGTACGAGGGAGCCAATCCGACCGGATCGTTCAAGGACCGGGGCATGACCCTGGCGATCTCCAAGGCGACGGAGGAGGGCTCGAAGGCGGTCATCTGTGCGTCGACGGGCAACACCTCCGCCTCCGCGGCGGCCTACGGCGCGCGGGCCGGTCTGCGCGTCTACGTGCTCATCCCCGAGGGAAAAATCGCGGTGGGCAAGCTCGGCCAGGCGATGATCCACAAGGCGACGGTCATCCAGGTGAAGGGAAATTTTGACGAAGCGCTGACGGTGGTCAAGCAGGTGACCGAGCGCTATCCGGTGACGGTGGTCAATTCAATCAATCCCTACCGGCTGGAGGGGCAGAAAACGGCCGCGTTCGAGATCTGCGACCAGCTCGGTTCGGCGCCGAACTACCACGTGCTGCCGGTCGGCAACGCCGGGAACATCACCGCCTACTGGCGCGGGTACGGGGAGTACGCGGGGAAGGGGCTGATCGACCGCACACCGGCCATGATGGGCTTTCAGGCGGCCGGCGCGGCGCCCATCGTGCTGGGACACGTGGTCGAGAAGCCCCAAACGATCGCGTCGGCCATCCGAATCGGCAATCCGGCCAGCTGGCAGCCGGCCGTGCAGGCGGCGAAAGAGTCGGGCGGCGAGATCGATCTGGTCAGCGATGACGAGATTCTGGAAGCCTACCGCCTGGTCGCGCAACTCGAGGGGGTTTTCTGCGAGCCGGCCTCCGCGGCGGCGGTGGCGGGCGTCATCAAAATGAACAAGAAGGGGCGGCTGACGGCGGGCGACGTGGTGGTCTGCACGCTCACCGGCCACGGGCTGAAGGATATCGACGTGGCAATGTCCGTTTCGCATAAACCGGTGACGGTGGAGGCGACGTTCGACGATGTCGTCAAGGTGCTCGGCTATTAACCGCAACGGGTAAACGGGGACGGGTCATGAAATACGTCATCATTGTCGGAGACGGAATGTCGGATGAATCGATTGCTGAGCTGGGCGGCCGCACGCCCCTGCAGGCGGCCAAGACGCCCCACATGGACGAGCTGGCCAAACGCGGCGAGCTGGGGCTGGTCCGGACGACGCCGGAGGGCTACCCGCCGGGCAGCGACGTGACGCAAATGGGGATCCTCGGTTACGACCCGAAGAAGTACTACACGGGCCGCTCGCCGCTCGAGGCGGCGAGCATCGGCGTGCAGCTGGGCAAGGACGACGTGGCCTTCCGGTGCAATCTCGTCACGCTCAGCCAGGGGCAGAAGACCACCGACATCCGACGTTTCAATCACAAGCTGGTGATGGAGGATTACAGTGCGGGCCACGTGACGACTGAAGAGGCTCAGGAACTGATCCGTGACCTGAACGATCAGATCGGAAATGAGACGATCCAATTCTACCCCGGCGTCAGCTACCGCCACCTGATGGTCTGGATCGGCGGCAAAACGCAAATGAAGTGCACACCGCCTCACGACATCAGCGGCAAGCCCGTGTTCGACCATCTGCCCAAGGGCGACGGCAGCGATCTGCTCCGGGAGATCATGGAGGGCGCGCTGGAGGTGCTGGCCGATCATCCGCTCAACGCCGAACGGAGCAAAGAGGGCCGCCTGCCGGCCAATGCGATCTGGTTCTGGGGGCAAGGGAAGGCGCCGTCGATGCCGAAGTTCAAGGAGCGCTTCGGCCTGTCGGGAGCGATGATTGCGGCGGTCGATCTGATGAAGGGGCTGGGCATCTATGCGGGATTCGAACTGATTGCCGTGCCCGGAGCGACCGGATTTCTCGATACCAATTACAAAGGCAAGGGGGAATACGCCCTCGCCACCCTCAAACGTCACGACCTGGTCTACGTCCACGTCGAAGCGCCCGATGAAGCCAGTCATATGGGTGACCTGGCGGCCAAGGTGAAGGCGATCGAACGGCTCGACGCCGAGGTGGTGGGGACGATCAGGGAGGGCATGGCCTCATTCGGCGAGCACAAGATCCTGATTCTGCCCGATCATCCGAATCCCGTGATGATGAAGACGCATACCAGCGGACCGGTGCCCTACCTGCTCTATCACCACGGATCCGATTCATCGGCCAAGGGGTCCGGACGGCCCTATTCGGAGCCCGACGCCGAGGCGACCGGGATCGTCGTGCACGAGGGCTACCAGTTGATCGAACGGTTCGTCCGGTGAACGTCCCAGGAGATGGAGTGCAGTTCCTCTCCCCCTTAAGGGGAGAGGGAAGGTGAGGGGGGAAAAAATTTAATGCCCCTGGTCGTACAAAAATACGGCGGCAGCTCGGTGGGGACGATCGAGCGGATCAAGCATGTGGCGGGGCGGGTGGCCAAGAGCCGTGCCCACGGTGATCACATCGTCGTCGTGGTGTCGGCGATGCAGGGGGAGACCGACCGGTTGATCAAGCTGGCCAGGCAGGTGTCGGAACGGCCCGACACGAGAGAAACGGACATGCTCGTGTCGACCGGAGAGCGGGTGACGATCGCCCTGCTGGCGATGGCACTGCAGGAAACGGGCTGCCCGGCGCGCTCGCTCACAGGCCGTCAGGTGGGGATCGTGACCGACAGCATGCACACGAAGGCCAGAATCGAAAAGGTGGGCGGCGACCGGCTGCGCGAGACGCTCGCCGAAGGGCTGGTGCCCGTTGTCGCCGGCTATCAGGGCATCAACGAGAAGTCGGATGTGACGACGCTGGGGCGGGGCGGTTCCGACCTGACGGCCGTGGCGATCGCGGCCGCGCTGGGGGCGGACCGGTGCGAGATCTATACGGACGTTGACGGCGTCTATACGGCCGACCCCAACATTGTTCCAACTGCCCGGCGTTTAGATCGCGTGTCCTATGAGGAAATGCTGGAGTTGGCGAGTCTGGGGGCAAAAGTGCTGCAGACGAGATCGGTCGAGTGCGCCATGACCTACCGCGTGCCGGTCGTGGTCAAATCGACGTTCGTCGAGGGCCCTGGCACCCGGATCGACGAGGAGAATGCGGAAATGGAGAAAGTCACGGTATCCGGGGTGACCTGCGATCGCAACCAGGCGAAGGTGACCGTCATCGGTGTGCCGGACAAGCCCGGCGTGGCCGCGGCGATCTTCGGCGCCGTCGCCGACGCGGAGATCATCATCGACATGATCATCCAGAACGTCAGCCAGGAGAACACTACGGACATCTCGTTCACGGTGCCGCGTGACGAACGCGCCAATGCCCTCGAGATCGTGAAGCGGGTGGCGCAGGAGATCGGCGCGCGCGACGTGCAGTTGACGGAGGGCATCGCCAAAATCTCCATCGTGGGCGTCGGCATGCGGACCCATTCCGGCGTCGCGTCTAGGATGTTCCGCGCGCTGGCCCATGAACGGATCAACATCATGATGATCAGCACATCCGAAATCAAAATTTCCTGTGTGATCGAGGACAAATACGCCGAACTGGCCGTGCGGACGCTGCACGAGACATTTGGATTGGGCGGGTTGGGGGCGGCGGCGCGCGCATGAGCCCGACACGCGAGGCGCAGCGGGGCGCATCGGCGCCCGCGATCGAGGTGTACGACACCACACTGCGTGATGGCGCGCAGGCGGAGGAGGTCTCCTATTCCGCCGAGGACAAGCTGCGCATCACCGAGAAGCTCGACGAGCTGGGCATCCATTGCATCGAGGGCGGCTGGCCCGGCGCGAACCCGAAGGACATCCTCTATTTCAAGGAGGTGCGGAAGCTGCGCCTCGACCGGTCGGCCGTGGTCGCCTTCGGCTCGACCCACCGCGCCGGGACAGAGCCCGACCAGGACTCCACGCTTCGCGCGCTTCTGGATGCGGAGACCGAGATCGTCACGATCTTCGGCAAGAGCTGGGATTTTCACGTGACCGAGGCGCTGGGCACCTCGCTCGACCGGAATCTCCAGTTGATCGAGGGAACGATCGCCTTCCTGCGCCGGCACGGACGGCGCGTCTTTTACGACGCCGAGCATTTCTTCGACGGGTGCGTGTCCAATCCCGCCTACGCGATGCGGACGCTGAAGGCGGCGGAGGCGGCCGGCGCGGAACGGCTGATCCTGTGTGACACCAACGGCGGGTCGATGCCGTGGCGCGTCCGTGAGATGATCGGCAAGGTCATGGAGCACGTCCGGACCCCGCTGGGTATCCACGCACACAACGACGGAGGCGTGGCGGTCGCCAACACGCTGACGGCGGCGGAGCTGGGCGTCATGCAGGTCCAGGGAACGGTCAACGGCCTCGGCGAGCGGTGCGGCAACGCCGACCTGTGCGCGATCATTCCGAACCTGCAGCTGAAAATGAACCGCCGATGTCTGGACGATGCCCAGCTCGCCCGGTTGAAGGAAGTCTCGCGGTTCGTGTGGGAAATCGCCAACCTGCAACCGCCGACCCACCAGCCCTACGTCGGCGAGAGCGCCTTCGCCCATAAGGGCGGGGTGCACGTTCACGCGATCCGGAAAAGCCCGCTCACCTATGAGCATATCCGTCCCGAACTGGTCGGCAACCGGCAGCGCGTGCTGGTCTCCGACGCCTCCGGCAGGGGCAGTTTGCTCCAGAAGGCGGCCGACTACCACGTCGTCATCGATCCGAGCGACCCGAGCCTGGCGGCACTGCTCGACCAGCTCAAGACGCTCGAGGGACAGGGCTATCAGTTCGAGGGGGCGGAGGGCTCGTTCGAGCTGCTCATGAAAAAGGCGGTCGGCGGCTACCGGAGGTTTTTCGAGTTGATTGGGTTCCGCGTGATTGTGGAAAAGCGTCGTGAGGGCGAAGAGGCCATCTCGGAGGCGACAATCCAGTTGAAGGTGGACGGCGTGATCGAGCACACGGCGGCCGAAGGCCGAGGCCCGGTCGGCGCGCTTGACAATGCACTGCGCAAGGCGCTGGAAACATTCTATCCGGAGCTGCAGGAGGTCCGGTTGATAGATTACAAGGTCCGCGTCCTGGCCGCGGGTGCGGGGACGTCGTCGCGGGTGCGGGTGTTGATCGAGTCGGGCGATGCGGAGCGCAAATGGGGGACCGTGGGCGTGTCGGAGAACATCATCGAGGCGAGCTGGCAGGCGCTGGCTGACAGCATCGAGTACAAGCTGCTGCGAAGCCGTGCCGGGGGGAAGTCTGAGCCGCAGACGGCGCCGCACGCGGGCGGGAAGACGAGGCGGAACGGCAGGCGGCCGTCGAAGCGGAGTCGACGGGGACACGAATCGTAGGAAGCCGCTGGGGAAACACGGCGGCGGACGCGAAAGGAGCGAGGGATGAGGAAGGTCGATCTGGCGTCGGAAATCTACGAGAAAGTCGGCATCTCGAAGAAAGAGGCCGCGGAAATTGTCGAACTGGTGTTATCCGTTGTCAAGAATACCCTTCAGAAGGGCGAGACGGTCAAGATCGCAGGCTTTGGAAATTTCGTGGTGCGCAGCAAGCGGGCGCGCAAGGGGCGCAATCCAAAGACCGGGGAGGAGATCGGGATCACGCCGCGCAAGGTCGTCACATTCCGCCCCAGCCAGGTGTTCAAAAAGTATGTGAACAAGTAGGTGCCGCATGAAATCGCCGGCGTTCAAGCCCGACAAGCTGTTTTACAAGATCAGCGAGGTCAGCAAATTGACGGGGCTTGAGGCCTACGTGTTGCGGTATTGGGAGATGGAGTTTCCGATGCTTCGCCCGAGAAAAAATCGCGGCGGGCAACGGACCTACGAGCCCAAGGACATCGAGTTGGTGATGCAGATCAAGCAGATGCTTTATGACGAAGGGTTCACCATTGCGGGCGCCCGGAAGCAGCTGTCGCGGCGGGCGGCCAAGTACGAACGCGATCTCCCGACTTTTTTGAAGGCCATGAAGAGCCAGCTGCAGGAGATCATGAAGATCGTCCAGACCTCCGAGCACAAAGGCAAAGCCGCCCAGAAATGAGCGCCGTGATTGCGCCGGCGGCGGGGTCGTGACGTCCTGTGGGTTCTGTTGACGAACGCGTTCGAGTGATTGTCGTTGGACCGATCTGCCGCCCTGTCGTCGTGTTGGGCCATTCGCTTTCTGCGAAGCAGACCCCGACGCACTAGAGTTTCTTCCCCTTCATCAAGCCCAGGAGGGCCTTTGAGGTTTGATACTCCTCGGCGGTTGTGGCTCCCGTCTCCACGCTCTTGTTCAAATAATCCGCGGCGCCCTCCCTGTTTCCCGAGGCCAGGCGCTTGACACCGAGATAGAAATAGGCTTCGCACTGCTGATCCTTAGCCGCTTTGCCCTTCTCGGCCTCGGCGAGCACCGACTGGTCGGTCAGGTTGTCCGCGCCCAGATAGTAGTGTGACAGGGTGCGGACCCAGCTTTCCGACGGGGCCGAGGCGACGTATCGGCGGAGTTCGCCCATCGCCGCGTCATCCTTGCCCTTGGCCAGCCAGGTTGCGGTCAACAGCCTGAGATACGCGTATTCATGTTTCGGGTTCAGGGCAATCGACTTGTTGAAATCCGCGATGGCCGCGTCAAACTGGCCTTTGCCGGTATAGGCGATGCCCCGGCTGTAATAGGCCACCTCGCGTTTGGGATCGATTTCGATCATCTTGCCGTAATCGGCGATGGCCTGATCCAACTGGCCCTTGCGCTCATACGCGTTCCCGCGATTGTAATAGGCCAAGGCGTATTTGGGATCGAGTTCAATCGCCTGTGAGTAATCGGTGATGGCCTGATCCGGTTGACCCTTCGTCACGTAGACATTCCCCCGATTGTTGTGGGCCAACGCGTGTTTGGGATCGAGCTCGATCGCCTTTGAGTAATCCGAGAGCGCCTGATCCGACCGGCCGGTGTGCTCATAGACGTTTCCGCGATTGTAGTAGGCCTCGGCATCCTTGGCGTCCAGCTCGATGGTTTTCGTGTAATCGGCGATGGCCAGATCGGACTGGCCCTTCACCGCGTGGGCGTTCCCGCGATTATTGAATGCGCTGACGAGTTTGGGATCCAGCTCGATGGCTTTCGTGTAGTCGGCGATGGCCGCGTCGTATTGTCCCTTGTCGTAGTGCGCCATCCCCCGGCCTTGATAGGCCAGCGCGTACCTGGGATTCAGCTCGATGGCCTTTGTGTAGTCGGCGAGGGCCAAATCCGGCTGCCCGTTTGCCGACAGGGCATTTCCGCGATTGTTGTAGGCGACGGTGAAGCGCGGATTCAGCTCGATGGCCTTCGTGTAGTCGGCGATGGCCTGGGCGTATTCGCCTTTGTGCAAATAGGTGTTCCCGCGATTATTGTAGGCATTGGTGTAGTTGCGGTTGAGCTCAATCGCCTTGTTGTAATCGGCGATGGCCTGATCCGGCTGGCCCTTGTGATCATTTGAGTTCCCTCGGTTGTAGTAGGCCGCAGCGTATCCGGGGTTCAGGTCGATCGCCTTGGTGAAATTGTAAATGGCCTGAACATCCTCTTCCTTATGCGCAAAGACGCTTCCACGGCCGTTGTACGCCGCGGACGACTTGTCATCGAGTTCGATCGCCTTGCTGTAATCGTTCATGGCCTGGTCAAATTCGCCATTTTGCATGTGGGCATTCCCGCGATTGATGAAGGCATCAACAAAGTTGGAATTGAGCTCGATGGCCTTGGTGTAATCGGCGATGGCCTCAGCGTACTGGGCCTTGGACGAGTAGGAGATCCCGCGGTTGTTGAGCATGTTGGCATCCTTGGGATTGAGCCCGACGGCCTTCGTGTAATCGACGATGGCCAGGTCCGGACGGCCTTTGAGCTCATAGGCGTTTCCGCGGTTGGCGTAGGCCTCGGCATTCTTGGGATCGAGCTCGATCGCCTTGTTGAAATCGGCTATGGCCTGATCCGGCTGGCCTTTCACCAGGTACAGGTTTCCCCGGTTGTCGTAGGCATCAGTCTTGTTTGGATTGAGCTCGATGGCCTTGGTGTAATCGGCGATGGCCAAATCAGGCTGGCCGTCAACGTCGTACGCGTTTCCGCGCGAGGTATAGGCGTGAGCATGATTGGAATCGAGTTCGATGGCCTTGGTGTAATCGGCGATGGCGCCGAGATAATCCCCTGCGTTGAATCTGGAATTGCCGCGATCCATAAAATCGGTCGCCGTCGAGGGGTTGGATCCGGCCGACCAGCCCTGGCCGGCCCAGAAGGCCACCAGCACCATTCCCAAGACCCACGCGATCCGCCATTGATGCGTCATTCCCTGTTCCTCCCTCCATGAGGCCGATCCATTCGCGATCTGCGGCATGACGGAGACATGTTCGGTTCATCAAGAGTTACTGGGATGAACGCCATGCCATGCCATGACAAGGTTGATCATGAAAATATTTTACTCCAGAAGGCGTGAGCCTGGTAGGCCGACGATCATCACCGCCATCAGCCAGTCCGACGGCTCCGAACAACGTGGGCACGGACCCATGCCTCCCCGGTGTGTAATTTCGGCATTGTACCACGTTCGATGTGCAGGTGCCCCTTCAATGGAACGTTTGTCAACACTTTATTGTCATTCGATACCAAAAAATAACTTGGGTTTAAATGGCCATAAAATTGTAATGCAAAATCAATGTATTAGATGTGACTTAAAAATGCAACACCACTTTTGTGTATTTGAATAGTTTGGAGGTGATGGCTATAATTTACGGATACCTCAGGAGGGCATCGGGTGCTGAGGGACTGCATGATTCAATGCGGGGTGTGGGGTGTTGAGGTGATTCATTCCGGTGAATCACCAGCCGCAACAGTAACGGTCGCGGCCAACCAATTTCAGCCCCTTCTCCTCATCGCGCGCAAGGACCTTCCCTCCAGGATCATCGCTTCAGCAAGATTGAATCATCACCGTGAAACCATCCAGAGCCTCGACCGTCACGCCCTCCGCTCACTCGCGCAGGTCGGAGTTGACAGGGAGCGGGGCTGTCTTCGGAAAGACAGCCCGGCCACTTTTCAGAAGATGATCGCATCTTCGGGACGTGATCAGCCTGATCCGACGCTCTCGGGCGATGGTCATCGCTCGGGTTCATTCAGACCGGGGATGGTCGGCTCGCGGTCCGGCCCTGCGGTCGCACAGGGACATCCTGTCCGCCCAGGTGAGGCCTAGCCCATGGCGCGCAAGGCATTCGCGGCGGGGGTGGTCGGGCTGGCATTGATTCTGCTGATCGTCTCGACTCCACGCGCCCTGCTGGAGTTGCTGATTGCCGATAGCGTCAGAGGACAGGTCGACTACACGCACAATACCAAGAACTTCGTTGACGGTCATGGCTTGAACAACCCCTATCGCGTGGCCATTGATCAGAGCCAGTCGCCCAACCGGGTGTATGTGGCCGATTATTACAACCACCGGGTGCTTGGCTGGGCCGATGCCTCCTCCTTTCAAAACGGCGATCCGGCTACGCTGGTCATCGGCCAGCCCGACCTCTATTCGTATGCGTGCGACAACGGGGGGGTGACGGCCAGCAGTCTCTGCTACCCCATGGGGATCGCGGTGGATGATCTCGGCAATCTCTACGTAGCGGATACCGGGAATTCCCGGGTGCTGGAGTACGACAATCCGTTTACCACCGATACCGTTGCCGATGTGGTCCTTGGCCAGCCCAATTTTACCAGCAACCTCGTCAATAATGGCGGCGTGAGCGCATCCAGCCTCTGGATCAGCAGTGGATGGGGCGGCGTGGCGGTCGATGGAGTCGGCAATGTATATGTGGCCGACAGTTTAAATAACCGGGTGCTGATCTATAATGCGCCGCTGTCCTCTGGCGCCGCGGCCAGCGTGGTCATCGGCCAGAAAAATTTCAGTTCCAACAGCCCCAATGACGGAGGTGCGACCGTCCCCAGCGCGGCCAGTCTGCGGACGCCGACGGGTGTGGCTGTCGATACGGGGGGCAATCTGTATGTGGCCGATTCCGCCAATCACCGGGTGTTGGAATATGCCCCATCCTTCTCGACCCATATGTCGGCCCATATGGTCTTCGGTCAAGCCGGCTTTACAACCCACACGACCAACGCCGATAATGCGGCGAGCGCCAATTCCCTGCGGTCACCGTATGATGTGGCGGTCGATGGATCAGGCAATCTCTATGTGGCGGATAACGGCAACTGCCGCGTGGTGGAGTACGACACCCCCGTCTCCTTGGGCACGACGGCCGACCGGGTGTTCGGGCAAAACGGCAGTTTTGCTACGACCGGCTGCGTGGCCGCCAATGTGACGGCCGGCAGCCTGAGCAACGTGCCCGGCGTTGCGGTTGATGCCGCCGGCGACCTCTATGTCGCCGATCTCAACAACCATCGCGTGCTGGAATACGACACCCCGCTCAGTTCGGATACGATCGCCGACCGGGTTCTTGGCCAGATCGACCTGACGCATAATGCCGTCAACTTTATTGACGCGATCGGGCTTTCCTCCCCCTCGGGCACGGCGGTTGACAACAGCGTGTCGCCTCCCCGCCTCTATGTGGCCGACTATGATAATTCCCGTGTGCTGGCCTGGGCTGACGCCACCAGCTTCACCAATGGCGCGCCGGCCGACCTGGTGATCGGACAACCCGACTTCTACAGCGGCAAGGTAAACGCCGGCGCGGCGGCCCCCAGCGCCGCCACGCTCGCCAACCCGCGGGCGGTGGCGGTCGATGCGGCGGGCAACCTCTATGTCGCGGACACGTCGAATTCCCGCGTGGTCGAATTTGACAGCCCCTTCACCACCGATACGACAGCTGACCGAGTCTTCGGCCAGCCCGATTTCGTCTCCGCCGGCCTGAATAACGGCGGGGTGAGCGCCAGCAGCCTGTTCAACCCGAACGGCGTGGCGGTCGATGCAGCGGGCAATTTGTTCGTCTCTGATTTCGGCAATTCCCGCGTCCTGAGGTACTCGGCCCCCCTGACAAGTGGGGAGGCGGCCAATCTCGTTATCGGCCAGACGAACTTCTCCTCAACCGGCTGCAACGCCAGCGGCCTGTCCGCCGGCAGCCTCTGCAACCCCAGTGGCGTGGTGGTTGATGCCGCCGGCAACCTGTTTGTCGGCGATACGACGAATAACCGTGTGCTGGCCTATACCGCGCCTTTGTCGAGCAGCGCGTCGGCCGTGCTGATCATCGGCCAGCCGAACGGATCGAGCAGCACCTGCAACAACGGAGGAGTGAGCGCCACCAGCCTCTGCGCGCCGCGGGCGGTGGCGGTCGATCAGTACAACAACCTCTATGTGGCCGATTACAACAACTCCCGCGTCCTGCTCTACACCACACCGCTGACGACCGACACCGTGGCCGATCAGGTGTTCGGTCAGTCGGGAGTCTTTTCCCTGGCGTCATGCAATCTCGGCGTCAGCCTGCCGAACGATACGAGCCTGTGCAACCCGTACGGCGTGGGGGTCAGCCCGATCGGCGATCTCTATGTGGCGGATACGATCAATCACCGGGTGGTCTATTTCGAAGCCAACCGGCCTCCGGTCTCCGACGACCAGAGCGTGACGACGCCCGAAGATACGCCGGTCGTGATCACCCTGACGGCCTCTGACGTGGACAGTTCAACACTGAACTTCTACATCGTCTCGCAGCCAGCGTATGGAACTGTTTCGACAACACCTACGAACGTCAATTGTGTGCCCAATGGAAAGGGCGCGGACTGCACGGCGCAGGTGACCTACACTCCGTACCCTAACTACGACGTGCCGGAAAGTTTCACGTTTAAGACCAACGATGGGTTGGTCGACTCCAACATTGCGACTGTGTCAATTACCGTCACGCCTGTGAACGATCCGCCGACCGTGGTCGCTCCCACCTCCCCCATCACCACGCTCGAAGACACGCCCGTGGTCATTACCCTGACGGGTGCGGATATCGACAGTCCGACCTTGACGTTCAATGCGGTCACGCCGCCCACGTGGGGGACGCTGTCGGCCTTCACGACGACCTGCACGCCGAATGTCACGCTAGCCGGGAACGGCTCGAACTGTACGACGCAGGTGACCTTTACGCCGACGTTGAATTACAACGGCACCGACAGCTTCACGTTCGTCGCCAATGACGGCGAGTTGAACTCCACTGTGGCAACCGTAAATCTGTCGATCACCGCGGTCAACGACCCGCCAGCGGCCGCCGACCAAGCGGTCACGGTCTCGAAAAACAATGTCAAGTTGATTACATTATCCAGCTCCGACGTCGACAGCCCCAGCTTGACCTTCAGCGTCGCCACGCTCCCGACCAACGGCATCGTGTCGCTGATTTCGGGGACGACGACCTGTACGTCGAACGTCACCTATGCGGGGAACGGCTCGACCTGCACGGCGCAGGCGACCTATACCCCCAACACCAATTATACGGGGCCGGATAGTTTCACCTTCATGACGAATGACACGGCCTTAAACTCGGCGCCGGCGACCGTGACGCTGACGGTGGTCAATGATCCGCCGACGGTGACGTCACAGAGCGTGACGACGGCGGAGGATACGCCGATCACCATTACCCTGACGGGCTCTGATCCGAACGGCGATACGCTGACATTTTCGATCGTGACGCCCCCGACCCAGGGGACGCTGGGGCCGATCACTCCGGTCTCGGCGACCAGCGCGAACGTGACCTACACGCCGAATCTGAATTACAACGGTGGCGACAGCTTCGTCTTTAAAGCCAATGACGGCACGGTTGATTCCTTGCCGGGGACGATGACGCTTTCCATCAGTCCCGTGAATGACGCGCCCGTGGCCTTGGCGCAGAATGTCACGACGCCGGAGGACAGCGCGGTGCTGATCACGCTGTCGGCCTTCGATGTCGACAGCCCGGCCCTGACATTTAGCCTTGCCACGCCGCCGGCACACGGCACGCTGTCGGCGATCACGGGAACGAGCTGCACGTCGAACGTCACGCTGGCCGGGGATGGATCGACCTGCACGGCGCAGGCGACCTACACTCCCACCCTGTATTACAGGGGGACGGACAGCTTCACCTATACCGCCAACGACGGCGCGCTGAACGCCACACCGGTCACCGTTACGCTCACCATGACGCCGGTCAATCATCCGCCGGTGGCCGTCAACGACACCGCAACGGTGGCGAAGAACAGCGCCGGCAATGTCATTGATGTCCTGGCCAATGACACCGATGTCGATCCGGATATCTTGGGGGTCGCGTCGGTGGCCGCGCCGGCCAACGGGACGGCGATGGTGACCGCCGATGTGGCCCCGCTGCGGGACCTGACCGGATCGACGACGGGGCTGCTCGGGCCGGCTGGGATCTACGTGGACACGGTGAACGACGAGATCGGCGTGGCCAATCCCACGAATAACAGTGTGACGATTTACAGCCGGACGGCGGCGGGGGACGTCGCGCCGGTGCGCACGCTGACGGGTCCGACGACGGGGCTGAACAACCCTGCCGGTCTCTACGTGGACACAGTGAATAATGAGATCGGAGTGGTCAATAGCGCGGGCAATAGTGTGACGGTCTATAGCCGGACGGCGACGGGGGATATGGCGCCGCTGAGGACGTTGAGCGGAGCGAATACGGGGTTGAGCGGCCCCACCGGGATCTATGTTGATACGGTGAACAATGAGATCGGGGTCGCCAACGGTGCGGCCAACAGTGTGACAGTCTACAGCCGGACGGCAACGGGGAATACGGGGCCGCTGCGGACAATCAGCGGGGCCGGCACGGGACTGTCCAACCCCACCGGCCTCTACGTTGATATGGTGAACGACGAGATCGGGGTGGTGAACGGTGGTGCGGACAGCGTGACCATCTTCAGTCGGACGGCGACGGGGAATGCGGCGCCGGTGCGTACGCTGACGGGCCCGACGACGGGGCTCAATACCCCCATCGGAATTTATGTGGACGCGGTGAATGACGAGATCGGGGTGACGAATAGCGGAACGGACAGCGTCATGTTTTACAGCCGGACGGCTACCGGGGATGTTGCGCCACTGCGGAGCCTGACCGGATCGAACACCGGGTTGAACAATCCCGCC
>DATIZH010000058.1:0-73720 GCA_035517195.1 Nitrospiria bacterium | reverse complement strand
CGTGGGTGGCAGCATACGCAGATTGACCACTCCGCCCATGGCATCCGATCCATAGAGCGCCGAATAGGCGCCCCGTACCGTCTCGATCTGATCAACCCCATCCAGAAACTGGCTGCCGAGATCCGCCGATCCGCGAAAGGGCATATTGATCCGAACGCCGTCCAGCAGGACCAGCGTCTGCAGCGGGTCGGCGCCCCGGATCCCGATCACGGCCGATTCGCCGGCCGTGCCAGATTCCTGCACCGCCAGACCGGGCACATTCCACAGCACCTCGGGCGCCGTCAGCGGCTCCTGAGACTCGATCTCCGGTTCGGTCAGCACTGTGACGGACGCGGCTCCGACGGTGTCGGCGAGCGGTTGCTCGATCCGGCTGGGGGTCGTCGTCATGACCTCGACCGACACCTCCGGCTGGCCATTGGAAGCGGAAGGGGAGGACGATGGGGACGACGAAGGGGGAGGTGGGGAAGAGGTCGGAGAGGGGGCTTGGGCGGGATCGGACGCCGGGGAGGCCGACAGCGCGGGCCGATCCCCGGTCAGCATGAGCCAGGCGACGAGGACGGACAGGTACGACAGCAGGCGTGGGAGCAGATTCAGACCTTCTTATGCCGGAGACGGCCGCCGGCAGTTCGCCGCCGCTCGGAAATCAGGTCATACAGATGCAGCTTGGTGAATTTGAACTTCAAGGTGCTTAACGAAATGCCCAACAGCTCCGCAGCCCGTTTACGATTCCATTGCGTGCGTTCCAGGGTCTTGAGGATGAAATTCCGCTCGAACGTGTCGCAGGCCTTCTGGAGCAGGACTTCCGAGGATTTCCCCTGTGTCGGATCCGCCAGACAGTACTCGACCGGAATGTCCTCCTGCCCGATCGTGTCGCCGTCGGCCACCGCGACGATCCGCTCGATCAGGTTTTCCATCTCCCGGATGTTGCCTGGCCAGTGATAGGCGGACAGCGTGCGCAACGCCGTTTCGGTGATCTTTGTCACGCGCTTATTAAAGCGACGGTTGTACCGCTCCATGAACAGGTGGACCAGGTCGGGCACGTCCACCAGCCGCTCGCGCAGAGGCGGCAGATTGATCGGCAGCACATTGATCCGGTAGTAGAGATCTTCGCGGAACTGGCCGCGCCTGACCGCCTCCTTCAGGTCGACGTTCGTCGCCGCGATCAGGCGCGCCGCCACGTGCAGGGTTTTGGCGCTCCCGACCCGCTCGATCTCGCCGTCCTGGATGGCCCGCAACAATTTTCCCTGCATTTCATACCGGAGATGGCCGATCTCGTCCAGGAAGAGGGTGCCGCCGTTGGCCAGCTCGAACTTGCCGTATTGGCGCTGATAGGCGCTGGTGAACGCGCCCCGCTCGTGACCGAAAAGTGTGCTTTCGATCAGACTTTCCGGCACGGCGGACAAGTCAAGCGTCACGAATGGGCGGTCGGCCAATCCGCTTTCCTTGTGGATATATCGGGCCAGGACTTGCTTGCCGGTGCCGCTTTCGCCCTGGATCAAGACGGTGGCCGGCAATTTGGCCACTTTATGAATCACGTCGAGGATAGCCCGCATCCGCTTGCTGTGGCCGACCAGGAACGGCGCATCCGTCAGTTGTTCCATTTCGGTGCGGAGATAGATGATTTCCCGGTCCCCGCGCAGCTTGGCCACGATTTTATCGATCATGGCCAGGACTTCATCGTAGTCGAACTCCTTGATGAGATAATGGTACGCGCCCAGTTTCATCGCGCGGACCGCCGTGTCCACGTCCTTGACGGCCGTGATCACCACCACCTCCACGCCGTCGTACCGTTCCTTGATGGTCTGGAGCACGGACAGACCGTGCAGATCGGGGAGCAGGCAATCGAGCAGGACGACGTCGACTTCGCGCTCGGACAGGGTTTTCAGTGCGGCTTCGCCGGTCCCGACCTTGATCGTGTCGTACCGGTCCGAAAGGATCGAGTCCAGGGTATCACGCATGCCCTCATCGTCATCGACGATTAAGACCGTGGGACGGCGTTCCTTCACGTCGGTCATCGGCACTCATCCCTTGTGATACCTGACGCTCGTGACTAGTATTTATACGAGTAATCCTCAAGGCTGTCAATAGTGAGCCTTGAGCCGATATGATGGATGGGCTGGCGCATTCGAACGTGCCCGTCCCGCATATCGTGAAGCATTGAGGCCCGGGGAGATTCCCGCCGGAAGAAATAAATCCACCCCCGGTATTTTACGCGAAGCGTCCGGTTTCACCGGGGTTTCGCGGTCATTCGTCGAATTTCCACTCGGGATGCCAGGCAATTTCCCACAGGTGGCCGTCCGGATCCTGGAAATATCCGGCATAGCCGCCCCAAAACGTCTTCTGAGCCGGTTTGATGAGGGCGGCTCCGGCATTCCGGGCCTGCTCCATCACCGCGTCGACTTCCTCCCGGCTGTTCACGTTGTGACCGATGCTGAATTCCGTCGGGCTCCGCGGCGTTTGCGGTATGGTCGCGTCGCGGGCCAGGCTCGTTCTCGGATAGAGCGCGAGCCTCTGGCCGTTCTGCAATTCAATAAACACCACGGCGCCGTATTCGTATTCTTCGCCTTCAATGCCTTCCGTGTGGAGTCCCAGCCCGTCCCGGTAAAACGTCAGGGACCGGTTCAGGTCGTCCACACCCAACGTCAGAACTGTGATTCGCGGTTTCATCTCAAGCATTAATTCCCGGGTTCAGGCTGTTACGTATATTTCTGGTGGTCCCTACGGGATTTGCTCATGCCATTGCACCATAGGGACAAATTTTAATGACACGCCGAGGCCGGTGAGGCGGCTTGGGCTGCTCCAGAGTTCATCCGGCGTCTCACATCACAATTGACGTGTTACTGACCTTCGATTATCTTTGCCATCATAGGACTGTATTTTTAAAGACCCCTATGCGCTCATTGATCATGATTAATGGATGGTGGACTGTATTCTTATCATTTTTAGGCATCAAGGCGTGGTTGTATAGCGACATGTTTTCAGCTTCTACGCTCCTCATTTTTGCAGTTCTTTTTGGTGTCATTTTGCTTGATCTTTCACGGTCAAAGGAATGGGCGTGGTGGGCCAGTAGTATAGCAATGACCTTTATTTTGATCGTAAGTGTACCAATAATGGTGTACGACTGTTACTTATTCATCACAGACAATGGCCTCCATCCTGGTGTGCCTGCACCAATATCTGTGGCTGTCACCGATGCCATCCTCTTTGTGATTCCAGCCCTCGCAAGTGTGATTTCACTGTTCTCGGAAAGAAAGCGCTTTTTCTCGCCCCAAGATGCTTAATTTCCTTAGATTCAGAATTAATAGCTCAATTCCGGGGACACCATACTGAATTCTTGATGCTCCGAAGAGCGATGCCGCTCCTCATGGCCTGCATCGCCCGTGTCGTGGCCCCCGGCTCAGGGAATTCAGTATGGTGTCCCCTGAATTTGCGATCATTCAATTCCGAAGGCCACACTTCATGCCGAATTCCGGTACTGGGTTCGACGCGTACTGTAGTTGGTGGTCCCAACGGGATTCGAACCCGTGTTTTCGCCTTGAGAGGGCGACGTCCTAGGCCGGGCTAGACGATGGGACCGGTCTTGTCGGACAGGGGCAAGGGTCAGGGGTCAAGGGGCAAGGGAAGTGACAGCCATTCGCTGTGCCCTGCAGGGCCTGACTGTTGGACCCGGATCTATCGTAAGCGCGATACCTTATCACGCAGTCAAGGCGAGTGGCAACTACGGCGACCACAGATACATGAAACGGGGCGAGGTGTAGGCGGCCAGCGAACCCAGGTTGATCTCGACGTTGCCCTGCCCGTTGCCCCCATTTCCGATAGAATATATCGTGCTCTTGTAGTTGCTTTCCTGATGATAGATGACGACCTTGGCTTTCTCCAGTTTCGCCGCTTGTTTGGCCGCGGCGATCGCGTCCGACAGGTAGCCGATGTCGTCGATCAACCCCAGCTCCTTCGCCTGCCCGGCGGTGTAGATCCGCCCGTCGGCGTCGGCGCGGATCTGATCGGCCGTCAGCTTCGGCCGCCCCTTCCCGACGACGGAGAGAAACTGGCCGTACATGTCGTTGATGACCGTTTGGAAGATCTTCTGCTCGTCGGGCGTGAGCGGCCGGAACGGGGAGCCCATGAATTTCAACTCCCCCGATTTGATCTCCGTCGTCTGCACGCCGATTTTCTCGAACAGCCCCTGGATGTTGACCTGCACCATGATCACGCCGATGCTGCCGGTGACGGATGACGGATTCGCGTAGATCCGGTCGGCGGCCTGGGCGACGTAGAAGGCCCCGGAGGTGCCGAGGTCCATGAAGCAGGCGATGACGGGCAGTTTGGTGCGCGCCTTGAACTTGGTCAGCTCGTGATAGATGATGTCGGAGGCCGTGACGGTGCCGCCGGGGCTGTTGATGCGCAGGACGACCGCCTTGATGTGGCCGTCATCCTCGGCCTTCTTCAACTCCGCCTTGATTTCGTCGACCAGGCTCGGCTCGGTCTTGGGGTTGATCAGGCCGGAGCTCCGCTCCTGATCGGTGATCATGCCGCTGATGTCGATCAGGAGGACCTTGTCGCGTCCCTTGCCCTCGAGCGTGGTCTCGGTCAGCTCCGACGGTCCCTGGCTCATGGAGATGGTGATGCAGCCCGGCAGGAGCAGGGCCAGTAGGACGGCAAGGACGCGGAGCGGACAGCTGTTGCTCATCCGTTGCACTTTATCATGTGTTGTCCGAACGTTGCAATGGCAGAACCGGTCTGTTCCCGTCAGCCAGTTGAGTAAAGAGCACGCCGGCCAGGATCAGCCCGGCGAGTATTGAGGTCAGCGGGGACATGCCCATGTCCCCCCTGACAACCCCCCTCATCGCCATATGTGTGATTCTCCTGTCTCGCGCGTCGAACCGGCGCTCGGCCTGCCAAGCAGGAAATGGCAGTCTCGGGAAGCAGTGATTCACACGCGATCGGGCTTTGCATCGGCGAGTTGCGTGAGCAATACTCCGACCAGGATCAATCCCCCTCCGGATATGGAGACAGCCGTGAGCCGTTCACCGAGCAGGGCCGCCGCCGCGAGCGCCGTCCAGACCGGTTCGACGGAATAGATGACGACGATTCGCGTGGGCGTCGTCTCTTTCTGGTAACGCGTCATCAGAAAGCCGGTGAGGATGGTGGCGGCGACCGCCAGATAGACGATCACGCTCACGCTCATCCAGCTCGGCTCGGCACGGGGAGTTTCCAACAGCACCCCCAGCCAGCAGTAGAGGGTGGTCGGGCCGATCTGGGCGAAGGTCAACACCAGGGGCTCATGATGGCGTGAAGCGAGGTCGAGGTAGACGATGTAGCAGGCAAAACTGATGGCGCAGAACAGGGTGAGCAGATCGCCTCGATTGAGTCCGCCTGCGGCGGAACCTCCGGCGGAGCCGCCGGCCGAGGGATTGGTCAACAGCCAGAGCCCGACAATGACGATGGCGATGCTGATCAGGTTGGCGCGAGTCGGCGGGCGGCGTTCCCACACGTACTGGACCAGCGGCGTGAAGACTGCCATCATGCCGGTGATGAAGGCCGATTTGGACGCGGTGGTGTATTGCAATCCGACGGTTTGAAGCACGCAGCCCAACGTAAAAAACAGGGCCAGCAGCGAGCCGCGCCGGAGCGCAGCGGCTGTCATCCCCTGTACGGCAGACGGGAACAGGACCGCATAGAGCGCCACGGCGATCGTGAAGCGCACTGCCAGCAGGAAGAGCGGAGACCATTCCGTCAGCCCCCACTTCAGGACGATAAACGTGCTGGCCCAGATGAAGGTGGTGCCAAAGAGGAGCAGCTCGGCGGTCGATCGGCGGGACAAGGCGGGCAACGGGAACCGTCTACGGTAGGGGCGCAGCATGCTGCGCCCCTACGAATCGATGACGGACCGGCAATCAGGATTTGAACACGGAATCCAGCAACGGCTTGACCTCTCCCTTCCGCTCCATCTCGTCCAGGATGTCGGTGTCGCCGTAGAAGGTGCCGTTGATGAAGACCTTCGGCAGCGTCGGCCAGTTGGTCAATTTGGAGAGGTACTCCCGTTTTTCGTTGTTGCCGAGCACATTGATCACTTCGAACGGGTGGCCGTATTTCTGAAAAAACTGAATCGTCTCGACCGTAAACCCGCACTGCGGTTGTGTCTTTGTGCCTTTGCCGTAAATTAAAATTTTGTTCGCTTTGATCTCATTTTCGACTTCCTGTTTTAACGTGTCTGACATGGTTGTGGCTCCTTGGTTCCGATGAGCATGCCGTCCTTTGCCCTCTCCTGATCTGTATACTCCTTGATCCGCCTGTTCTTCACTAATCCCGTTCACCCACAGCCCTTACGTTGCCTGACCGCTTTTTGCCGGCGCGTCCGCCTTGATTTCCACCGCGTGGATCCGGCCGTCCGACATCGGCTCCTGCAATGCCTGGTAGACCAGCCGGTTCCGGTCCAGGAGAGACTTGCCCTCGAATTGTGAGGACACGACCCGGACGATGAAATGATCCATCATCCCGGTCTTGTCGGTCACCGTCACCTCCGCGTCGGGCAGCGCTTTGCGGATGTAATTGGCCAATGATTCTTTGGTGATCATTTGATCAGGGGGAGATGCTCCTCTCCCCCTGCAACCCCCATCGCCATACACATATTACTCATTGCTCGCATGTCAAACCGATGCTCGGCCTGTCTGGGGGACGTACGCTTGCATCTACCCGAGGGCGTTCAATGCCGAGCCGGCCTTGAACCAGCCGATCTGCTGCTGGGTCAGGCTGTGGTTCGCCTGGATTTTGACCTCCCGGCCGTCGGCCTTGTGAATGACCACCTCGACCGGCTTGCCGGGCGCCAGATTTGCCAGCCCCGTCACGCTCACCCGGTCCTTCTCCTCGAACGTGTCGTAATCGGATGGATTGGCGAACGTGAGCGGCAGGATCCCCTGCTTCTTGAGGTTCGTCTCGTGAATCCGGGCGAAGCTCTTGGTCAGCACCGCCTTCACGCCCAGAAAGCGCGGCGACATGGCGGCGTGCTCGCGGCTGGAGCCCTCGCCGTAGTTCTCATCGCCGATCACGATCGAGCCGAGGCCCTGGGCCTTGTAGTGGCGGGCCACTTTCGTCGGCGTCTGGCCGGTCTCGCCGGTCAGGGCGTTCGTCACTTTGCCGGTCTCGCCTGTGAAGGCGTTGGTCGCCCCCAGAAACATATTGTCGCTGATCTTGTCCAGGTGGCCGCGGAATTTCAACCACGGGCCGGCCGGCGAGATGTGATCGGTCGTGCACTTGCCCTTCGCCTTGATCAGAATCGGCAGCTTGGCGAATTCCTTGCCGTCCCAGCGCGGGAAGGGCTCGAGCAGCGCCAGGCGCTCGCTGCCCGGCGGGATCTCGACCTTGACCGCGTCGCCGTTCTCGGCCGGCCCCTCGAAGCCTTCCTCTCCCTTGGCGAAGCCCTTGGCCGGCAGCTCTTCGCCGTGCGGCGGCTCGAATTGAATCTTCGTGCCGTCCTTCGCCGTCAACGTGCCGGTGGCCGGATTGAAGTCGAGCGTGCCGGCGAAGGCCATGGCCGTCACGACCTCCGGACTCGAGAGGAATGAAAGCGTCTCCGCGTTGCCGTCGTTGCGGGCGGGGAAGTTCCGGTTGAATGAGCTGATGATCGAGTTCTTCTCCCCCGACTTGATGTCGTCCCGCTTCCACTGGCCGATGCAGGGGCCGCAGGCGTTGGCCAGCACCGTGCCGCCCATCTCCTCGAACGTCTTCATGAAGCCGTCCCGGATCATCGTGTGGTAGATCCGCTCGGAGCCGGGCGTAACCAGGAAATGCGCCTTGGCCTTCAGGCCGGCTTTCAGTCCCTGCCGGGCGATGTGGGCGGCGCGGCTGATGTCCTCATACGACGAATTGGTGCAGCTGCCGATCAGGGCCGCCGTGAGCTGCATCGGATAGCCCTTCTCCTTCGCCTCGGCCGCCAGCTTCGAGACGGGGCGGGCCAGGTCGGGCGTGTGGGGGCCGACCACGTTCGGCTCGAGCTGCGAGAGGTTGATCTCGACGATCTGGTCGTAATGCTTCTCCGGCGCCTGGAGCACTTCCGGATCGGCCACCAGGAGCTCCTTGTTGGCCTGCGCCAGCTTGGCCAGCTCGGCCCGTTCGGTCAGGTTCAGGTAGGCGACCATCTTGTCGTCGAACGGGAAGATCGAGGTCGTCGCGCCCAGCTCCGCGCCCATGTTGGTGATCGTCCCCTTGCCGGTGGCGCTGATGGTCGAGGCGCCGGGACCGAAATACTCGACGATCTTGTTGGTGCCGCCCTTGACGGTCAACAGGCCGCACAGGTGAAGGATCACGTCTTTCGGAGAGGCCCAGCCCTCCAGCCGGCCGGTCAGCTTGACGCCGATCAGCTTGGGATGGAGCACTTCCCAGGGCAGGCCCGCCATCACCTCGCCCGCGTCCGCGCCGCCGACGCCGATGGCCAGCATGCCGAGGCCGCCGCCGTTGGGCGTGTGGGAATCGGTCCCGATGATCAAGCCGCCGGGGAAGGCGTAATTTTCCAGGACGACCTGGTGGATGATCCCCGCGCCCGGCTTCCAGAAGCCGATGCCGTATTTGCGCGCGGCCGACCGGAGGAAATTGTAGACCTCCATGTTCTCTTCAATGGCCCGCTCAATGTCCGCCTTGGCGCCCGACTGGGCGCGAATCAGGTGGTCGCAGTGGACGGTGCTGGGGACGGCCACCCGCTTTTTACCCGCCTGCATGAATTGCAGGAGGGCCATCTGCGCGGTGGCATCCTGCATGGCCACCCGGTCGGGCCGGAGCAGCAGCTGCGCCTTGCCCCGTTCCCACTTCTGGGTGTCAAAATTGTCCACGTGTGAAACAAGGATCTTCTCGGTCAGCGTGAGCGGCCGGCCGAATGACTTTCGGGCCGCGGCCAGCTTGGACGGCATCGACTGATAGAGCGCGCGAATCTGATCCAGCATGAGACACCCCCTCCGAATGGGCCGTGCGGTTGCTGCACTGAATGATGGCTCGGTTATAAAAACCTATTGTACGGAAAGGCCAAACCATTGGGCAACAAGAAAATCACGAAGCGAGGCCAAAAACGATTCATGCCTGGAATGGGAGGGCGTCCGGGAGGGCTCTCCTCCCCAGTCCCACCCGGTTCCGGGGGAAGGATAAGATGAAAAAAACTACGGGTTTGCATTCAGAAGAGATGATTCGATAAACTAGGGCCTCTTCGATTGATACGGCGGCGTACCCAAGTGGTAAGGGAGCAGTCTGCAAAACTGCGATGCGGCGGTTCGAACCCGCCCGCCGCCTTTTCTCCTGCCTGACCGTCTCATCTTCGCCTTCCATTGATTGACAGATTCCGGACCATTGGTCATAATAAAATTATACGGTGGGAACAGGACCGGACCGAGGATGACGACCGATGACCATCGAGCCTGATGAGCTGGAGCAGTTGCAGGAAATTGTCGAGTCGCTGGAGGGCTGCCTGGGGCGGATGCAGGAACTGAACTTCCCCCACCCGGTCTTCCGCGAGGTGTTCGTCAGGTGCTGCGAGGCGACCGACCGGTTGGACGATCTGGTGGCCCAGTATTCCGGCGAAGAGCAGGCGGGCAGCTGCTAGGCCGGATCAGCCGCCGTCAGGCGGCTTGGCGGCGCCTTCCACCTCGGACGGCGGCTTCAACGGGCAGAGCAGGGAGAGGGGCTGTTCGTTGGTCTTGTCGTAGAGCGTCAGACGGATCGCCTGCACGTTCACGTTGCTCGGGCAATAGAGCACCCCATCCGAAGTGAAGCCGGGCATCAATGTCCGGGTTTTGAGCGCCGCAAGATCGGCCTGGTCGTACAACAGCCTTGTCAATGCAGTTTCGTATTGAGTGGCCCGTTCCACGGCCGTTCTCGTGGCGCTGGAGGCGGCGCCGCTGGCTCCGCCGACCACTCCCCCCCTGACGACTCCGCCCACGCTGCTCTCCGCCGCGCTGACGATCAATTCCCCACCGAAGATCGATTTGAGCAGCGGGCCGATGCTCGTCCCCTTTAACGCTGCTTTGAATACATCCGATTGCACGATGAGGCCGATGGCCCGCTGCGGCGGATAGCTCTTGTAGGGGGTGTCGCCGTTCAGGCAGAACATTTGTGTCGGGTCAATCAGGATCTCGCCGTCCCGCCGGTTGGTGAAGATCAACCGGATGGGCTGGACGCCCGCCTCCAGGACGTTCAACGGCACATCATCCGGGGCGATCGCGGGGTGTTTGGGATCGACGTTCATGCCGACCCCCGGGACGTAGGGGACGGCGGCGACGATGACCCCGTCCTCGCTGGTGTGAATCGGGTAGGCCTCCGCCGGATAGAGTGATTGTGGGAAGATCAACGGCGGAAGTTTTTTGTTGGCGCAACTGGTCACGAGCCCCAGCATGCCTGCGAGCAGGACAAGGGGGAGCAGGCGGCGCGCAATTCGCAGCATGAATCCGTTCACGGAATCAAAGTGTAGGAGAATTCGAATGAGGTGTCAATTTGAAAAGATTAATGTCTTGAAATCATGGTCATTTACGCTGATTTCCCCTTCATCCGTCTTTTCCTCTTTAATCCTGACCCCTTAATCCCTTTTTTATCTTCCCCAATACCTTATCGAACATCGCCGCCGTGAGCCGGCCCGTCTGGGTATTCTGCTGGCTGGGGTGATAGGCGGCGAAGAGCGTCGGCAGGCCGCCATCCAGCGGATAGACAGCGCCGTGCCGGAAGAGGAGCCCCCGCCGGGAGGGCAGCCGTTTCATGCCGAGGAGGGTCTTCAGAAATTCGTCGAAGGCGATGCGGCCCAGCGTCAGGACAGCCCTGACCTTCTTCAATGTCTGTAGTTCCCTGACGAGATAGTCGTGGCATCTGTCGAGCTCGACCGGCGCGGGCTTGTTTCCCGGCGGCGCGCAATGGAGGACGGCCGTGATATAGGCGTCGCGCAGAATGAGCCCGTCGTCTCGGTGGGTCGAGGTCGGCTGATTGGCGAAGCCGGCCCGGTGGAGCGCCGCAAAGAGAAAATCGCCCGATCGGTCGCCGGTAAACACCCGGCCGGTCCTGTTGCCGCCGTGCGCGGCGGGCGCCAGCCCGATGATGAGCAGCCTCGCGGCGGGATCGCCGAAACCCGGCACCGGCCTGCCCCAGTAGGTCTGATCACGATAGGCACGCCGTTTGATCCGGGAGACCCGCTCGCAATAGCGGCGGAGCTCCGGGCAGCGCGCGCAGGCGATCACATCGCGACGGATGGAAGCGATCGAATCGGCCACTGACGCATGGTATCACACCGCCAAACAGAAAAATCCTTTGGAAAATCCATGGGACAATTCCTGGGGAATTCCTGGGGGACAGATTTATTTATCAGAGCGGGTGGGGGTGAAAATAAATCTGTCCCCGGGTTGACCTATCGTCCCAGCGCAGCCAGGGCCTTGCTGGCCTCGTCGTGATCAGGCTTGAGCTGCAGGGTGCGTTCGAAGGCCTGGATCGCCAGTTGTTTCTGTCCTATGCGTTGATAGACCATTCCCAGTTGATATTGGGCATCCGCGAAGTCGGGTTTTAATTTAACGGCCGTCTGATAGTGGTGAAGGGCCTCGTCCTGCCGCCCCAACGACTCCAGGCTGAGTCCGAGCAGATAATGGCCCAACGAATCGGCGGGGGCGAGCAAGACTGCCTGCTCCAGGACGCCGCGCGCCTCGGAGTATTGGTGTTGTTTCAGATAGAGCTGGCCCAGATTTTCATAGGTCCCGGCATAGTTGGGTTGCAACTTGATGGAGGTTTGGTATTCGCGAACGGCCTCCTCCCCGCGCCCGAGTGATCCATACATGAACCCCAGCACGTTGTGGATCTGGGCGTTGTTCGGATTGAATGCGAGACCTTTCTCGAGTAGCTCCACCGCCTCCTGGGCCCGTCCCTGCTGGAAATAGAGCAGGCCGAGATTGATATAGGCCCCCGACTCATCGGGCTTCAACCGGATCACCGCCTGGAATTCGCGGGCCGCCTCATCCCGGCGACCCAGGGTCTTGTACAGCCCCCCCAATTCATAGCGCGCGTCCGAATCATCGGGATGGAGGGTGACGGCGTGCTCATAGAGCGGCAGCGCCTCCTGTACTCGACCCGTATTCTTATAGATGCCGCCCAGATTGCGGTATGCCTCTGCAAATTCCGGGTCCAGTTTGATGGCCACCCGATAGGCTCGAACGGCATCCTCCTGGCGGTCCAACTTCTTGAAGAGGAGTCCGAGACTGTTGTAGGCCTCAGCCGAATATGGTTTGTATTTGATCGCCGTCAGATATTCCTGCATCGCTTTTTTGAGGTCGCCCTGCGACTCATAAACGACTCCTAGGTTTTCGTGGGCATCGGCGTATGAAGGAACGACGGCGATGGCGGACTGGTATTCGGCGGCGGCCTCCTCCAGCCGTCCGAGGGCCCGGTAGGTATTGCCCAAGTCGTAATGGGCGGTGTAATTCATCGGCTCCAGCTCGAGCGCCTTCCGGTAATAGGTGATCGCCTCCGGCAGGTTGCCCAGCGACTCGTAACTATAACCGAGATTATTATATCCTCGCGCCTTGCGGGGGCTTTTGCTGATGACGTCCTGCCAGAGGGAGAGTTCGGTCCGCCAGACTTGGTTGCGGGCATAGGCGGCGCCGACCAGGAGAACCAGAAGCACGAGGAAACCGGCCGCCGCGGGCCTGGGCCAGCGGATCGCTGCCCCGGAGGCGGCCGTGGTGACGACGAGGAAGAAGCCGACGCTCGGCAAATAGAGGCGGTGCTCGCTCATGACGTCCCGAATCGGGATGATGGAGGATTCGATCGAGAGGGTCACGAAAAACCAGAGCAGGCCGAACCCGATCAGCGTCGCGTGCGCGGGGCGCGCCGTGCGGGAGGGAAAGAGGAGCAGCCAGCACGCCGAGCCGAACAGCGCGCAGAGGAATACGAAGGACAGGAGCACAGCGGGGTCTAATAACGAATGCGAGACGGGAAAATCGTAGTCCAGATTCTGCCGAACTGGCAACACCAGCAGGCGGACGTAGGTCACGATGACGTGGAACTGGGTATAAAGATAATCCAGCCGGCTGATCGTGCCGGTCTCCCGGGCGAAGACATCCGCTCCCTCGCTCATGGCCCCCGGAAGCGCGGAAAGGGGAATGATCGGGAGAGTGAGCAGGAAGGGAGTCAGGGCCAGCCATTGCTTTAGGCGGGGCATCCCAAAAAAGACGGCCTCCATGAGGAGGAGCAGAATGGGCAGGGTGAAGCTGATCTCCTTGGTCTTCATCGCCAGCACGGTCGAAATCAGGCTCCCGGCGTACCACAGATGGCGGACCTTCGCCTCGGGAGAGGCCAATCGCCACCGCAGGTAGCAGACAACGGCCAGCAGATAGAACAGGGCGGTCAGCGAAGTGGCCCGCTGATAGAGGTAGGTGACGGCTTCGGTTTGAACGGGATGGGCCACAAACAGCAGGGCGGTGGCGAACGCGAGCCAATGCGATTGAGCGGGCGTGAAGGGGGCCGGTTGCACTCGCGGCGTGCTCACCAGTCCGCTCACCAGGGCATAGACCAGAAAGCCGTTCAGGACGTGAATGAGCAGGTTGACCGCATGATACCCTGCGACCTGCAGGCCGCCGAGGTGATAATTGATCGCGAAGGAGAGGTAGGTGACGACCCTGCTCCCCGAGAGCAGCAGGGAGGAGAAGTGCTTGACCGCGGGGTTGTTGACGATGGCGGGGTGGTCGTCGAATTGAAAGGGCGAGGAAAAGGTGTTGGAATAAACGATCAGGCCGAGCAGGGCGAGCAAAAGGAAGACGGCCCAGGGCCTCGCCCACAGACTGGCGGGCGGCGGCGCGGTTTCCGGGGATACGGCCGCGTGTCCGCACCGTGCCGTCTCCTTCTGCGCTTGGGCCATGGTGATTACTATAATTCCTCGCTTGAAGGTTGTAAAGCGAGCCTCTCCGCTTGTCTGGTTTGACCGCCCGTCGCCGATAGGATATATATAGCCTGTCCATTCCGGGAGCCGGATCGATCATGCAGAAGCAGCAGGATGCCATCGCCGTCGTGATTCCCTGCTACAACGAGGCGGTCACCATCGGGAAGGTCGTCCGAGATTTCAAGCGGGTCCTACCGTTGGCCGCGATCTACGTCTTCGATAATGACAGCAGCGATCAGACGGCCGAGGCCGCCCAGGAGGCCGGGGCGATCGTGATCCGGGAAAAGCGGAGGGGAAAGGGCCATGTGGTCCAATCCATCCTGAAGAAGGTGGACGCGGAGTATTTCGTCATGGTCGACGGGGATGACACCTATCCGGCGGAGTATGCCGCGCAGCTGCTCGACGAGGTCGTCAAGGACAGGGCGGACATGGCGGTGGGCAACCGGCTGGTCGTCCATGAGGGGGCGGCGTTCAGGCCGTTTCACGTGCTGGGAAACAACCTGGTCCGGGGGCTGGTGAATAAACTCTTCGGCACATCCCTACGGGATATCATGTCGGGATATCGGGTCTTCTCGAGGGAAGTGGGGCAGGGGATCACGATACTGACGGGGGGGTTCGAGGTCGAAACCGAGATGACCCTGCAATGCCTCAACAAGGGCTTCGTGATCCGGGAGGCAGACATCCCGTACCGGGCCCGGCACGCAGGCAGTCATTCCAAGCTGAGGACCTTTTCGGACGGCTATCGGGTCATCAAGGCGATCTTCATCATTTTCAGGGACTATCGGCCCCTGCTCTTCTTCGGGTTGCTGGCTGGCTTCCTCCTGTTGATCGGAATCGCAAGCGGATCGGTGGTCGTCATTGAATTCATTCATACCCGGTTCATCACGCATGTGCCGTTGGCCATCCTGGCGGTCGGGTGCGTTGTGTCCGGCTTCCTGATGTTCGGCGTCGGCTTGATTCTGGACAGCATCAAGAATCGGTTAAACGAGCTCTATTCGTACGTCCAACGAAGGGGCTCCCGATAAGGACGGCCGACGATCCCGGCCGCCCCGTTCGGTTCACGATCGCTCCTGCGCTGCATGACTCCCGCCGAGACGGCTTGACGCGTGGATCCCACGTTCAACAGGGCGGGCTCGGTCTATTCCGGAACGGATAATTTAGAGGTTCTCAAGGAGGCCGTCAACTATAACGCGTTTCTGAAGCGGGAAATCGTCCGCCATGGCGACGGGGCCCGGACGGCGCTCGATTTCGGCGCCGGCAACGGTCTGTTCCCCTCCGCCCTGCGGGAGACGGGCGTGAAGGTAATCTGCGTCGAGCCCGATCCGGACCTGGCGGGCCGACTGAAGGCCATGGGGTTTGAGACGCACACGCGCATCGACGATGTCGCGCCCGCTTCGCTCGAGTATGTTTATTCGCTGAACGTGTTGGAACACATTAACGATGATCTCGGCGCGTTGCGAGAGTTGTATTTCCGTCTCAAGCCCGGGGGGAGGCTCTTTCTCTACGTCCCCGCGTTTCCGGTCCTTTTCAGCAGCATGGACCGGAAAGTTGGACACGTCCGCCGGTACACCAAAGCGCCGGCCGTTCGGCTCGTGCGGGCGGCCGGGTTTGAGGTCCGGCACGCCGCTTATGCCGACAGCCTGGGGTTCGTCGCGGCCATGCTGTTTAAATTCATCGGGAATCGGGAAGGGACGTTGAACCCCACGGCGGTCAAAATCTATGATACGATCGTCTTTCCGGTCAGCCGGCTCTGCGATCGGCTCGTCGGCGGCCTGTTCGGAAAGAACTTGATGATCAGTGCGATTCGTCCGCGCTGACTGTCCCCCGGGTCCCGATCGGGGCGGGCGCGGGATCGTTCAATTCTCTCCGGCAATCCTCTCCGGAGCGTCCTCGCTGACTGGGGGAGTGGCGGAACGGCAGACGCTGGGGACTTAAAATCCCCTGCCCGCAAGGGCGTGAGGGTTCGATTCCCTCCTCCCCCATGCCTGTGCACACCGGGACAGGCCGCCACGGCCGGCCCGACACCCTCGTCGGCCCGGCCGGATTGACAACCCATCCGTATGAGGTACCTTTAAAGAGACGACGCGTGAACATTCTCTCGATCCGTGCCGGAAGAGCGGCCGCGGGGTGGAGCGATTCATGCCGAAGATTTTCCTGATCGGAGCGGGCAAGGGAGGCAAGGCGGTCCTCAGCCGGCTGCTGCGGTTTGATTGGCTCGAAATCGCCGGGGTGGCCGATGTCGATCCGAATGCGCCGGGCCTCACATTGGCGCGCGAATCCGGTGTGCCGATCTTCACCGGCGATTCCTTCCAGACGATTGACCTGCTGAAGCCGGATCTGGTGTTCGATCTCACCGGCAAACCTGACGTTCAAGCCAGACTGCGCCTGCTCCCGGACCGATCCTTTGAGATTGTTTCCGGCCAGGTGTCTCATATGATCTGGAGTGTGATCCATGAACTCGAGCGTCAGGAGATGAAACTGCGGGAGTTCCTGGGGGAGCACCGGACCCTGTCGGAAATCAACCTCATGCTCAGCCGGTCCGAGACGCCCGAGCAGATCTTTGAGGCCATCGTCACGGGGGGCTTGAGAATCGCCGCCATGCCCGCCGGCTCCCTGTCGATTTACAACAAGGAAAAAAAGGAGCTCTATCTGGTCTCGGCAAAGGGGTTCTCCCTTCGTTTTTATCAGGACCATTCGGTCTATCCAATCCGCCCGGGCGGTCTGACCGAAACGATCCTCTCTCAACACGAGCCGGTCATCGTGCCCGACATCGCCGAGTATCCGGCCTTCAATAACCCGGTGCTGCTGGATGAAGGCATCCGATCGCTGATCGCGCTCCCTCTGCTCTCGGAGAACGGGCCGGTGGGTATTCTCTATACCGATGATTTCAAGCCGCGCACCTTTCACAGTTCCATCGTGGAGGCGTTGAAATTACTGGGAAGCCAGGCCGTCATCGCGATTCAGAAGCAACAGACTTTTGAAAAGATCAAAAGCCTGTCCATCCGGGATCCGCTCACCGGTCTGTACAACCGCCATTATTTGAACAGCATCATGGTGAGCGAGATGGAGCGGGCCTACCGACTCCGCCAACACCTCTCGATCATGCTCATCGACATCGACCACTTCAAATCGATCAACGACCGGTTCGGTCATCTGATCGGCGATCAGGTCCTGCATCGATTGGCCCAGCTCTTTTCCGTGGTGGTCCGCCCCTACGACACCCTGGCGCGCTTCGGCGGAGAGGAGTTCCTGGCCTTGATGGCGGAAACGTCGGAAGACGAGGCCGTGACCGTCGCCGACCGGTTGAGGTCGGCGGCGGCCAACGAACGGCTCCTGCCCGACGATCTCAACATTACGTGCAGCTTTGGCATCGCCTCACTCGATCACAAGGAGCTGCGCCTGCCGGCGCCCGAGGAACTGATTGGACGGGCCGACAAGGCGCTGTACGAGGCGAAGGGAGCCGGCCGGAACCGGGTTCACGTCTTCCGCGCGGATCGGGTCTCCTCCGGGCACCAAATGGGATGATCTCCGGCGGATCCACGCCATCGCAGAGAAATCGGCCCGTCATTCCAGGCCGGTCGGGTTCTGCGTCCCGACTGCCGACGATCAGCCGTTGACTTCCGGCATTCGGGATCCCAGGATCGTGACGAGGGTGGCGAGCCTGCGGCCCTATTTGCCGAACCGGCGCTGCCGTTGCTGGAAGCTCCGGATGGCCCGGAGCAGGTCGATCCGGCGGAACCCCGGCCAGTAAGTGTCGCAGAAATAGAGCTCGCTGTAGGCGCTCTGCCAGAGCAGGAACCCGGAGAGCCGGAGTTCTCCGCTCGTGCGGATGATCAGGTCCGGATCGGGGAGGTCGTAGGTGGAGAGATATTTCCCGATCTCCTCCGCCGTCAGCCCCTTGGCGATCTGGGCAAGCGACTCGCGCGACGCGGCCCGCTCCATCAGCAGACGGCGCACCGCGTCGGTGATCTCCTGGCGGCCCCCGTACCCCACGGCGATGTTGAGAAAAGAGCCATCGTACTCCGCGGTGGCCTGTTGAACCGTCGCAATGGCCTCTTGCAGCGATTCGGGCAGGAGGTGGAGCTGGCCGACGGCTCTGAACCGCATCCGCTGTTGATGGACCCTGGGATCGGCCGCCATCGACCGGATCTTCGACTCGATCAGGGCGAGGAGTCCGTCAAGCTCGTGGGCGGGACGGCTCAGATTTTCAGTGGACAGGGCATAGAGCGTGACGACCCTGATCCGAAGGTCCGTGAGCCATTGGAGCACCGCCTCCAATTTTTGGGCGCCCATCTTATGCCCCTCCAGCGGATTGTCAAAGCCCAGGCCGTGGGCATACCGCCGGTTTCCATCAAGGATCAGGCCGATGTGCCGGGGCAGGGGGTCCTTGTGAAGCTCCCGGAGAAGCCGCCTCTCATAGAGCCGATAGAGGAGGTGCAGGGGATTGCCATTGCTCATCCATGTCAGTATAGACTATTCCGCGTCCCAAGCAACACCTCGATATCCACGGGTCGGCGGCCGCGGCGCCCATGCCTCCCCGGCCGGTGCTGAGACTGGGGATCGGACGGGAGGCGGCATGACCGCCCTGTGACTCATCGCTCACGGGGCGGTGTCGAACAGTGGCCGGTGCGCCGTCAGAATCGATGACCGGGGAACCTGTCCTGCTTCAGACGCCCCCTGGCCGGCGAACGCGACGGATCTCGGCGAGCGATCGCCGCCGGTTCCTCTCCGTTCACTGGGAGGCGTCAATGGTCGTGGTCGCCACGGTGGCGACCGCGCCATTGTTCATCGCGGCCGGTGATGAGGAGGAGCCCTGGCCGCAGGCGAACAGGCCGCACAGCGCGGTCGTCACCGCCACTGCCATCAGAACCTTTCGAATGATTTCCATCTCGCCTCCTTGCAGGCGCCGTCCGGCGTCAAGCCGTCGCCGGCGCGAATCGGTAGAGGGCACGGCATGCGTCCCAGGGGCCGGCCGCCATTACTGCATCTGGCAGACGCCACTGAAAGCCGACGGACTGAACATCTGGACCAGGATCGTGTTGGTGTTGTTCACCGGAACCAGATTGGCCGCCACGGGTTCGCCCTTCGGCGTGGTGCCGGTCAGCACATAGGTGTTGCCGGCTAGAGGATTGGACGGGTCAAAGCTGGTGTTGGGGGTGAGCGCCACGCTCGACAGCACGCCCTGCACCTGGGTGACGACGCCGTTGTCGACGTCGTTTTGGTTGTTCCAGCTGAATTTGACGTCATTGAAGCCGACGCTGAGCGTCGGGCCGAAGGTGATGGCGATCAGACGGCTCACCAGCCGGTTGTGATTGTCGTCGGTCGGGGGGGGAATCGGTCTGACGACCAGCATGGTGCAGGTTCCGCCGGTCGGAAGCGGGTCGGCCCACGCCGCGGCGCTGAAACCGATGACGACGAGCACGGCCGTCAGCCCTGTCATGACCAGACGGGCCGAATGCGACCGGGGGACAAGCCATCCGATGAGTGCGATCATGTCTCTCTCTCCTTTGCCTGTGGTGCCTGTGTCCATGGTCTCCCGCCGCCGAGGACGGCCGATCCGTCCGACGCCCCGGTTCCCTTCCACGCGGCGTCGTTTCAGCGGTGTGACCGCTGCCACCGAGAAGCAAGGGTCATGCCAAATCGGCCGATCGCGCCAACAGACGATTTCAGTCAGGGATGACGGGAGGGAAACGATCGATGGGGCCGGAGGACGAAGGCAAGAGGTCAGCCGGGTCGGGACTCGGTGACTGACGGGCGGGTGTCATCACCCCACAATAGGGAGATCGTGCCTCTTGAAGAGGTGGACGACCGCCCTATTGTAGGGGCTCGCGTCGCCGACATTTGATGTGGGGGCCCGTGCGGAGTCGGCACCACGTCCTCCGATGCCCCCACGCCCCTCAGTCTCCCCCACACGCCCGCGGTACTCGCTGGGTAGATTCCCACGGGCGGCGCGAGCCAGAGGACCCCGCCTTTAGGCGGGGGTGAATACAGTTTTACGCACGACGTGCATGGTTCTAAGTGCCACGGGTTCACCCTGAACGGGTTCAACGTGAACGGGCTTGCCCGTGGAAATCTACTTGATCTTTTGCCACAACGTTTTCGCGTCGAGCTGCCAGGCCAGCGTCTCGGTCGGGTCGTTGCCGGAACTGTCGAGAAAGAGGGCGGTTTGCACCTCATTTCGCGCCTCCTCCCGCTTGCCCATCGCCGCCAGCAATTGAGCGAGGCGGAGGTGGTTCTCCGGCTCATCCGGCACCAGCTTGACCGCCTGACGCAGCAACTCCAGCCCCTTGTCCTGATCGCCGAAGCTGATCGGCGGCTCCGGGGCGAAGCCGTAGAGCGACCCGAGGAGGCGGTACGGGCCGGCGTGATCGACCCTCGGATTGATCGATGCCGCGATCTCCCCTTCCCGCGCCATTTCGGTCAAATGATTGATCGCGGAATGGGCCTGCGAGAACAGGCCGAGCGACACGGCCAGATAATAATGGCCCTCCACCTGATCCGGCGCGGCGGCGACGGCGCGGCGGCTCAGATCGACGGCGCTGGCGAGGTCCCGTTCCTGCTGCGCGCGATCCTCCCGGGCGTATTGGGCCAGCCAGGCATAGGCGCGCGCCGCCATCCAGGCTCCCCGGTAGGTCTGGTCGCGCCGTTGCGCCGCCCCTTCATACGACAGCGCGGCCTGCCGGACGTGGTCCGGGGTGCGGGGGATGGCGTAGAACAAGTCGCCCCGATCGATGCCCCCTTCGGCCGGCGGCAGCTTGGCCGGGTGGACGGCGGCCGGAATCGAGGCGCATCCGGCCGCCAGCAGGCCGATGATTCCGATCTGGCGGATCGCGCCCCCGCGCCATGGCCTCATTACTTCAGCCCGGCGGAACGCGCATAGGCCGATTGCACCTGCTCGATCGCGGCCGGATCGACCGGCGCGAAGCCGTCGGTCCTCAATTCAGCCAGCAGATCGCGCGCGGCGGGATCGTTCTTCATGTCGAGCAACGCCTTCGTCAGCCCGGATGACGCGCCATCAGCCGGCTCGAACGTGACGACCAGCGGCGGCGGCAGCGGGCCGGTCGTCAGCAGCGTCTTCAACGCCTTCCCCTCCGGCAGCGCCGTCAGCGACCCGTATTGTTCGTCGGTGACGATCAAGCCGGCCAGCTCGCCGCGCGCCACCTGGCGCGACGCGCGCAGGAGCCGGTCGGTGGGCTGGCAGCGAAAGGGGAGCAGGGAGGCGGGCCGGCCGAAGAGCAGGCGCGAGACGGCGTCGGCCGTGAAACAGAGCGTGCCGGCCACCTCGCCGTGCAGCGCCCGCCAGTCGGTGACGGCGCCGGCCGAGGAGACGAGCAGATGATAATGGTCCTCCGCGCGGCCGCCCGGCCTGGAGATCAGTTTCGCTTGAAAGCGATGGCGGACGCGCTGCTCCAGATAATAGGGCAGCGTGACGATGGCGGCGCGGGGGTTCAGGGTTCGCACCGCGCGTTCCGCATTGTCGGGCGTGTTGACATAAAGCGCTTTCACGATCGGCCGCCCGGGCACGCGGGCGGCCAGATAGTCGGCCAGCCTCGTCATCAGCGGCGCCGCCTCGTCGGATGAGCCGGGCGAGCCGGGCTGGATGATCAGAAACTGGATGGGATCGTCGAGGGCGTGGGCGGCGCGACCGCCGGCGTAAACGGCCGCGATTACGACCAATCCCAGCAGCGCGACGGCGAGCCGCCGTGTACACCGAACGAAAGTGAGGTGTGATGTCCGATTCTCTGTCGCTTTACTCACGATCCGCTCCGGGCCTGATCCACCGCTCATGCACCGCCGGCAGGACGACGACCGTGGCGATCAGAATGCTGAAGGTCCCCAGCGCCATGATCTTTCCCAGGCTGGCCAACCCGCGGTGCTGCCCCAGCATCAGACTGCCGAACGCGAGCAGCGTTGTCAATGAGGACAGCGCGACCGACGTCGCCGTGCTCGTCTCCAGCATCGGGCGGCGGGGCTGCTCGTACATCCGCTGGACCATCTGGATGCCGCCGTCGATCCCGGTGCCGATCAGAATCGGGATGGCGAAAAAGTTGGCCAGGTTGAACGAAATATCGAAGAGGCCCATCCCACCCAGCAACCAGGCCAGGCCGATCAGCAGCGGGATGAAGGCGAGGGCGACGGCGCGCCAGCGCTGGAAATGAATCCAGACGAGCGCGATCACCACCGCCAGGCTCAGGAGCGCCGTCTGCTGGAAGGCCCGCCGCATCAACCGGGCCGTCTCGTACGAGGTGACCGGCGCGCCGGTGACCGTCGGGTCGACGGAGCGCAACTGGGTGACGAAGGCCTCCATCTTCTTCGGGTCCCAGATATTTTCGGCCGGCGTGATCATGATCAACTTCCGCGCGTTCCGTCCGATGAACCGGTCGCGCACCTCGTCGGGCAGGCTGGCCGGCGTCACCCGGCCGGGATGGAAACGCGGGCGCCACTGGTCGAGCCGCCCGGCCAGATCGGCCATGAAGGCGTGCTGATAGGCAGCCAGCCGTCCGGCAACGTCATCCCCGCCGCGGCCGATGGCTGTCGACGCCGCGTCCACCTTGTCGATCAACGCCCGGACCGACGTGATATCGGCCTCGCGTCCCGCGGCGAAGAGCTTTTCCTCAATCAATTCCAGCCCGTCGGCGATTTGCCGCAGCGCCCGCTCGGTCGCCGCCGGATCGGCCGGCGCGTCGGTGCGCGGGGCCAATGCGCTCAGCGCCTGCCCGGCCTGCCCCAGCAATTGTCGTTTTGTATACTGATCGGTCGGCAGGATGTCAAGCAGGCTGGTCACCTTGGCCACCGTCGGCAGCCTGGAGAGGCGATACTCCAGCCGTTCCGCATCATCCAGCGTATCGACCTGCGTGGCAGCGAACCAGGTCGATTCCCCCCCCTCCTTCAACAATGCCAGCTCCCATTTCACCGAGTCCAGCCCCATGGATTGAAGCTTCAGCAGGTTGTCGTCGAACCGCAGCCGGATGCTCCAGACCGACAGTGCCACAGTGATCAGCCCCGCGCCCGCCAGCGCGAGGCCCGGCCGGCGAACCAGCGCCTGCAACGGGGCCAGGCGCGCCAGCCGCAATTGTTTTCCCCTCCCGAGCCGACGATCGACGAGCAACAGCAGGGCGGGATAGAGCGTGAGCATCGCAATGAGCGACAGCAGAATGCCGCTGCCGGCGATGAAGCCCAGCTCGGCCAGCGCCTTGAAATCGGTGAAGAGCGCGCAGAAAAAGGCGGCCGACGACGTGGCCGCGCAGGTCAGGTTGCCGACGGCCGCCGTGGTCATCGCCACGCTCAACGCCTCCTCGGCCGGCAGACCGCGCTCCCGCTCCTCCTGATAGCGCGCCAGCAGGTGCATCCCCCAGTTGATCCCGACCCCGACGATCACCAGTGTGAAGACGCCGGACAGCAGGTTGAGCGTGCCGACCGTCGCCGCCGCGAGTCCCAGCGTCCAGACGATGCTGATCAACAGCGTGGCGACCGCGAGCAACGGCCGCAGCAGGCTGCCGAAGGCGAGGATGAAGAGGAGCGAGACGCCGGCGACGGCGATGATCGTCGCCCGCGTCATGTCATGGCTGGTCGTGCGCATCTCATCCGCCTGCAGCACGGGCCGGCCGGTCAGTCCCGCCTCGACCCCGGGCACCGCCCTCCGGCTTTCGGTCATGGCCCGACGGATCGCCGCCAGCGGCCGTTCGATCACCTCCGACGTTGAATAATCCTTCGGCACGTCGATCAGCATCACCAGGAACCGGCCGTTGTCGCTGAAGGTGTAGTTGTGCAGCTCTTCATCGCTGAACCGGGCGAGCGGGGAGTGATATGGCGCGCCGCTCTTCACCGATTGCGTCAGGCCGTCGAAGAGCGGCTCCAGCACCTCGAAGAAGACCTCCGATCCCCCTTGCTGGTCGGCGGATTGGGGCGCCGAGAGCCGCCGGCCGATCCAGGCGAAGAGCTCGTCCAGGCGGCCGCTCAAGAGAGCCGGCCGGAGCGAGGGGGCCAACGATTCCACCTGCCGGGCGAGCGCCTCCGCCTGATCGGAATCGAGATAGAGCAGCATGTCGTTGCCCAGCTGCTTCGGGCCGATCCGGTAGGTCACCTGCCTGATCAGATCGGGGGATTTGGCCAGACGCGCGGCCAGGTCATCGGCGAAGGCCTTGGCTTTTTCAGCGTCGCGGCCGTCGATGACGACGTAGAGATATTCCTGGTCTTTGAAATTATCGATAAAGTCGAGATAGGTTTTCTGAAAGGGGAGCGTCTCGGAGACGAGCCGGTCCTGATCGCTGCTCATCGTCAGACGGGTGACGGCCAGCCAGCCGGAAAGGAGTGTGAGCAGGACTGCGGTGATGACGATCGCGCCCGGCCGTTTGCACACCAACCGGGCGAGCCGCTGCAAGAGCAGAATAAACAAACGCATGACGATCGCTGACCGTAGCAGAGCGACGCGAGTGAGTCAACCCCGATGCGTGATACTGTCCAGAGTGATTCGCATGTAGGGGCGGTTCGCGAACCGCCCTGCCTTTCCAAGGCCGGCAGGCACAAATCTCCATAGGTAAGTAGACGTTGCGTCGACGCAGCGTGTAGAATAAGCCGTTATGGCCGCAAAAGCCACATCATCGTCGCTGGTCACGGGCGGGCAGGAACTCCTGGCCAAGCGGCACAACCAGTACCACGGCGAGGAATGGCACACGCCGAGGGGTCGGATGATCCGGGAGGTCGTCTTCGGGTTTAATGACGGCCTGGTCACCTGCATCGGCTTCGTCGTCGGCGTGACCAGCTCGCTCGTCTCGGCGCCGCTCGTCCTGCTGACCGGCGTGGCGATGGCCGTCGCCGCCTCCCTGTCGATGGCGATCGGCGCCTACCTGTCGACCAAGTCGCAGAACGAATTCTTCCAGCGCGAAGTCCAGCGGGAGCGGCGCGAGATCGACGAGCTGCCCGGCAAGGAGCGGCAGGAGGTGGACGAGATCCTCACCGACATGGGCTTCGAGCCGCAGGAGCGGGAGATTTTGTCCAGACGGATCACCGGCAACAAGGAGATGTGGATCCGCTTCATGATGCGGGAGGAGCTGGGCATTCTGGATGAGGATTTCGACAACCCGGTCAAGGCGGGCGCGGTGATGGGGCTCGCCTTCGTGCTCGGCTCGATCCCGCCGCTGGTCCCCTATCTCGTCCAGCAGGACGCCATTGTCGCCATGCAATGGGCGATCGGCATTGCGCTCGTTGCCGCCTTCCTCGCAGGCGCGGCCAAGACGCTGGTGGCCAAGACCGTCTGGTGGAAGAGCGGCCTGGAGATGATGGTGTTAAGCGCGCTCGCCGCCGCCATCGGCTTCATCGTCGGCCACTTCATTTCGAAAGTCATCTCATGAGCCGGTCCCGAAGCCCTTCAATGCCCGTCCCCGTCGCCGTGGTGACGCTCGGCTGCCCCAAGAACCAGGTCGATTCGGAAGTGATGCAGGGGCTGCTGGCGAAGGAGGGCTTCCGGCTGGTGGAGAAGCCTGAACAGGCTGCCGTACTGGTGGTGAACACCTGCGGTTTTATCGACGCGGCGAAGGAGGAGTCGGTCGACACGCTTCTCCAGCTTGCCAAACTCAAGAAAAAGGGAAAGTGTGAGCTGTTGATCGCCGCCGGCTGTCTGGCCCAGCGCTACCCGGAGGAATTGATCAATGAAATCCAGGAGCTGGACGGCGTCGTCGGCACGGGCGATTTTCAAAAAATTGCCGAATTGTGCCGGGAGAAGCTCAAGCCGGCCCACGATACAGCGCCCGTCTCATTCACCGAGCACGTGGCGTTTCTGTATGACGCTGCCACGCCCCGCCGGCGGATTGGGGCTAATCATACCGCCTACGTGAAGGTGGCGGAGGGGTGCAACTACCGCTGCTCGTTCTGCGCCATCCCGTCATTCCGGGGCGATTTGAAGAGCCGTTCGATCGACTCGGTCGTCAAGGAAGTGGAGCAACTGGCGAAGGAAGGCGTGAAGGAGATCAATCTCATCGCCCAGAGCCTCACGAGCTATGGCTGGGATTGGCGGACGAATGGAAACGGTTCAGCCAAGCCCAACGCACAGGCGCTGCCGCAATTGCTCAAACGACTCGCCCCGATCAAGGGGGTGGAGTGGCTCCGGCTCTTCTACACCTATCCGACCGATTTTAGCGACGGGTTGATCGAGCTGATGGCCAATGAGCCGAAGCTGTGCAAATATGTCGATCTGCCGTTGCAGCATATCAACGACCGGATTCTGAAAGCGATGAACCGGAAGGGGAAACGGAAAGAGATCGAACAACTGATCGACCGTTTACGCCGGTCGATTCCTGATCTGTCGCTCCGGACCACTTTCATTGTCGGCTTCCCCGGCGAGGGGGAGGCGGAGTTCGAGGAGCTGGCCGACTTCGTCCGCGAAACGGGCTTTGACCGGATCGGGGTCTTCACCTACTCGCCGGAAGAGGGGACAGCGGCCTTCCCGCTCGGCGATCCGGTCACGGCCGAACAGAAGACCGAGCGGCGTCAGCGGCTTTTAGATCTGCAGGAGGAGATCGCTGGCGACCGGTTGTCGGTGATGATCGGCCGGAAGTTGCGTGTCCTGATCGACGGGCTGTCAGAAGACGGCTCCGACCGGCTTGAAGCCCGTCACCAGGGCCAGGCCCCGGAGATTGACGGGGTGGTGATGCTGGAGAAATCCAAAAAACAACCGTCACCAGGCGACCTGGTGACGGTTGAGGTGACCGATACGGTCGGGTACGACCTGATCGGGCGGGTAACAACGTGACGTAACGTAGGGGCGTATGGCCATACGCCCCTACGAAACAACCGTTACAACAGTTTCGCGTTCAATTCAATCTGGGCGCCGGTAAAGAGCTTCGAGATCGGGCAGCCCTTCTTGGCCCCTTCGGCGAATTCCATGAACTTCGCCTTATCGATTCCCGGCACGACAGCCTCGGTGACGAGCTCGATCTTCGTGATGCCGAAGCCTTCGCCGACCTTCTCCAGATGGACACGGGCCGTGGTTGACACCTTGGTGGGTTTGAAGCCGTTCTTCTCGATCGTGGCCGAGAGCGCCATCGAGTAGCAGCCGGCGTGCGCCGCGGCGGCCAGCTCTTCGGGATTGGTGCCCGTGCCCGACTCGAACCGCGACGCGAACGAGTAGGGGCCCTGATACGCCCCCGCGCCGACCTTCATCGTGCCCTTGCCGTCCTTGAGCCCGCCTTCCCATACTGCTGATGATGTCCGTGCTGGCATGACAATCCTCCGTGTGCGGTGTGAGGGTGAATTCAGAGCCAACAGCCTAAAATTTCGTGAGGCTGTTCGTCAAGTACGGAATACTAGCTTTTAGGAAAACATGGGACGGATTTACTAGATTGTGCCTAGGAGTAAAGTAGTTGAGGCCGTCAGTTGGTTTTGTGATCTTTAGTCTTCTCCATCAGATCTACCAGGCAATTCAATATCTCCCCCGGCCTCGGCGGGCAGCCGGGGATTTTCACGTCCACGGGAATATGGCGCTCGACCGGGCCGGTGACGGCGTAGCTCCCCTTGAACATGCCGCAATCGCAGGCGCAGTCGCCCAGGGCGATGACGATCTTCGGATCGGGTGTCGCCTGGTGGACGTCCTTGAGCGCTTTTTCCATGTTCACCGTGACGGGGCCAGTGACGACCAGCGCGTCGGCGTGGCGGGGCGAGGCGGCGACGTGGATGCCGAACCGCTCGGCGTCATAGACCGGGTTCATCAGGGCGTTCATCTCCATCTCGCAGCCGTTGCAGGAGCCGGTGTCCACTTCGCGGATTGTCAGCGACCGGCGAAAGGGCGCCGCCTTTTTCCTGGCATCGTCCGAGATTTCCGTTCGCTTCTTTGGCGTTGGATACCGCCCGGTGACCACCGGGGTCTTCAGGCTCTTTTTAATGATTCGGAACATGTTCTTCTCCTTTTGATTTATCCGCTCGCGCTATGCGCTCGCTCATTCGGGGGGAAGCGATGCGCTTCGACTCGGCCATGGCTGAGGCCATGGTGCCGGCTCAAGTTCCGCCTTCACCGGCTCCGCCGGTGTAGCTCCACTCACGCTCCTCCCCCGGACATTGTAGTGTGGGGCCGTGCGGAAGCGGCACAGCGTCCTCCATGCCCCACCCCCGGCCATCGCCCAAACACATCACAAATCATTCCCCGCGTACGACAAATTAAAGCTCTTATTAATGAGTGGGAAGTCCGGAATGATATTCCCCAGCACCGCATACTGAATCGCCGGCCAGTTGACGAATGACGGATCGCGCACTTTGCACCGGTGGATCATGTTGTGCTCCCCCGCCATCACAACGTAGAGAATCTCCCCCCGCCAGCCTTCGACGGCCGAGAAGGCCCAGTCGCCGGCTTTACCCTGAACAGGTTCACCGTGAACGGGCTGGGCCGCCCTGTCGGGTGTGGCGACCGTCGGCCCATTCTGCGCGTCGGCCGAAAGATGATTGCAGGCCTGCCGGATGATCGAGATCGATTCGAATATTTCATCGACCCGCACCCGCACCCGCGCGCGCACGTCTCCGTACTGGTAGACGGGCACGGTAAATTGCACGTTCCCATAGGCGGCGAACGGATGGTCGCGCCGGACGTCCCGGTTGAGATTCGACGCCCGCCCCACGACGCCCACGACGCCGTGATCGCGCGCGACTTGCTCGGTCAGGATACCCGTCGTCTCCAACCGGTCGGTCAACGAGGCGTTGTCGAAGATGATCCTTGCCAGCTCGCGGAAGTCGCGCTCGATCTCGATCAGCTCATTCAGCACCAGCATCAACTGCGTCGGCCGGGGATCGATGGCCGCCCCCCCGACGACGTTGACGCCGCGCAGAAACCGGCTGCCCGTCAGCCGGTCGATCGACTGCATGAGCCGCTCCTTCATCCGGCTGCAATGGGCGAGCGCCAGCGCGTAGGCGGCGTCGTTGCAGATCGCGCCGACGTCGCCGAGATGGTTGTGCAGCCGTTCCAGCTCGAGAAAGAGCGTCCGCAGCCAGGCGGCCCGTTCGGGGATCGCGATCCCGAGCACCGCTTCCGCCGCCTGGCAGTAGGCGAGGCTGTGGGCGAACGAGCTGTCGCCGGAGACTTTCTCGGCGAGGGCCGGCCCCTGGGCCAGCGGGAGGTTTTCGAAGAGCTTTTCCACGCCCCGGTGCTTCCAGAAGTGGCGGATCTCCAATTGCCGGACCGGCTCGCCTGCGACCGAGAAGCGGAAATGGCCCGGCTCGATGATCCCGGCGTGGATCGGGCCGACTGGCACTTCGAAGACGCCTTCGCCCTCCATCCGGCGGAAATGATAGACGCCCTCCTGGCGGCCCATCACCTGATTCCAGGGAAAGTCCTTTTTCAACGGATGGGTGCCGCGGGGCCAGTGCTCGTGGCGGACCAACCTCCGCAGGTCGGGATGGCCCTGGGCGATCAGACCGAACAGATCCCGGATTTCACGCTCGTACCATTTCGCCGCGTGGATGCGCGGCGTGATCGAGGGGAAGATGCGGTTCCCTTCATCAAGATAAGTGGTCAGGATCAGCCACGAGCCGTCTTCGGACAGACTGAAGAGATAGAACAGCTGAAAGCGGGGCGCCATCGGACGGAGATCGACGGCCCATTGCAGCGACAATGTGGCCCGCAGCGACGGCGTATGGCACAGATGCGAGGCAATGGCCGGCAGGCTCTCCGTCGCGAGCGTCAGCATCGGCACGCCGCGATGCGCGCCCGTCTCGACGATCCTTTCACTGAACGTCTCGGTCAACTGGCTCACGGCTTCTGCCGACCGGCTCATCATGCCCCCTTGGTCCAGGTCACCGCCATGACCGCCAGCTCCATGACCCGTCGAATCGACCCAGGCATCAGAATCCCCGCGAGCACCAGCAAGCCTCCGCTCAGGACGAACACGGCGTGGCCGGAGATCCACGGCTCCCCGCGCCGGACGTTATCCGAAGGCGCGCCCCAGACCATGCCCGTCACGCGGTACATCATCCCGCCGAACGCGACGAGCCCCAGCAGGAGAAACGCCGCGATCAGCGCCAGGTTGCGTACGCCGTCGGCGATCGTGATCGTAAGGAACTGGCCCAGGTGCAGTGTATTTCCCGCGTAGACTTGCGCCGACAGGGCGGAGATCACCGACAGCTCGCTCGCGAAGAGGGCGAAGGGCGGCAGGCCGACCAGCACCAGCCCCGAGACGGCCAGCGCGAGGGCCGTCACCGGCAGGACGCGGGCCAGCCCGCGGATTCGTTCGATCTCCCGCGTGCCGAACCGCATCCGGATGTTGCCGGCGGCGAAGAAGGCGAGCGCTTTGGCCACCGCGTGGCCGAGCAGATGGAGGAAGCCGCCGAACGTGCCGACGCCGCCGGCTCCGAAGCCGATGGCGGCGATGCCCATGTGCTCGACGCTCGAATAGGCGAAGAGCCGCTTCACGTCGCGCTGCAGCAGCAGAAAGAAGGCGGCGATGGCGAACGAGACGAAGCCGAAGAGCATCAGGAGCGTCCCCGCGAAGCCCGGCGCGACCGCCGCGTCGACCACCGTCTTGCACCGCAGCACGGCGTAGACTGCGACGGTCTCCAGCACGCCGGCCAGCATCGCCGAGACCGGCGCGGGGGCCTCGCTGTAGGCGTCGGGCACCCAGGTGTGCATCGGGGCCAGGCCGATCTTGGTGCCGTAGCCGACGAGGATGAAGACGAAGGCGAGCTTGACGATATGCGGATCGAGCCGATCGGCGATGCGCAGCAGCTCCGTCACGTTGAGCGCGGCGCCTGTGTCGCCCGGGCTTTTCATGGCCGAGGAGTAGAGCAGCACGGTCCCGAAGAGCGCCAGCGCGATGCCGACCGAGCAGAGGATCAGATATTTCCAGCCGGCCTCGAGCGATTCCCGCCGTTTGAAAAAATTGATCAGAAAGGTCGTCGCCAACGTCGTCCCCTCGATGGCCACCCAGAGCAGCCCCAGGCTGTTGACCAGGATCGCCGCCGTCATGGCAAACATGAAGAGATGGAAGAGGCCGTAGTACCGGCCGACCCGCCTGGGCGTGATCAGTCCGCCGGCGATGTAATGGTCGAGATAGCTCCGGCTATAGAGGGCGAACATCAGGCCGATCACGGTCATGATCAGGAGGACGAAGACCGTCAGCCCGTCCACGGCGATCAGGTCGTGAAAGGCGAGAAACGGCCCGTCGCTCAACAGGCGCGCGGTCACGCCGATCGCGGCGGCGGCGGTCGTCGCCATGGCGGCCAGCGTGACGGCGTGCCACGTCCGCGGCGTGAGCGGCCGCAGGCTCAGCGACGCCGCCAGCAGCGGCGCCGCCAGCAGGATGACGAGCGCCGTCACGGGAGGCCCGCCTTCGTGTCGAGCAGCGCCGAGACCGGCAGAAGCCAGTCCGACGCCATGATCGGGAGAAGCAATCCGATCACGCTCATCGCCGCCAGGTTGATGCCGAGCGCGGAGAGCATCAATCGGTCGGGACCGGTCGTCACGGGCCTCGCGTCCTCCGACGGCCAGTCGTGAGCCGCGTCACCGTGAAAGGACTTGCCCTGAACAGATTCATTATGAATGGGCTCGGCGAACGTCATGCGGGTCAGCGGCGCGAGCAGCGTCGCAAAGGCCAGCGCGAGGAGGCCGAGAAAGAGAAGGGCGATCCCCTGGTGATGACGATAGGCGGCCGCCGCGATCAGCAGCTCGCTCACAAACAGCCCGAACGGCGGCAGGCCGGCCAGCGCCACGGCGGCCAGCAGCAGCCCCGAGCCGGCGGCCGGCGCCCGCCGGAGCAGCCCCGTCACCCGTTCGATCATTTTGTGGCCGTGGCGCAACAGCACCATGCCGGCGGCATAGAAGGCGGCCGACTTGGCCAACGCGTGGTTGAGCATGTGGAACAGTCCCCCGAACAGGCCGAGCGGGCCGCCGACGCCGAAGCCGATCAACACGATTCCGACGTGTTCGACGCTCGAATAGCCGAGCAGCCGTTTGTAGTCGCGCTGGATCAGCATGAAGGCCGCGGCGATCGCCATCGACAGCAGCCCCATCCCCAGCATGATCGAACCCGTGAACGCCGGCCCGACGGCCGGGTCGACGAGGCCTTTGAGCCGGAGCACAGCGTAGAGCCCCAGGTTGAGCATCAGGCCGGAGAGCATGGCGCTGGTCGGCGTGGGCGCCTCGGCGTGCGCGTCCGGCAGCCAGGTGTGCATGGGGGCCACGCCGGCCTTGGTGCCGTAGCCGATCATCGCGAAGACGAAGGCCATTTTCAGGACGACCGGATTCAATCCGCCATCGGCGGAGCCGGCGGCGCGATGGAGCGCGGTCCAGCTGAGCGCGTCCATGCTCACGCCCAGCGCGTGCTCCGCGGTGTAATAGACGAGGACCGTGCCGAAGAGGGCGAGGGCGATGCCGACGAAATTCAGGATGATGTATTTCCAGCCCGCCTCCAGCGCCGCCTTCGTCCGGTCGAAGCCGACCGAGAGGGCGGCCGAGATGGTCGAGGCTTCGACGGCGATCCACATCAACGCGATGTTGTCGAGGTTGACCGCGAGCATCATCGCGAAGAGAAACAGATCGAAGTACACGAAGAAGCGCCGGTACCGCAGGAAACCCAGGTGGCCGCGCGTCAGCTCCTCCCCCATGTAGCCGACGGCGTAGCAGAGCGCCGTGCCCCCGATGAACCCCAGCATGGCGTCCATGAAGGCGCTCAGCGGATCGGCGCGCAGCAGCGAGCCGAACGAAACCGCGCCCTCCGCGCCGACGGAGGCGGCCACCGCCGCCATCGCCGCCCACAGCACCGCGGCACTGGCCAGCTGCAGCCGCTCCATGGCGCGACGGGTGGGCACCCGCAGGCTGGCGAGACCCGCGACGAGCGGCGCGGCGATCAGGATGAGGAGCGCAAGGGACATAGGGTTTTTTGGGGGGATTTCTTGGGGGATTCCTTGGGCGATTCCCGGGGCTACTCCTTGAGCCCCGTCAGTTTGGTGGTGTCCACGCTGTCGAACGTGTCCTGCAGGCGGTGGGCGTAGACGCCGACGATCAATCCGGCCACGAGCACGTCGAAGAAGACGCCCAGCTCCACGATCAGCGGCATCCCATACGCCGACGCGGTGGCGCCCAGGAAGAGGCCGTTTTCCATCATCAGAAAGCCCACGATCTGGGACACCGCCTTTCTTCTGGCGATCATCATGAAAAAGCCGATCAGGACGATCGCCAGGGCGATGGCGAGCGAATCGCGCGTCAGCAGGAAGCCCAGCCTCGCGATCGGTTCGGTGACGGAAAAGGCCAGGATGACCAGCGCGCCGCAGATCAACAGCGACGGGGGAATGTTGACGACGAACTCGACCTCCCGCTTGACGTTCACCCGTTCGATGACCTTTTTCAGGATGATCGGAATCGTCACCGTTTTGATGACGAGGGTCAGCAGCGCCGCGATATAGATGTGCGGGCTGTCGGTGAACCACGCCACCAGCGCGGCCGTGACGGCCAGGAAGAGGGATTGCAGCGCGTACAGATCGACACAGGCGGAGAGGCGCCGCTGGGCGACGATGGCGAAGGCGGTCAGCAGGAGCATCATCGAGCACAGATTGATGAGCTGGGAGCCGAGATCGGGATGCGTCATTGAGAGGGTTGTCGGGGAAAGGGGCGTCGGCGGCATCGTCAACCCCGCAGGATGTAGAAGAAGACCAGGGCGAGCAGCGCCAGGATGAAGGCCGCGCCCAGCAGGTCGGTCACCCGGAAGAGCCGGAGCTTGGCGAACATCGATTCGACGACGCCGATGACGACCGCGAGCGCCGAGACTTTGACGGCCCAGGCGCCCGTCGCCATGATCATCCGGGCCGGATCGGCCTCCGTGGCGATTCCCCAGGGCGCGAAGACGTTGCTCAGGAGCGTCAGGAAGAGCAGCAGCTTGATCGCCGAGGCCCATTCGACCAGCGCCAGATAGCGCCCCGAATATTCCAGGACCATCGCTTCGTGGATCATCGTCAGCTCCAGGTGGGTGGCCGGGTTGTCGACGGGCACCCGGCCGGTCTCCGCGAGCGCGACGATGAAGAGCGCGGCCAGGGCCATCAGATGGGGCGGCGGATCGCTCACGATGCCGTGCGAGACCGCGGTGGCGTGCACGATGGTGCTCAGGTTGGTCGAGCCGGCCGTCAGGCCGACGGCGAAGATGGCGAGGATCGTCGCCGGCTCGGTCAGCGAGAAGATGATCGCCTCGCGGCTGCTGCCCATCCCGCCGAAGGCCGAGCCGGTGTCGAGGCCGGCCAGGATCAGAAAGAAGGTGCCGAGCGTGAGCAGCGAGACCACCGCGATGACGTCGCCGGCGAAATTGAGCGGGACGCGGGAGAGAAAAAGCGGCACCAGGAGGCTCGCGGCGAAGGCGGAGGCGAACAGGATGTAGGGCGTGGCCGTGAAGAGCCACGACGCGTTCGACGAGACGACCGTCTCCTTCCGGAGGAGCTTGAGCAGGTCCGAATAGGGCTGGAAGAGGCTTGCGCCCCGCCGGCTCTGGAGCCGCGCCTTCACCTTGCGGATCAGTCCGACAACGAACGGCGAGACGAGGAGGATCAGCGCCGCCTGCGCCGTCATGATGAGGAGGTTCGCTAGCTGATCCACAGGAGCAACACCAGCAGGGTCACGAAGATATAGGAGAGATAGAGGTGCAGGCTGCCGGCCTGCACCACGCGGAGACGATCAGCCACCCGGTTGAAGAGACGGACGACGGGATCGTAGAGGTGCTTCTGGAAGGTCGGCTCCAATTGCAGCTCGAACCGCATCCGTTTGGCAAAGTAGCGCGACTCTTCCAGCATCTCGGTCTCCACCTTGACGGTCGGCCGATAGATCATGCTGAAGACCTGGCGGATCGGCTGGGCGAAGCCGGTGGCCGTGTACTCCATCCGTGGCTTGAGAGTGATGCCGCAGCCCCACGTCTTGTAGATCCGCCGCCGGAGCCTTCCGCCCACCAGCGCCGCGCCGAACAGGGCCGAGGGCGCGATCACGAGCAGCAGGATGGCGAGTACGGGAGTCGAGATGCTGGCGAAGCCGATGCCCAGGCCCGGCACCAGCGCCAAGCCCCCTTCCGTGATGATTCTTCCAGCGATCGGAACCTCCGTAAAGCCGGCCGTGACGCGATCCAGGAGCGGCACGACGGCCATCGGGGCCACGCCGAACGCGAGGCAGGCGGCGGCCATCAGCCCCATTCCGGCCAGCATCGGTCGACCGACCTCCTTTGCCTCGCCGGAGTGGCGGCTGCGTGGCATCGCCAGAAAGGTGATGCCGAACGCCTTGGCAAAGCAGGCGACGGCCAGCGCGCCGGTGAGCGCCAGCATCGCGGCGCCGATCGGCACCATGATCTTCAACAGCAGATCCGGGAGCTGAAAGCTCAGGAAGAGGCTTTGGAATGTCAACCATTCGCTTACGAAGCCGTTCGTTGGCGGGAGGCCGGAGATCGAGACCGCGCCGATGAGGAAGAAGAGCGCCGTCCAGGGCATCGTCCGGATCAGGCCGCCGTACTCCTCCATGTTGCGCGTGTGCGTGGTTGACAGCACCGCGCCCGCGCCCATGAAGAGCAATGATTTGAAGACGGCGTGATTGAGCGTGTGATAGAGGCCGGCCAGCAGGCCGAGCGAGGCCAGGTGCGACAGGCCGTAGGTCTCGAAGATCATCCCCGCCCCGATGCCCAGCAAAATGATGCCGATGTTTTCCACGCTGTGATAGGCGAGGAGGCTTTTCAGGTCGTGCTCCATGAGCGCGTACATGACACCCAGCAGCGCCGACACTGCGCCCACCGCCAGAACGGTAAAGCCCCACCACCACGGGAAATCGCCGCCGAGAAAATCGAAATAGACCCGGATCAGCCCATAGATGGCGGTCTTGATCATCACGCCCGACATGAGCGCCGAGACGTGGGAGGGCGCGGCGGGGTGGGCGTAGGGCAGCCAGACGTGCAGTGGAATGATCCCCGCCTTGGTCCCGAAGCCGATCAGCGCCGTGAGAAAGACGATCGTCCTGAACCCTTCGGGGAGCGAGGCGACCGAGTGCCGGAAGCTTTCGAAAGTAAAATCGCCCGTCTGCTGGAAGAAGACCAGGTAGGTGACGAGGATGAACGCCGTCCCCACGTGGGTCATCACCAGATAGAAGAAGCCCGCGTAGCGGGTCTCGGCCTTCTCATGCTCGGTCACCACCAGCAGATAGGAGACGATCGACATGAGCTCCCACAGGAGCAGGAAGATGAAGCCGTCGTCGGCCATGACGACGAGGGTCATCGAAAGCAGGAAGGCGTTGTAGAGCCCGCCCAGCAGGCCGATCGGATGGCGCAGCTCGAATTCCCGCACGTAGCCGACGGCGTAGATCGACACGGCCAGGCCGGTCAGGGAGATCAGCAGGACGAAGAAGGCGGAGAGCGGATCGAGCCGGAATTGAATCGTGAGCAACGGGAGCGTGGAGGGGAGCGAGTAGACCGGCGGGGAGTCGCTGAATAATGCGGCGAGTCCCAGCGCCATGCCGGCCGCGGACGCCGCCGCGGCGGCACCGTGCGCCAGAAGATTCTGCAGGTGTGGATTCCGGCGGAGAAGCGGGGGAAGGGCCATCCCCAGCGCATACAGTGCGAGGGTCGCGAAAAAAGCCGCCCGAACGATCAGCGGCAGATCGAACGCCAACTCTTCTGTCCTTCTCCCGGCCATGCCAGGGCACGGGCCAGGCCCCAAAAAACGGCCCGGGTCGGGGCCGCCTGCGCCGTGGCACTCGCACACGACACAGGTCAAGCATAGCAATAAGATGCATCATGGTGCAAGAGTCGTGATGTTGCATCTAGAGCGGGCATCCGGTAGCATTTGCAAGGGGCATCGGGGGAACGGATGAAACAGCACAAGGATCTGCTCGCGGTGCTGCGCCACAATCGGCAGCGGGTGACGACGGCGCGCCGGCTGCTGCTGCAGTATTTCATCGACCACCATGCCGCGTCGCTTTCGCTGCCGGAGATCCAGGCGCACTTGCAGGACAGGCTGCCGGGGATCAACCGGTCGAGCATCTACCGGAATCTGGAAATGCTCAAGTCGCTGGCGATCATTCAGGAAATGCGTATAGGAGGGCAGGAACTGCGCGTGGGCGGTGGTTCACCCCGAGGGCTTGCCCCGAGGGGCGGGAAGCGGTTTCAGTTCGTCTTCGAGCGGCCGGTCCATCACTTCATCATCTGTAAAGCGTGCGGGAAGGTGAGCAAGGGGAATCGCCGCTTCTTCGAGCAGGTGGAGAAGGCGCTGCGCGAGGTGCACGGCTTCGCGAAGGCGAACCTCTCGGTGACGTTCTACGGATTTTGTCCGGCGTGTAAAAAGGGCAAGGCGGATTAGAAGAACAAGGGCGGATTAGTAAAGAATGGGCGGATTAAGGATTAATAAAGAAAAGGCGATGAAGGGTTGGAAGCGAAGTGGAAAGATGAAGAGCGTGAGTGGAGGTAGAAATCAGTGAGTGGATTTTGATTTGACGACGCCGATCAGCCGGTTGCCTTCGTCCAGGCCGTCGACCGTGGCGCCCAGGGCCAGCATCTGCTCCAGATAGCGCACCGCTTCCTTCGTGATCACTTCGCCGGGGGTGAGCACGGGAATGCCGGGCGGGTAGACGGTGACCGTCTCGGCGCTGACCCGGTCGATGCCGCTGTGCAGATCGACCTGTTCGTGCTCGCCGAGGAAGGCCTCCTGCGGGCTGAGCCGCCATTCGTTCGACAAGGTCGGCAGGGTGATCGGCTGGAACCGGCCCGCCTGCCCTTTCTGCCCCTGCTCGGCGGCGATGACTTTGAGCGCGTCGACTAAACGGCCGAGATCATCTTTTCTATCACCGATGCTGACGATCACGAGCACATGGAACGGGTCGGCCATTTCGACTTGAATGCCGAACCGGGTGTTCAGCAGCTGAGAAACCTGATAGCCGGTCAGCCCCAGGCCGCTGACGCCGATCGTCAGCTTGGTGACGTCTAGATCGCCCATCTTGGCAAACAGCGAGCCGGTGATGTCCTCGCGGGTAAAGCAGGTGACGCCGTTGATCCTGTTGATTCGCGCGCGGGCGTCTTCGGCCAGCGTGATCGCCTTGTCGAGGAGTTTCCGCCCTTCGGTCGCCATCTGCATCCGGGCCAAATCGAGCGAAGCCATCAAGATATAAGACGGGCTCGTGGTCTGGACCATCCGGAGCACCCGCGCGAGCATGGACATGTCGATCCGGCCGGCCCGGGCGTGGAGGATCGACGCCTGGGTCATTCCGCCGACGATTTTGTGGACGCTCTGCACGCAGAGATCGGCGCCCGCCTGCACGCCGGATACCGGCAGGGCGGGATGGAAGGGCAGGTGCGGGCCGTGCGCTTCATCGATCAGGACGGTCAGCCCCTGCTCGTGGGCGTAGGCGATGATCGGGACAAGATCGGCGCAGATGCCGTAGTAGTTCGGGCTGGTCAGCACGATCCGCTTGGCCTCCGGGTGGGCGTCGATCGCGTGTCTGACGCCCTCAAAGGTGACGTTGAGCATGAGGTTCAGGTTCGGGTCGAAGACGGGATCGAAAAAGACCGGCCGGGCGCCGGAGAGGATCAGGCCGGCGATGATCGACTTGTGGGCGTTGCGGGCGACGAGCACTTGGTCGCCCGGGCGGCAGGTGGAGAGGATCATGGCGTGGTTGCCGCCGGTGGTGCCGTTGACCAGAAAGAACGACCGGTCGGCGCCGTAGGCCTTGGCCGCGAGCGCCTGCGCTTCTTTGATGACGCCCTTCGGCTTATGGAGCGAGTCGACCTCGTCGAGCGTGGTCAGGTCGATCGAGAAAATCTTGGGGCCGACGAATTTGCGAAAGCGGGTGCTGATCCCCTTGCCGCTCTTGTGGCCTGGGGTATGAAACGACACCTTCTTGCTCTCCGCCAGCGCCACCATCGCGTCGAAGAGCGGCGTACGGAGCTGCTCGTCGAGGTCCAGCTTCGGCAGGGGGTAGGGAACGGGGAGAGGAGTGGCGGAGGGGGCAGGGCCGCTTGCGTCGCCCATGGGCGTCTTAATGATAGGTATAGAGGGGCTGATTGTCTTCGATGATGCGGTCGAACCGCTCGAGACTGTTTCGGACGTTCTTCGGGAAGAGGAACTGGCCCTGGTGGATCTCGCCACTGTAGTACTTCGTTCCGCCTTTGATCCGCTCCTTGATCCGCCGGTCGATCTCTTCGGGCGCGATGGCGCGGGGATCGATCCGGGTGGAGGCGACGGTGAAGCCCCACGGCAGGCCGAAGGAGGGGATGGTTGCCTGATAGCCGCCGACGTAGGGAAAGACCGCCTTCAGCGTCTGATAGACCGCGGCGAAGCAGGTCAGCGACGTGTGCGCCGCGCTGCCGGCCTGGAGCGAGATCAGGCCGCTCTTGCCCAGCCGGTTCTGGACGATCTTGTAGAATTCCTTGGTGTAGAGGAGGTAGGCAGGTCCTTCCTCCACCGGCTCCGAAATGTCGATGATGATGACGTCCCAGTTGTCCTTTGTCTCCTCCAGGTATTTCCGGGCATCCATGTAGCGCAGCTCCACGCGGGGATCGTCGAACGCGCCCTGGCTCCACTCCGGCAGGTAGATCTTGGACTGCTCCACGACCTCCTCATCGATGTCGACCATCAGGACCTTCTCGACGCTCTTATGCCGGAGAATCTCCCTGACGGTGGCGCCCTCGCCGCCACCCACGACGAAGACGCGTTTCGGCTCGGGGTGGCTGAGCATGGCGGGGTGGACAAGCGCCTCGTGGTAGACGAATTCGTCGGCCTGGCTGGATTGCATCTTGCCGTCAAGCACCAGGCAGCGCCCGTAGCTCTTGGTCTCAAGGATTTCCATCCTCTGATACTTCGTCTGCTTGGCAAAGAGAATTGTCTCGATGCCATGCATGTGCCCCTCATCGGGGCTCAGGAAATCAAGAAACCATTTGTAGCTCTTTGGCTCGGTCATCTTCCGGTGTGAAGTTCTTGATGGGTTTGTGAGGCAGGCGCCCTTCCCGGGACAGCATGCCGCGCTTGACTTCCATGACCGACGGGTTCTTCGATTGGAACTTGTCGACCAGGTAGTTCGCAGCGATTTCGGGTTTCAGTACGTCGCCGCAGGTGAAGATGTCAACGGCGGCGTATCCGTATTCAGGCCAGGTGTGAATCGTGAGATGGGACTCCGCGATCACCACCACCCCGCTGATGCCGAAGGGGCTGAACTTGTGAAACCGTGATTCGATCACTGTGGCGCTGGCCACTTTCGCCGCCGACACCATCAGGCCCTCAACCTTCCTCAGGTCGTTGAGCAATTTGGAATTGCACTCTCGCAATTCCACGAGCAGATGCGTTCCTAACGCATGCACTCTATGTGCCCCCTTTCACTATGACGGATCCGAAGATCCTATTGTCTGCGTGCTGATCGGAGCCACCTCCTTGCCTTCCATCAGGCCTCGTTGAGAATGAGTCAGCGTTCATCACGATAAATTTGAAGTTAATATATCGTAACTGGCATGAATGTCAAGAAAAAAATGCATCCGCAACCGAGTCCGGCCCCAAAAAATTTCCCGCCGTGACGCGGCTGACGAGCGGCCACTTGATGTCGTCGATGAGGTCGGAGCGACGCCATGCGAAACCGGGAACCGTTGCGCGTGTCCGACGCGCCATGCGGCTTGAGAAGTTTTTCAAATCCGTTATAATGGGCCGACTCTCGCGTGACTCGCGCCCAGGACGGGGGGTGGCGGGGACGACGGCGGGAGTGGAGAGGCGCGATCGGTGCTCGGCGACATCAAGCTGCGTGATCCGGCTCATTTCGACAAGATTGTGGAGTTCTACGCGGAAGTCTCCACGAAATATGACGGGCTGACCGAACCCTACTTCCTCAACGTCCGTCGGCTCTACCAACGCTGTCTGGATGAGATTTTTCTGGAGCGCCGCTTCGGCGGCCCCTTCGACACAATGCTGGATGTCGGCTGCGGAACCGGCGCGCAGGTCGTCTTCGCCGCGCCGCACTGCCGCCGCGTGATCGGCGTGGATGTGTCGAAGGAGTCGATCGAGGAGGCGCGGAAGAAGGTCGACCGGCTGGGGCTGACCAACGTTGAATTCCGCTGCGCCGATTTGTCGGAGGCGAATGTGGCGGAGGGATCGGTCGATTGCGTCATTTCCTATGGTGACGTGTTGAGCCACATCCCCTGGTACGAACGGACGCTGGAGGGCATTGCGCGCGCCTGCCGGCCCGGCGCACTCCTGTCGTTCGAGTGCGACAATAAATGGTATCCCGGTCTGCTGTTCCGGCCCGAGGAGCGGGCCGCCGCGCTGCGCACTCTCTCCGAAGGGCACGCCCGGATCTGGGAGGTGGACGGCCGACGGCTTGAGTTCAATACCTTCAGTCATCGGGAGATGACGGCGCTGCTGCGCAGGCACGGCTTTCGGCTGCTGCGGACCTACGGATTCGATTTCTTTACCTATCTCGTCCCGGAACAATTCCACTTCGAGACCCGGCCGGGGTGGCGGCGCGAGGCGTCGATGCTGCTCGGCCGGTGGGACATCCTTTGGCGGGGTCTCTGGCCGGTCAACCGGCTGGGGTACAGCAAGATCTTTTTTGCCAGAAAAGAGTAACGAGCGCAATGTTCCGTCGTCCCTCATGAGCCCAACAACCAAGGGGGGGATCGGGGGGAGATAGTGTCTTCCCCCGAATCTAATCGACAAGCGTACTAATGTGGTGTACATTCCGAATCAAATAACCAATGGGGAATTGTTAAGGGGGAGATAAAGTCTCCCCGATTGATCCGCGTCGCGGCTGAAGCCGCTCGCTCAGATGGGGGGGGAGGCCGCTTTCTCCCCCCATGCCCCCCATCGGATGTACACATTCAGGTGCGTACGGTTCTGCGTATATGACAAGTCCAATAACCAAGGGGGGGCGGGGGGAGATAATGTCTCCCCCCGCATATCAACAACGGGGGATGTCAGGGGAGAGATAAGGTCTCCCCCCTGACTCTAATGCAACGGGACTGGTCCTGGTGGGTCGCGACCGTCGGAGGGGTTGGTCTCACGCCCTTGATGCCCGGCACGGCGGGTAGCGCGGCCGGATTGGCGGCCGCCTGGGGACTGGAGAGGTGGATCGGACCCTGGGGAACAATGGCGGCCGTCATTATATGTCTTCCGCTCGGAGTGGTGGCCGCTTCGCGTGTGGCGGCGGCCGTCAGGCAGGCCGACCCGTCCGCTGTGGTGATCGATGAGGTCTGCGGCATGATGGTGGCGCTGGCCGGAGTGACTGTGACGCCGCTGACGGCCGCAGCCGGCTTTCTCTTTTTTCGCGCGTTCGACATCGTCAAACCCTTCCCCATTTCCTGGGCGGAGCGGCAGTGGTCCGGCGGGTGGGGCATCATGGCTGACGATGTGCTGGCGGGACTGGCGGCGCAATGCTGCGTGCGGCTACTGCAGGTGTGGTGGAGATAATGCTTCAGTCGAAGCCGCGCAGCTCCGCTCCCGCGGTTCGCTCGGCCGAGCTGATCGCCGTCGGCTCGGAGCTGATCCTCGGCTACGTGGCTGAACGGAACTGCGCCTTTCTGGCACGAGAACTGACGCGATTGGGTCTTGCCGTCCGGTATGCGACCACCGTGGGGGATGATGAGCAGGCGATGGCCGAGACGTTGGAGCGGGCCATCGCCCGTTCCGGCATCGTGATCATGACCGGCGGGTTGGGGGCGACGGAGGATGACCTGACCAGAAAAGTGCTGGCGAAGGTCACCCGCCGGCGGCTGATCCTGAACGAAGAGCTGCGGGATCGCATTCACGCCCGTTACCGGGAGCGGGGCGCGCCCATCCCGGCCGGCGCCGAGCGGCAGGCGCTGGTGCTGTCGCGCGCGCACCTGATCGACAACGCCCTGGGCACCGCGCCGGGGATTCAGGTGAGCGGGCCCCACTTCTGGCTGGCCGCGCTGCCGGGCGTGCCGCACGAGATGGAGGCGATGTTTCACGCCGTCGTCAGCGGCTTGCTGCAGGTTCGTTTCGGCCTGAGGCCGCTCTCCCGTCTGCGGGTGGTGCGCTGCGGGGGGATTACCGAGTCGGCGGTCAACGAACGGCTTCGGCCGCTTTTTCCTGAGTGGCCCGGCAGCATCGGTATGATCGCCAGGCCGGGCGGCGTGGATGTCTGGCTGCTTTCGGGTGGGCGGCGCGGCAGCCTCGCGATCAGAAGCCGCCGCCCGACTGAACTTGATGAGCTGGCGGCGCTGGAACGGGAGGTCCGTCTCCGGCTGGGCGAGGCAGTGTTCGGCGTGGATGAGGAATCTCTGGAGCTGGTGACGGGTCGGCTGTTGCACGAACGGGGGGTGACGCTGGCGGTGGCGGAATCGTGCACCGGCGGGCTGGTGACCCATCTGCTCACCAACGTGCCGGGCAGTTCGGAGTATGTCGACCGGAGCGTGATCTGTTACAGCAATCGGTCGAAGTCCGACCTGGTCGGGGTGGCGCCTCCGTTGATCGAGGAGTATGGGGCGGTCAGCGCCCAGGTCGCCTGGGCGATGGCCGACGGCGCGCGACGCACCAGCGGCTGTTCGCTTGGTCTGGCGGTGACGGGCATCGCGGGGCCGACGGGCGGGTCGGTGAAGAAGCCGGTCGGGCTGGTCCATCTGGCCGTCTCGGATCAGTCGACGGTCACGACCCAGTTTCATCATTTTCACGGGGATCGAACGGCGCTGAAGCAGGCCTTCGCGCTCGCGGCGCTCGATCTGCTGCGGCGGCATTTGCTGAAGACGGCCGTGTAATTGGGGAATGCAAGCGTAACTCCGATGGGGGGCATGGGGGGAGAAAGCGGCACTCTCCCCCCATCTGAGCGAGCGGCATCAGCCGCGATGCGGAATAATCGGGGGGACGCTATCTTCCCGGCATTGATATGTGGGGGCCCGTGCGGTGCAGTTGCTCCTCCGTTGCCCCCACGCCCCTAGCCCCCCCATTGGTTATTGGGCTCATGAGGGACGCTAGAGCAATACGCTTATCTATTGGATTAGGGGGGGAGACGATATCTCCCCCCTAGACCCCCCATTGGTTATTTAACTCATGATGTACGCCACACCGACGAAAAACTCCGATACAATCCGCGCCTTTATTGCGGTCCCATTATCGCCTGAGACGATTGAGCGACTAAGGGCGCCGGTGGAGGAGCTGCGCGCTCTCTGCCGGAAGGCGGGGATTGAGGCGGCGTGGAGCCGGCCGGAGGGGTGGCATCTGACGCTGAAGTTCCTCGGCCAAGTCGCGCCGGATCAGATGCAACCGTTCCTCGACCGGCTACCGGCCTGCGCGGGTCAATATGACGTCTTGACCGTCAATTTTGGAGGGTTTGGTGCTTTTCCCACACCGCGTCGGCCTCGGGTGCTCTGGATCGGCGTGGAGCCGGACGGGGGTGCCGCGTCGCTTGTCGCCTTGGCGCGGACGGTTGACGAGATGACGGCCTCGCTCGGCTATCCCTCGGAGGAGCGGCCCTTCTCGCCCCATTTGACCGTGGCCCGGATCCGGACGCCGCCGCGGTCCGTCCATGCGCTGACCGGTTGGCTGGAGCAGCGTCGCGCCGACCGTTTGGCGGCGATGCTCGTGGAGCGGATCGCGTTGATGCGCTCGGACGTCAGGCCGGGCGGCTCGGTCTACACGCCGGTGGCGGAGTTCATGTTGGGTAAAAGCGATGCATAGGGCTGAGTGTAGAGATCTCGTGCAGGATAATCACTCCATCGGATGTGAACTTCGACGATAAGTGTCTGTGGGCCCCGTCAACAAAAAATAAATTATAATACTCATGAGTTACTCATGAGCCGTACGCATGCAAATCTTTGCGCGACCCCGTTGCGACGCCATCTCAAAGAGACTATAATGCGCTAACTGACCATTTCATCATCTTGAAAAGGAGCATTGTCATGGCGGAAGTCCGGGAACATCGAGGCGAGGGACAACGGGGCATGGAGAGCCAGCGGGCCAAGGCGCTGGAGCTGGCGCTCACGCAGATCGAGAAGCAATTCGGCAAGGGCACGATCATGCGCCTGGGGAGCGAGGGGACGGCGGCCGATATCCCGACCGTGTCCAGCGGCTCCCTGGGACTGGACATCGCGCTGGGGATCGGGGGGCTGCCCCGTGGGCGGGTCATCGAAATCTTCGGACCCGAATCATCGGGCAAAACGACGCTGACCCTGCATGCGGTCGCCGAAACGCAGCGGATCGGCGGGGTGGCGGCGTTCATCGACGCCGAGCATGCGCTCGATTTGAATTACGGCAAAAAGCTGGGGGTGCAGGCGGACGATCTGCTGGTCTCGCAGCCCGACACCGGGGAGCAGGCGCTGGAAATCGCCGAGACGCTGGTCCGGAGCGGGGCGGTCGACCTGATCGTCATCGATTCGGTGGCGGCGCTGGTGCCCAGGGCGGAGCTCGAGGGGGAGATGGGCGACGCTCACATGGGGTTGCAGGCCCGGTTGATGTCCCAGGCGCTCAGGAAGCTGACCGCGGCGATCAGCAAATCGAACACGACGGTCATCTTTATCAACCAGATCCGGATGAAGATCGGTGTGATGTTCGGCAATCCGGAGACGACGACGGGAGGCAACGCGCTGAAGTTCTACGCATCGGTCCGCCTGGACATCCGGAGGATCGAATCGCTCAAGGAAGGGCAGGAGGTGATCGGCAACCGCGTCCGGGTCAAGGTGGTCAAGAACAAGCTGGCGCCGCCGTTCCGGCAGGCGGAGTTCGACGTGCTGTTCAGCGAGGGGATTTCCCGGACGGGCGAGCTGATCGACCTGGGAACGGAGAAGGGATTCGTCGAAAAAAGCGGGGCCTGGTACACGTACAACGGCGAGCGGATCGGGCAGGGACGCGAGAATGCCCGCCAATTTCTGCGCGAGCACGGGCCGGTGGCCAAGGAGCTGGAGGCCAAGATCCGCGAGGCGTCCGGTCTGGTGAAGGAGAAGACGAAGGCGCCGGAGGCCAGGATCTCGGAGGGCAAGGGCAAAGCGTAAACGGGGAAGGTCGGCTATACTAAGTGGGGTGGCGGCGATTGGATGTGCCGTCCGCGTCCCGCCGAAGGCGGAGACGGCCGGAGGAGTAAGGCACCAACATCGAATGAGACCTCCCCTCTACGGTTCGGGGTCAAGGAGCGCGCATGGACATCAATGAGCTGCTCAAATCCGCGAGCGAGCGGAAAGCGTCGGACCTCCATTTCAAAGTCGGCAATCCCCCCATCGTCCGAGTGGACGGCAAGCTGCAGGCGATGGATCAGTGCCCCAAGATCTCGCAGGAGGACGTCGTTGCCCTGGCCTTCTCGGTGATGAACACCGGGCAGAAGCAGCGGTTCAAGGATCATAACGAAGTCGACCTCGCCTACAGCGCGCCGGGCCTGGGCCGGTTCCGGGTCAACATCTATCAGCAGCGGGGCTCCATCGGCATGGTCTGCCGGGTGATTCCGACCAAGATTCTGACGATCACCGACTTGAACCTGCCCGCTGTGGTGGAAAAGCTGGCCGGCGAGCAGCGCGGCCTGATCCTGGTGACCGGGACGACCGGAAGCGGCAAATCGACGTCGCTCGCCGCGATCATCGACCACGTCAACCGGACGCGCAACGACAACATCATCACGATCGAAGATCCGATCGAGTTTCTCCACCGCGACCGCAAGTGTCTGATCAGCCAGCGCGAGGTGGGCAGCGACACGGAGTCGTTCAGCGTCGCCCTGCGGAGCGCGCTGCGCCAGGACCCGGATGTGATCCTGGTGGGTGAAATGCGCGACTTTGAGACGATTTCAACGGCGCTGGTGGCTGCAGAGACCGGTCACATGGTGATGTCGACCCTGCACACGGTCGACGCGGCCGAGACGGTCAACCGGATCATCTCCGTCTTCCCGCCCTATCAGCAGAAACAGGTGCGGCTCCAGTTCGCCTCCGTCATCAAGGGCATCGTCTCGATGCGGCTGGTGCCGAGGGCCGACGGCAACGGCCGGGTGCCCGCGGTGGAGGTCATGGTGGCCACGCAAACGATCCGGGAGTGCATCATCGACCCGGACAAGACCCGGAAGATCCCCGAAGTGGTGGCCGCCGGCACGTCCCAGTATGGGATGCAGACCTTCGATCAATCGCTCTACAGTCTCTATCAGAAGAAGCTGGTGACCTACGAGGAAGCGCTCCGGTGGTGCTCCAATCCTGAGGATTTTGCGCTCAGGGTTAAGGGCATTCAGTCCACGTCCGAACTTTCCTGGGAACAAGGCGGCGGTGGCAGAGAGGCCTCGGACGGTCTCAAAGTCGAGCGGTTCGGCCGGTAACCCTGCCTTCCGCGACGCCTCCCCCGATCCGGGGAGGCCGGGGAGACGCTGCATCACCGCCCTCCGGCTGGCCAGCCGCTTGCTCGCCCGCCGCGGCCACACCGAATGGGAGCTTGCGGCGCGGCTGCGCCGCCGCGGCGTGTCCGATTCCGACATTGCTGACACGCTCGACCTCCTCAAACGACAGGGGTATCTCGACGACGCGGCCACGGCGGCCCTGTGGGCCCGTTCGTGGCGCACCCATAAGGGGTGGGGCCCGATACGCGTGAGGGCCGAGTTGATCCGACGGGGCGTGGATCGTCAGGTGACCGACCCGTTGCTGGCCGAGCTCTTCTCCGATGACGAAACGGAGGCGGCGGCGTTGCGAGTCGCCGCCCGGCTCGTTCGCCGCCCCGCTTACGCCCGCGCCGGCCCCCGGCAGGCGCCGTGGCTGGCCGCCCATCTGGCCCGGCGGGGTTTTCCCGCCGACCTGGCCCTGCGCGTGGCAGGCCGTTGCTGTCCGGGCCGCGATAACGATATGATAGAACCTGATGAGTGAGGGGGCCTCGAGGGCCCTGACTACACCCGGGATCGTTGCGGCCGAGGGGCAATCACAGAGGGCTCGGGGTATTGGGCTGAGTGGGGGTAGGGATTAAGGGTTAAGGATTAGGATGATCAATCATATCCCTTACCCCCATAATCCTTCATCCCGTGTATTTTTGCACGGACCCCCACAGATAATCAATCACGCATGAAACGCGCATCAGACATACGCCGGGAGTTTCTGGATTTTTTTGCCGGTCACGGCCATACGGTTGTGCCCAGCTCGCTCTTGATTCCGCAGGCCGATCCGACGCTCCTCTTTACCAACGCCGGAATGGTCCAGTTCAAGGGCGTCTTTCTGGGTCAGGAGCGTCGCGCCTACATGAGAGCGGTCTCGTCCCAGAAGTGCATGCGGGCCGGCGGCAAGCACAACGATCTGGATCAGGTGGGCTGGACCGGGCGGCACCATACCTTTTTCGAGATGCTGGGCAATTTTTCCTTCGGCGACTATTTCAAGGCGGAGGCGATCGACTACGGCTGGGAGCTGCTGACGAAGCGGTGGGGGCTGCCCGTCGACCAGTTGTGGGTGACGGTGTTCCGGGAGGATGACGAGGCGGAGGCGCTCTGGAAGAAGATCGGTGTGCCGGCGGGACGGATCATCCGGAAGGACGAGGCGGATAATTTCTGGCAGATGGGCGAGACCGGCCCCTGCGGCCCCTGCTCCGAGATTCACATCGACCGGGGGGAACAGGCCGCGCCGCCGGAGCACCGGGCCGCCTGCCGGGGTATTCATTGCGACTGCGATCGCTATCTGGAGATCTGGAATCTCGTCTTCATGCAATTCAACCGAGACGCGTCCGGCTCGCTCGCCCCCCTGCCCAAGCCCAGCATCGACACCGGGATGGGGTTGGAGCGGATCGCGGCCGTGATCCAGGGCGCCCCGGACAACTACCACACCGACTTGTTCACCCCTTATTTTCACGCGCTGGCCGGCCTGACCGGCCGGGACGTCCGTGCGGTCTCGGAGAGCCGGGGGGGGCGGGTGATCGCCGACCACATTCGCGCGATGACCTTCCTGATCGGCGATGGCGTGCTCCCGTCCAACGAGGGGCGCGGCTACGTCCTGCGGCGTGTCATCCGGCGCGCGGTGCGCTACGGCCGCGAACTGGGATTCACGGAGCCGTTCCTGCACCGTCTGTCCGCGACGGTAATCGAGACGATGGGCGGGGCGTATCCCGAGTTGGACAGGAGCCGATCGCTGGTGACGGAGGTCCTGCAGGGGGAGGAGGAGCGGTTCCTGCAGGTGCTGGATGAAGGCATGGGACGGTGGCGCGAGGTGATCCAGCAGGCAGAGGCGAGCCGCGATCGGACGATCGCCGGGGCGGAGGCGTTCCGGCTCTACGACACGTACGGCTTCCCGCTCGACATCGCCGTCGACATGGCGCGCGAACGCGGACTGGTCGTCGATACGGCGGGGTACGACGCCGCGATGGAGGAGCAACGAGACCGGGCGCGCAAGTCATGGGTGGTGAAGACGGTGGAGCCCTATTACCAGACCCTGTTGTCACGGGTTGAGCCGACCCGCTTTACCGGCTACGACCGGCTCGACGACGAAGTCCGGCTGCTGCTCATCGTCAAAGAGGGTCAGCCGGTCAAGACGGCGTCTGCGGGCGAGACCGTCGAGCTGGTCTTCGACCAGACGCCGTTCTACGGAGAATCCGGCGGACAGGTCGGCGATCAGGGGTTGCTGGAGCATCCGGGGGCGCTGGCGGAGATCGTGACGACGGTCAAGCCGCTGCCGGGCTTTTTCGTCCATCGGGCCCGTGTCACGCGAGGCGTGTTGCGGGAGGGGGAGACCTGCCGGGCGGTGGTCAATCGCACGGCGCGGAATGGGGCGGCGTCCAACCACACGGCGACGCACCTGCTGCATGCGACGCTCCGGGAGCTGTTCGGCGACCGGGTCAAGCAGGCCGGCTCGCTGGTGGCGGCGGACCGGCTCAGGTTCGACTTCACCCTGGCGACGCCGCTGCAGACGAGCGATCTCCGGCGGGTGGAGCAGGTGGTCAACGACCGGATTCGCGGCGACTACCGGGTGCAGACGCAGGACATGGCCTTCCAGGAGGCGGTCAAGGCCGGCGCGCTCGCCTTTTTCGACGACAAGTACGGCGACCGTGTGCGGGTGGTCCGGATCGGCGAGTTCAGCAAGGAGTTGTGCGGCGGTACCCACTGCCATGACACCGGCGAGGTGGGACTCTTTCGCGTGGTGCAGGAAAGCAGCATCGCCGCCGGCGTACGGAGGATCGAGGCGATCACAGGGGAGGCGGCCTACCTCTCGATGAAGCGGCAGGAGGAGGATCTCGACGCGCTGGCCGCGCTCTTGAAAGTCGCGCCGGCGGACGTGGTGGAGCGGGCCAGGAAAATGATGGGGCAGCTGCGCGAGCAGGAGCGGGAGCTGGAGCGGCTCAAGGGCAAGGCGATCAGCAGCCAGGCGACAACGGCGATGGACCGGTCGGACATTGTCAATGGCGTGACGGTGCTGGTGCAGCGGATGGATGGACTGGATCCCAAGGCGCTCCGGCAGTTCGCCGATTCGGTGCGGGACCGGATGGAGCGCGGCATTCTGCTGGTCGGCTCCGTGCAGGATGGCAAGGTGGCGCTGGTGGCGATGGTGACCAAGGGGTTGACGGAGCGCTTTCACGCCGGCAGGTTGTTGCAGACGATTGCACCGATCGTGGGCGGCAGTGGAGGAGGGCGTCCCGACATGGCCCAAGCCGGCGGCAAGCTGGCCGACCGGCTGGACGAGGCGTTGCGGCGCGGCCGGGAATTGCTGACGGAGGAAGCTGGACGAATTTGACGAATAGGGTTATCATTAGAGTGCGGGATTGAGCGGGAGGTCCCCTTTCCTGGCGTGTGTATGGATAGACCTTTCCCATCGGAATTTCTCCTCCCGGCGTGACGGTGATGGAGCGCGTTCTGGCCATAGATCCCGGCGAAAAACGATTCGGGTTGGCGGTCAGCGATGAGATGGGTTGGACCGCGCAGGGGCTCCCGACGCTCGATCGGGAGGGCCTGCGCCGCGATCTTGACCGGCTGGCCTCCATCGTGAACGATCTGGCTGTGACGCGGATCGTGGTCGGCGTGCCCTACGACCGACACGGCGGGTTGGGCCCGGCGGGTGACAGGGTCATGACCCTGATCGACCAAATCGCCGCCCGCTGCGGGCTTCCCGTCGAGCCCTGGGATGAACGGTTGACCACGAAGCAGGCCGAACGGGTTCTGATCGAAGGCGGGGTCTCCCGGGCCAAACGCAAGCTCAGCCGGGACCGCCTGGCGGCGGTCCTCATTCTGCAAAGTTATCTTGACGCCCGAACCGCCGCACCCGCCGGCGAACGGGACGGACACAGTTGAGCCGGAGACGAACGGAATTACAATGAGCCGGAGGCGAACGGAATTACAATGACCCAGAGGCGAACAGAGCTGCAATGACCCGAAGGCGTTTGCTGATCCTTGCCATCGCCGCGTGCGGCCTGCTGATGCTCGTCGAGGCCGGACGATTTCTTCTCCTGCCGGCTTCCTCGGTCGATCGCGAGGTCGTGCTCGACGTCGCCGAGGGCGCCAGCCTGAAGGCGGTGGCGCAGAAGCTGGCCGACGCCGGCGTGATTAACCGTCCCGCCTATTTCGTGCTGCTCGGCCGGTTGTTGGGGGCGCAGCGGGGTATCCAGGCCGGCGATTACGCATTACGGACGACGATGCGGCCCTTGGAGGTGATGCACAAGCTCACCTCCGGCGCGATCATGCAGACTGCTGTGACGATCCCCGAAGGGTTCAACATCCAGGAGATCGCCAGGGGATTGGAGGAGCAGGGCGTGATGCCGGCGAAGGCCTTTTTGGCGGCTGCCGCCGACCCCGCCGTCCGTCAGGAGGCGGGCATTTCGGCGCCGTCACTGGAAGGCTATCTGTTTCCCTCCACCTATTATGTGTCTCACCACACCCAACCGGCGGAGCTGGTGCGACGGATGGTTCGTCAATTTGAGGAATCGACGCGCGCTCTGGATTGGTCGCTGGCCGGCGCCCGGGGCCTCTCGCGCCATCAGCTTGTCACGCTGGCATCGATCATCGAGAAGGAAACGTCAAAAGACGACGAGCGGCCGCTGGTCGCCTCGGTGTTCTACAACAGGCTCAAGCTGGGCATTCCTCTGCAAAGCGATCCCACGGTCATCTACGCTCTGAATGGATTCGACGGCGACCTGCGGCGGGTCGATCTGGAGGTGAAATCGCCGTACAACACCTACCGGGTCGCGGGGTTGCCGCCCGGGCCGATCTCCAACCCGGGCCTGGCCTCGCTGCAGGCGGCGCTCCATCCCGCGTCGACGCATTATCTCTATTTCGTGTCGAAAAACGACGGCACGCACTTTTTCTCCATGACGCTGGCCGAGCATGAGAAGGCGGTCGCGAAGTACCAGGTCCTGCCGGCCCGGGCCAAGCGGGCCACGGCTCGACGGAGTTGACGTCGATGGCGCGGCCTCACCGGGCGGCCACCTCCCGTCCTGTCCCGAAGGGCGGACGGTCCGGAGGGGCCAATCGCCCCGCGCAACGGCTGGCGGAGTTGGGCCTGACGCTTCCCGCGCCCCCGCAGCCTGTCGCCTCCTATCTTCCCGCCGTTGAGACCGGTCGGCTTCTGTTTGTGAGCGGCATGCTGCCGCTTCAGCAGGGGACGATGCTTCACCCGGGGCGCTTGGGCGACGGGGTGACGGTGGAGGAGGGGGTGTTGGCGGCCAGACAGGCGGCGTTGAATGGTCTGGCGGTCGTGGCGGCGGTGGCCGGCACGCTGGACCGGGTAGTCAAAGTGGTGAGGGTCAATGGTTATGTCGCCTCGGCCGCGTCCTTTACCCAGCAACCCGCGGTGATGAACGGCGCCTCCGACCTGCTGGTTTCGGTCTTTGGGCCCGGCGGACGCCACAGCCGGGTGGCCGTGGGGGTGGCCGTCCTGCCGTTGAACGCGCCGGTCGAACTGGATCTGGTCGTCGAGCTCCATCCCTCCCGCGCGCGACCGCGCCCGGGGTCACGGTTTCGCCGGTAACGTCCCCGGCGAGTCGCTCAACACGGTGATGGTGGCGTGGCTGCGGAGGCGGCCAATATATTCACTTCGCTTGTCCGTGATCTTCTGCTTGACCAATTCCCGCTCGATCGCGCCCTCCACGTCCGACAGCGACTTGCCCTGAAAGCGTTCCGGATCTTGATCATAGGCGGCTTCGACCTCCGACGGGGTGACGATGACGAATTGGTCGACCCGCTGGGCCAACAGGGTTTCAATTTGCAGCTCTTCCGTAATCAGCGCCTCTGCGCCGGCTTGCGTCATTTGCACACGCCGCAGCTCGGTCTCCCACGCGGTCTGCCCACCGGCCGCCCGCACCAGGCGCTGCACGGCTTCCTGGACGCGGTCCGCCTGGGGCGGCTCGGTGTCGAAGCGCTCGGCCTCGGCCAGCAGCAGTTGATGATCGATCATCTCCTGCAGCACCTGTGCCGGCGGCTCATTGGGCGCGAAGAGCAGCCGGTACCGCCAGAGGTCGGTCAACGTGATAGTTTTTCCGTTCACTGCGGCGAGCAACTGCTCAATGATTACGGCGCGGCCGTCGGGCGGAAGCATCGCCCCTCCAACCGCCAGGGTCAGAAGCGAGGCGCACAGGAATCCCCACGACCGGCGGGCCCGGCGGGGCACAGGGCGGGATTCTTGCGGCGCCCTCATGTCGGGATCGAGGAGGGTGCCGAGGGCGCCGCGATCACGCGGGTGCCGGCCAGATAATCGTGAAGTGCACGATTCCTCGGCGTGACCACGGCGACGATCAGAATGGGGAAGACAGGCAGGCTGGCGCTGAGAAGACAGGCGCGCCACCAGGCCCGCAACGGGCCGACGGCCGTGCCGTGCGCGGTGACGACCATGATGCGCGAGACCAGTTTTCCCGGGGTCCTGCCGTCCCCCCCCGTGAAATACCCAAAATAGGCGAGCACCAGCAACGGCCAGCCGGCGGAGAACGTCTCCGCCAGCGAGAAGACCAGGTCGCGAGACGGCAGCGCCTGTCCCGCCTGCCGCAGGCCCAGGGCCACGCCGTAGAAGGCCGCCACCGCAAGCAGCAGGCCGAGCAGGGCGATCAGGATCAGGTCGAGCAACAGCGCGGCGGCCCTGCGGATCAACGGCGCCGGTCTGGCGGGCGGCTGACACGGGCCATCGGCGGCGTGCCCGGTCCCGCACGAGTCCTCACGGACGAATCCGGTACGCACTGGACCCGTCTGGAGCCGCGGCCCTTCCTCCGGGGCGCGTTGAGCGGCCGGCGTCGCCGACGCGTCATTGAACTCGCCGCTGTCGTCACGATCCGGCGGGTGATTCATGACGGGGGTCCGGACAGCCCGTGGATCAACGCCAGCGCCGCCAGCGCAGCGGTTTCCGCGCGCAGCGTCAGTCGGCCCAGCGAGACGGCTCGGGCGCCCATTGTTTCGGCGAAGCTCACTTCATCCCGGCTCAGGCCGCCTTCGGGCCCGACAACGACGAAGAGTGGTTGATCCTCGGGTAGCGTCGTCACGGCGCGGCCGAACAGGGCGTGATGATCATGCTCCGACAGGATGAATCGCGCGCTGTCCGGCGAGACATCGGCCAGCGCTGTCCTCAGATCGCTGGCCTGCGACAATTCCGGCGGCCGGTTTCGTCCCGATTGCTGGGCCGCCTCAAGCAGGATGGTCCGCCATCGATCCAACTGCGCAGGCCACCGTTCCCGGCGCGGCCGGACGATCGTTCGTTCGGTGACCAGGGGAACGATCCGCGTCGCCCCAAGCTCCGAAGCTTTTTGCAGCAGCCAGTCCATCCGGTGGCCTTTGAGAATCGCCTGGGCAAGCGTCACCGGGCGAAGCGGCGGTGCCGGCGGTTCCTCGCGAAGAATCGTGGCGGTGATCCGGTCGGGTGAGACGGCGGTCAGCTCACTGTGATAGCGCCGCTCGAGCGGATCGACAAACCAGCACTGCTCTCCCGGCTGCATGCGCAAGGCGCCTGCGAGGTGGCGGGCCAACTGTCCCCGGATGGTGATGACCGGAGGCCGGACGGCGGATTCGTCAACAAAGTAAACGGGCATGGGGGTTGTCGAGCTGTGCGGCCCGCACGTCTCCAGGGCGGATCGCGATCCGCCCCTACATTGCGTGGTTCAGTTTATTCGAACAGATTTTTGACCTTTTTGACGATCGACTCCGACTCAGGCTCGGTCGGATGGAACGCGTCGGACGAATCGGCCGTGAGCGTGCCGGCGAATTCCTGCAGGATGGCTCGCTGTTTGGCCGTCAGTTTGGCTGGAATCGTGATGGCCGCGCGAACCAACAGATCGCCCGTCCCGTGGCCGTTCAAATGCGGCACGCCCTGCCCCTTCAACCGGAAGAGTTGGCCGTGTTGCGTGCCCGGCGGAATCTTCAGCGTCGTCGTCCCCTTGAGCGTCGGCGCCTCGACCTTGCCGCCGAGGATCGCCGTGACGAAGGGGAGGGGGAGCTCGTGGATCAGATCGTCTTCGTGCCGGCTGAACTGCGGGTGGTCTTCCACCGTGAGAATCACGTACAGATCGCCGGACCGGCCGCCATGATCTCCGGGGCCGCCTTCGCCGCTCAGCCGAAGCCGGGCGCCGGTGTCGACGCCCGGAGGAATCTTCAGATTCAATGTCCGCTCCTGTTTGACGAAGCGGTCGCCGTTGCAGGCCAGGCAGCGTTCGGTCACCACCCGTCCCTCGCCGTGGCAGCGGTGGCAGGTGCGGCTGACGGTGAAAAATCCCTGCTGGAATCTGAGTTGGCCCGACCCGTGACAATTCGGGCAGGTCTTCACCGCCTCCTTGGTCCTGGCGCCGCTGCCGTGGCACTCCGGGCAGGGCTCGGTCCGAGGGAACCGGATCACGGTCTCCTTGCCGGAGACGGCCTCTTCGAGCGTGATCGTCAGGTTGTAGGCCAGGTCGGCGCCGCGGTTGGCGCGCGCGCCCCGCCGGGTCCGTCCGGCCCCGGCGGCGAACAAGTCCTCAAAGATGTCACCGAAGATGTCGCCGAACCCCCCGAATCCGCCGGCGCCGTCGAAGCCGTGAGGAATGTCGGCTGTGCCGTAGCGGTCGTAGGTGTTGCGCTTGTCGGGATCGCTGAGGACGGCGTAGGCCTCGTTGATGACCTTGAACTTCTCCTCCGCGGACTTGTTGCCAGGATTACGGTCGGGATGGTGCTGCATCGCCAGCCGCCGGTAGGCCTTTTTGATCTCGTCATCGCTGGCCGTCCGGGCCACGCCGAGAATTGCGTAATAGTCCTGCGCGGTGGCCATCTGCCGCCCCTCGGGCGATTACTTCTTGTCCTTGTCGGCTTCTTCGAATTCAGCGTCCACGACCGTGCCGTCTTTGCCGGACCCACTTCCGGATTCGGGCGGCGCCTGCCCCGCACCGGTTCCCCCGGCGGTTCCCGCGCCGGACGCGGCCCCGGCCGCCGTCTGTTTGTACATCTCTTCGGCCAGCTTGTGGGAGGCTTGCGTCAGCGATTGGAGGGCCGACCGGATCGCCTCGGGGTCCGACCCCTCCATCGCCTTCCTGGTCCTGGCGATCTGATCCTGGATGGCGCTCCGCTCGGCCGCGTCGACCTTGTCCCCCAGCTCGGTCAGCGTTTTCTCCGTGCTGTAGACCAGCGTGTCGGCTTCGTTGCGCACCTCGGCCAGCGCCTTCTTCTTTTTATCCTCGTCCGCGTGGGACTGCGCCTCCTTGACGAATCGATCGATCTCCTCCTTGCTGATTCCGCTCGACGCGGTGATCCGGATCGATTGCTCCTTGCCGGTCGCCATGTCCTTGGCCGACACGTGCACAATGCCGTTGGCGTCGATGTCGAAGGCGACCTCGACTTGCGGCACGCCGCGCGGTGCGGCCGGAATGCCGATCAAGTCGAACTGGCCGAGCATCTTGTTGTCGGCCGCCATCTCGCGTTCGCCCTGGAAGACGCGCACGGTGACGGCGGTCTGGTTGTCGGCGGCGGTGGAAAAGACCTGGCTCTTCTTAGTCGGAATGGTCGTGTTGCGTTCGATCAGCTTGGTGAAGACGCCGCCGAGCGTTTCGATGCCCAGCGAGAGCGGGGTGACGTCCAGCAGCAGGACGTCCTTGACCTCGCCCGTGAGCACTGCGGCCTGGATGGCGGCGCCGACTGCGACGACTTCGTCCGGATTCACCCCCTTGTGCGGTTCCTTCCCGAAAAAATCCTTCACAATCTGCTGGATCTTCGGCATGCGGGTCATGCCGCCCACCAGGACGACCTCGTGGATCTCCTTGGCCGTGAAGCCGGCGTCGCTGAGCGCCTTCCGGCAGGGTTCGATCGTGCGCTGGACCAGATCGTCGACCAATTGCTCCAGCTTGGCCCGCGTCAGCTTGGTGACCAGGTGCTTGGGGCCGGCCGCGTCGGCCGTGATGAAGGGCAGATTGATCTCAGTCTCCATGGAGGAGGAGAGTTCGATCTTCGCCTTCTCGGCCGCCTCCTTCAGCCGCTGCAGCGCCATCTTGTCGTTCTTCAGATCGATGCCCTGGTCCTTCTTGAACTCCGCGATCAGCCAGTCCATGATCCGCAGATCAAAATCGTCCCCGCCCAGGTAGGTGTCGCCGTTGGTCGATTTGACCTCAAAGACGCCCTCCCCGATTTCCAGGATGGAGATGTCGAACGTGCCCCCGCCGAGGTCGTACACGGCAATCCGTTCGTCCTTCTTCTTCTCCAGCCCGTAGGCGAGCGCGGCGGCCGTCGGTTCGTTGATGATGCGGAGCACGCTCAGCCCGGCGATCTGCCCGGCGTCCTTGGTCGCCTGACGCTGGCTGTCGTCGAAATAGGCGGGCACGGTGATGACCGCCTCGGTGACCTTTTCGCCCAGGTAGTCCTCGGCCGTCTGTCGCATCTTTTGCAGAATCATTGCGGACACCTCGGGCGGGCTGTAATTCTTGCCCCGGATCTCCACGTGGGCGTCGCCGTTCTGCGCTTCGACGATGCGGTAAGGGAGGCGCTTCTTCGCCGCCTCGACCTCCCCGGAGCGGAACTTGCGCCCCATGAGCCGCTTGATCGAAAAAATCGTGTTTTCCGGATTGGTGATGGCCTGCCGTTTGGCGATCTGGCCGACCAGCCGCTCCCCCTTGTCGGTCAACGCGACGACGGACGGCGTAGTCCGGCTTCCCTCGGCGTTGGGGATCACCACCGGGTCTCCGCCGCTGACGATGGCCACGCAGGAATTCGTCGTTCCAAGATCGATGCCGATGACTTTACCCATTGCTTCCTCCTTCAGTCACTCTCATGAGTGCGCATCATTCGATTTGTCTTCGCGCCCGCCTGGCCGCTTCGCTGTCGACGCCTTCGAGACGGTGACCAGGGCGGGCCGCAGCAGTTTGCCCTTCAACAGATACCCGCGTTGGGCCTCCTCCACGACCAGACCGTCCGGTTCCTGGCTCGATTCCTTTTGGGCGATCGCCTGGTGCCATTCGGGGTTGAAGGGCTTCCCCTTGGTCTCGACGACCGTGACCCCGGCCCGCCCCAGGACGTCAAGGCATTGCTTCAGGATCAGGGCCCACCCCTGGACCACGGCATCGGGCGCGCGGTGACCCTCCGCGTGGTGCAGCGCCCGCTCGATGTTATCGAGGACGGGCAGCCACTCCTTCAAGAGCTCCTCGTGGCCGTATTGCAGATACTGTTCCCGTTCCCTGGCCGCCAGTTTCTTGTAATTATCAAAGTCCGCCAGCAGCCGGATGTACTTGTCGTACAGTGCATCGTACTCCCGCTGTTTCGCCGCCAGTGGGTCCGGCGCGGCTCCCCCCGGGGTGCCGGACGAATCCTCCCCGGCCTCCCGCGGGATGATCTGGATGTCATCCGTTTCCGCGTCGCGCTTTTTCTCTGCTGTCATGAGGGGGGCCCTTCCCGCCATTCCTCAAAGAAGTGGCTCAGCTGCTCGGCGGTGGAGCGAACCAGCGGGATGACGACAGAATAATCCATGCGGGTCGGGCCGAGGACGCCGATGCTGCCCAGCGGCTGGCCGTCGCACGCGTACGTTGACGCCACGAGGCTGAATCGGCTGATACCGAGGGCGGCGTTCTCGGATCCGATGTAGACCTGCACACCGGGCGTCTCCAGGCATTGCCCCAGGATCTTCAGCAGTTGGTATTTTTCCTCGAATGTTTTGAAGAGCTGCTTCATTTCATTCAAATCGGAAAAGTCGATCTGGCTGAGCATGTTGGTTGCCCCCTCCACGAACAGCTCGCCTTCGCCGTCCCCCGGGGTGTCCATCGCCTGCCGCCCCAGTTCCAGCGCCTGCCGGAGCAGCGAATCGTACCGCTCCTTTGCCTCCTGCATCTCCTTCAGGATCTGTTGCTTGACGGTCTGCAGCGGCAGGCTGGAGAACCGGCGGTTCAAATAGTCCGCCATCTGGCCCAGGTCGCGGTCGGCCAGGTCGCGGTCGAGTTCGAACAGCGAATGGTGGATCAGTCCGTCCTCGGAAACGAAGATGGCCAGCACGTGGCGGGCCCGCAGGCGGATGAAATCGATGTGCTTGAAATTCCGTTGAGACAGTCGCGGGGCAAGCACCACGCCGGCGTAATGAGTCGACTGCGACAGCAATCGCGACACGTTTTGCAAGACGTCCGCCGTGCTCTCGCGGGCCGGCCAGTCGGCCGGGACAGCCGATGTCTGCTGCTGGGCCATCACTTCCTGCAGCAGGGTGTCGACATAGAAACGGTATCCCTTCTCAGTCGGAATACGGCCGGCCGAGGTATGCGGATGGGTCAGGTACCCGAGCTCCTCCAGATCGGCCATCACGTTGCGGATCGTGGCCGGACTTAAACCGATTTCGCTCAATTTCGTGATGGTTCGAGACCCGATGGGCACACCCAGGCGAATATGGTAGACGACCACAGAATTCAGCACATATTTCAATCGGTCGTTGAGCGGTCTCACTGTAATTAACTCATTGTTTTCATAATGCTATTTATTTTCCAGTTGCCTTATAATCGATTGTACGCTTAGCACTCTATGTTAATGAGTGCTAATGCAGAATAACAACTTTTTCTTCTGGTGTCAAGACTTGATGGGCCTGCCAGTTCGGGGCGTGTCTATCCCTGTGCCGGCCGATTCAAGGTGTATAAGAATTTCAAACCATCCAGGGTCAGTGAGGGGCACACCTCCTGAATTTCAGGGCATTCGGGTGCGATCAATCCGGCCAGACCGCCGGTGGCGATGACGCGGGCCGGGGGGCCAGGTTCGAACTGCCCCAATTCCTCCTGGGTTCGTCTGATGAGTGCGCCGGTCAGACCGGCGTAACCGATCAGAATGCCGGCCTGCATTCCGGCAACCGTGTTGGTCCCGATGACGCGATCGGGACGGACCAGATCGATCCGGGGCAGTTTCGCCGCGCGTTGAAAGAGGGCTTCGGCGGCGGTCCAGACGCCGGGCGCGATTGATCCGCCCAGATATTCCCCCCGTGCCGTCACAGCGCAGATCGTCGTGGCCGTGCCGAAATCGACGATGATCACGGGGCCGCCGTAACGGGCGTAGGCCGCGGCGGCGTTGACCAGCCGGTCTGCGCCCAGCTCGGCCGGGTTGTCGATGCGCAGGGTCAGTCCGCTCTTGAGTCGGTGGGTGACCTCGACCGGGTCCAGCCTGAGGAGCCGTCGCGCCAGCTCTTCGATGACCGCCGTCAACGGGGGGACGACGCTGGAATAGATCAAGCCGGTCACCGCCCGCAGCTCGAATCCGCGGCCCCTCAACAGGTCGTTGAGCAGCGCGGCATATTCGTCAGCCGTGCGCTGGTGATGTGTGGCGATGCGCCATTGGGCTTTCAGCTCGTCACGGTCGAACAAGCCGAGCACGATGTTCGTGTTGCCGATGTCAATGGCGCAGAGCATGTGCGGCTTCCGTCGTCGGGGCCTGGGGGTGATCCGGTCTGAGCGTAATGGTCGCCTCCACGGAGAGGCGGCTGACCGAGCCGTCGGCATGCCGGAGGCGAAGCAGGCCGCCAGGCTCGACGGCTTCCGCCAGCCCGGTGAGCGGACCCGAGGCGGTCTCGACCGCAACCGTCCGGCCCAGCGTCACGCAGCGGCGACTCCACTCGTCGAGCAGCCAGCCGGCGCCTTCATCGTACAACCGGCCGTAGCCGCGATCGAATCGGGCCAGGAACTCGGCGAGGAGAGCCGACCGGTCGCAGGGTCTGCCCAACTCGATCTCGATAGATGTGGCCACCGCTCGCAGTGCGTCGGGCAAGGCGCGCACCGGCCAATTGACATTGAGGCCGACGCCGACCACGGCCAGGACGGTGTCTCCGCCAGCGCTCCGGGCTTCGACCAGTATACCGCCCGCTTTGCGGTCGTTGAGGAGGAGATCGTTGGGCCATTTGAGCCGTGGAGACAATCCGGTGTGGGATTCGATGGCGTCGCGGGCGGCGACTGCGGCCAGAAACGGCAGGCCGGTGAGGACCGGTTGTGGAAACGGGCCGCGCAACAGGATCGACAGGTACAGGTTGCGACCCGACGGCGACTCCCAGCGGCGCCCCTGGCGGCCGCGCCCCGCCCGTTGCGCCTCCGCGACGATCACCGTGCCGTCCGGCGCGCCCGCTGTCGCGGCGTCAAAGGCGCTCCCGTTGGTGGAATCGACGATCTCTTCAAGATCGATCCTCGACCCGATTCGCCGCAGGGGGGGCACCGGCGAGGGGATCTTCAGCGGGATCGCGCCGCGCGACCGACTCATGCGGGGCGTCCCGGGGAGGCGGCCGTGATCTCCAGACTGAGGTCGGCCGCCGGCGCCGAGTGGGTCAGCGCGCCGATTGAAATGGCGTCAACGCCTGCGGCTGCGATCTCGCGCACGTTGTGCAGATGGACGCCGCCCGATACTTCGGTCCTGGCGTGGCGTCCGATCAACCGCACCGCCTCCTTGATCTGAACGACCGGCATGTTGTCGAGCAGGATAATGTCGGCGGCGGCCGACAACGCCTCCCCGACCTCCTCGAGGGTGGTGACCTCCACCTCGACCGGGAGACGGCCTGTACCCCCGATCCTCCGCCGCGCGGCCAGCACGGCCGTTTGGATGGTGCCGGCCAGCGCCAGGTGATTGTCCTTGATCAGGATGCCGTCGCTCAAATCCATCCGATGATTGCGGCCGCCGCCCATCCTGACGGCGTATTTCTCCAGCCGACGAAGGCCGGGAATCGTCTTCCGGGTGTCCAGAATGACGGCGTGAGTCCCTTTGACGGCGTCGACGAACCGGCGGGTGAACGTGGCGACGCCGGACAAATGCTGGAGAAAATTAAGCGCGACCCGTTCACCGGTCAGGATCGACCGGCCGTCGCCGGCCAGCGCGGCGACAATCGCGCCCGGCTCGACGCGGGCGCCGTCTCGCACCGTTGCGCGAAAGCGGAGCGACCGGTCGACGGCCTGGAACACAGCCCTGGCCGCATGCAACCCGGCGATGACGGCCGGCTGTTTGGCGATGATGACGGCCTCCGCCTTGACGGGTCGGGGAAAGAGCCGCCGGGTTGTCGTATCGCCCGCGCCGAAGTCCTCGGCCAGCGCCGCGGCGATCAGGAGATGAAGCGACGAGGGCGCGAGCTTGATTCGCGCGGTCATGAGACTCCCTGCGCCCGCTCGTCGAGCGACCGGAGCTTGTCGCGCAGCGTCTGGTGCTCATGCTGAGCCTCGCGGTGACGGGCCTTGATCTTTTCAACTTCGGCCGGCGGCGCCTTGGAGAGGAAGCCCTGGTTGGCCAGGGTTTTCTCATCTCGCGCGATTTGTGCTGAGAGCTCCCCCAGCCGTTTTTCGGTCTTGGTCCGCTCCTTTAACAGGTAGTCGGCGATGTCCGTCGTGTTCTGCAACAGCTGTACCAGAAGCTCGGCCTGCTGTCCCCCAGGCAGGGTCAGGGGTATGACCGTGGCATGGGACGGACGTTCGGCAGGATTGACCTGCCAGTCACTGAAGCGGCCCAGTTGGGTAATGGCCTTTGCGACATTGGTTGGCGCCACGGCCGCCAGCACTTGATGGTCGCGACTGAACAGCCCCCCCGCGAGTTTTTGCGACGGCGCAATGCCAGCCGTGACGCGGTGCTCTCTCGCACCGCTTACGATCGCTTGGATCAACGCGATCTGCTTCTCCGCGCTGTCGTCAAGACTATGCGCGTCGGCGGCCGGATAGGGGGAGACCATGATGCTTTCGCCCTGATGAGGGAATACCTGCCAGATTTCTTCGGTGATGAACGGCATGAAGGGATGGAGCAACCGCAGCAGCGGCTCGAACGTCTCGATGAGCGTCTGGCGCGTGGCCGGCGCCTCGTGTGACTCTTTGTCGGCGAGGACTGGCTTGATCAATTCCAGATACCAGTCGCAGTATTCGTGCCAGATGAATTGATAGAGGCGGGCGGCCGCCTCATCGAATCGGTAAGTTTCCAGCGAGACGTTCACGTCGCCGATGCACCGGTGCAGCCGGCTGATGATCCATCGATCGGCCAGCGTTCGTTCGGGGGGCGGCTCGGCGTGCCGAGGGCCGTCAAGGTTCATGACGATGAAGCGGGTCGCGTTCCAGAGCTTGTTGGCGAAATTCCGGTAGCCGGCGATCCGTTCCTCGGCCAGCCGGATGTCGCGTCCCGGCGACGCCATCGAGGCGAGGGTGAAGCGCAGGGCGTCCGTGCCGTATTTGGCCATGATCTCGAGCGGGTCGATGACATTACCCTTCGATTTGCTCATCTTCTGTCCTTCGGCGTCGCGGACCAGGGCGTGGATGTAGACGTCCCGGAAGGGGACCTCCTTCATCACGTAGAGCCCCATCATGATCATCCGGGCGACCCAGAAAAAGAGGATGTCGAAGCTGGTGACGAGCGTCGAGGTGGGATAAAAGGCGGACAGCTCCTTCGTCTGCTCCGGCCAGCCGAGCGTGGAGAACGGCCAGAGCGCCGACGAAAACCAGGTGTCGAGCACGTCGGGATCCTGGACGAGGTCGGTCGACCCGCAATGGGGGCACCGCTCGGGAGTTCTGAGGGCGACGATCGGCGCCTTACACGCCGGCCGGCAGCTCTCGACGTCGTTTCCCCGGCAATACCAGGCCGGAATCTGGTGGCCCCACCAGATCTGCCGGGAGATACACCAGTCCTGGATCTGTTCCATCCAGCCGAAATAATTGTTGGCCCAGCCCTCGGGGATCAACCGGATTCGGCCGCTTCGCACGGCGCCGATGGCCTCCGCGGCCAACGTCTTGCCAGATGACTTGCCGGGAGTGTTCACACCTACGAACCATTGCGGAGACAGGTAGGGCTCGACGACCGTCCGGCATCGATAGCACTTGCCGATCGCGTGCGTGTGCTCTTCCACCTTGAGCAGCGCGCCGCGCTCCCGCAGCCAGTGCTCGACGCGGACCCTGGCCTTGGGAACGGTGAGCTGGGCGATGTCGGCCAGGACGTCGGCGTCGACGCCGTGCTCGCCGAGCGTGGGTCGGATACGCGCCTGTTCATCCAGAATGGCGATGGAGGGGAGCTTGTGGCGCTGGCCGGCTTTCTCATCGTTGAAATCGTGCGCCGGCGTGATTTTGACAGCTCCGGTGCCGAATTCCCTGTCGACCAGGATCGGATCGCCCACCACGGGGATCGTGCGACTGGTCAGCGGAAGGCGCACCTGCTTGCCGATGAACCGGTTGAAGCGCGGATCGTCGGGATGAACGGCGACGGCGGTGTCGCCCAGCAGCGTCTCCGGGCGGGTGGTCGCGACGGTCAGAAACAGGTTCGGATCATCCGTCAACGGGTACTTGAGATGGTACAACTTGCCGCGCGCCTCTTCGTGCTCCACTTCGATGTCAGACAGCGCGGTCTGGCATCGGGGGCACCAGTTGATCAGCCGCACGCCCCGATAGATCAGCCCGTCGTCATAGAGCCGGACGAAGACCTCCCGCACCGCGGCGGAGAGCCCTTCATCCATGGTAAACCGCTCGCGGCTCCAGTCGCAGGAGGCGCCGAGCTTTTTGAGCTGAGTGATGATCGTCCGGCCCGACTCGTTCCGCCACTCCCAGACCCGCTCGATGAAGGCCTCGCGCCCGAGCTGCTGGCGCGTCTTGTTCTCGGCCAACAGGTGCCGTTCGACGACATTCTGCGTGGCGATGCCGGCGTGATCGGTGCCGGGAATCCAGAGGGCCCGGTCGCCGGCCATCCGCCGCCAGCGGATGAGGATGTCTTGAAGCGTGTTATTGAGCGCATGACCCAGGTGGAGCGATCCCGTGATGTTCGGCGGGGGGATGACGATGCAATAGGACCGGCCGGCCCTCGAGGTGTCCACCCGGAAGAGGCCGTGCAACTCCCAAAAAGAAGACCAGCGGACCTCAACCGGAGCGGGATCGTAGGTGGGCGTGAGCGGTGACTCGGGCATACGCTCGTCGGAAAACTGGCGGCGTCATCTTAACACGGGGGGGGTGGTAAAGCAACGCCGACCGGAATAGCGTCGGGCGGAAAGGGCATGGCCGGTCAGGCCGTTGACGATTCGGCCTTGAGCCGGTCGATCTCGGCGCGCACGGCGCGTTCGGCCAGTTCCGGGACGAGATCTCTGGTGATTCGTTCCACGGTTTCCTGGGTGACCTTTCGCGTCATTTCTTCCACCATCGCCCGGACCAGCTGTTCGGTTTCATCACGGGTCATCTCTTCAAGCCCTCCTGAAGCAGGTGAAGTGGACTGGAGTGGGGGCGGAGGAGCGGCGCGCTCCGGTTCTTCGACGGCGAACGGGGCTTGCTTCGAGAGGAAATCCTCGGGCTCCGCTGAACTCGCCAGTTCAGGCTCCTGCACCGGCTGGGAGGCCGGCGGAGGTTCCGCGACCGGCTGTTGGTACATGATGGCTTCGGATGGGGTGATCAGCAAATCCTCCATGGAGGCGGTTGCCGCATTCGTCTGGGATGTAGAGCCCGGCTGAGCCGTGGGGTCGTACAGATCGAATTCAAACGGTTTTGCCGCCGCCTGCTGTTCGGTCACGGGGGGGGCCTGTGGCGGTTGAGGGGCCGCGGCTGCAGGTGGCGAAGGAGGGGCGCCGGCGTTGACCGACGGCCCGGCTTGTTCCCTTGGCACCCAGCCGAGAAGCTGCTCCATTTCGGCCATATTCTGGTCTTCCTCGGCGCCTCGGCTCTGAGGCGGGCTGACGGCGGCACCGTTCGATCCGGCTGCACTGGCCGCGTCCTTGGCGGCGACCGCCGCCGGCGCGGCTGGAGCGATGCACCGATTGATGGTCGAGTTGATCTCCATCGCATCGAGGGGTTTCTTGACGACGTCAGTAATTCCGGACCGGCGCAATTGCTCCATGTTGAGCTCGTCGCTGGACTGTGCCATCAGAATGATGGGAACGGCGCGCAGCGCTTCCTGCTCCCGCACCTTTCTGACGAACATGCTGAGCGGAAGCCCGTCGAGTTGGGAGTTGACCATGATCAGATCCGGCGCATGTTGATAGGCCCGGTCGAGGGCGGCCAGCCCGTCTTCGACGGCCACGATTTCGAATCCTTCCTTGCTTAATGTGAAATCGAGCAACCGGTGGACGGCGAGATTCTGATCGATGACCAACAGTGTTTTTGCCATGCTCCCCACTCCGATGGTCGCACGGGTGTCAAGGCCGACGTCGCGAGGACGAGGTTCACAACCGTGACAAGCCGATATGTTTCGACGGTAGCACAGCCCCTGAGGGTTGTCAAGAAAAGTGCATATTTGCCACCGAGCCGATGAGAGTTGGGGAGAGGATTTTTTAATGGGGGGCCCGTGCTCGAGACAATTTCCCAAAAGCTTCGCTTTGGGGTTGGCGATGCCCCCATGCCCCGATCTCCCCCCGAGGCCCCCCATTGATTGTGGGGCTCAGGATGTACGAAGGAGCTGCACGCGTGTCTGATTAGCAGTAATGGGGATCGGTGCAGGCCAGCACCTGCCGAGCGCGGCTGCCGCTACGATAGACGGTGATGCCCTTGCAATCCTCTCGGTAGGCGAGCAGAAACGACCGCTTGATGTCATCCACGGTGGCGCTGGATGGGAAATTAATGGTCTTGGACACGGCGTTGTCCGTGTGACGCTGGAACGCCGCCTGCATGCGGATGTGCCATTCCGGCGTGATGTCGTGGGCGGTGACGAAGAGCCGGCGGAGCTCGGCCGGCACGGCGCGGATGGCCTGGATCGATTCCTGCCGTCCGAGGACCCGTCGGACCGAATCGGTCCAGCAACCGGCTTGCTTGGCCATGCGGACAAAGAGGGGATGGATTTCCTTCAACTGGATGGAATCGATGGCGGTGCGGACATATTGCACGGCGTAGAGGGGCTCGATGCCGCTGGAGCACCCGGCCAGGATGCTGAGCGTGCCGGTGGGCGCGATGCTCGTGGTGGTCGCGTTCCGCCTCGGCGGTTCGCCGCGGGCGGCCAGACGGCTGCGTGGAAATTCGGGGAACGCGCCCCGCTCGTGTCCCAGGCGCTGCGACGCGGCAATCGACTCTTCGCGCACAACCCGCATGAGTTGATCCGCGATTTTCATCCCGTCCTCGCTGTCGTACGGTATGCCCAGGAGGATGAGCAGATCGGCAAATCCCATGACTCCCAGGCCGATTTTCCGATTGGCGTGCGTGATATCGTCGATCGGTTTGAGCGGAAACCGGTTCTGATCGATCACGTCGTCGAGAAACCTGACGGCCACGTGCACAGTTTCCGTCAGCAAGGACCAGTCGATCTCGATACGTCGGCGGTCGCGCTTGATCATCCGGCTCAGGTTGATTGACCCCAGGTTGCACGACTCGTAGGGAAGCAGCGGCATTTCGCCGCATGGGTTGGTGGCTTCGATGGGCGCGAGCTCCGGGGTCGGATTGTCGCGGTTGATTCGATCCAGAAAGATCAGCCCAGGGTCGCCCGTCCGCCAGGCCGACGCCGCAATGCGGTCGAACACGGCCCGCGCTCTCGGCCTTGAGACGACGCGACCGGTTCGCGGATTGATCAGGGGGTACGTGGCGTTGCGTTCGAGCGCGCGCATATAGTCGTCGGTGACGGCGACGGACAAGTTGAAATTGGTCAATTCGGAGGGCTGATCCTTTGACGAGATGAATTCCTCGATGTCGGGATGGTCGATCCGCAGGATGCCCATGTTCGCCCCGCGCCGGGTGCCGCCCTGCTTGATCACTTCGGTGGCCATGTTGAAGATTCGCATGAACGAAACCGGACCGCTTGCCACGCCGCTGGTGGTGAGCACGCGATCCGATTTGGGCCTCAGCCGGCTGAAGGAGAAGCCGGTCCCGCCGCCCGATTGATGGATGAGTGCGGTCTGCTTGACGGCGTCGAAGATCGATTCCAGAGAATCCGCGACGGGCAGAACAAAACAGGCCGAGAGCTGTTGCAGTTCCCGGCCGGCGTTCATCAGGGTGGGCGAATTGGGCAGAAACTGCAGACCGGCCATCAGGGCGTGGAAGCGGTCGGCCCACTTCTGCACCGGCGCGCTGACGTCATAACGCCGTTCAGATTCGGCAATGTTCTGCGCCACCCGGTGGAACAGGTGTGCGGGTGTTTCGATCACCCGGCCCGAGGGGCCTTTGCGCAGGTAGCGGCGGTCGAGGATGATACGGGCATTGCGGCTCAACCGTGGCATGCGGACTGGCACAATACGCCCTCCCTTGTCGCCGGCCGTCAGGACGTCCCGGTCATCTGGCGAGCGTCTTCATGTAGGCCAGCACATCCCATCGCTGCTGTTCGGAGAGCACGCGACCCCAGGCGGGCATGCCGCTGCCCCGCCCGCCATTGGTGATCTTGTCGAACAATTGCGCGTCGGTTCGGGCGGCCAGTGTTTTCGGATCCGACAGATCAGGCAGGGTCCCGATGCCCTTGCCGGTTTTACCGTGGCAGGCGACACAATGTTTATCGTAGATCTCCCGGCCGGTCTTGGGATTGCCATCGGCGGCAGCGGCGGACGGTGACAGGATCAGCCAGGCCACCAGGCCAACGGCGATTGGCAGCCATGTGGGCGGTGAATGAGGCATGCGCACCTCCTTATCGTGCATTATGGGTGGTGACCCGAGGATTGTCAATCCGCGCTACTGAAATCAAGGGGAGGTGCCGGTTCCTCCCCCTGATGCCCCCCATCGGAGGTACACTTTCACCCTCCGAACCGGTGTATCGCTCCATCGTACCTCCCGCGTCCATCAATCAATGGGGGTTGTCAGGGGGAGATACAGTCTCCCCCTGACTTTAATTGACTCCCCTCCGACCATCTGTTACAGTACGCACCCGACCTTATTGTGGCTTGCCCTTAATGTGTCGGCGGGCTCGCTCGGATCAACCATGCGACTACCCCACGAACGGATCGTCACGATGGCAAACGCCATCGTGCGCCGGCTGGTCGGCCAACGCGCGATCCGGGTCCGCGGTCCGGAAATTGAGCTGGTCGTGCGTGTGACGGCAGTGATCGAGGGCGAGCTGACCCTTGAAGATCAACTCAATCGCGACGCGCGCGAGCTCCTTAAACAATACCAACGGCAGATCGACAGCGGGCAGGTGGATTATCACCGTATGTTCACCATGGTGAAACGGCAGTTGGCGAAGGATCGGGGGGTGATCCTCTGATGCTCGTGAGCGAGGAAAAACTCATCCATCTGGCCCATCTCGTCTACGAGGGCATCGGCCGATTCGACGGCGTGGAATTGATCGCCGATGAAGAGGCGATCCTCAAACAGATCAAGCAGACCCTGTTCGATGAATTCCGTCTGGATGACGAGATCGACCAGGCGGTCCGGGCGCGCCTGGCGTCCTATTCCAGAAAGATCGTTGAAGGCAGCGAGGAATGGGACGTGCTCTACCGCAAAGGAATTGAGGAGGAATTCCACAGGCGGCGCCGCGGTTAGGGCGGGTCGGTCGTGCGCATCACCATTCTCGGCTCCGGCACCTCCACCGGCGTGCCGGCCATTGGCTGCCGGTGCCCGGTGTGCTCGTCATCAAATCCGAAAAACAGGCGCAGCCGCGCATCGGTCTTCATCCGACTCGAACGCGCGGGACTGCTCATCGACACGTCGACGGATTTGCGGCTGCAGGCCATGGCGTGCGGCGTCGACCGGGTCGATGCAGTGCTGTACACACACGCCCACGCCGACCACGTCCACGGGATCGACGAACTGCGGAGTTTTAACTATCTGCAGCAGGCACCCATCCCCTGCTACGGCAACCGGCCGACGATTGCGCAGTTGAAGGCCCGATTCGGGTATGTGTTCTCGAACGGCACAGGGACCGCCTATAAACCGCAGCTCATCCCCCATGAACTCGACGCGCCCCGGGAGATCGGCGGGGTGCTGGTCGAGCCGGTCGACGTGGTGCACGGGGAGGATCGGATCTACGGGTATCGGATCGGGCCGATGGCCTACGTGACCGATTGCAGCTCGATTCCCGACGCCTCGCGCGAGCGGTTGCGAGGGCTCGACCTGTTGATTGTCAGTGCGATCCGCTACGACGTGCACCCGACCCACTTTACCCTGGCGCAGGCGCTGGCCGCGATCAAGGATGTCCGCCCGCGTCACGCTGTCCTGACCCATCTCTCGCATGTGTTCGATTACGAGACGGTGAACGGACAGCTGCCGGCCGGCGTGGAGTTGGCGTATGACGGCATGGTGTTCTCGGTCTAGCGTGATCGTCGCGGCGCTGCTCGGCCTGTTCGGCTGGGCACTGGCCGGTGGAGTGTTCCCGCCCGCCGTGCGGGCGGGCGAGCCCTTGCCAGCGGGGCTGGGCGATGCGCGATGGGGAATGACCGCGGAGGAGTTGGGCAGCCGGCTCGGAGCAAGAAAAGTCGACGTGTCGGATCAATTCGGCTATGCCGAGCACTTGGAGCAGGATCCCGACGTCTATGTGGGGACGACTGCCGATGGCAAACGGGTCGAGTACTACCTCTATGACCACGCGCTCTACAAGCTCTTCATCATCCACGCCCGCAACCAGCAAGAGCCGAAGCTCTACACGCAGCTGGCGAGAGAGTTGACGGCGAAGTACGGGACTCCCCAGCGTGTCTATGAAGAACAGGTCTACGGTCTGAACATCACCCACACGATCTGGCAGGATGCGGTGACCCGGGTCGATCTCCGCTTCGGCGGCGGGTTTGTGTTTGAAGTGCATACCGATCGCGTCCGCGCCGCCGCCAAGGCCGCCGCGCTCAAGCGCAAAAAATCGATCTGAGCGTCCGCCCGGGACGGGTGGATTTCATCTGCTATACTATACCCGATGCATCCGGGGTGAACACCCACGCATTCTTCTGAGAGGCGGAGCCATGTCACTATTTCACCACATCGAGCGATACGGACACGAATCCGTCACCTTTTTCTCTGATCCGGCCAGTCGGCTCCGGATGATCGTTGCCGTGCACAATACCGTGATGGGACCCGCCCTGGGCGGCTGCCGGATGTGGCCGTACGCCGGCATTGATGAAGCGCTTGAAGACGTGTTGCGGTTGTCCAGGTCCATGACCTACAAGGCTGCGATGGCCGCCCTGCCATTCGGCGGCGGCAAATCGGTCGTTCTGGGCGATCCGAAGCGTGAAAAGGACGAGGCCTTGCTGCTCGCCATCAGCCGCGCGGTCGGCGGACTGGGAGGACGGTATATTGTGGCCGAAGATGTGGGAATGACCGAAGCGGATATGGATGTCATCTCCCGGGCGACCCGGTGGGTGGCGGGGCGCCCGCTATCAGGCGGCGGAAGCGGCGATCCCTCCGAAGCGACCGCCATCGGCGTGTTTGAGGGGATGAAAACCTGCCTGGAGCAACTCGGGGAGGAGCCGACGGTTCGCAGCCGGACGATCGCGATCCAGGGCATGGGGAAGGTCGGCTTCCAGTTAGCCCGGTTGGCGACGGAGGAGGGGGCCAAACTCTTTGTCTCGGACATCGATTCGGCCCGCTTGGAACGGGCCGCGAACGAACTGGGCGCCCATTCCGTGATGCCGGATGCGATCTTGTCCGTCCCGTGCGACATTGTGTCCCCGTGCGCCCTGGGCGGCGTGCTGAATGAAAAGACGGTGCCGGCCCTCAACTGCCGGATCGTCGCCGGCTCGGCCAACAATCAGCTGGCCAACGAAGTGGACGGCGACGCGCTGTTCGGCCGTGGTATCCTCTACGCACCCGATTATGTAATAAACGCCGGCGGTCTGATCAACCTTTCGTTCGAGCAAAGCTCCCCGGAGGGGTATGACCGCGAGCGCGCCATGCGCAGGGTACGGGAAATTGCGACGACCCTGACGCGGTTGTTTCAGCGTTCGCGCGCCGAATCGGCGCCGCCATTCCGGGTCGCCGATCGGATGGTGGAAGAACAACTGGCGGAAGCGAGGGCGCACCAGTACCAGACCGAGGGCGGCTGAATCTCGAACGGGGGGCCCTCCCGTGAATCATGGGTCGGGTCGCGCCAGTTCGGTGGCAGGGGGGGGAGATGAAGAAGCGTGTCCGTTCTTCACGAAACGTCCGTCGTCACGCCACGCGCCCCGGCCCGAAGGCACGCCGTTGGTTGCGTCGGGACCGCCGGGTTCTTTCTCCATCCCTGACCCGCATCTATCCGCTGGTGGTCGCCAAGGCCTCAGGGGCGACCGTCGCCGACGTGGACGGCCGGCGCTACCTGGATTTCACCTCCGGCATCGCCGTGACGGCAACGGGCCATTGCCATCCGGATGTCGTTAACGCCATCGTCCGACAGGCCCGCACGCTGATCCACATGTCGGGCACCGATTTCTATTACCCGTCAGAAATCCAGTTGGCGGAGCGGCTGGTCGAGGTGGCGCCTGGCCGGCGCGCCAAGCAATGTTTTCTCGCCAATTCGGGGACGGAGGCGACCGAGGCGGCGATGAAGCTGGCCCGGTACGCGACGGGCCGTCCCTATTTTGTCGCGTTTTTCGGCGGGTTCCACGGCCGCACCTACGGCGCCATGTCGTTGTCGGCGAGCAAGCCGGTTCACAAGCAAGGGTTCGGTCCCTTGCTGCCCGGAGTTATGCACGTGCCCTATGCCGACTGCTACCGCTGCCCCTACGGCCTGACGCCGGACCGGTGCAATTTTTATTGCGTCAGCGTGATTGAAGAGGAGCTGTTTCGGCGCGCCATTCCCCCGGAGGAGGTGGCGGCCATCGTGGTCGAGCCGATCCAGGGCGAGGGAGGGTATGTCGTTCCGCCGGACGGCTTCCTCTCGGTGTTGAAGTCTCTCGCTCGCAAATACGGCATTCTGTTGATGGTGGACGAGATTCAAACAGGCATGGGGCGTACGGGCCGGATGTGGGGATGCGACCACGACGGCGTAGAGCCCGATCTGATGATGGCGGCTAAAGGGATCGCCTCCGGACTGCCGTTGGGTGCGATGATCGCCGACACGCGGTTGATGCGCTGGCCGCCCGGTGCGCACGCCAACACCTTCGGAGGCAATCCGGTCGCCTGTGAAGCGGCGCTCGTGACGTTGCGGCTGTTGACCGGGGGGTTGATCGAGCGGGCCGCCGCTGTCGGACGGTATCTGCTCGACCGCTGTCGCGAGCTCCAGTCACGCCATCGCCTGGTGGGAGACGTTCGCGGTCGGGGATTGATGGTCGGTCTGGATCTGGTCACCGATCGGGAGCGTAAAACCCCGGCGGTCAATGAGCGGAACCGTATCATCCATCGCTGTTTCCAGCGTGGGCTGCTCCTGTTGGGCTGCGGTCGCAGCGTCCTTCGCTTGGTGCCGCCCCTGATCATTACCCGCCGCCAAGTGGACGCTGCGGTCACGGTGTTGGATGAGGTGATCGGGGAGGTCGAACGACGGTCTTCGGCCGCCTGAGCCGGAGCGACCCCGCATGGTGACGGTTAGGTGTTCCCGGAGGCTGCCGCAGGTGCAGTCTCGGTCCGGTCGAGCAGCGATCGGACCAACGCCAGCAATTCACCCACTTGAAACGGCTTGAGCAGGCAGGCGTTGGCGTTCACGTAGTGCTGCCAATCCCGGCACAATTCCCCCCGCATGACGGTGAAAATGATGACAGGCAGCTGCGACCACGCCGGAGTTGATCGGATGCGGTCGCAGACGATCGAACCATCAATCTCCGGCATCACCAGGTCCAGGATGATCAAGTCGACCGGCTCCCTGCGAAGCGTGTCCAGCGCGACGGAACCGGAGTG
>DATIZH010000057.1:0-1279 GCA_035517195.1 Nitrospiria bacterium | reverse complement strand
CTATCGTGGTCCGGGCTGTGTGGGAACCAGGTCCGATCCTGGCTGCGATGGCCTCTCCTGAGCCTTGGGGCCTCGCTGGTGCGTTTTTCCATCATCGCCACGCACGCCCTGGCGCGCGACGGGGGCGCTGATTTATGACATTCTTGCTTGCGAAGCCAGCACCGCATAACCTCAACCATGACAACGACCGCTTCTCAATGTTCAACTAAAACGGGCCGTTGGCATGCAAGCTTGCCGAGGGAGGAGAACGCAATTGTTTACTTGTGTACCGAGGAGCGATCCATCTGCATGGATGGCCGCCGTCATCGTCGCGACGATGCTTGTCGGGCCCGCGCGCGCCGAAGAGGGCGTGCCCAACTTCTCCCCCGACAACCGGACGGGATGGATTGCAGGCGACCCAAACGGTCCGATTCCGATCGGTGACGACTATTTGCCTCAGCCGCCCGGCGCAGGCCCGGGTCCGGTCGTCTCCGACAAGGATCATCCCTACATCGACAACCGGGTGGCGCGGCTCACCGGCAAGCAGCCGAACAACCGGGTCGCCGACCTGAGCAATCCGATCCTGCAGCCGTGGGTGCGAGAGTCGCTGCGCAAGCTCAACGCGCGCGCCTTCTCGGAGCCGGTGTTTCCGACCCCGAAGGAGAGGTGCTGGCCGATCGGCGTCCCGGGCTGGCTGCTCTATCCGGTGACCCCGGTCTATTTCCTCCAGACCCCGAAAGAGGTGGTGCTGATCTGGCAGGAGGACCACATGGTCCGGCACATCTATCTGACCGACAAGCATTCGCCGAACGTGAAACCCTCCTGGTTCGGCGAATCGATCGGCCATTATGAAAACGGCGATACGCTGGTGGTCGATACCATCGGGCTGAACACGAGGACCTCCGTCGACAGCTACCAAACCCCACACACCGAACAGCTCCATGTCGTCGAGCGTTACCGCATAATCGAGGGCGGAAAGGCGATCGAAGCCGTGGCTCACGTGGACGATCCGGGCGCTTTCACCATGCCGTGGACGGCGTATCAGCGTTATCGCCACGTCGAGCAAGGCCCGTTGGGCGAGGAGGTTTGCGCAGAAAACAATGCCGACTTCTTTGGCTACAAGGTCCAGCCGATCCCGACCGCCACCACCCCGGATTTTTAGAGTTCGCGAACAGACTTGGAATGCAGGACCGCCTACCGGTGGGCCGACACACGGGATTTTGGCGGGGCTCAACGGTATCTACGCACATTGCGGCCGCCACGGATGCTTTAGCCGGCCCCTCCACCCCAATGCATTCCG
>DATIZH010000056.1:0-1212 GCA_035517195.1 Nitrospiria bacterium | reverse complement strand
CGGAATGGTCAGAGTCAGCCACGCGGTGCCGCCCACGTAAATCGTGAACGTGATTCCGGAGCCAGTTGGCGCGGCCTGCACGTAGCCCTTGACATCGCCGACGGTGACCGGGCGATTCAGATAGAGGGGCTGAGCCGCGTTAGACTCGATGCCCAGCGTACCCTGCATCTGGAAAACGAGGCCGGCGACTTTCGACAGCCCTTCCGCGCCGAATACCCAGTCCTCGCGGATCGGCGCATCGCCGTCGGGCGACTCGTTGCCGTTTACGTCGACGGTGAAGCCCACGATCACAAGGGTCTCGTCCACGAAATTGTTCGTGGGCATGTTGATCGTCGTTACGGCCAGAGGGTTGCCATTGTCGAGCGAGGTCGTGTCGCAGGAGTAGGGCCACGTCGGCTCCTCGATGATCCACACGTCGCCGGGATTGATGACCATGGGCAGGTCCCACGTGATGGTGGTCGCCGTATTCGCGACGATCTTCCGCGGCGGCGTCCCGCGCGAGACGCCCTGGATCACGCGGACCAGGTTCCCGACCTCCGCGCCGGGCGCCATGCCGTCCGGATAGATGTTGTTCTGGCACCCGGAGTCCGTGACCGAAGTCGGATTGGCTGTATTCGATGCATCGGCATTGAACCGCAGAACGAAGCAATCGCCCTCCTGGACGATTCCATTCGGATCGGGAGTAACGCCGATGGTACCGGTGGTCTGGTCCCACGAAGTGACCTTCGTGCTGAAGTACGGCGTGGCGCCTTCCGGCCTGCCGATGATCGAGAGGATGCGGCCAACCGGCGTCCACGATGGATTCGTGGACGGGGGCGCGCCCTTAAGATAGCCGGTTACCAGCGTGCCGGCCGACACACTATCGATGGACCCACCGATGACCCCGCCGTGAATCAGATGCTTCGCTTTCAGCCGGACCCTGCTGACATACGGAGACGGGAGTGCCCAGGTCGAGCGCACCAGTGGTCCGCCGAACACAATCGATGTAGGCGTATAAGTATTGTTCGGACCCGCCGTTAGCGCTCCGGTGGCCTGGGCGCAGATCAGGTCGTCTTGGGTCGCGACGAACAGCACATAGGAAACGAGGCCCGCGACCGCCGGCCAGGTGATGCCCTCCAAAGTGAACGTGTCCGTTCCAGATGCTGAGGTCCCGACGATGGCGATATTGGACGGAGCCGAAGGAAGCCCGTTTGAGTCGATCGCGCAGATGGC
>DATIZH010000055.1:0-1988 GCA_035517195.1 Nitrospiria bacterium | reverse complement strand
GGCAATCATCAGGATCAGGTAATACCAGGGCGTAGGGTCGAAGCTAAACCTAAATCCCAAGATCGACGGCCGCCCGACCGGGTTCAGTCCCTGCACCCCATTGGTCAGGTTAAAGTCGGTGAGCAGCCGCCAGGGCCCAATGCCAATCGTCACGCTGCCCATGTTGCGGATTGCGACGGGCACAATCTCGCCAAAGGCCAGCGTGACGATGGCCAGATAGTCGCCGCGGAGGCGCAGCGTTGGCGTGCCGATGATGATGCCGCAGAATCCGGCGATGATGACAGCGGCCCAGATGACGATCCAGAAGTTCCATTCCAGGTGATGCGCCGGCCAGGTGAGGACGCCCGCGGTGTAGGCGCCAATCGCAAAGAATGCGGCGTACCCCAGGTCGAGCAGGCCGGCATAACCGACGACGATGTTCAAGCCGAGGGCCAGGATGACCAGGACCAGCACGTCGGTGACGTCGTTGACGATTCCCCATTTGAACGTCTTGTCCACCAGCGGGAGGGCCAGGAGCTGAGGGGTCCAGAACGCCCAGGTGAGCATCTGGCGCCGCCGAGCCGGCAGCGTTCGCCAGGGCGCTGTCAATGAGCGCCAGATCGGAGTCATAGCCCGCCCACTCAATCCTTCTCCGGTGTCCGCTTGCCCAGGAGCCCGGATGGTTTGAAGACCAGCACCAGGATCAGCGTCGTGAAGACCAGGGCACGCGTCCATTCCGATGAGAGATACTGATCGCTGGTAGCGTTGAGGAAACCGATGACGTAGCCGCCCAGCATCGCCCCGCCGATATTGCCGATGCCACCCAGGACCGCGGCAGTGAAGGCCAGGAGACCGGCGTCGAACCCCATCAGGTAGCGACCCGTGTTCAGGTAGATGCCGACCGTCATGCCGGCCGCACCGGCGAGGGCCCCCCCGATAAAGAACGTGTTGCGAATCACATTCTCGACGTTGACTCCCATGAGCGCCGCCGCCTCACGATCCTGGGCCGTGGCCCGCATCGCCTTGCCCATCTTGGTGTTCCGGATGAACAGGTTCAAGCCCACCATCAGCGGCACGGTGACGCCCATCAGAAACACGTCTTTGGTCGTGAACAGCACGGCCGTCTTCATCCCCAGCACATCGTTCAGAATATCGATCGCGGGGAAGATATTCGGATAGTTGATCTGGCTCGGTCCCTTCCAGATCATTGCCAGATTCTCCAACATGAAGGACATGCCGACGGCCGTGATCAGCGCAGCCAGGCGCGGGGCACGACGCAACGGTTTGTAGGCGACGCGATCGATCACCATGTTGATCGTTCCCGTGGCGAGCATGGTGACAAACATGACTCCGAAGACAATGACCCACAGTTCCCAGCCTCCCAGGGGACGGCTGACGCCGAGAATTCCTAGGAAGGTCAGCGATATCATGAAACCCAACGTGTAGACGTCACCGTGGGCAAAATTGATCAGCTCGATGATGCCATACACCATGGTGTAGCCTAGGGCGATCAAGGCCAGGTAAGAGCCGATCGTAGTGCCATTGATGAGGAGCTGAATGAAAAATTCAGTCTCGGTCATCGAAATTCATCCCCGGAAGAGAATTCGAGACGCGGCGGCCGCCCACCTCCGCGAGGCAGTTGCCGAGGCGACGCGACTATCCGAATGGGGACGCGGAGCGGGCCCGATCCCCGGAGCCTACCCTGGCGACGAAGCAGCTCATCGCCAGGGCCGGACGAGAGTCTCCGAATGCTACTTGCAGGTCATTTCGCCGCTGATGTTCTTCTGCCAGACATACTTGCCGTCCTTGAACAGAAAGCCGGACATCAGGTAGGTCGTCGGATCGCCGTCTGCGTTGAGGGTGATCTTGCCGGAGACGCCCTCCAGATCTTTCGTGGCGCGCATCGCGTCGAGGACTGCGGCTCGCTTGGCCGCGACGTCCGTGGCCTTGTCGAGCCTGGGCGCCGCGCGCTTGATCGAATCCAGGATCACCAGCATGCCGTTATAGGC
>DATIZH010000054.1:0-24491 GCA_035517195.1 Nitrospiria bacterium | reverse complement strand
GTGGACCAGGCGCGATACTCGTCATCCAGCGCTTCATGGAGCGCACGAATTTCGACTTCAGTCAAGTTGTTCATGTCTCAGTGCCTCCACGATCCCCCGCACAAGCGGGCGTCGCCACACGATCCCTGCCACAACCCACGTCATCGAGGTGCGAACCGGATGTGACCGGACGCCGGATCCACGCATCGATCAAGGCTGTTTCAGTTCGTCAGCCGGTCAATACAGTCACCAAGGCGACAACAAGGGCCCCTCCCGCAGCCGCGGCCGTCGCCTCTCGATGGTACCCATGCCTCCAGCTCTCCGGGACCATTTCAGCTGCCACGACATAGGCCATTGCCCCGGCGGCGAAGCTGAGGCCGCCGGGCAGGAGTGCGGCCGAGAGGTCGACGGTCATCATTGCGATAACCGAGAAAATGGGCTCAATCATCCCGGTGACGGCGGCCAACGCAAACGCGGCCCATCGAGAATGGCCTTCTCCTCGCAGCGGCACGGCGACCACCAGCCCTTCAGGGACATTTTGCACGGCCACCGCAAGGGCAACGGCGTTGCCAAACGCGGTGACCCCGCGACCATACCCCACCCCGGTTGCCAGCCCCTCCGGCATATTATGGACCGAGAGCGCGAGAAAGACAAGAAAGCCCGTGGGGGCCTGCCGCAGATCCGACACGCCTCGCCGAAATGGTTCGGGCGTCGGCAACCAACGAGCCGCGCGGTTCAGCCCCATCAGGGCGATAATTCCCAAGACAAAACTCAGCAGCACGATCAAATTCTGCCCCCGCGACACCCGAAAGGCCTCGGGGAGCAGCTGCAATCCGACGATTCCGCCCATCAGGCCGGCGGAGAATCCGAGAAATGCATCATGGCTCCGGTGTGAGAGTCTCGGAAGGACCAGAACCGGCAACGCGCCGAGGGCGGTCGCCCCCGCGCCCGCGAGCGAGGCATACACCAAGGCCCGAGGATCGATCATGACGTCCGGCGGCCTCCAATCACTCGGGGACAGCCTCAATCGAAGCGAAGAGGTGTGCCTGGCGCAACGGGTAAAGACTGATCTGTGCGCTGATGATCATCCGTTCTGCCCTCTCTGGATACCGGGATTCCCAACGTGCACACCCACGGCTCAGAGCATGCTCTTCAGGGCCGCGACCACGCGCGCGTTGTCTTCCGGCAGCGCCGTGGTGACGCGCATATAGCACGGACCGAGGCGTGGGTCGTTGAGCGGCTTGATGAGAATGCCCCGCTCCTTCAGGCGCGCCGCAAGCTGCACGGCGTCGTGCGGGGCAAAGTCCGCGACAAAGAAATAGGTCTCCGTCGGAAAGGTTCGCACCCTCAAGGCGCGCAACTGTGCAGCGAGGTGCTCGGTCCATTCGCGCAACCGGACGGACCGCGCGCGGATTTTATCTTCATGCGTCAACGTGGCCAGCGCGGCGGCTTGGCTTGGGCGGGCCAGCGGGTAGGCGTCATTGTGCGTATTCAGATCGTCGGCAATCGGCTCGGGCAGCACGGCATAGCCAATCCGAAAACCGGCCAGGCTGTGCGCTTTGGACAGCGTGCGGGTGACCAGCAGGTTGGGATGCTCGGGAACCAGATGGGCGACCGACTGGCCGGCCAGGCCGATGAAGGCCTCATCCACCAGAAAGCGGGTCTCGGGATACCGGCGCAGCAGCGCCGGCAACGGCGTCGTATTGAAGGTGGTGCCGGTGGGGTTGTTGGGATTGACGATGACCGTCAACGTGGTGCCCTCGGGAATCGACAGCGCGTGAAGATCGAAGGAAAAGTCCTTCTCGGGCAGGAGGTGTTGTTCCGTGTGGCGCCGGGCGATCTCCGGAAAGAGCGCATAGGTCGGCGTCAGCAAATGCACCTGCTGTCCGAAGCGGTCGAACAGTTGGCGCAGGATCAGCTCCGAGCCGGCGTTGAGATGGATGAGCCGTTCGGGAACGATGAGCTGTTGAGCGATCAGGCGGCGCAGGGGCGCCGAAAAGGGTTCGGTGTAGTAGTTGCTGCGGGCCAGCTCGGCCTGCGCCGCGGCAATCGCTTCGTCGAGCGGCGGCAACGGGTTCTCGCACAACAACAGCTTGATCCCTTCGAATGTCGCCCCGCCCTTTTCGACAATCTGCCGGTCGGTCATCCAGGTCCCTCCGCGCACAGCATGTTGGGGGTCTCGAATTATCAGTAAGCCCACCCGGCCACTATCAGGAGCAGCACAAGTAATTTTTCAAAACCTGCCCCCATCTGTTTTCAGCTGGCCTTGGCCCGTTCCTCCCGTGCCTTCGCCCCCTCTTCAAATCGTCGAAAAAGCGAGCCAGGCTGTTTCAATCCGTGGTCGGCACGGACTCAATGCCCGTCGGAGTCCTCCATCTCGTGAGACGATGAACCCGTCGACGGCATGTGCATGGTTGGATGCCTCGGCCTCTCCTCCGGCGCTCCCATTGGATGGCCCATGCCGTGCCCCATTTGCAACTCCTCAAGCCGCCGCCGCTGCTCCGGCGTCAGGACTGCCTTGATCTGTTGCATGAGTTGAAGATGGCTGTTCTCCAGCTCGGCCATCGCCTCATACTTTTCCTTCGTCTTGGCCTTCGCCTTGTCCATATTGACCGGATCGGCCATCAGAAGTTCCTCGATTTCGACCTCGGCCATTCGGATCTTTCCGAACAGAGGAATCGCCGCCTTTTGATGCTGGAGCCGGAGGGCCTCGACTTTTTTTCTCTGCTCCAGCGTCAGATCCAGATGATTGACAGCCATCATCATCTTCTGCATGCGCATTATGCCGCCGTCCATGCCCATGCCGCCGTGCATACCCATGCCCTCATGCATACCCATGCCCTCATGCATGCCCATCCCCTCATGCATGCCCATCTCTCCCTGGTGCTTTTCCTCATCAGACATTCCCTGCATCTGGGCCGGGGCGGCCATCGGAGCCAGCAGGAATATGACCCCGCACACGAATACAATCAACCTCCGATTCATTTAATCCTCCTTTATGGATGTTCCCGTTTTGAAAAGCTCAATCGACGCCGCCCTTCTGGTCTCCGACATGCCACTGTTATCGTTAGACAGTCCTGACAGCGGATTTCAATGATAAGGGCATTGTCAGTTGAAGAACCCCGCCCTCACAAGCGGGGACTGCGCTCGCTGTCCGGGTTCAATGTCATCCATTTCCATTTATTCATTTTATTCATTAATACAATATAGCAATTGATGTGCCGGCTTCATATGCGAATCAACAAACTGATCAATCACAAGAGAAATCAGTGAGATGGAGAAGGCCAAGATCCATTGGGCTCTGTGAACTATCGTAAAGATTGTGGCATTCTGCCCCTCTCGGGGCATCAGGCAGGGGAAAAAGTCTCCAAATCCCTGTGCTGCTAAAATGGTTGGGGGCGGGTCTTGAAAGATTAGTAAGCCCTCCAGACCACTATCAGGATTACCAATATTATTATGAAAACCTGACTCCATCTGTTGGCAGATAAAACTCCAGAATGGACACGGTGATGGGAAATAAATCGCTGCCCCTCAGCTTCATAGTTCGGGGCAAATTTTTGCTTCGCAAAAATTTGGAGCGGAAAACGGCTTGTCCCGGGGCCATCGGCCGAGGGAGATTTGACCATGCTGCCGGATGTGGCCGGCAGGCCATCACCCGGCTTGATGAATAACGCCCGCAGGGCCATCTTACATGGGAGTGGCGGTGTGTGCCACTCATCCCGCGCCCCCACTGGGCAACTGTAATTTAACAGGCGACGGAACTCTTTGTTATTCGGCCGGTTTCCCCTATATGCTTGATGGCAAAGATAAAAGAACTGTTCCAATCATTCCAGTCTATTCCGATCAAGTCCATGAATTGAGAGCGGGAATGACACAATTACGACACCGCGCTTGAGTGATTGGACACAACTTTCACCCTATCCGATTTTCTGGTCCAGGTCAGTTCCCCTCTGACCATGACGTGCTGTAATTGTCACAGTTGGAGTCCAATGTTCATTTGTATCCGGCGTTGACTTTCCATGGTGGTCGTGCTACGTTTTTTTAGATCGTAGCACTTATGGCCCGTTCAACATGAGTCATCCCGCTATGTCGTCGGTCGTCGTCAGACCATGCCTTCCTTTCTTCTTTTCGCTGGTCTCCGCCGTCTTCCTGCACATTCTTGCCGCAGCCGCGTTGCTGTGGGTATCCGTGTCCGACCCGCTGATACCGCCTCAGCCCGTGGAAGTCAGCCTTGTAACCATCGAGGAGCCCGAACCCCACTACTCCGATGTCAAACCGATTCTTCCTCATCGTCGCGTCAGACCTTCCACCCCGCCCTCCCTCTCGCACGCGCCACTGACACCTGTTGTTCATGAAGTTCCATTGATCCAGAATGAGTCCTTGGTCGCTGAAGCACCCGTTGCCGAAAAGATGCCGGATGCGCCAGCCGCTTCCCCCCTCGAACCAGTCGAACCACCCGGTCCCCATCCCGAAGCCGAAGGAAAACCCGTTGAACCACCTCGATTCGACGCGGCGTACCTGAGCAACCCACCGCCGTCATACCCGTCCCTTGCCAAACGGCTGGGGATCGAAGGACGGACCGTTATCAGAGTGCTGGTAGACGCTTCGGGTAAACCCGAACAGGTCGAGCTGGCGCGAAGCTCCGGCGCAAAGGTATTGGATGAAGCCGCGCTTAACGCAGTGCAGCATTGGCTCTTTGTCCCGGCTCAACAGGGTGACAGATCAATTGAGGCCTGGGTGGATGTGCCGATCCGTTTCCACCTTGAGTAAGAACGCCCGGACCCAGGTTTCATGCCTTATATCAATGATGCACGGTGTCGAGCGGTTCTTGGCTCTGCGGTCTTTCTCCTCGCCATTGCAGGACTTGGCCCACTCCCGCCAGTCTATGCGGGCGGCGTGCAAACACTCGAGGAGATCGAGGTGACCGATTCGGCCGACAACCTCGTCGGCAGCGCCAACGCCGCCACGGAAGGCACGGTCACACAGCAGCAGATCGAGGACCGGCCGCTCTTGCGGACCGGTGAATTATTGGAGACCGTGCCGGGAGTCGTCATCACCCAGCACAGCGGCGCCGGCAAGGCGAATCAATATTTCCTGCGGGGCTTCAACCTGGATCATGGCACGGATCTGGCCACCTGGGTGGACGGCATTCCGATCAACTTCCCCTCGCATGCGCACGGACAAGGGTACACCGATCTGAATTTCCTCATCCCCGAGCTCGTGACCGGGATTCAATACAAAAAGGGGACCTATTACGCCGAGGAGGGCGATTTCTCCGCCGCCGGCGCCGTTCACATTGACTATGCGACGTCCCTGAAACAGGATCTGGCGGAAGCCACCTACGGCAGTTTCGACTACTGGAGAGGATTGCTCGCCGCGTCCCACCCCGTCGGGGCCGGTCAGCTTCTTTACGCATTCGAGTATGAGCACGAGGACGGTCCCTGGGTCCATCCGGATGAGTATCTTAAACTGAACGGCGTCCTTCGCTATACCATCGGATCAGCCGTCGATCAGTGGATCATCACGGCGATGGCCTACAACGGGAAGTGGAATGCCACCGACCAAGTCCCTCAGGCGGCGATTGATCAAGGGCTCATTTCGCGATTCGAGGCGGAGGATCCAACCGACGGCGGCTCGTCTCACCGCTACAGCCTCTCCCTCCAATGGCAGCGCGTCACGGACGAGTCGATCACCAAAGCCAACGTCTATGTCCTGCAATACGGTCTGGATCTCTTCTCAAATTTCACCTATTATCTGGATGATCCCGTTCACGGCGACCAGATCGAGCAGTTGGATCAGCGCGTCACCTCCGGTGTCACAGCCAGTCATTTCTGGACGGGCGCGCTCTTCGGCCGTGACGCCGAGACCACGGTCGGTCTCGATCTGCGCAACAACAACATTTACAAGCTTGGGCTGTTTCATACGGAGGCGCAGCAGTATTTGTCCACCACACAATTCGACCGGGTCATTGAGAGCAGCGGCGCCGTCTACCTCGATAATGGCATCAAATGGACGGAGCATTTCCGGACCTCCGAAGGGCTGCGGGTCGATCTCTACAATTTCAATGTCGATGCAGACACCCCGGGCGACTCGGGCAATAAGACGGCGGCGATCGCCAGCCCCAAGCTGTCGCTGATCTTCGGCCCGTGGGCAAAGACGGAGTATTACTTCAACATCGGCACGGGCTTTCACAGCAACGACGCGCGGGGGACGACGCTGCCCACCGACCCGGTCGATCCGTTGGTCCGCGCCATCGGCGAGGAGATCGGTGTGCGCACCGCGCTGATCCCCCACCTGCAAAGCTCGCTGGCGGTGTGGAACCTCCATCTCGATTCCGAGCTGGTCTTTTCCGGCGACTCCGGCACCACTGAACCCAGCAGTCCCAGCCGCAGGACCGGGATCGAATGGGCCAACTACTACACCCCGACATCCTGGCTGACCGTGGATGCCGACGCGGCCTATACCTGGGCCCGTTACACCGAGGCAGTCATCGGCACGACCTATAATGGAGCGCCGGTGGCGGGGTATCATATTCCCGACGCGATCGAATCGGTGGTCACCGCCGGAGTGTCAATCCATGACCTCTACGGCGTTTTTGGCAGTCTTCGCATGCGCTATTTCGGCCCCCGGCCGCTGATCGAAGACAATAGTGTCCGGTCGCAGAGCTCCACGCTATTCAATGGCCTTATCGGCTACCAATGGACCGACAGGGTGAGGGCGACGATTGAAGTGTTCAACATCCTCAACGCCGAAGTCAACGACATCGAATATTTCTACGAGTCGCAATCTCCGGGATTGCCGGCCAACTACTACCGCACCATCCATCCGGCCGAGCCCCGGTCCTTCCGCGGCAGCATCACCATGACGTTCTAGCAGCAGACTGCACCCATCAGGAGGTTGACCATGGACAACATTACACGATTCGGCGTCTCGATCCCCCACCCGCTCTTGGAGCGCTTTGACAAGGTCTCAGGCGAGAAGGGCTACTTGAACCGGTCCGAAGCCCTTCGGGATTTGATCAGAGACAACCTCGTTGAGAAGGAATGGGCCGAGAACAAGCACATCGTGGGCACCATCACGTTGGTGTATGATCACGATGTCAGGGAACTGGGGGAAGTGCTGGCCCACCTGCAACACAGCTACCACCATCTGATTCGCTCCACGGTTCATGTGCATCTCGACCATCATCATTGCCTGGAAGTGCTCGTGGTCATCGGGAAGAGCGGGCAGGTCAAGAAAGTCGCCGACCGGCTCATCGGCACTAAAGGGGTCAAGCATGGCAAGCTGGTGATGACGACAACCGGCAAAGAATTGGAATGAGCCGACCACACCATCCGTGAAGGCGGCCAACTTGACACCAACCCTGACATCGCCACTTCCGAAACCTCAGGATGACCTATCCGATGTTGAGATGATTCACCTCCTCCGTTGCACCTCGGAATTAACTACACACGGAACTTTATGCCACTCGGATGGTTTTCCATAGCCGTCCAAGGTGATCGCCTCAATTTACATCTCCGTATCACTCTGGGCTGATTTGCCAACAATCCTGATCAAAAATTCTATTTACGACACCCGTTTTTTCTCAGCGGGGATCACAGCAAGAAGACCGTTATGCTGGAGATTTTTCTAGCCGCTGGAGAGTGAGAAGTGGGACATTGTATACTCGGGGAATTCCGAAACTTTCTTACAATATCGCGCTGTTCAACAGCAGATTGAAAAAACTATTGGGAAGGTGTACCAACACAGAGGTGCTCGTAACCCATTGAAAATTGGAGTGGGAAACGACTTGTCCTGAACCGGAAGGCGAGGGAGATTTGACCATGCTGCCGGATGTGGCCGGCAGGCCATCACCCGGCTTGATCAATATCGCCCGAAGGGCAACCCCTCATGGGAACGGCGCAGTGTGCCGTGCAACCCGCGGTAATTGAGCAAACTCGTATTCAAATCCCGTTGACGGTCAAACAGGTATACGGTGATGGACACAAGAATCATGACCCCTCGAAAAGACCTCGGGGCCAAATTTCCCTGTGGGAAATTTGGAGCGGGAAACGGGATTTGAACCCGCGACCCCCGCCTTGGCAAGGCGATGCTCTACCGCTGAGCTATTCCCGCGTCCGAATATCTGAAAATAACGAATACACTACCGATCAACTCCCCTGCATCGCCTTGCCAGGGCGACCGCTCTCGCGTCTCTCAATTCCCAATATTATGTTTAACATTTGTATGGGGTGAAATCAACTCACGAGCCGACGGGTTCGCACCCTCGTACGCTTTGCGATCGACCGCCGTCTCTGCAGAGTTTCGCGTTGATGCACAGAGGTCTATAGGATATGGATGCCGTACATCCTCAGGAAAATTGAGAATTGATTTTTTGACTGTTTTGGCATACCATCACGCAATTAAACCGTATGGGCTTGACCGCTGAGGGGGCAGGTCCCACGGCTGGTGTTTGTGATTCACGGGATGGCGGCCATGTGATGCGCAGGGCCCTCCAACCCTCGAGCAATAGACAAGCACCGTGACACATTTCCGACAACGAAACCATCGTCCTGCCTAGACGATATCGATGACACCCCCATCATCCTCAGACAACCGCCAGTTTCAGCGGATGCCCTTCATTCAAGATGTCGAGGTGATCGGCGTCGGCCAGCATCGGTGTTCGGATCTGAGTGTCGGCGGGCTCTACCTCGAGACCGTCCACCCGTTTCCCGAAGGATCGATCGTGTCCCTTCGATTCAAGCTTCACGCCTCGGATGAGCAGGTGCTCACGGTCCGGGCCCGGGTGGTCTACGTGCATGAGGGTGTCGGTCTGGGATTGAGTTTTGTCGACCTCCATCCCTATTACCGCGAGAAGATAGAGACCTTCATCAAAGGATCCATGGGGGAGTGACGACGCCCGGGCGCAGGCCATCGACGCTCGCCGAGCCGATCGTACGGCCTGCCAACGCACCGGTGACGCTTTTCCGATGCCGGGCGAGGCGCCAGACCTAGAACGCCAACGGCGCCCCAGCCTGAGGGTGGGCTAAGGATTAGGAAACCGGTTCGACGTCGATATCGTTGTCGACGTGCTTGACGCCCTGCACCTCCGAGACAAACTTGCCGATCTGCTCCTTCTGATCGGCCGTTTTCACGATGCCGTGCAGGATGACGCCGTCTTTCTCCGCCTCGACCTCCAGGGCTTCGGCCTTCATGGTCGGATCCTGGATAATCTGGGACCGGACCCGTTGCGCCACGGCCCCGTCATGGCCGGCCGTGTATTGCACCACCATGATCTCGTTCTTCACCTCCGTCACGCCCGGCACATCGCCGGCCACCTCGGCCGCGTGGGCTTTTTCATAATCGGTCAAGACGTATCCGGTCAGCACCGCCACGCCCTTCTGCTTGATCTTCACCTTGACGCCGCGATAATCCAGGTAGGGGTCGTTCTGGAGCAGCGAGTCGATCTTCCATCGCATCCAACTATCCGCCTTGATATGGGTGACGGTCGCCGACATTTTCGCCGCCTGCGCCGACACGCCGCCCCCCATCGTGAGCGCCACGGCCCCGATCAACACACACAGGAGGTATCGCGTTGTCTTGTGCCGTTTCATTGAAGGCCTCCCTTCCCGCTCGCTGAAGGGTGATCCGGTCGCACCCCGTCTTCCGCCATTCCTGTTCGCCGTCGGAATCTGACCGGACGTGACGGTCCTCCCTCCCCGGGCCGTCCTCCTTCCGGCGTCGCATCATGTTGCCGGCTCTACGTCCAGTTCATTGATCACCCGCCCGACGCCTCTCACGTTCGCCGCCGCCGCGCCGATTCGCGCCTTCGTCCCGGCCGAGGCGACAATGCCGGTCAGCACGATCGTATCCGACTCCTCGGTTTCGATATCCAGCGCCGTCACGTGGAGAGTTGGGTCCTCCCCCAGCAGGACATCGCGCACCCTCCTTGCCAAATCGCTCTCTCCGCCGGCCGCATCCCGCACCACCAGGAGGCGATTCGTCACAACCTTGACGCCGGGCACGCCGCGGGCCACCTGGGCCGCGCGGGCTTTTTCAAAATCGGTCAGGACGATGCCCAGCAGGATGGCGCCGCCCTGACGGGCCTCCGCCCGCACGTTCCGGTAGTCCAGATAAGGGTCCTGTCGGAGCGCGTTGTTGATGTTCAACGCCAGCGCTTGATCTGCGGCGCTGACCGGCGCGGCGGGCTGAACCAACGACGCCTGCGCGCCGACATGCTCCCCTAAGACCATCAGCATTCCCGTCATCATCGCCACCCACACTGTCCGGCGCATGACATCACTCCTTGAACCCACCGGGTTTCCCGCACCGTCCGCAACGCCGGCGGCCGCCTGACTACGAGCCGCCGAGCATGATGAACAGCGTCCCGCCCTGGCGGTTGATCAGCAACAGCAATCCCTCCTTCTTATTGTGCTTCGACAGGGCTCGCTCATAGTCCTGAATGTTGCGGACCGGCTTGCGATCGACCTCCATGATCACATCGCCGCGCTGCAGGCCCGCCGCTTCCGCATCGCTGCCGGATTCGACCCGACTGACGACCACGCCGGAGACGTCTTCGGGGAGGCTCATCTCCTGCCGAAGCTGGGGCGTCAGATTCTTGACTTCGACGCCGTCCAGCACCGAGCTCGGCTGCCCCCCCTCTTCTTCGGCGCCGCCTCGTTGCCCGAGTTGCTTCGGTTGTTCACCGATCGTGACCGGCACGTCCTTCTCCTTGCCGTCCCTGACCACGGTCAGCGTGATTTTTTCTCCCACCGCCGTTTCCGCCACAGTGTTGCGCAGGTGGCCGGGACCGTCGACCGGTTTCCCGTTCACCTTCATGATCACGTCGCCCCGCTTCAATCCGGCGCGTTCGGCGGGCGTGTCTTTCAGCACATCAGAGACCAGCGCGCCCTTCGCCTCGGCCAGGCCAAATTGTTTGGCCAGATCGGGCGTCACCTCCTGGATCGACACCCCCAGCCAGCCCCGGACGACCTTGCCGGTCTTGATCAGGCTCTCCATCACCGACCGGGCCATTTTGCTCGGCACGGCAAAGCCGATCCCCATGTAGCCGCCGCTCTGGGAGAGAATGGCCGTATTGATGCCGATCAACTCCCCGGCGGTGTTGACCAGCGCCCCGCCGGAATTGCCCGGATTGATCGCCGCGTCGGTCTGGATGAAGTCTTCATAATCGGCGATGCCGACGTTGGCGCGACCCACCGCCGACACGATGCCCATCGTCACGGTCTGGTTCAGGCCGAAGGGATTGCCCACTGCCAGGACGTACTGGCCCACCTTCAGCTGGTCCGAATCGCCCCAGGGAATGGTCGGCAGTTTGTTCCCGTCGATTTTGACCACGGCGATGTCGGTCTTCGGATCGGTCCCGATCAGCCTACCCTTGAATTCGCGCCGGTCGCTGAGCACCACCTTGATCGTGTCGGCCTTTTCAATGACATGGTTGTTGGTAATGATGTAGCCGCGGGGATCGACGATGACGCCGGAGCCCAGGCTCTGCTCCTTCCGCTCATGGGGCACCATGGGACCGAAACCCCGGTCCCCGAAAAACCGTCTGAAAAAGGGATCGTTAAAAAACGGCGTCATCGGATTTCCTTGTTGATTGCCTTGTGGATCGTCCTGGGAATTATCCTGGGAATTATCCTGGGAATCGTCTTGAGAATTCTCATCGCCGCCGCTTTTGATCGTGCGGGTGGTTGAGATATTGACCACGGCGGGGGTCACTCGCGCGGCCACCGGCACGAACGGCTGATCGCCCAACACACCGGATGACGAGGCCGACGGCGGCAAGGCGGTCTTCGAGGCTGCATCGGCGCCGCGGTCGAACGGAAACAGCGCCCACGCGTCGGAGGGCGTCTTGATGCCAACCCCAATGATCAGGCCCATTAGAATGCCGATGCTGATGGCCACACACGCCTTGCCCCACTTCCCCCTGTTCGATGTCCGTGTCGAATTTCGCACGCGTCTGTCCCTCCCAGTATGTAGTCTGCTCATGCCACGCCATGGTCGCTCCACCCGCGAGACGAGCCACAGCCGTCACCAATATCGAATCATATAGTATACACCCCACGCCAGCAGGCCGATCGAGACCAGCGCCAGCCAGACCGGGATATACCCGTGCCGCTCCCGAATGCCGGAGGCCTCGTACAGATAGGTGTCCCCCTCATCATCCCGTTTTCCCTTGTCAGGCTCCCCTTCCGGCCGCCCCGGCGGCACCGTCGCCGTCCTGTTGATGACCGGTGTCCGTGAATCCTTGTTCATGATCGACCTCCCGCCGCAGTCGGCCGCGGCCCGCTGACGATCTTCAACGGCTGTTGACCCAGTTGCGCCAGCTCCGTCTGAATCACATCGCCTCCGAGCCGGCCCTTCTGCGCCACATCCGACAGCGAGGCCCAGAGGGTGGTGAGGGAGGCCCGACGGTCCGTCGGCTTCAATCCCGCGGCGACCATTTCGCCGGCGTGGGCCTCGATGCGCAGCGACTCGACATAATGGGCGAGATCCCACGCCTCATCGGGCGTCAACTGCGTCTGAAAGACCGGCATCGCCGTGCCGCCCACGCCGGTCATGATCGTCTTGAAGATGTGCACGCTGTCATGGCCCAGCTTGACCCCGCCGTGCACGCCGGCCGGCAGCGTGAAGTTGGCCGGTCGTTCCCCGTGACCCCATTCATCCTTCAGACTCGCCGCCAGCACCCCGTCACCCTTTCCCTCCGGCCCGTGACAGACGAAACAGGACGCCTTGCCATGATACAACGCCTTGCCCCGCTCGATCGAGGCCTCAATGACCGGCGGCTCGGCCGGCACATCGATCGGCGGCTCGACCATCTCTTTCTGCCAGCGGTCCGAGAAGGTTTTGATGTACTGGATCACCTCGAGCCGGTCCCGGGCGGGCAGCTCCGCCCATGTCGGCATCGCCGTGCCCCATAACCCGTGGGTCACGGTAATGAACAGATCCGAGTCGGTGGGCAGCGCGTCCTTGCCGGGCGTGGAGTGGAATTTGAAGATGCCCTTCGTGAAGTCGCGCGGTTTCGGATCGAGAAACTCGGCGGACGGCCCGTTGCCGTCGCCCTGTTCCCCGTGGCAGCCGATGCAGCGCCGCTCGTACACCGCTTTGCCCAGGGGGACCAACTGCGCGCGCTCCTTGGAATCGAGTTCGAGCGACGCGCCGGAGGCCAGGCGCGTGGAAATAAACGTTTCCCGCCAGTCGCCGATCCCGGTGCCCAGCTTTTGAAGATAGGAGACCAGCGCCTTGCCGTCCTCGTTCATTTCGGGCGGCGCGTCCCCCTTGGCCGGATTGAACAGCCACGGAAAGGACGGCATGATCGAATCGGGCACGACGTGGCGCGGATTCCAGTGGTGGGCGACGTGCCAGTCGCTGCCGTATTTGAGGCCCACACGGGTCAGGTCGGGGCCGATCCGCCGGGTGCCGAACAGGTGGGGCAAGTCATAGGCGTACTCGCCCGCCTGCGACACCGGGCCCCAGCGCAACGACTCGCCCGTGACCGGCCGCACATATTGGGAATGGCAGTACCAGCACCCCTCCCGGATGTAGACGGCGCGCCCGCGCAGTTGCTGCGGCGTGTAATCGGCCACCTGGATCGGTTTGCCGGTCGTCGCGTCCGCGACGGTCGTGGTCCGCGTGGCCGGCATCATCCAGGGGAGGATCCCCTGCACGAAGACCGCCAGGAAGAAGAAGCAGAGGCCGGCCGCGAGAAAGACGGTCGACGGCTGCTCGATCCATCCGCCCCTGACGCCCGTCCGGACCCGCGACGATGGCTCCCACACGGTCGTCTCGGACGGCTGCTCGGCCGGCGCGATCCCCTCCCTGGCCGTGCGGTAGAAGTTGATCAGCATCAGCAGCAGGCCGATGTCCATCGTCAGCCCCGCGATGCTTCTCGCCGCCCACCACGGTTTGAGCTCCTTGATTGTGTCGACGAAATTGGCGCCGTACTCGAGCATCGAGCCCTGCACAAAGCCCATCGCGGTCAGCACCACGGCCATCAGGGTGAAGCCCGTGATGGTCAGCCAGAGGTGCCAACTCGCCAGCCGGTTGCTCCACAGCTCCCGCCCCGTCACCCGCGGCCAAATATAATAAAGGCCGGCGATCGCCCAGACCACCATCGCGCCGAAGACGGTCAGGTGGGAGTGGGAGATGACGAAATCGTTGAAGTGGGTCAATTGCTGGACGCGCTGGAGCGCTTCGGTGGAGCCCTGAAAACAGCCAAGCCAGTAATAAATGGCGCCCAGGATGCAGAATTTGGCGGCGTAGTTGTCCCCCCCGCCTCCGCCAAGAATGGCCCCCCACCGTCCCTTCATCGTCCCGAAGAAATTGACGGTCACGGCCCAGACCGGAATGATCAGGAACATGCTCATGACGATCGCCAGCATCTGGTTGTGCATCGGGATCGGGCTGTACAGATAATGATGGATCCCGACCAGCGGATAGAAGAGGGCCAGCGACCAGAAACCCAGGAGCGACAGGCGGTGGCTGTAGAGGGGGTTTTTGGAGCTGACCGGCAGAACATAATAGATCAACGCCAGGCCCGCCGGCGTCAGCCAGAGGCCGACGACGTAGTGGATGTAGAGCCCGTGCAGCGCAGCGCTGTTGACGCCGGTGAACGTCTTGAAATAGGGCAGCACGACGTTGCCGAGAATGAGGTTGAGCACCGTCCAGATCAGCGCGGCGGTCGTGTACCACATCGCCACGTAAAAGCGCTTCTCCGTCCGGCGCAGGATGGTGCCGATGACCTGGACGCCGATCAGCAGAACGACCGCGAAGCGCAGGATGTTCAGCGGCCACTCGTACTCGTCGGCCTCGAACCCCAGATTGTAGCCCATCATGAAGGAGATCGATCCGGCCACGATGAAGATGTTCCAGACCCACACCAGCCAGCGGCCCCACTCCTCCTTGTAGAGCCGCACGCCGCAGAGTCGCGGGACGTAGTAGTAGAGCAGGGCGAAAAAGCTCGTGGAGAAGGCGCCGAAAATGACGCCGTTGACGTGCACCGGCCTCAGCCGGCCGAACGTCAGCCACGGCATGCCGCCCAGAAAGTCGGGGTTGTGAAATTTGATCGAGACGAGCAGGCCGACGAGGGGGAAGACGGTGAGCCAGATCAGCCCCCAGGCAGCCCATTGTTTGACGAGCGACGTGTTGACCAATTCTTCAGTCTTCATACAGCCCCCTTTCATCGCTGTGGGAGCCGCGCCACAGTCGCCCGACGGCACGGCGACCCGTTCCGGGTGTGGCCGCCGTGCCGTCTTGATTCTCAGCCGGAGGGTTCGGCTGAGGGGCTTCTGTGGCTGAACACGTCGCACTCATGACGGATTTCACGGTCCATCGCTTCGCGCTTTGCGTACACGCGCAGCTCCCATCACATTCCGGCGGCCGAGGCGAGGAAATGGCCCCGCCGGTTTTCCTGATAACACGACTCCGTGTGCTCGGTGCAAAATGGCTGTTCCTTGCCGTAACTGATGGTCTTCATCCGCTCCGGCGCGACGCCCAGGGCGACCAGATAGCGCTTGACCGCTACGGCGCGCCGGTTGCCCAGCGCCAGGTTGTATTCATCCGTGCCCCGTTCGTCGCAATACCCCCCGACCGTGACCTTCAGTTCCGGGTGACTCTTGAGGATCTCCGCGTCCCGCTCCAGCGGCTGTTTCGCGTCCGACCGGATCAGCGATTGGTCGAAATCAAAATAGGCGTCCTGGAACGACGGCGACTCCGGCTGGACGGCCGGCGGCGTCGCCGCGGGCGCCGGTTCGGGCGCCGGCGCAGTGACGGCCGGCTGGCTGGCCGGAGCCTCGGTCTTGGCCGCGACCTCAGACTTCGCATGGGCGCAGGCGGAAAGAAGTGCGGCAGCCATTACCACCCCCGAAATAAGGCTCATCCGTATGTGCATTCCCTCATCCCTCCGTTTGATGGTTGTGCTTCCGATTCACAGCGATCTCCGCGGCGCGCCGCCGCATTACTGTTCGACCCCCAGCCCCAGATCGAGCACCGCCCGCAGCAGGTCGTGGCGGGTGATGGTGGTCATCAGCTTTCCGTCCTTGACCACCGGCAGTTGCTGCAGGTGGTGTTGGTCCATAAAGCGGATGGCCGACTCGATCGGCATGTCTTCCTTCACCGTGTGGGGAGGGGCCATGACGTCGCGCGCGGTGAGTCCCTTCAGATTCTTGCCCTCCAGAACAGCGTCGAGCAGGATCGTCTCGTTGATGAACCCGATGCAGGCTCCCCGCTGGTCGACCACGGGCGCGCCGCTCTTGTGCGTCTTGAGCAGGGTGTCGACGGCGTCCACGGCGTTCATGTCGTCGTCGATCCGCATGGAGTTGGTGCTTTTAATCTCGCTGATGGTCTGATACCTGGTTTGAATATTCATGACTGCCTCCTGTGAGTGTGGTGGGGGACTGAACCGAGCCGGTCACGCCCGCGCCCGCTTTCTCCTCCGTTCTGTCGCCGGATCGTGTTGCGCCGGGCTCCCGGTGCGCGTGCAAGGCGACGACTTCCGCCTGGGTGCCCGACAACAGCCTCCCCGCCTGCGTGACATCATCGGGATTGCCCACGATGATGAGGAGGTATCGTCCCCGTCGCACGGCCTCCTCGTACCGCCAGATGCCCTGTTTGGTGACCCCGATCCGGTACAAACCGGCGCCCAGCGGCGTCAGATGGCCGAAGACCGCCGCGCCGTGCGACGAGCCCAGCATCAGCGACGCCATCCATCCGCCGATCAGCAACGGCCCGATCCCGGGCACCCAGGCGGACGTCCACCCGATCACCAGGTTCCAGAGGCCCGGGCCCCAAACATTCGTTCCAAACACTCCCAATTTCCCCCACGATTTGACGACACCGCCCGGAGGATCATTGGCGAGCGCGCGGTCTCCGGCCAGATGGTCCCTGGCCACCAGGGAGAACCGGCTCCGGTCGAGGCCGCACCGGATCGCCGTGCGGACGGCGCCGGTGGCCAGTTCGTGATTACGATAGATGGCGATCACCGCGTTTCGATCGAGCATGTCAACCGCCCCGATTCCCGGCATCAGTCCGTCCGGACCGCGCAACATGATTGAACGTCCGTTCCAACCCCAGCGGCCCATTCTCCCGATCTCTCCACCGCTTCTGACTCATTGCTCTTCCTCCCGCCTGCGCTGCCGGGGCGTTTCGTCCGTCAGGCATTCCGGATATCGGCTCGGCGCCACTTGCACTTAACCCCAAGCAATTGCAAAGCACGGGCCAGAGAGACCCGTTAAATCCAATCGCCTTGGTAATCGACGACATCCCTCTGGATAGTCCCGGATTTTTGCCAGTGTATTCGTCCACTTGGTTTCCAGCATTCGGGTTCATTCGCCCTCATTTCGGGCATCTGAGCCCGCCACGACCGGAGAAATCAGTCATACATGGTACTGAATAACGGATAGGCTGGCACCAAGATTGCTTAAGGTAAGGGAATAACGTGTTGTAACCCCGGTTGGGATGGCATAAAATGAATCGTATGCGGCTGATATGGTCGTACCGGTGGCGGGTGGCTTGGGTCATGCTGCTGCTGCTCGTGTGCACGACCGGCTTGTTTTTTCTATTCAATTATCAAATTGAACGGCAGATCGTCACCGACCAGATCCGCCAGCGGGCCCAACTGGTCGGGAAAACGGTCCGGCTGAATCTGTTCCCCCTGCTGGTCGATACTCAATACACCAACCTGGACGATCTGTCGGATGAGGAGAAGGAGGAAATCCGGGAATATATCCGTCATTTCAGCGAGGGGGAAGACCGGCTTGATCTCTACAGCCGTGGCGAGGGCGTGCACGACTTGTTCTTCATCGATCTCCACAACCGCGTCGTCATCGACGACCCGGAGGAGAATGAGGGGCGCCTTCTGCCGCCCGATGAGCGGATCGATCCGGCCGCGATCGCCTTCGATCAACGGCATGAGATTGACACCCGGATTCTGACGCGGGGGCGGAATACCTTCATGCTGTTGACCTTTCCCGTGTTTCAAGGGGGACGGTTGCTGGGGTTCGGCCGGATCGAGATGTCGATGAACGCCGAGCAAGCCCTGCTGGCCAAAATCAAGCGGTGGGACTTGATTACCGGCGGCGGGGCGCTGCTGCTCGGCCTGCTGCTGGCCACCACGCTGGCCACAAGCGTCACCAAGCCGATCGGCGAACTGGTGCAAGCCGCGCGCCGGATCGGCGAAGGCAGGTTCCAGCCCAGGTTGGATGAATCGCGCAAGGATGAGATCGGGGTGTTGATGGCGGCCTTCAACCGGATGGCGGACGGCATCAGCCGCCTGGAGGAGACCCAGCAGCGGATCAAGAAGCTGGAAATCGCCGGCCAGCTCGGCGCGCTGGTGGCGCATGAGATCAAAAACCCGCTGAACAGCATCGGCCTGACGATCGATCACCTGCGGGACCGGTTCGCGCCGTCGGATCCCGAGACGGCCCAACGATTTCTGACGCTGACCTCCAACATCACCAACGAGGTCGACCGACTCAACCAGATCGTGGAGGGGTTTCTCCGCTCGGCCAAACCGCCGGCCTTCTCCCGCCAGCCGATCGACATCAACAACCTGATCGACGAGGCCACCACGTCGATTGCGCCGCAGGCGCAACAACAGCAGGTCAAGATTCACCGCCAGTTCGACCGCGCGCTCCCCACGGTCTCGGTCGATTATCACCAGCTCAGGCAGGCGCTGCTGAATCTGATGATCAACGCGCTGCAGGCGATGCCCAAGGGCGGCGAACTGACGCTGTCGACGAGGCTGGTCGATGGCGCGGAGGGCTCCTCCCCCTACGTCGCGATCGCGGTGAAGGACACGGGCTGCGGCATCCCGCCGGAACATCTGCCCCATCTGTTCGACCCCTATTTCACCACCAAGCCCAGGGGCTTCGGCCTGGGGCTCTCAATGGTGGAGCAGATCGTCCAGCACCACGAGGGCCGGATCGACGTCACCAGCCAGCCCGGAAACGGTTCGGTCTTCACCCTGCTGCTGCCCATCGGGACGGAGCACCGGCATGCATAACGTGCTGATCATCGATGATGAGCCGGTGCAGGCCGGCATCCTGGGCGAGATCCTGGAGCACGAGGGGTTCGACGTCACCACCCACACCCAGCCCGAGCAGGCGCTGGCCCTGGCCCAGCGCCAGTCGTTCGACCTGGTCATCTGCGATTTGAAAATGCCCGGCATGGACGGCGTCCAATTGCTGCAGCAGTTGCGGAAAATCCATCCCGACCTGACGGTCATCATCATGACGGCCTACGGCACGATCGAAACCGCCGTCAACGCCATGCGTCATGGCGCCTTCGACTACGTCACCAAGCCCTTTTCAAAGGAGGAGCTGCTGATCACCGTCCAGCGGGCGATCAAACACCTGGAACTGCGCCGGGAGAATGTCTACCTGCGGGAGGAGCTGGGGTTGCGCGCGGCGGCCTCGACCCTGATCGGCCGCAGCGAGGTGATGCAGCGGATCTACCGGATGATGTCCAAGATCGCGCAGGACGACAAGGCGACGGTGCTGATCCAGGGGGAGACGGGCACCGGCAAGGAGCTGGTGGCGCGGAGCATCCACCACTTGAGTCCGCGCCGGGAGGCGCCGTTCATCGCCGTCAACTGCGCGGCCGTGCCCGAAGGGACGATGGAGAGCGAGTTCTTCGGCCATGAGAAGGGCGCCTTTACCGGCGCAACCTACGCGAAGGCCGGCCGGTTCGAGCTGGCCGACCGGGGCACGCTGTTCCTTGACGAAGTGGCGGAATTGAACGCCGAGATCCAGGGCAAGCTCTTGCGCGTGCTCCAGACGCGGGAGTTCGAGCGTCTGGGCGGCACGCGGACCCACCGGGTCGACATCCGGGTCATCGCCGCGACCAACAAGCCGCTGCACGAGGAGGTGCGGGCCGGCCGTTTCCGTGAGGACCTGTTCTACCGGCTCAACATCGTCCCCATCACGCTGCCGCCGCTCCGCGAGCGCCGTGAGGACATCCCGTTGCTGGCCGATTTTTTCCTGCAGAAATTTCACACCGAGGGCAAGCGGCGGGTCACGCTCTCGCCGGATGCCGTCGAATTGTTGACCCAATACGACTATCCGGGCAACGTCCGGGAGCTGGAAAATCTGCTCGAACGGGCGGTAATCCTCTCCGACGGCTCGGTCATCACCCCCCATGAGCTGTACATCTATCCTGAATCCCACCAGATGGCCGATTCTGAGACAAGCGTGCCCCCAGCCCAGGAGGCGCCCCGCGACGCGGCCAATTCGCTGCTTGAAATCAGCCGGCGCGCCTCCGACAACGCCGAGAAGCGGGCCATTCTGGAGGCCTTGCAGGCCACCAATTGGAACCGGGTCAAAGCGGCCAAGTTGCTCCATATCGATTACAAGACCCTCCGCCTGAAAATCCGCCGGTATGGCCTGACGGCCGGTGGGATGGCAACACCCTAATTTCGGGCATCTCAACCCTATTGTCACAAATTCATATAATCTAGTGCCTGCTTGATTGGCATGTGATTTGCGTGTCATAGACACGCTGTGATCAAAAATAAAAAGAACGAGTCAGGATTGCACGCCTGGCCATGGCTGGTGATCCTCGCACCATCCATGACGTTATGGATGTCGTTGACCGCCGTCTCAAGCGCCGATGAGCCGCCGTTGCCATTGACCCTTCCCGCCGCCCTTGAACTGTTCCGGCGTCAGAACCTTCAACTCGTCGCGGAACGGTTCCAGGTCGAGGCCGCCCGGGCGGATCAGATCACCGCCCGGCTCTTTCCCAATCCCCAATTGTCGCTGAATGGGACTTATCTCGAACCCCAAACCCCGAAACTGGGCGACGCGCAGTTCTCCGCACGGGTCGATTGGTTGATCGAGACCGCGGGAAAACGGACCACGCGCACCGAGGGGGCCGAGGCGGCCGCCCGCGTCGAGGAGGAGCATCTGTTCGACGTCGTCCGTCAATTGACCATGGACGTCAAGGAGGCCTTCTACTCGATCCTGCTGGCCAGGGAGCATCTCCATCTCTCGCAGGAGAACCTTCGCCGGTTTGACGAAATCCTCCGCATCAATCAGATCCGGTTCCAGGGCGGCGGCATCTCCGAGGCGGACCTGATCAAAACACGGCTTCAGAAACTCAATTATCAAAACGACGTCATCACCGCGACGCTGGAATTGCGGACGGCTGAAAATCGTCTGAAAAGCCTGTTGGGCCTCCCGCCCTCACAGGTGATCGACGTCCAGGGCGACCTGGGCCGCCGCCCCCCGCTTCCCCCGCTGCCTGAGCTCCGGGAACAGGCCCTGGCAGCCAGGCCCGATCTGAAATCCCAGCAGGAGGCGGTCCGGCAGCTCGAAAGCCAGTTGCGACTGGCCAAGGCGCAGCGGGTGCCGGATGTCACCGTGGGGGTGGAATACGACACGACGGGACCCGACTATCACCCGGCGCTGGGCGGCGGTCTCAGCGTGCCGCTTCCGATCTTCAATCGCAACCAGGGGGAGGTGCTCAAGGCGCAGAAGCTGCTGGACGCCGCGCACGCCCAACGTGATCTGCTGACCCAGCAAATCGGTCTGGAAACCGAACAGGCCTACCACGAGACGACTGAAAACCTCACGTTGGTCTCCGCCTTCGAATCCGGCCTGCTCAACGACGCGCAGGAGACGCTGACCATCGCGGAACGCGCCTACCAGAAGGGGGGCACGACGCTGCTGGACCTGCTGGAGGCGGAGCGGACATTCAACACCACCCGCCTCAATTACGCCCAGGCCCTCTTCAACGTGCAGAAGGGGTTTCTGGATCTTGAGGGCGCGGTCGGAACGGAGCTTGAGCATGCGGCGCCGTAGCGTCACCGTCCTCTTTTCCTTCGGGGCGTTCCTCTGCCTGCTGTCCATGGAGGAGGCCTGCACGAAGAAACCGGCCGGGTCGGCCGAAACGCCCCCCGTGACGGCCGGCGCGGATGAAATCGTCGTCTCCCCCCAGGCCGGCTCGACGCTCCGCCTCCAGCCGGCGACGATGCAACCGGCGCAGACGGAGCTGCTGCTGCCCGGCACGATTCAGGACGACGACGACCATTACAGCAAGATCTCCTCGCCGGTCATCGGCCGCATCTCGGAGATCCGGGCGAGGCTGGGCGATCGCGTCGCCGCCGGCGATCCCCTGGCCGTCATCGAAAGCCCGGACATCGGCACCGCCTACGCGGACTACGTCAAGGCCGGTTCTGACCTGACCAACGCACGGCACGCCCTCGACCTGGCCAGGGAGCTGTTCGAGGGGAAGGCGCTCTCCCGCCGGGATCTCCAACAGGCCGAGAACGACGCCCAGAAGGCCGCCGCGGAATTCGCCCGCGCCCAGGAACGGCTGCTCAATCTGCACGTGCCACAGGAGGAGCTGGACAGGCCGCTGGATCAGCAGCAGGTGCACTCGAGCGTCGCCCTGCGCGCCCCCATCGCGGGCACGGTGATCGAGCGCACGGCGATGCTGGGCCAGGTCGTGGGAAATGATCCCTCACAGACGCTGTTCACCATCGCCGATCTGACGTCCTTGATCGTGGTGGCCGATCTGGCCGAGAAGGATCTGGCCCGCGTGGCCGTCGGCCAGCCGGCGTCGATCATGACCGAAGCCTACCCGGGCGTGCGGTTTGCCGGCCGCGTCGTCTACGTCAGCGACATGGTCGATCCCGCCACGCGCACGGTCAAGCTGCGCTGCCGGGTCGACAACCCGCAACACCGTCTGAAGCCCGAAATGTTCGCCCGGATCAGCCTGTCCATTACGCAGCACGGCCCCCCGCTCCCCGCCGTGCCGCTCTCCGCCCTCCTGCACGAAGGCGATCAGTACGTCCTGTTCGTCCGGACCGGACCGAACCGGTTCGTCCGCCGGGTGGTCGCCCCGGCCGCGATCACCGGGTCGATGGCGATGATCCGGGAAGGGGTGCGGGCCGGCGACGAGGTCGTCATCGACGGCGCGCTCCTCCTCGAAAATTTGTCCAGCACACCTCCGGCCTGAGCCGCCAAGCGAACCCAACGAACCGGCCAGATGGTCAGACGGATCATCTCGTTCGCCCTCCACCAGCCTCTCTTTCTGGGCCTGTTGACCGCCCTCTTTGTCGCGGGAGGCGTCGCCGCCTTCCAATCATTGCCCATCGAGGCCTTCCCCGACGTCACGGACGTCCAGACCACGGTGATCACCCTCTTTCCCGGCCACGCCCCGGAAGAGGTGGAAAAACAGGTGACGATCCCCCTCGAAGTCGCGCTCTCCGGCCTGCCGCACGCCGTCAGAATGTTCTCGCACACGCAGTTCGGCCTTTCCTACCTGATCGTCACCTTCGACGACGCGGCCAGCGACTATTTCGCCCGGCAGCAGGTGCTGGAGCGGCTGCAGGACGTGGAGCTGCCGGATGGCGTCCAGCCGAGCCTGGCGCCGCTCTCCACCCCGATCGGGGAGATCTACCGTTACCGGCTGAAGGGGGATCAGTACAGCCCCACGGATCTCCGGACCATCCAGGACTGGACCGTGGCGCGAGCCCTGAAGATGATTCCCGGCGTGGCGGACGTGGTGAGCCTGGGCGGCTTCATCAAACAATACGAAGTCAATCTCGATCTGCTGCGGCTGAAGTCCTACAACATCCCGATGCAGCAGGTGCTCACGGCGCTCGGACGGGGCAACGCCAACGCGGGCGGCAGCTACATCGATCAGGGCGAGCAGCAGTATCTGATCCGCGGCATCGGGCTGCTGCGGTCGAGCGACGACATCGGCAACATCGTCGTCGCCGAACGCCACGGCACGCCGGTGCTGATCAGGGATCTCGCCCAGGTCAACGTCGGCGCCGTCCCCCGCCAGGGCGTCGTCGGCCAGGACGGCGACCCGGAGGTCGTCACGGGCATCGTGCTGATGCGCAAGGGGGAAAACCCCTCGGAGGTGCTCGAGGCCGTCAAGGCCCGCGTCGACGCGCTGAATCAATCCGGCCTCCCCAGGGGAGTCCGCATCGCCCCCTTCTACGACCGCACCTGGCTCATTCACACCACGCTGGCCACCGTCTTCAAAAACCTCTTCGAGGGCGCGTTGCTGGTCATGGTGGTGCTCTATCTGTTCCTCGGCCATGCTCGATCGGCGGCGATCGTCGCCCTGATCATTCCCCTGTCGCTGCTGGCCACCTTCATCGGACTGAAGCTGCGCGGGATTCCCGCCAACCTCCTCTCCCTGGGGGCGATGGACTTCGGCATCATCGTGGACGGGGCGGTGATCGTGGTGGAAAACATCTTCCGCACGCTCTCCGAGCGGCGCGAGCAGCTCGACGCTCCGACCCTCCGGACGGCGATCCTCGAGGCGACCAACCAGGTCGGGCGGCCGACCCTCTTCTCGATGCTCATCATCATCATCGCCCACATCCCGATCTTCGCCCTGCAACGGCAGGAGGGGCGCATTTTCGCCCCCATGGCCTATACCATCATCTCGGCGCTGACCGGATCGCTCGTCTTCTCGCTGACGCTGGTGCCGCTGCTTTCGTTCTATCTGTTCCGGGGCCACCAGCCTGAGCAGGAAAACCGGCTCGTCCGGGCCTGCAAACG
>DATIZH010000053.1:0-61680 GCA_035517195.1 Nitrospiria bacterium | reverse complement strand
GCTGCGTGCCCTGTTCGGGCGCTACAGACTGGCGGTTCCCGAGAACCCATGGCCCGGAAAGATCGCGCGCTATGCCACCCTGCGGGCGGCCTGCGAAGCGGGTGTGGAAGCAGAAATTGCCAACGGAGCCATGTACTCGCGGCTGCTCAAGGCAACACGGCGTCCGGATATGCTGGGGGTGTTTCACGCTCTTAAAGACGCGTCGCAGCAGCGCCACCTGCCGGCGTTTCAGCGTGGCGTAGAGCGCACTGGCAATGCCGGAACCGGATGGGGAGCAACGCGTCGCCGGCGTGGCGGGAACCGAGCATGAGCGGAGCGGCCGGTCGATGGGCCCCATCCAGACAGAACATCTGCATCGACATGCTGGGAAGACCGCTGGTTTGCTATTGGCGCCGAGGGAGCATTGTTAATCGCCGAACCCGCGTGAGCGAGAGCCGCCATGCCGCGGAGTTCATCAGATGGCGCGCGCTTGGACAAGATCCGGGGCGACAGTAGGACGCGCCCGACCGCGCACCGGTTGTCATCCTGCGTGGGGTGAACCCCGCTGCGACCTGAAGCAATTCGAGATCGCGGTCCAGGTCAAGGAAGGCGGTGCTGATCTCAAGGAGGTCCGTTGTGTGTTCGTTTATAATTGCCAAGGCGGGGGGGCGAGTGAGAACGGCAGACTTCGCCGTTCCCGTGTGAGGTGGCCCTGCGGGTATCATTGGACGTGTCGGCCGACCATCGGGTAGCTACGGCCGGCTGCATGCTGAGCAGCAGAATACGCTGCTCCCACGAGAGGGGACCTTCGGTATCATTAATGTTTCGAGGCGCTGGCCTTTGGCCACGCCTCGCAGCGTGGTCAATCCTGCCTGCCGGCAGGCAAGTTTCCTCACCGTTGATCCGGAACAAACCGTATCCCGCTCAAGTATTTTCTAAGACTTACGCACTTCTTTGAAGTTATGATGTGGGACTTGATACGCATAGTGGATTTCAAGGCGTCCAATTTTTCAAGCAACAATTGGAATTGGCGTTCAGACGATGAACAGGAATCTCTCTCTTCGGGGAATCTGTGATCAGGCTGTTCGTTTCCGCCGACTCTTTTGTTCAAATGAGAGCAGGCAGCACCCAAGATTAATGGCCTTAAGAGATCTGGGAACCTCGATGCCAGGGGCCAGCTGATAAAGAACCGCTTTCCCGCTCCGGCTCGATTTGACGAATCCTTCCCGCCGAAGAATCTTCAAGTGGTGTGACAGCAGACTTTGGTCCAATTTCAGCATTGCGTTCAATTCCCAGACATGTTTCGGCCCTTCCATCAGGAGTTCCATCACCGCCAGGCGTGACTGGTCTGCCAGTACTTTCAGCTTGCGCGAGCAGAGCGATTCCATGGTAGTCGATTTCCGTTTCATCGGGCTCACTGTATCAAACAGCCACATGCATGTCCATCAGTGGGGCTCTCATCAGATTGAATTGTACTTATATGAATATATATTGAAATCACGAGACCCGCTTCTGTATCATTGGCGACCAGATTCGGGTTGAACGGTGTGTGGAGAGCCGAATGCGTTGTCCTTCACCGGAGGTCATGTGAATCCATCGGTGCGTATCGGGGTGTGGTGGGTGGCCTGGGGTGCGGCGCTGGCCGGATGCGCGGGGATGATGCCCGGCAGCCAGATCCGTCCCTCACATTACCACGGCGCACGGCCACACAGCGCCCTGAATAATCTCACCCCAGAGGAATTTGTATCGCGAAGCGAGGCTATGCTACAGCCGCCGAATCACGCCGAACTCGACTCATGTACTGTGTGAAGAAGGGGCGCGGGTCAGGAGGCCACATCCGTGGGGATGATGAAGTCGCTGTCCTACTTTATTCTGGCCGGTGTATGCGAGATCGGAGGAGGCTATCTGGTCTGGCTCTGGCTTTGAGAAGGGAAAAGCATCTGGGTGGCCACGGCAGGGGCCGTCGTGCTGGTACTGTATGGAGCGATTCCGACATTTCAACCCGCGCACTTTGGGCGGGTCTATGCCGCGTATGAAGGCATTTTTATCGTCCTTGCTGTCCAGTGGGGCTGGCAGGTGGATAAGATCACACCGGACCGGTTCGATTTGATTGGAGCGGCCATCTGTCTGTCCGGCGTCTCGATCATCATGTATTGGCCCAGGGGATAGCCCGATGGACGGGACTCCCCGCCGGCGTGTGATCCGGATCCTCAACGGGCGAAAGCCGCCGAGAAGCTGATCGAGATCCTCCGCTCGCACCTGCATGACTAGTGTTGAGCGCGCAGAGAGTGAATGTTCTGGCAGTGGATGTGATCCGATGAAAGGAAACGACCAATGAGCGGCGCGCTGGCGTTCATCCTGTTCTCCGTGTTCTGGCTCGCCTATGCCAACGGGGCGAATGACAATTTCAAAGGCGTGGCGACGCTCTTCGGCTCGGGCACGACGGACTACCGGCGCGCGCTCTGGTGGGCGACGGGCACGACATTCCTGGGCTCCATGACCGCGGTGGCCTTCGGCAACCGGCTGATCGAGACCTTCAGCGGCAAGGGGCTGGTGCCGGACGCCGCGGTGGCCGATCCGGCCTTGCTCGCCGCCGTCGGATTGGGGGCGGCCGGCACGGTTTTTCTGGCGACTCGATTCTGCTTTCCGATTTCCACCACCCATGCCCTGGTCGGCGCTCTGATCGGCGCCGGCCTTGTCTCCAGCGGTCTATCCGGGATCAATCTCCATGGCCTGGGCTCGCTCTTCCTCGTTCCGCTGCTGGTGAGCCCGCTGCTGGCGCTCGGGCTGGCCGGGATCGCCTATCCGCTCCTGCACCGGCTGCGCCTGGCGCTGGGCATCAGCCGGGAAACCTGTGTCTGCATCGGTGAGGAAGTGCAGGTGATCGCCGTGGAGCCCGGTCATGCGAACGCCGCCGCGATGGTCGCCGTCGCCGATCGCGTGCCCTCCGTGACCGTCGGGACCGACCAGACCTGTTTTGAGCGGTATCACGGCACACTCGTGGGCATCAACGTCCAAACGGTCCTGGACCGGCTCCACTATCTGAGTGCCGGGGCCGTCAGTTTTGCCCGCGGCCTCAACGACACCCCCAAGATTCTCGCGCTGCTGATCACCGTGCAGGCGTTCCATCTGCCGTTGGGCGTCGGGCTCGTAGGCATTGCCATCGCGCTCGGCGGATTGATCAATGCCCGTCGCATTGCCGAAACGATGAGCCATCGGATCACCGGTATGAACCATGGCCAAGGCCTGACGGCGAATCTGGTGACCGCGGCACTGGTGCTAGGCGCCTCGAAGCTGGGCATGCCCGTCTCCACCACGCATGTCTCCTGCGGGACACTCTTCGGCATCGGCGCGGTGAGCGGTCAGGCCCGCTGGAGGATGATCGGAGCGATTATTCTCGCGTGGGTGACCACCTTGCCTGTGGCGGCGCTTGCGGCGTTGATCGTCAGGTTTGTTTCCGTTTGACCTGAATACGCCGTCCGATTAGGGCCTGCCGGCCGCCTCAAACGAAATCATCGATGCTTGGTTGCAAGACTGATCCTAGCCAGGGAGGTTGACAAGATGTGACGATGGGTCGCGAAAAATAAATCTGTCCCCAGGGTTTTCAGGTTTTGCAGAAGGATATGAGGTCGGGCGGGATTTTAATGCTGCATTCATTCTGCGTTAATGTACGTCTGATATGATGCGTGTGTCGGGGAAGGTCCCATGTCTACCCCTCTTGTCGAAGGTGTTCTGAAGATTGCCGGTCGGCATTCCACTCGCCGGTGCGTCTCCGACGGTTCGTGTCCCCCCTGGCAGTACGATCAAACGAGGACGGTGTATCGTCTTCCGGGGGCTGGCCTCAACCGATCACGCAGGGACGCGCAGTCAACTCAGCCAGGATCTCCATCCGGTTTCACCGTCATGGATGATCCAATGCGTCGCGCTTCACATGCCATCGTCGGAAGCGCGAAGAAAGGCGGATTCAGATGTCAATGCGAATACCCGTAGTCAACCTGAGGGGACGAAGCGTGGTCCGGCTGTTGGTGTTGGGGGGCGTTTGCTTTTTGGCAGGAGGCGCCGTCGGTTGCACCTCCATCTATCCGGGGATGGGGGGGGGTCGAATGGACGCCCACGGAAGGGACGATGCAGACGACGCTGGGAGAGGGATTCCATGTTGTCTCTCCCTTCAGCACCGTCTATATCTATGATCTCCGTGAGCAGCAGAAGGAGGAGCGTCTCGATGTCCTGGCCAACAATGGACTGGCCATCACGCTTGACGCGTCGGTCATCTATCAACCGATCCCGGCCGAGCTGTCTCAGCTCCACTCGAAAGTGGGTCGCGATTACTACGACGTCCTGATCGGTCCCGTCTTGCGGAGCAAGGCCCGGGAGGTGGTCGGCCAGTTCAGTCCCGAGGAAGTGTACTCGACCAAACGGACGGAAGTGGAGAAGGATATCTTTCAACAGGTGTCGAAGAAGATGGAGGGCAAACACCTGCAGATCGATGCCATCCTCATCCGAGATGTGCATTTGCCCGCGATCGTCGAGCAGGCCATCAATCGCAAGTTGCAAGAGGAGCAGCGCGCGCTGGAAATGACCTACGTCCTTGATCGGGAGCGGCAGGAAGCGGAGAGAAAGCGCATCGAGGCGGCCGGGATTGCCGATTATCAGCAGATCATCAGCAAAGGGCTGAATAACGAGCTGCTCGAATGGAAGGGAATCGAAGCGACCGAAAAGCTGGCGCGCTCGCCCAACAGCAAGACGATTGTCATCGAGTCGGGGAAAGGCGGGCTGCCCCTCATCCTCAACCCTGGGGGATCACGGCTGTCCAACTAAAGCCGAACCCGGGATGATGTCAGGGCGCGGATCTCGAGGAATCCAAGCATCGCCCCCCCGGGGACAGATTTATTTCGACCACAGGAAAGTCCTGCCAAGAATCGATATCCCCGCCGTTACTACATGCGGGGGTATCGATCGCGCCCCGGAAGGCACATTTCAGCGTCGCGTCTGCTTGCGGGTCGATTGATTGCACACGGTATTGCTTTTCTACGATGGCTTCGACGGGCCGACCGGCCCTCCGGGTCCATCAACGAATGAACAACCGATGTCATCAGTCGGGATCTGATTCCAAGGATTCACCGGTGGAAAAAATAGTGTGGGATGATGTAGTGTTCAACTAGCCACGCATCCCAGCGCCGTTTGCCGACTTGGCATGCCGCGAGCGACGCTGCCAGTGCCAGAGATCACACCCCGCCTTCGTGTGACGTGTGATCAGGAGGTGCCCATGGGGCCGACCAAAATGATGATCAAGGACAACACGCTCTATGACGCGATCACGGGGAAAAAGGTGCATGAGAGGTTTGCAACCAGACGGGAGATGGACGAGTATGCCGCGCACCATTATCTGGTCTTGCCGGTCGTTGATCAGACCGGCCGGTCATGGGAAGTCGACGGCCGACCGGTCTATTGCCTGCACGGGGCGAGCTACGAGACGATTGATGGAAGTGTGATTCATGCGGCTCGCTGCCCGGACTGCGGGGGAATGGCCATTCGAATGGACGAGCCCGCGGTGCAATCAGAGTGCGTCCACTGTACCCAATGCGGGCATGAGTTCGATGCCCGGCTTGAGATGATGGAGAGTTGAACGGAGGCGGTCCACGCCGAACCTTCAGGGAGGTGTGCGATGAATCTCGACGTAGAGCAGGAGCGGGCCCATCTGATGGAAGCCGTCGATGAGGTCAGCGGGGAGATGGAACGGGCGGCCGAAGAGGGGGCCACGCTCGAGGATATTGAAGGAGCCAAGACGTTGGCGGCCGAGCTGATCGACCGATACGAGGGCGTGTTGAAGCAGCTCAACCCGGCTGAACGAGGGGAAATGCGGCAACAGATCGGCGGGTTCCTTGAACAGGTGAAGGAGAAGCTCATACGGCTGAAGGAAGCGCCCGAATAGGGGCCATGATCATCCTGAACCCTGTGCAGCCCAGGCAAGGGGAGCAATCGCTGATTTCCGGATAGCGCTTGTTTCATCAGGCCATGGGACCGCATGGGGTCCTGCCCGCTGTAGTCCTGGTGAGAGGCCAAGGCGTACACCCATCAGGGCCCTGGCCGATACAGTCGCCTTTGGCCCGTTTCGTTCCACCTTCCCTAGGCATTTCACCCCACTCCGTTTTCCCGGTTGTGGCAAAATGCCGCAAATTCCTACGCTTCTTTAGGCAATCTGGACCGTCCGGTGTATCTAGTCGATTGATTCTTCAAAAAAGTTGGCGATCGAGCCATTCCTGCACGGTTTTTGCAGGGTCATTTAATGTATGAAGGCGAATGGCTTGAATCATGAACACAATAGCCGCCGGATCTTGGTCATCGAGGATGACGATGCCCTACGGTCCGTGTTGATGGAAGAATTAACGGCGGCCGGCTATCATGTAATCCCGGCGGTGGATGGAGCCGAAGGGGCGCAGAAGGTGTTGCAGAGCAGTGGATCATCCAGCTTCGATCTGATCATTACCGATATCAAGATGCCCCGGATGAGCGGAAAGGGGTTGCTGGCAGTCGCCAAGGAGCATTGTCCGTCCGTGCCGGTGATTGCGATCACCTCTTACGGCAATGATCTGGAGTTCCTGAAGCCTTCTCAAACCGGATTCTTCTCTTACCTGCGCAAGCCGTTCAAGATGGAGGAGTTGAACACGGCCGTCCAGGCGGGTCTGCGGCAGGGTGGGGGGTGAGCGCGTGCGCTGTCAGCGATGCGGCGGGGTCATGTGTCAGGAGCGCTTTGTCACCGGCGAGTTGGGCCGAGTAGCGGAGTCTTATGAAGGATGGCGCTGCCTGTTGTGCGGGGAGATCGTCGATCCGGTGATCGTGTCGAATCGCCGGCTCTCGGCGGCGCCGGCTGGCGTCGAACCGGTGCGCGCCGGCCGCGAGGCGGCCTAGGGAAGGCGATGAGCAGGCATGTCGGCCGGCGCGTCACGACTGATTGGGAATAGGACAGGAGGTGATGAGCATGAAGCCCGGTGGTGAAAAGGAACGTGCGATCCCCGGTGGCGCGAGCCCGAACGGGGAGGTGCTGCGTCAGCGAATTGCGAAGAGGGCCTATGAGGTCTACCTCGACCGTGGCCAGACGCATGGGCATGACGTGGATGACTGGCTGGAGGCGGAGCAGATGGTGTTGGCAGAAATGGCACACCAGTAACATCCGTGCCGCCGCGACCGCGGCGATCACCCATTGCCGGCGGCAGGTAGAAACCGTGGAAAGGAGAGCGAGTCATGGTTGAGGAAAAAATCAAGGTGACGGAAGGCCCGGGAGCGCTCACACCCTGGCGACCATGGACGGACCTGTCCCGCATGGAGCGGGCGATGGAACGGATGGCGGACGATCTCTTCGGACGCCATTGGTTTGATTTCAACTGGCCGGACCGGCTCCGCCTCCGGGAACTGGAGTGGCGGGAACCGGCCATTGAGATCACCGAGGAGAAGGACGAGCTGGTCATCAAGGCCGAAATTCCAGGCATCAAAAAGGAGGATGTGCAGGTCAACCTCTCCGATCACCTGTTGACAATCCGGGGCGAGAAGAAGCAGGAGAGGGAAGTCAAAGAGAAGGGCTACTTCTATTCCGAACGCGCCTACGGCAGCTTCTGCCGGTCGATCGAGCTGCCCACGGACGTGCAGGCGGGGAAGGTGCACGCCAGCTTCAAGGACGGGCTGCTCGAAGTCCGGCTCCCGAAGACGGAGCAGGCCAAACAGCGCGAGATCGCGATCAAGGTTGAGTAAGGGCCGTGAAACGGTGGCTGTTCTGGTGGATGATGTTGGGGCTCGCGAGCCTGTGGCTGGCCGCCGACCGGTTGATCCATACGACAAGAGCATGGATCACCAGCGATCACGGGCAATCATAACGTTGAACGGAAGGGCTGTGTGAGCGAGGTGGATGAATGACCTCAAAGGAGGCGTCATTGAACATCACATCTATTGTCGTCCTGGCGGCTGCATTGCTCGGCGCCTTGGTGCTGCAGGACTCTGCGATCGCCGGAGTGACCCGCACGGTGGTGGGGACGGTCACGGCGGTGAATACCATGGACCGTCCCGAAGTCCTGGTCGTGAAAACTCCAACGGCCAAAGGGAAGGACTTGACTGTGGGCTGCCGTCTTGATGAAAAGACCGTGGTCATGGTCGGCCATCGTTCGGCGCAGTTGGGTGATCTGCAGGTCGGGGACCGTGTGCATCTGACCTATTCACGGGTCGAAGACGGCCTGGTCTGTCGCACGATCGTGAAACCGGCAGAGACGAAGGCGAAGCAATCGGGATAACAAAGGGCGACGAAGGAGAGTCGATGATGGAACCCAGGCAGAAAAGGTTGTGGCGGATGGCGTTGATCTGCGGGCTAGGGTTGATTGTGGCCGCCGGTTGCGCGAAACGGGTGGAAACGGTTCAGACGACGGAAATCCCCCCCACGCCGCCCAAGGAGGAAGCGGCTCCGCCCCCGGCGCCTCAAGAAGCTCCTCCTCCCGCCCCCCCCGCGCCTGCACCCGCCGCAACGCTTGGAGATGTTTTCTTTGATTTTGACCAGGCGCTCATCCGCCAGGACGACCGCGCCAGGCTCAACGAAGATGCCCAATGGTTGAAGGAGCATGGCACCGCTCGAATGACGATTGAGGGCCATTGTGACGAGCGGGGAACGGACGAGTACAACCTGGCCCTGGGAGAGCGCAGGGCGAAGGCCGCCAAACGCTATCTCGAAGCCCTTGGCATCGAGTCGGGCCGGATCGAAACGGTGAGCTACGGGGAGGAACGGCCCTTCTGCACCGATCATAGCGAGCAGTGCTGGCAGCAGAATCGGCGGGGCCATGTGATCGAAGCGTCCTCCGGGGGCGGAGGATGAGCGATCGACCGGTGTGCGCATGCCGATGCGTGTCATTGCTGATCTGTCGGAGAGCAGAGCGCAGAGATGATTGAGCTCATTCAAGGGCTTCCCCCCCATGTTCTGGGGTTCAGGGCCACGGGCACCGTCACGGAAGCCGATTACAAGACCGCGGTCATTCCTGCTGTTGACGCGATGCTAGCCACGCACACAACCGTGCGTGTGCTCTATTATCTCGGCGAGGAGTTTTCGGGGTTTGACGCGGCGGCGATGTGGGAGGACGCCAAGGTCGGCTTCATGCATCTGTCGGCTTGGGAGAGGATTGCGGTGGTGACGGACGTGGAATGGATCCGGGCGGCGATGAAGGTGTTCGGCTTTCTGCTGCCCGGGCGCATCCGTCTCTTCCAGAACACTGAATTTCAAGCTGCACGCGCATGGGTGAGCGCCTAGCCGGTCAGGCGAGTCCGCCGGGAGACCCCATGCCCGACCTGAAGCGCATCCTCTGTCCCGTCGACTTCTCGACCTTTTCGGTGAGCGCGTATCGTCACGCCCTGTCGCTGGCCCACCACTTTCGAGCCGCGCTGTCCGTGGTGCACATCGTTGAGCTCTGGCGATATCCCTCAGCCGACTTTGCCGCCTCCGCGGAGTCCTTTGAAGCGTTCTGCCGGACCCTTTCCGAGAAGAGCAGGGAGCAGTTGCAGGACCTTGTCACCCGCTACCCCTCTGATGAGACGAAGCTGGAGTGCGTGGTGCAGCATGGGGACGCGTCGGAGTCCATCCTCTCCATCGCGAAGGCGCAGCATGCGGACATGATAGTGATGGGCACGCATGGCCGGCGTGGTGTTGACCGGCTGATGCTGGGGTCGGTGACGGAACGGGTCATGCGCAAGGCCTTGTGCCCGGTGTTGGTTGTCCGTCAATCGCCACACGGCAGACTCAGCCCGGAAGAGCCCGGCGATCCCGTCCGCCTGCGCCGATTGCTTTACTGCACCGATTTCTCCGGCCCCGCGCAGCGAGCGTTGGACTATGCGCTCTCGTTGGCGACGGAATACGACGCTGAGCTCATCCTGCTGCACGTGTTGGAGGGCCTTCCGGGCTCGGCCGACCAAGCGAAGGCCACAGCCACGGTGAGTGATCAACTGGAGACATTGATTCCCCAGGGACGGCGCCAAACGGGCGGGATGGCGTGCGCGGCGCGCGTCGGCAGGCCGTACCAACAAATTATTCAGCTGGCCGCCGAAGCGAAGATCGATCTGGTGATCATGGGGGTGCGCGGCCGTGGCGCTCTGGATCTTGCGGTGTTTGGTTCTACGACCTATCGTGTCATTCAGTTGGGACCCTGTCCGGTTCTTGTTGTTCCCGTATGAAATGCCAGGGTCGATGGGTGTGCCCCGCCGTGTGCAGGTCATGAGTCTGAAGATGGAGCCATACGGACCAGCGGCGGGAGGAACGGGATGAGCGCAGAGAGCGTCACAGCCTATTTCAAGGCCGACCATGATCGACTGGACGAGCTGTTCGCCCGGTTTCAGCGCCTGAAGCGGACTGATTTCCCACTCGCCGCAGAAGCCTTCAAGGCGTTTCAGGCCGGCCTGCGCCGCCATATCATTTGGGAGGAAGAACTCCTGTTCCCGTTGTTCGAGCGCAAGACTGGAATGACGTCAGGGCCGACGCAGGTGATGCGGATGGAACACCGGCAGATCGGCCGTGACCTGGACGCCATTCACGGCAAAGTGGAAGCGCAGCAGGCGAACACCGTCGCGGAAGAGCAATCGCTCCAGGGCGTGTTATCCCGGCATAACTTCAAGGAGGAGAAGATCCTGTATCCCGCCATCGATCAGGCATTGCAAGACAACGACCGGGCGTCGCTCTTCGACGCCATGAGCAGGATTCCCGAGCCCGCGCACGCCACCCATACAAGGGAGGGTGGGCACTCGGGGGGATGATTGCAGTCGCGTGAGACGCCGGAGCGACTGACCGGGAAAATGGCATTCGCGTGCCGATCGATGCTCCAGGCCTCTGGCGCCGATCAGGAGAGGTTGCACGGGGAGACATCATGACCGACGAAGGTGACGCCAGCTCTCTGCCTGGCCTCTGAGTCAGCAGAACGGTGTGACGCGAACATTTCAATTCACCTGGGGCATTTTGCTTCATCCGCCGGCATCGACTGGGACAAAACGCCGCAGTTTCGGTATTGCATACACGCATGACTGCAGTTCGATTCTTTTCATCCAACGGTCCCCGAACACCGGCAAGATGGCGTTCCCGGGATTGACGGATGAGCAGGACTGGCAGTTGATTCACTCTCTCCGTTCGCTGGCGCGATAGGCGGGTCGTTCGGCGGGTCTGGCCGCGCCGGACAGGATGGGGGGCCGCCCGCAATCCGTCCGGCGCAGGTCGGGTAAGCAAGGGAGGATCGTCATGGCGCGAATCGTCGTAATCGGCGCATCGATCGGGGGGTTGCCCGCGGCCTACGAAACGCGGGCGATGCTGGACAGGAAACACACGGTGACGATGATCTCGAACGTGGATTATTTTCACTTTGTGCCGTCCAACCCATGGGTGGCGGTGGGATGGCGCACACGCAAAGACATCAGCCTGCTGTTGAAGCCGGTGCTTGAGAAGAAAGGCATTGCGTTCGTCCATGCGGCGGCGGAGCGGATCGAGCCGGAGCAGAACAGAGTCGTCACGGCAACAGGCGACGTGCCGTACGACTATCTGATTATCGCCACGGGGCCCAAGCTGAATTTTTCCGCCGTTCCTGGACTGGGGCCAAGCGGCCACACCCAGTCGGTCTGCACGGTGGACCATGCGGAACAGGCCTGGGGGGTCTATCAATCGTTTCTCAATGATCCCGGTCCCATCGTGGTCGGCGCCGCCCAGGGGGCCTCCTGCTTCGGTCCGGCCTATGAAATGGCCTTCATTCTGGACACGGACCTGCGAAGGAAAAAACTGCGCCGGAAGGTGCCGATCCATTTTGTGACGCCGGAACCGTACCCCGGCCACATGGGGCTGGCGGGCGTCGGAAAATCCCGCCGGCTGATGGAGGATGAGTTTGCGGACCACTCCATCGCGCCCATCACGAACACCTCGATCAAAGAGGTCCGGCCCGGCGCGGTGGTGTTGGACAGCGGCCAGGAGATCCCGTTCAGATACGCGATGTTCATCCCGCCGTTCACCGGCGTGGATGCGGTCGCCGCCACGACGGGTCTGTGCAACCCGAAGGGGTTCGTGAACATCGACGCCTATCAGGCCAATCCCAGGTACAGGAACATCTACGCCGTCGGCGTCTGTGTCGCCATTCCGCCGGTGGAGCAGACGCCGGTCCCCACCGGAGCGCCCAAGACCGGCTACATGATTGAATCGATGGTCTCGGCCGCCGCGCACAACATCACGGCGGACATCGAGAACAGCCCGAAGCGGGAGATCGCCACCTGGAATGCCGTCTGCCTCACCGACATGGGCGACACCGGCATGGCGTTTGTGGCCCTGCCGCAAATGGCGCCGCGCGACCTGACCTGGGCGAAAAAGGGGAAGTGGGTGCACCTGGCCAAAATCGCATTGGAGAAATATTTTCTGTACAAGATGAAGCGGGGCGTGAGCGAACCCTTCTACGAGCGGGCCGTCCTGAACGCGATGGGGATCACGAAGCTTCGCGGGAAGTCATAACGTCCTCCAATGGACGCCGCATGACGTCAAGGGCGGAACAGGGAGGCGGAGGATTCGAGGGCATCACGCTGCCGCCGCGCTGGCCACGTTGACGCATGAAGACAAAATCCGCCCGCGGGCCGTCCGGCCGCGCAGCTGGACCGAAACCCCGCCGCGGAGTTGCGCGCCCAGGTGTGCGGACCTTCCCGACGGAGACCTGCGTCTTTCTTGCGGACTTCAGCCCGTACGACGCCGCGCAATGTGCCGAGCGTTTCAAGGCAAAGGGCATCCTCATCGACGCGCTGAAGACCTTGCATTGATTTGCCGGAGGAACGGTGCAGTGAATAAGCGAGGCCTCGCCTGTGCCGCCGGGGCGAGGCTCTTAGTCTTGAACCACGAACTGGCGTCGATGGCCCGACGCTTCCCCCATATCGGCCTGTTTCTCCTGGGGAAGCTGTTCGGTGTGCCAATTGATTGAACGCTGGCGGACCTGACCGTCAATCTTCAGAGATGACCGCGCCGCCGTGGCAAAAAAATCTCCTTCTTACCGGCCGTCCAAGAGTCGGAAAATCGACGATGGTCCGGCGCGTGACCGAACGGCTCCGGCATCAGGGCGTCACGCAAATGGGCGGGTTCTACACGCTCGAGGTGACGAGCGGCGGCGGCCGGATCGGATTTGACATCAACACGCTGGGAGATCGGGTGGGGCGTCTGGCGCGGGTCGGCTTGGACAGCCGATTTCGGCTCGGCCGGTACGGAATCGACATGGCGCAGTTCGAAGCGGTGGCGCTCCCGGCGCTGGAACAGGCAATTGCGCAGGGGCACCTGGTGGTGATCGACGAAATCGGCTATATGGAGCTCAAGTCCCGGCGGTTTAGGGAGTTGGTCGAACGGGCCCTCTCGTCGCCCGCTCCGGTCCTCGCGACGATCATGCGCTCCCGCTTCGACTTCCCGGACGCCGTCAAGGCCCGCGACGACGTGACGCTGCTGACCGTGACCGTCGACAATCGCGATCGGCTGGTGGAGGAAATCGTGCAACAATTGATGAAATTGGCTCGATGACCGATATCGGAGGGATGCGGTCGGTGACTTCCTGCCTGGATAAGCGGGCGGTCGTCCAAGGGCGCCTCGAGGCGTATCGATCAGGATTCGCCTTTCAATTCACGTTGAAATGGGTGTCGTGCCGGTTTGGTCCCGGCCAATCCTGGATAAGGAGAGCCTGATGGGGAACGAAGAGCTCGAACTGCAGAAAGAGATCAAACAATCCCTGGACGTCATTGGAGAGCATTTGGATAGCATCGCGGAAGTGTTATGGAGATTGTACAGGGAACAATACGGCTTTACGGAGGAGGAGAAAAAAGAAAGAGGGATTCTTTGACTCGATTGAGACCGGCGCCTTCCTCTATTAAAGGGAGGATTGAACGTTGATGCAGGGGGTGACGCGATGGGATTCCCAGGCAAAAGTGGTCACCCTCTTTATGATGAGGTTCACTATTTCCATCGGGAGGGGGTCATGGCGGCCATTGGGATTAACTCATTGAATTTCAAATGGTTTGTTGAATGCTCTCCATGTGAACGGGCAATTTCGATTTTTTGCGAATGGGCGATGGCAACACTTTTGGGGGATTGATATTGTTGAAAAGATATGTCTATATATCACACCGGTATCACCAGTAGACGCCAGGCTTTCATGAGGGGGGTGGGTGTGTTAAGAGTGTCTTCGAAGTCTGGTACTCTACGCTCATCAGAATCTCTTGTCACGCAAGAATCTGGTGATGGCAAATCCGCTTATTCCACACCTCCGGACTTGACGCAGTCTAAGAGCATCCCCTCCAAGAAGTTGCGGCGTCTGCTCGATGCGCCCCAAGACAAAATGATCCAAGCGGCTCTGGCCGGCGATCAGCGGGCGTTTGAAGAGCTCTTTCGGCGCTATCACCGCTATGTGATCCGCCTCTGCATTAATCACCTCAACGGTGATCGTGACCACGCCCTTGATTTGTGCCAGGAGGCATTTATCTGCGCATTCGCCAGGCTGGAGCGCCTGAGGGACCATTCCAGGTTTATGCCCTGGTTGGCTCAAATTGCCAGAAACAAATGCCTTTCATTCATCAGAGGGCAGCGGATTGCCTCGAAAGCGCTTCGAGAATTTGTGGCAATGGGCCCCGCAACATTCTCCCATCGGTCATGGGTGGCGGGCAGCGACCTGATTGAAGCGACGATTGGCGCCATGGAGAATCCCGACCTGCGGGAGACCGCCCATCTCTTCTACCTCGAAGGCAAACGCACCGCCGAGATCGCGCGCCTACAAAATATCTCTCAAACCGCGGTGACCACTCGCTTGAATCGCTTCCGGACCGCAATCAAACGACGCATGGCAGGCGAGGCCTCGTTCGTCTTGTGCTGGATGCCTTCGGCGCCAGGGGCCTTCCGACCTCAAATGGTGCAGCCTTACTTGAATCGTCTGGAGCAGCTCATCCTTTCTCTTTTCGACTTCATGCCCGCGCCCCCGACGGGACGACGGGCGCAATTGCTGCTGTCTCTGTTGGATCAATGGGCCTCTGTTTATTCTGTAGTGATGACCATGATCCTGAATATGCTCTATATTGAATATAGTGGCCTCATATCGGCCTTGATATCAATTGATTTTTGAGGCTGTTCTTCCTTCCTTATTCAAGACTGATTCTGTTCGTTCCTTGGCAGGGATGTCGGCCGTCTATTTTTTCGGATTCACGGTCTTGCCGATCCGTCGGACGACGGGACTCCCGGCGGTAGTCCTGCCGCGCAGTTCGTATCATTCTAATACTCCCCCCCCCACTCGCATCGATCAAGATCATCATGGTGTGATGGGCCCTGCCTGTATCTGTTCAGATTCCGCCTGGAGGTTATGTGTTCTGAATGTATATTGTATTGAAATGCCACGCGATTTCCAATCAGCGACTTGTGATGTGACAAATCGGTTTCTTAGGGAACTAATCCAGTAGGTATGAAGTGAAGGATTAAATCACGTTCCAGTGTTCGCTTATGGGATGGGGAGGGGGGGTGCCCATGAGGCTTCAAGTCAGATTGGCCGCCGGTGTCTTCTTTGGAGTCATACTGTTCAGTCTCTGGTTGATCTTTGGCGCGGCGCCGTCCCAGGCCGCCGGAGAAACCTGTTCGAACGGAAGCGCCTCTCCCTGCGCGGAAGACCTGCAGATTCAGGGCTGCACCAATTGCCATAGTATTCGTGTGACCGGGGGTAACCGCAACGGCACCGATCGCGTGATTACAGGATCGTCCGGAGTCAATCGGCACATCGATGACCCCCCAATTGCCGACTGGACCAGCATCGTCCAATCGATGATCGACAAGGGGGCGGCGGCCATCCTGGAGCTCACCTCGGGATATTTGAACACCAATTATTGCGTGGGATGCGCCGGACCGATCCTCGGCAGCCCGGTACAGAGCAATGTGACCACCACCGGCGCCACCGTGACCTGGAGCACGTCGGCCAACGGCTTTGAGGATGAACCCGCCAACACCCTGCTCTTCTACGGAACGAATAAGACCGATGTCCTGAACTGCACCTCCACGTCCGGCTGCGCCGGGGTGAGTGTCGCAAACGACAACACGCCGGTGGCCCATCACGTGGCCGCCCTCACGGGTTTGGCCTGCGGGACCCGGTATTACATGGTCGATCAAGCCACCGGGACCGCCTCCACGAGCGGCCTGACCACCCGGAGCACCTATGCCGTTTCATTCCGAACTAAAAGCTGTCCGGTCTCATCGATTCCCCCCTTGCTGTTTGCGTCCGAGGATGAGAGCTCTTCCTCCACCGAAAACGACCGGATCGTGGTGATCGATCCGAACCCGTTGACGCCCGATTTTAACGTGAATCCCAACTACAACCAACAGGTCGGCAACGTGGCGATCACGGGGAAGGATCCAGCCGAATTGACCGCCCATCCCGACGGCAGCACGGTCTACGCGGCAGTGGGGGTTAATCTCTCGGTCATTGACGCCACGAGCACGCCGCCGGTCGAGACGACGTCGCTGATAGGTGCGGGAGATCTCTTTAATCACATGGTGGTCTCCCCCGACGGGACCAAGCTCTATCTGGTCTATCGAAAGAGCACGGGCACCGCCACACTTGAAATCAAGGTCTTCGACACCACGACGCCCTCCAATCCCACGTTGACGACGACCATCTCGAATCCGGTCTTTGACGGTTGCTATGCGGCGCTGGGGTTGGGCATCCGGCCCGACGGGGGACAGCTCTACCTGGCCTGCCGGCCGGTTGACACCGGGTCCCAGGACCGCTTCTACATGGTCGATACGGCCACCAACATCCCCACGCTGACTGCGGTCTTCAGCCGGGACAACAGCAACATGACCTCGATCAATGCGATCACGGTCAAGCAGGACGGGTCGGTGATCTATCTGGCCCGCACCAGCTCCACCGCGCCGGTCAGCGACATGGAGATGTTTGGAGGAATTTCCGGGGCGGAAATCGGGACGATCCCCCTGCCGACGGGTGCGAAGCCGCGGGCGGGGGTGTTGTCGCTGGACGGGACTCGGCTCTATGTGGTCGACCAGGTCGACGGAATCTATGTCATCGACACCAGCAGCAATACCCGCCTGCTCACCATTCCCTCGTCGAAGAGCCGCGGGTTTGATATCGCCATCTCCCCGGATGGCGCCAGACTCTACACGTCGTTATTGTCGAGCGTTTTCGTGAATGACACGGCGACGAACAGCGCGGATAGCACGATCCTGGGCGACTACAGCAGTGTGTACAACCTGGTGCTCTCCCCGGGTCATGGCGCCCCGCCGACGCCCGAATTGATGATGACCGCCGTGACGCCAAATGCCGCCTCGGTCATGGCGGGCAACACGCTGTCGCTTACCGACACGGTGAAAAACCTGGGATCGGGAGCGACCGATACCAGCTTTATCATCAGCTACGCCCTCTCCCCCTCGCCGAATTATGCCGATCCGGGGGCGGTGATCCTTGGCACGCGGGTGGTCAGCGCGTTAAATGCCGAAGATTCCGATACGGCCACCACCAACTTGTTGATTCCCATATCGATCGCTCCGGGCGCCTACTATGTCTGCGCGCTGGCCGACTCAACCGGGGCGGTGGCCGAGGGCAACACCGACAACAACACGCTTTGCAGCGTCGCCGCGGTGCAGGTCAACAGTCCGGATCTGGTAGTGAGCGCCATCGCTCCCAACTCCGGAGCCTTCGCGCCCGGCGGGACGCTGTCGGTCACCGACACGGTCCAGAACATCGGCAGCGCGTCGACCGGCGTCAGTTCGATCGTCGCCTACAGCCTCTCGACCGATACGACCTACGGCAACGGCGACGATGTGCCACTGGCGACCACGCGGTCGGTGGGTGTCCTGGCGGCTGGGGCCAGCAGCACGGCCACCAGGTCGTTGGCAATTCCGGCCTCGACGCCGACGGGGACGTATTACGTCTGCGCGAAGGCCGACTCGAGCGATGCGGTGGCCGAGAGCAACGAGACGAACAACACGCTGTGCAGCACCACCACAGTGGGGCCCGCGACGCCGGACCTGATCATCTCGGCGGCCTCGACCGCGACGACGTCGGTCGCGCCGGGCAAGTCCTTCTCGCTCTCGAACTCGGCGATGAACCAGGGATCGGGCCAAGCCGGGCAATTCATTATCGCGTTCCATTTGTCGACAAACGCGGTCTACGGGGATGGGGACGACATCGTGTTGACGGCGACGCGGACCGTGGCGTCATTGGGGGCAGGCAAGACCAGCACGGCCTCGACCTCCCTGCTGGTGCCCGCGACAGTCCCGTTGGGGGATTACTATGTCTGCGCCATGGCGGACCGGGACAATACGGTGGCGGAGTCGGACGAGACGAACAACAGCGCCTGCACTGCAGGGCCGATTCATGTGACCTACTCAGATCTGACCATGACCGCGGTGACCCCCAACGCCTCCACGTTAAGCGCCACCGCAACCCTGTCGGTCACCAACTCGGCGACGAATCAGTCGGGCGTGGCCGTTCCGGTTGCCTTCAAGGTGGGTTTCGTACTCTCGCCCACAGTCAGCTATGACGATCCCGGCGCGATTGCGACCACAACGACCCGCACCGTGACCTCGGGATTGGCAGGGGGGGCGACCAGCACGGCCACCACGACGCTGACTTTCTCCTCCTCGACGCCGCCGGGGAATTATTACGTCTGCGCGAAGGCCGATTCGGCGGGGATCGTGACCGAGTCCGACGAGACGAACAACACGCTCTGCAGCACGGGAACGGTCACGGTGCCACTGGCCGATCTGATCATGTCGGCCGTCTCGATGACGGCGACGACCGTGGCGCCCGGCACCAACATCACGCTGTCGAATACGGCCAAAAACCAGGGTCAGTTCCCGGCCGGGAGCTTTACGATCGCCTACCACCTCTCGACGAACACCACCTACGGCGACGGAGATGACATTGCGATCACCCAGACTCGAACGGTGACATCGCTGGCGGCCCTCGGGACCAATACGGCCAGCACGCTTCTGACGGTTCCCAGCACGACGCCGTTGGGATCGTACTACGTCTGCGCGTTGGCCGACAGCAACAACACGGTGCCCGAGTCAAATGAAGCCAACAACAGCCTGTGCACCGCCACGCCGACGGTCACCGCGGGTCTGCCCGATCTGCTCATGACCGTGGTGAGTCCCAACTCGTCGACGGCCAATGCCGGGGGAACCGTGAGCGTGAACAATACTGTCGCCAACCAGGGCACGGCCTCCGCGGTGGGCTTCGTCATCCAGTTCGTGCTTTCGATCAACACGACCTACGGCGATGGGGATGACATCGTGTTTAGCACCACGCGGCCGGGCGGTACCGTAGCGGCGGGGGCGAGCGTTCCGGCCACCACGACCCTGACGTTGCCGAGCACGGTCCCGCCGGGCTCCTACTACGTCTGCTCGAAGGCGGATTGGGACAACCGGATTGTGGAGAGCAATGAGACGAACAACGCGCTCTGTTCAGCGAGCCCTATCACTGTCCCGGCCGACCTGATCATGACCGTGGTCTCGACCAGTTCGCCCGGCGCGGCTCCGGGAGGCACCATCTCGCTTTCGAACACGGTCAAGAATCAGGGGACGTCATCCACCAACGGTTCCTCCACGATCGGATTCCATCTCTCGACGAACACGGTCTATGGCGACGGGGATGACATCGCGAGCGTCACGATTCGTAGCGTGGCTTCGCTGGCTGCCAACGCGACCAGCGCCGCCACGACCTCGGTGGTCGTTCCCTCCACGACACCGCTCGGATTTTACTATGTCTGCGCTAACGCGGATGATACCAATCTCATCGCGGAGACGAATGAGACCAACAACGCGCTTTGCACGGCCACGCCGATTCAGGTGGGACCGGATCTGATCGTGAGCGCGATCTCGACCACCGCTACCACGGTCACCGCGGGGAGCCCCTTCAGCGTGTCCAATACGGTTTTGAACCAAGGGGGGGCGACGGCAGGATCGTCGTCGGTCGCCTTCCGTCTTTCCCCAAATACGACGTACGGGGACGGGGATGACATTGTGGTCACCGCGACCCGATCGTTGAGCGCATTGAACGCGGGGGCGAGCTCCGTTGCCTCGACGACGATCACCGTACCCGTTGGAACCCCCTCAGGGTCCTATCATGCCTGCGGGATGGCGGATTACCTCAACCAAGTGGCAGAAACGGTCGAAACCAACAACAGCGCGTGCACTCCGACGACCATCACCGTGCCATAGGTTGGGAGAATGAAGAACGAGAGGTCACACGTGCCTGTATTGATCAACAGCGTCGATATCAACCGCCATTCCTCAAGGCCGGGTACGGAGAGGGCCGTTATTCAGAAAGTGAGGGGGTCCAAATGAATGTCCGCCGACATCGCGTTGCCGGTCTAGTCTTCATAGGCCTTCTGGTTGCTTGCGCCTGGCTGTGGCTCAACGCGATGCCGGCACAGGCCGCGGGCGAGACCTGCTCCAACGGATCAGCCTCCCCGTGCGCCGAGGACATTCAGCTCAACGGCTGCACGGCCTGTCACAGCATCCGGATCACGGGTGGCAGCCGCAACGGGAGCGACCGGGTGATTACCGGCTCCAGCGGGGTGAACCGGCATATCGACGATCCGATGATCGCCGACTGGACGTCGACCGTGCAGGCGATGATCGACAAGGGGGCGCCTGCTGACGTCACCGCCACCAGCGGCTATTTAAACACGAACTACTGCCCCACCTGCACAGGGCCGATCCTGGGCAGTCCGGTTCAGAGCTCCGTGACCAGTTCGACCGCGAACGTGACCTGGAGCACCTCGTACATCGGATTTGAAGATGAACAGACGAACACCGTCCTCTTTTACGGCACGGTCAAGGCGGATGTCCTGGCCTGCACGAACACCGCGGGCTGTCCTGGCGTGAGTGCGGTGGTTCAGGATAGCGGCACGCCGGTGGCCCATCATACGGTCAGCCTCACGGGGTTGTCAGCCTTTACCGTCTATTATCTGGTCAATCAGGCCACATCGGCGTCGCACGGAACGACCCGGAGCACGTATGCAACGTCATTTAAAACGAAAGCCTTCCTGGGCGGCGGCGGCACCATCATCCCCAAATTGTACGCGTACGACTATTATGATGACACCGAGATCGGCGCCATCGATTACAACGTCCACTCGAATATTTTCGTCATCGATCCGATCTCCGATTCCATTATCGTGTCGTTCCCGGCCGGGGCGGCAACGGGTGCCGGAGAGCTGGTCTCCCATCCCGACGGCACGGCGGTCTATTTCATGGCCGATTCAACCCTGAAGGTGATTCAAACCGAGGACGACACCGTCCCGGTCACGTTTTTGGGGGCGGGGGGCACTTCGAACCAGTTGACGGTTTCGGGGAATGGCCAAAGGCTCTATCTGGCCTATGTGAACGCCGGGGACTCCAAGGTCAAAATTAAAGTGTATGACACGACGGATCCCTTGAACCCCACACTGGTGACGACGATCTCAAACGCCACGCTGGACAGTTGCGCCTATCCGATCGGCCTGGCCGTTCAGCCCGATGGAGGGGGCCGTCTCTATATGGCCTGCCACGGCTCGCCCGACCAGCTGATCATGGTCGATACGTCGACGTACGCGTCCACCCAGACTGCTACGTTTGCGGCCGACTCGAACAACTCCAGCTATAACGCGATGGCGATCCTGCCCGGCGGGAGCCAGGTCTACGTCGTGAGGTCCGGATACCCGGGCACGAGCACGGTAGAGACCTTCAATGGCACGACGGGAGCAAGCAGCGGATCGATCACGCTGCCCGCCCTTGCCTCTCCCTCGACGGCCGTGACGTCGATTGAGGGGAGCCTGCTGTTTGTCCAGGACTACTTGGGGATCCATGTTATCGACACGGCCGGCCATGCCTATTTGGAGACCATGGATCCGTCCACGAGCGCTGGGCAGGGCATCGCGATCTACCCGGACGGCTCCCGGTTGTTTTCATCGATGTATCCCCTCGGGACCCAGATCTTTGTCAACGATCCCTCGGATTATTCGAACATCGGCTCAATCAACGTATACTGTACCGTCGATTGCTATGAATATCTGTACCAGATCACCCAGACCCCTGGACATGGCGCCGCGCTGGTCCCCGACCTAGTGATGACCGCCGTGACGCCCAATGCCTCATCGGTCCCGGCGGGCAACACGCTGTCGGTGTCCGACACGGTGAAAAACCAGGGCACGGGCTCGACCGGCACCAGCTTTTTCATCGGCTATCACCTCTCGACGAACGCCACCTACGGGGATGGTGACGACATTCCGATCCCGACCACCCGGGTGGTTGATCCGGTGGACGCTGGAGACACCGATTCGGACACGACCGCGCTGCTGATTCCCGCCTCGGTGGCCCCCGGCCTCTATTATGTCTGCGCGCTTGCGGACTCGACCAGCGCGGTAGCCGAGAATAACGCCGACAATAACACGCTCTGCAGCGCCGCCACGGTCCAGGTGACCCGGCCGGATCTGGTCGTAAGCGCCCTCTCGCCCAATGCCGCATCGTTCGCGGCGGGCGGGACGCTGTCAGTCACCGACACGGTCCAGAATATCGGCGGCGCCTCGACCGGCGCCAGCTCGATCGTCGCCTACAGCCTCTCGACCGATACGACCTACGGCAACGCCGACGATGTCCCGCTGACCACCACGCGGGGGGTGGGCATTCTGGCGGCGGGGGCCGGCAGCACGGCCACCACCAACCTGCTGATCCCCGCCTCGACCCCGCTGGGCACCTATTATGTGTGCGCAATGGCCGATTCGGGCGACGCGGTCAGTGAGAGTGATGAGACGAACAACAGCCTGTGCAGCACCGCCACGGTCGGGCCCGCGGCGCCGGATCTGATCATCTCGACGGCCTCGACGGCGACGACGGGGATTGCACCGGGTAAATCCTTCTCGCTCTCGAACACGGCGAAGAACCAGGGCGCAGCCGCGTCAGGAAGCTTTGTCGTCGCGTTCCATCTGTCGACGAACGCGGTGTACGGGGACGGGGACGACATCGCGTTGACGGCGACGCGGACCGTAGCTTCGCTGGGAGCAGGCAAGACCAGCACGGCCTCGACCAGCCTCGCCGTGCCCGCCTCAACGCCGCTGGGGACCTACTATATCTGCGTCCAGGCGGATCGGGATAACACTGTGACGGAGTCGGATGAGACGAACAACGGCAACTGCACCGAGACGATTCAGGTCTCCGGTCCGGATCTGGTCATGACGGCCGTGACGCCGAAGGCTTCAGCGGTGAGCGCGACCGGCACCCTGGCGGTGATCAACACGGTGAAGAATCAGGACGTGGTCGCGGCCGGAAGCTTCACGATTGGATTCAATCTCTCTCCCACCGCCAGCTATGGCGATCCGGGAGCGATCGCCGTGGCGACCACGCGCTCGGTCGTCTCATTGGCGGGAGGGTTGAGCAATACGGCGACCACCACGCTCACCATTTCCAACACGACGCCGCCTGGCAACTATTATGTGTGCACGAAGGCCGACCCGGCCGGCGCCTTGTCGGAGACGAATGAAACCAACAACACGCTCTGCAGCGGCGCGACGGTCAGTGTGCCGGCGCCGGATCTGATTGTGAGCGCGGCGTCGACCACGGCGAACACGTTGACCGCCGGCGCGACCTTCACACTGTCCAACACGGTGCAAAACAGCGGAGGGTTCCCGACGGGCAGCTTTGTGGTCGGGTACCATCTGTCGACGAACGCGGTGTACGGAGACGGGGACGACATTGCGTTGACCGCGACGCGCACCGTGACGACGCTCGGCGCGGGAAAATCGAGCACGGCGACGACCAGCCTCACCGTCCCTGCCACGACGCCGCCGGGCACGTACTATGTATGCACGATGGCGGACAGCGGCAACGCAGTGGCGGAGTCAAACGAGACGAACAACAGCCTGTGTACGAGCACGCAAGTCCAGACCTCAGGGCCTGATCTCACTATGACGGCGGTGACCCCGACGGCGTCGACGGTCAACCAGGGGGCGGCGCTGTCGGTGACCAACACGGCAGCGAACCAGGGACTCGTGGCGGCGGGAGCTTTTAAAATCGCCTACCACCTCTCCACGAACGCCACGTACGGGGACGCGGATGACATCGCATTGACGGCGACGCGCACCGTGTCATCGTTGGGGGCGGGGGCGAGCAGCACGGCGACGACGAGTCTGACGGTGCCCGCCACGACGCCGCCGGGGGCATACTATGTCTGCGCGATGGCGGATGCCCTGTCGGCCGTGTCGGAGCTGAACGAGACCAACAACACGCTGTGCAGCGGCACAACGGTCATGGTCCCGCCGCCGGATCTGATTATGAGTGCGGTGTCGACCACGGCGACCACGCTGGCCGCGGGGGCGAACTTTACCCTATCCAACACGGAGAAGAACCAGGGCGGGTCGTCGGCGGGGAGCACGACGGTCGCGTTCCATCTCTCCGCGAATGCCACGTACGGGGACGGGGATGACGTCGTGATCACGCAGACCCGGTCGGTGGCGTCGCTGGCGATCAATGGAACCAGTATTGCGACGACCACACTGACAGTGCCGGCATCAACGCCGGCGGGCACGTACTACGTCTGCGCGATGGGGGACAGCGGCAACACCGTGACGGAGTCGGACGAAACCAACAACAGCTTGTGCACGGCCTCACCGATCCAGGTCTCCGGTCCGGATCTCACCATGACGGCGGTGTCCATGACGGCGTCAACGGTCAACCAGGGGGCGGCGATGTCGGTGTCCAATACGGTTAATAACCAGGGTCTGCTGGCGGCAGGGGCCTTTAAGATCGCCTATCATCTTTCGACGAACGCCACGTATGGGGATGGGGATGATATCGCCTTCACAGCCACCCGGTCGGTGACCTCTCTGGCGGCGGGGGCGAGCAGCGCGGCGTCGACAAGTCTGACGGTGCCCGCCACGACGCCGCCGGGGACATACTATGTCTGCGCAATGGCGGATGCCCTGTCAGCGGTGTCGGAATTGAGCGAGACGAACAACACGCTGTGCAGCGGCACAACGGTCACGGTCCCGCCGCCGGATCTGGTCATGAGCGCGGCAACGATGACGACGACCACGGTCGCCGCGGGGTCTGACTTCACCCTGTCCAACACGGCCAAGAACCAGGGTGGATCGTCGGCGGGGGCCTTTACAATCGCATACCACCTGTCGACGAACGCCACCTACGGGGATGGGGATGACGTCGTGATCTCACAGACCCGTTCGGTGGCGTCGCTGGCGATCAACGGGACGAGCGCCGATTCCACCACCCTGACGGTGCCGGGTGCGACGACGCCTGGCGCGTACTATGTCTGTGCCAACGCAGACGATACCAACGATGTGGCGGAGGGGAATGAAGCCAACAATTCCCGCTGTACCACAAACCAGATCAATGTGTCGTCACCGTAAATGATCCGTGCAGTGACGGAGAGAACAGCGCCATGAACAGACAGCGACCCCGGGCCATTCTGATGCGGAGAACGCGAATCATCACCGGGCTGGGGCTCGGCGGATTGCTCCTGATCGGAGTCGCCGCCGGCGCCTGGGGGCAGGCGCCCGCGCAACACGCGGGGACCAGCCCCTCCGATTTTAACCTTGTGGGCACCGTGGAAGGGAAGCACAACAGGGCGGCCGTGTTTGAAGATCCCCACACGAAAAAGCAAGCGTCCTACCGCGTCGGCGACGTGGTGAATGGCGCGACGATCCTCTCAATCACGCACCAGCAGGTCGTGCTCAAGCGGGGAACGGAGACGCTGGTGCTTCACATCACCGGGGGGACGGGAGTCGTCCACTCGGCCTCGCCCGAGAGGGCGCCGAGTGATGCCATCCCGGTCCCGACCGATTCGAAGAATCCCCGTCAGGATGTCATCTCGAAGGTCATACCCCCCTATGACCCTCGGGTTCAGAAGATCAGAGTGGAGATCAGCCGGAGCGACGTGATGCATTTTGTCGCTGATTTTGAAGCGCAGGTAAACGACGGCAAACCGGTGCTTGTCACTACTTCAGTGGGTTCGGCGGTCGATCTTGCTCAAGCCGATCCGGATGTCATCCGAGCCCTGGGTCTTGAGATGACCGATCAGATCGTGGAGATCAACGGGATGGGCATCGACTCGCTGGACCGGTTTCGTCAGGTGCTGGAAATCATGGGAGGGAAGCGGGGGGGGAATCGGGTCGGCACTTTTAATATCTCCGTGCTTCGCGACGGATCGTTTAAACCGTTCTATTACGCCGTGAAGCAGTAATCCGGCTGTCCCCTCTTCCACTTTCCACGGCCGAGTTGGAAGGTTTTGTGCGCACAACAGAACCCTGCCTGTCTCCGACAGGCGGGGTTCTGTGCTGAGGACACTCCGTCGACCGAGTCTCGGGCGGCTATTGCTGTGTACCCGGCGTCGTGTTACAATGCAAAGTCAAGCGCAACCAAGGCCGTCTGCCCGTACTGATCGCCGCCGGTCGGGCTGGTATCCTTCGTGCGATAGTAGTTGTATTCGAAATGGAGCGTCGTATCGACCCGGGTCGAGATGTTGAAGTAATAGCGGGCCATGACCGTGTGTGAATCGACATTGTTGAAGCTGTCGGAATAGCCGGAATCCCCCTGCTGCGCGTTTCTGATCAGATCGTACCGGTAGATAAAGAGCCAGTCGGGGAGCTGGACGGGATTGTAATTGAGCTCCGCGAACGCCCCATACCAGACGGCGTCCTGGGGGATTCCAATCGTCGCGGCAACCAGCGATTTGTCATCCTTGGCGCGCATGGCCGCTCCGATGAAATTGAACTGGCCAAAGGCCGTCAGGCTGACATCCGCGCCCACCCGATAAAACGGCTCGTTGCCTCCTCCAATCGCTCCGCACCCCCCAGACGGGCAGGCGGCGTTCGGTGTCGTGGGGGCCACGCCATACGCCCCGAACAGACCGACCCGTTGCCCTGACACCACCCCGTAGCCTTTGAACGATTGCGAGACGCGGCCGTAGAAGTTCACCGCCCGGCCGCCTCCCGTGCCCCCCTGGTTGAGATTGCTGTTGGAGATTGCATTGAGCGAGTAGCGTAAAAAGTTGCCGTGAAACGATTGAATCCCCGCCAACTCGACACCCGATTGATTTTCGCCGAGGGAGAAATCGTTGGCATTTCCATATCCGGTTGTCGGATTACAGGTGACGGTATTCGCGCAGGGATTGACGAGGGAGGTGGTGTACGGAGTCCCCGCTATATAATGATACATCACATACTCCGTATTGAGCGTGGGGCTCCGCTTTTCGCTGGCCGGCAGATCCAGCTCATACTTGCCGACCTTCAGATTCACCAGATAGTCTTTGTGGAAAATATTGTCCAGCTTGACAAAGGCCGACTCCAGGTCGCCCCCGCCCGCCGTGCTGCCGGAGTTGAACCCGGCGCTGCCCAGTCCCGGCGTGTAGACGATGCCGAACGAGACGTTCCGAGCCAGTGTACCGAAGCTCAGGATGTCCAGTCCCGTGAAGCCGAAGCTCCCGCTGGTGAGATTATTCGTTGTATTCAGTTCGCCCTGCGCATGGTGCAGCGTGGCGTATTGGTAGCCGACCGTGGTCCTGAACGACACCGGCCAGTACCCTTTGGTCAGCCCTTCGAACGTCGGAAGGTCGTCATCCTCGCCCAGTTGGTAGCCGTGGTCTCGGAACTGATTGCCCACGTCGTTGAGCTTTGGGAACCCGGGCAGATGACAGCCGCTGCAGGGAATGTCATATTTTCTCGCGAAGGCCGGGATGGCCCAGGCGGGGCTGCTCCAGAGCGTCAACACAACCGAAGCCAGCAGGAACGCCCCCACGCCGGCGACCCAGCGCGCCGTGGAGACTTTCATTGTCATGAGTCGATGATGGATCGGCATCTCTTCCACTTCTACCTCCTTTGCATGACCATGCACTTCCCTCCGCCCTCGTCCTCATCGGCGCGACGCTCGAGAAATCCGAACCCGCGCTCATCCACGATTCTGCGATCAGTATAGCGCGCATTGTCCACCTGTCAACTTATTGAAAGCGCGGGGAAAAACGGGAGGAAGAATCGAGACGGTTAAAATCGGGCTTGTTAGTATCGATATTCGTGAATTGAAATACCCCCACAACACGGGGTATTCATAATCGGTTCACGCCGGTTGGTGGTCTTCCTGCCGGTGTGAACGGATGAGCCGGTCTGCGCGGCTCCCTTCCCAGTGATCTCTTCCGCGTGTTGGAGGGAAGGAGCCGTGTCTCACTCGGTCCGGAGACGGTAGCCGACACCGAGTTCGGTCAACAGATATCTGGGGCGCGCAGGATTGGCCTCCAGCTTGTTTCGCAAATGCTGCATATAGACCCGCACATAATGGGCCTCATGCTGATGGAGCGGGCCCCAGACGGCCTGCAACAGCTGGCGATGGGTGAGCACTTTGCCGGCGTGCTGAACCATGACGGCGAGCAGCTTGTATTCGATCGGCGTCAGATGGACCTGTTTCCCCGACACCGAGACGCGTCTCTGTTCAAGGTCGACGCACAGAGCGCCGGCGGTGAAGACGGGCTCGCCCGCGCCGCCCTGCGCCCGCGCGGCATGGCGCAGCACGACCCGCATCCGCGCCAGGAGCTCGTCCATGCCAAACGGTTTGGTGACATAATCGTCGGCGCCGAGATCCAGGGCCTCGACCTTCGACCGTTCCTGGTCCCGGGCCGACAGGACGATGACGGGGATCGCGGACTGCGTCCGCAGCCGCCGAATGACATCGAGCCCGTCAAGATCAGGCAGGCCAAGATCGAGCAGAATGAGATCCGGGTTACGGGAGGTCGCCTGGGCCAGCCCCCCCCGGCCCGAGGAGGCATCATGCACGCGATAGCCGTGCTGGGACAGGGCCGTGCTCAGGAAGCGGCGGATTTCGGGTTCGTCCTCGATGATCAGGACGTCGGCCTCATGGGCTGGCGCGGCGCACATGGTCTTGTTCCGGTTCGATGCCGGGCGGGATTTCCTCCAGCGGGAGCGTGAATCGGAATCGCGCGCCGCCGCCGGGGCGGTTTTCCGCCCAGATGCGCCCGCCGTGCGCGTTGATGATGCCGCGGCAGATCGTCAGCCCCAGCCCCACGCCGCCCTCGCTCGCCGTGTCGGCGCGATAAAATTTGTCGAAGATCCGCTCTTCATCGCCGGGCGGGATGCCGGGCCCGCCGTCGGCAATCTCGACCAGCAGGGTGTGATCCGACACCGAGGCAGACAATTCGATGGCGGTCGAGGGCGGCGCGTATTTGAGCGCATTATCGAGAAGGTTCATCAGCACCTGCTCCATCAGCACGCCGTCCACATGGACAAGGGGGAGGGCTTCGGTGAAGTGGGTCTCAATCCTCCGATCGCCCAGTTTGCCCTCCATCCGGCCGAGCGACGCGCCGACGATCTCCTCGAACGGGTGCCACTCCCTGTTCAGGCGCGGGGCTCCGGCTTCGAGCTGCATCATCTCCAGGAGGTTTTTCACCAGCCGGTCGAGCCGGCCGGCCTCATCGGAGATGGCGCGGGCCAGGTCCCGTCTGGCGTGGACGCTCAGCGTCTCCCCGTCGTTGAGCAGGCTGCCGGCCGCGCCGGTGATCGTCGCCAGCGGCGTGCGCAGGTCGTGAGAAACCGCGCTGAGAATGGCGTTCCTGGTCCGCTCCGTCTCGGCCAGCACGTGCGCCTGCTGCGCCTCGGCGGCCAGCAGCGTCCGGCCGATCGCCAGCGCGCTCTGATTGGTCAGCATCTCCAGCAGATGGATCTGGTCAGGATCGAACAACTGCCCCTTCTGCGGATGGCGGACGGCCAGCACGCCGATCGGCCCCTTCACGCCGATGAGCGGCAGATAGAGCGCGCTGGCACCGGGCAGCGTGTTGGTGCCGGCGCCGGCCCGTTCGCCGTGATCAAAGACCCACTGGACGATCCCGGATTCCTTGGGATCGAACTCGAACCGCCGGTGCGGCTCATGGTGGAGCGCGAGATGACCCTCCGCGTCGACAACGAACGCGGCCGCCTGACCGCCGAAAATCTCGGTGACGTGCTGCAGCGCCGTCCGGACCACGGGCTCCATGCCACGTTGGGTCGCCAGATCACGGCTCAGGGCGTAGAGCAGCGCGGTTCGCCGTTCATTGTCCCGGGCCAGCTCCGCCTGCTGCCGGCTCCTGACGGTAAAGCCGCTGATGAGCAGCGCCACCACCAGCATGACGGCGAAGGTGAGCAGATATTGCGCCGCCGTGATGTCGAAGGTGAAGTGGGGAGCGATGAAGAAAAAGTCGAATGCCGCCACACTCAGAAACGACGCCAGGATGGACGGGCCCCGCCCGTAGCGGGTGGCAATGGCGACCACGCCCAGCAGATAGACCATGATTAGGTTCGCGATGTCGAAGTAGGGCGCCATCACCGAGGCAATGATCGTGCAGGCCGCGACGCCGGCCGCGGCAAACCCGTAGGCGGTCCACCGGACCGCGCGGGCGGGGGCTCTGGTGATCAGGGGCCGGCTTTCGGCGGCTTCGCCGGTGATGACATAGACGTCGATCTCGCCGCTGTTCCGGACCAGCTCCGCCACGACCGACCCGAAGACCCACTCCTTCCACCGGGCTCGGACCGGTTTGCCGACGATGATTTTCGTCACGTTCCGACTGCGGGCGTAGGCCAGAATTTCCTGTGCCACCTGCTGGCCGGTCAGCGTCGCCGTCTCGGCGCCCAATTCCTCGGCAAGCCGGAGGGTGCGGTTGACCCGATCCCGGTCGGCGTCGGCCAGCCGCAGATGGCGCGGCGTCTGGACGTAGACCGCCAGCCACTTGGCGTGCAGCCCCGCCGCCATCCGCCGGGCCGCCCGCACGAGCCGGGGCCCCCGGGGCTTCATGTTGACGCAGACCATGATCGTCTCGCCCGCCGGCCAGGTGCGTTGGACGGCGTGGTCGCGGCGGTAGACCTCCATCTGCTGGTCCACCCGCTCGGCCGTCCGGCGCAGAGCCAGCTCCCTGAGCGCGATGAGATTGCCCTTGCGGAAGAAATTCTCGATCGCCAACTTTGCCTGTTCCGGGATGTAGACCTTTCCCTCCTTGAGACGTTGGAGCAGGTCGTCCGGCGGCAGGTCGATCAACTCGACGTCGTCGGCCTGCTCCATGACGGAGTCGGGCACCGTCTCGCCGATCCGGACGCCGGTGATCTGGGTGACGACGTCGTTGAGACTTTCGAGATGCTGGACGTTGACCGTCGTGTAGACATCAATACCGGCGTTGAGCAGTTCGACGACGTCCTGCCACCGCTTGGGGTGGCGCGAGCCGGGGGCGTTGGTGTGGGCCAGCTCATCCATCAGAACGAGCTGCGGGCGGCGGGCCAACGCCGCGTCCAGATCAAATTCGCGAAGCGTGGCGCCCCGATACTCCGTGACCCGTGGCGGAAGAATCTCCAGCCCCTCGAGCAGCGCTTCGGTCTCCGCGCGGCGATGGGTTTCGACCCAGCCGATGACCACGGTCACCCCGTCTTCCCGTTGCTCGTGGGCGGCCTCCAGCATGGCGTAGGTTTTCCCCACGCCGGCCGTGGCGCCGAAAAAGATTTTGAGCTTGCCGCGCGCCTCACGGGCCTCTTCCTCCTTGGCCCGCTTGAGCAGCTCTTCCGGCTTGGGTCGTCGATCATCCATGATGCGTCTTCCCGTCTGGGGCGTTCAAACAACGCTATAGTGTACGCCCTTTCGTGTCCAATTGGAAAGTAGGGGAGTTCGGACCGCATCGGAAAAGAGAACGCCGCCTTGTCGGCGGCGTTCTCGCGCTGCGATGGGAAGGAAAGGATGTCGGTCGCGTGTTGTGAAGGATCGAGCTAAAAGTTGATATCGAGCTGCGTGGACCACTTCCACCGGCCGTTGATCACCTGATCATTGAACACCACCGGGCCGGTCAACACGGAAATGTCTTTGGTGAAATAGAACCCCACGCCGGCGCCGTAGCCGCCAATGTAGTTCTTGCCGCTGGCGTAGTCCACCCCGAGACCGATCTTGTTGTATTCATTGCCCTCCTTGTCCTTTACAGGCAGAAAGCCCCGGTCATACGCCACCATGAAGCCCATGTTCTTGGTCGCGTTTGCCAGATCGCCGTTCTCGTGCATCAGGGCGGAGGAGGAACTGCCCAGATAGCCGCCCACATGGACGCGCCCGAGCACCGGGATGGTCTTTCCAATGATCAGGTCGGCGATGTTCATGTCGGTCACTTGGTGGACCGTGCCGATGTTGAACATGCCCGCGGCAATCCCTGGAGCCCACTTAAAGAGGGCGCCTTCAGGAATCCCGAACTTGAAGTTGAAGGACAAGCCGCTGACCACGGTGCCGCATTGTGAAATCACATTCCCGCTGTTCAACGCCCCCGAACAGACCATTGAATCGATCGGCTCGAGCATGTCAATCCCGACTTCAAGATTGAGTTTTTCAAACGGCAGCACGCCGACGGTCAGGCCGACGTCCGTGGCAAACGCCCCGGTTCCCATCTGACTGCTGGGCGCTCGCCCGATGGTGAAGTAATTGTCGATCCCCAGATGCCAGACCTTGTACGGCTGCACGTCGATGGTCGCCGGCGTCCAGAACTCCGTGGACGGCGTGGCGTGGGCGGAGCGAATCTCTCCGCCGAATAGGCCGATGACCATGACAAACAGAACAATCAGACTCATTCGTTTCACGTGGTCTTCCTCCTGTTGAGTGCAGTTTTCTTCCCAGACTTGCGGGAAGAGGGACGCCTGCCGATCGCATCGGCAGAAGAGCCGGCGCTGCTTAACGCAGGCCGTCCAATGCGAGATCCAACTCTAGGACGTTGACGCGCGGCTCGCCGAGGAGGCCGAGCTGCCTTCCTTCGGTGTGAGCCTCGACAAGGGCGCGGACTTTGGTTTCATCCAGCCCCCTGATTTTTGCGACCCGATGGACCTGATAGTCGGCGGCGGCGGGGCTGATGTGGGGATCGAGGCCGCTCCCCGACGCGGTGACCAGATCGACGGGGACTGGCGCGCTGTTGCCTGGATCGGCCGCGCGGAGCGCCGCCACACGGTCCTTGACGGCGGAGAGGAGCGCGTCATTGGTCGGGCCGAGATTCGACCCCGACGAGGAAGCGGCATTATAAGGATAGGGTGAAGTAGCGGACGGCCGTCCCCAAAAATATTTCGGGTCGTCGAACGGCTGGCCGATGAGCTCCGAACCGACGGGCTTGCCATTCTGAATGATCAGCGATCCGTCGGCTTGGCGGGGGAAGAGCAGCCGGGCCACGCCCGTGACGGCGAGCGGGTAGAGCAGCCCCGTGATGATGGTGAGCACAATCAGTGAGAGGATCGAGGCCCGTAGATGTGTCGTCATGAGCGATCTCCTTGCGCGTTCATTGTGTCTGTCCATTAACCCTTCATCCGCCCTTTTCCTTCACATTCTCAACCCGTCTGTTCTCTCTTATGCCAGATGGAACGCCACCAGCAGCATGTCAATCAGCTTAATCCCGACAAACGGGACGATGATTCCGCCCATACCGTAGATCCACAAATGGCGCCTGAGCAGGGGGGCGGCGCCTATCGGCAGATAGCGGATGCCTCGCAGGGCCAGCGGCACCAGGGCGAGGATGATCAGCGCGTTGAAGATCACGGCCGACAGGACCGCGCTCTGGGGAGTCGCCAGCCCCATGATGTTCAGGATGCGCAGGGCCGGGTAGGTGGTGATGAAGGCCGCGGGGATGATGGCGAAGTATTTGGCCACGTCGTTGGCGATGCTGAAGGTCGTGAGCGCCCCCCGCGTCATCAGCAACTGCTTGCCGATGGCCACCACCTCGATCAGCTTGGTCGGATTGGAGTCGAGATCGACGAGATTGCCGGCCTCCTTGGCCGCCTGCGTGCCGGTGTTCATGGCGACCGCCACGTCGGCCTGCGCCAGCGCCGGCGCATCGTTCGTGCCGTCGCCGGTCATCGCCACCAGCCGCCCTCCCGCCTGCAGCTTGCGGATGAGCGCCAGCTTCGCCTCCGGCGTGGCCTGGGCCAGAAAATCGTCGACGCCCGATTCGGCCGCCACCGCGGCCGCCGTGAGCGGATTATCCCCCGTGATCATGACGGTCTTGATCCCCATCAGCCTCAATTCGGCAAACCGTTCCTTGATGCCCCCCTTGATGATGTCTTTGAGATGGACCACGCCCAGCACATGAGGGCCATCCGCCACGACCAGCGGCGTGCCGCCCTGCTTTGAGACCGTTTCGACCGCCGCCTGCACGTCCGGCGGGAATTGTCCGCCCCGTTCCTTGACGAATGCTTCAATCGCTTCGGCCGCGCCCTTCCGGATCGTTCGTCCGTCCAGATCCACCCCGCTCATGCGCGACTGGGCGGAAAAGGGGATGAACGTCGCCCCCAATTCATGAATGTGTCGCGCCCGCAGTTGGTATCGTTCTTTCGCCAATACAACAATGCTCCTCCCCTCGGGGGTTTCATCGGCCAGCGACGACAGCTGCGCCGCGTCCCCCAGCCGTTCGAAACTGACGCCCTGCGCGGGGATGAACTCCGTGGCCTGGCGGTTGCCCAGCGTGATCGTCCCGGTCTTGTCCAGCAACAGCACGTCCACGTCGCCCGCGGCCTCCACCGCACGGCCGGACATGGCGATGACGTTGGCCTGGACCATTCGATCCATCCCCGCGATCCCGATGGCGGAGAGCAGGCCGCCGATCGTCGTCGGAATCAGGCAGACGAGCAGCGCCACCAGCACCGTGACGGTCACCGGCGTGCCCTGCTTGACGGCCGCCACGCTGTAGAGGGAATAGGGCAGCAACGTGACCGTGGCCAGGAGAAAGATCACGGTTAGGGCGGCCAGGAGGATATTCAATGCGATTTCATTGGGCGTCTTCTGTCGTTTCGCGCCTTCGACCATGGCGATCATCCGGTCCAGGAACATCTCGCCGGGGTCGGCCGTCACGCGGATCACCAGCCAGTCCGACAGGACGGTCGTGCCCCCGGTCACGGCGCTGCGATCCCCGCCGCTTTCGCGGATCACCGGCGCGCTTTCCCCCGTCACCGCGCTTTCGTTCACGGAGGCGACGCCCTCGATCACTTCCCCGTCGGCCGGGATCACGTCGCCCGCCTCCGCCAGGATGACGTCGCCCTTTTTGAGCTGGCCGCCCGCTACCCTCGCAAAGTCCGACCCGTATTTCGGCCGCGCCAGTTTCTTCGCGAACAGTTCGCGCCGCGACCGCCGCAGGGCGTCGGCCTGCGCCTTGCCGCGCCCCTCCGCCATCGCTTCGGCGAAATTGGCGAAGAGCACGGTGAACCAGAGCCAGAGCGCGATCTGGAGAATGAAGCCGGCCGGCGCTTCCCCATGGCCCATCACCGCCTGCAGGAAGAGGAGCGAGGTCAAAATGCTTCCCACGTAGACGACGAACATCACCGGGTTGCGCACCTGGTGTCTCGGGTTGAGTTTGCGGAATGAGTCGATAATCGCCTGCCGGATGATGGCGGGATCGAACAAGCGATGTTTTTTCGTATGCGGCTGAGCCATGGTTGTACTCCTTGCGATCAGTAAGTTTAGTGACCGACCATCATCAAATGCTCAACGATCGGCCCCAGCGCCAGGGCCGGAATGAAGGTCAGCGCGCCGACGAGGACGACCGTGCCGATCAGCAGGATGATAAAGAGCGGTGTATGGGTGGGCAGCGTGCCCAGACCCGCTGGGACCGCCTTTTTCCTCGCCAGTGAGCCGGCCAGCGCCAGCGTCGGGACGATCCACCAGAAGCGGCCGATTAGCATCACGATCCCGCCGGTGAGATTGTAGAAAGGCGTGTTCGCGCCGAAGCCCGCGAAGGCGCTGCCGTTGTTATTGCCCTGGGAAGTATACGCGTACAGAATCTCACTGAATCCGTGGGGGCCCGGATTGAAGACGCCGGCTTTTCCGGCATCGGTCACCGTGGCCAGGGCAGTGAATCCCAGCACAATCATCGGCATGATCAGGATCAACAACGAGGCCATCTTCATCTCGTAGGCCTCGATCTTTTTGCCGAGATATTCGGGGGTGCGTCCGACCATCAACCCCGCGACGAAGACGGCGATGATCGCGAAGACCAGCATGCCGTACAATCCCGAACCGACCCCCCCGAAAATCACCTCGCCGAACTGCATCAGGAAGAGGGGCACGAGCCCGCCCAAAGGCGTGAAGGAATCGTGCATCGAGTTAACCGACCCGTTGGAGGCGGCTGTGGTCGTCGAGGCCCACAGGACCGAATTGGCGAGCCCGAACCGAACTTCCTTCCCCTCCATGTTGCCGCCCGGCTGCACCGCGCTCGCTGTTTGGTCGACCCCCAGCTTGGCGAGCAGGGGATTGCCGGCGCCCTCCGCCCAGTAGGCCGTGGCGATGAAGACGACCAGCACGATCGTCATCGCCGCCAGAATCGCCCAGCCCTGCCTGGTGTCGCCGACCATTTTGCCGAATGTGTAGCAGAGAGCGGCCGGGATCAGGAGGATCGCCAGCACTTCCAGAAAATTGGAGAGCGGCGTCGGATTTTCGTACGGGTGGGCGGAATTGACGTTGAAAAAGCCGCCGCCGTTGGTGCCGAGCTGCTTCATGGCGATCTGGGAGGCGGCCGGACCGACCGCCACTGTCTGTTCGGTGACCGTCACTTTCTCGGTCTTGGGCTGGCCTTTCTCATCCAACACCGGCTGGCCCTTGGCGTCCACGATGGGGTTGTCATAGGTCACCGGCTGAAGCATTGTGACCTTTGGGTAGTCGCCGAATGTCTGGACCACCCCCTGGGAGACCAGCGCAATCGAAAAGATGAACGACAGCGGCAGCAGTATGTAGAGCGTGGTTCGGACCAGATCGACCCAGAAGTTGCCTATCGTCTCGGCGCTCTTTCGGGCCAATCCCCTGATCAGCGCGACCAGGACGGCCATTCCCGTCGCGGCCGAGACGAAATTCTGGACGGTCAGGCCGGCCATTTGTGTCAGATAGCTCATGGTCGTCTCGCCGCCGTAGGCCTGCCAGTTGGTGTTGGTGACAAAGCTCACAGCCGTATTGAAGGCCAGGTCGGGCGAGACGGCGCCGAAACCTGGTGGGTTCAGCGGCAGGAAGCCTTGAAGCCGTTGCAAGGCATAGAGAAAGACAAAACCAGCAGCACTGAACCAGAGCACTGCCAGTCCGTACGTTTTCCACCCCATTTCAGCGTCGGCTTTGACGCCGCAGAGCCGATAAAAGGCCCGCTCCACCGGGCCAAGGAGACGATCCAGCCAGAACGACCGGCCCTCATAGACCCGGGCCATGTACCATCCCAAGGGTTTGGCCAATGCCACCAGGACCACGAGATAGAGACTGATTTGCAGCCAGCCATTGGTTGTCATGAGAAAAGCTCCGGTTTGAGGAGCGCGATCAAGAGATAGATCAGCAGCCCCAGTGAAAGAATCCCGCCGATAATGTAGAAACCGGTCATCTTACCTCTCCTTCTTGGTGGGGCTTGTGAAGCCCCCTCCGTTTCTCCTTGAGCCTGCGCGGTGCCTCCACCTCGGATTGACATTGTGCGTCAATGAAGCGAGGAGCCATGTCGAGATCACCACCACGATCCAGGCCAGAATAACTGTGAGAAAATTCATCGCTGGTCCTTTATTATTAGAGGGTTCATGCCCCCGTCACGCCGATCAGGCCGGGCCCAGGATCCCTCTTAGGGAGCGTCATGCACGCCCTATAACCGTTCCAATGCCGTCAAGAGCCAGGCCGAGATCACGAAGAACAATCCCGCCACGCCGAGAACGATGAGATCCATGGTGCCTCCTGAAATAGTGACCGAAGCGTATCGTAGCATTCGATTTATAAAAATGGTGTAAAAAGTGACGGCTGTCCCATCAAAAACGTCTCAAAATGAGTCAATGACCTGAGGTAGGGGACGGGCCTGGCTCAGGCAAGGCGACATCTAGTGAGTTATTGGTTACCTGATGGGTGACCATCAATCGGTGTTCTTGGTCTCGGGGTTTCGATTGTCGCATCATTTCTCTGTTTTTTTTCATAGTGCATCTCTCCTGCCGGTTGCCCTCGATGCCCACGATCACCAGCGGCCCCCTCTTCAGAGACATCGATCAGCCATGTCATCATCCGGCAGGCTCGGGACATACGCGACCGGATAAAACAGGTCCGCCAGGGCCAATCCCGGCGCTCATTTGACAACCCCGGGCGCTATGCTACCTTCATACAAGGTCTTGTAATACTGCGATGAGTACGGACGCGGCGTCAGATACATGGGGACGATCATGATGATGACATACAATCCTGTCGGACATGGGTCATGAATCGACGCGCGACCGAGTATGCGTTCTGCGAGAATTCATGCCGCCTCACTGCGAGGAGATGAGATGCCTGATACCGCCGTGCCGTTGATGTCGAAACACATCAATGCCTTCATTGAACCGGCCATTGCCGTGCTGAAGCAAATCGCCGATCTTGACGCGCGCGTCGGCGCCCCACGCCAGCAGTCGGTTTCCCTCAACTCCGAGACGATCCTGGTCGTGCTGGGGGTGCGGGGCGATCTCACGGGGACGATCCTCTTTCGCTTCAATCTGGCTCTGGCGCGTCAGATTCTTGAGCACATCACCGGGGAGCAACTGACCCTCGATATCCTCGATCCGAGGGTCAAGGACGCCCTGGGGGAACTCGCCAACATCATCGTGGGAAACGCCACGGGCAATCTCAACCGGCTGGGCATACGGGCGGCCATCACACCTCCGATCGTCGCCACGGGCACCGGCGCCAACCTGGTGTTCCCGAATGCCAAGGAATTGATCGCGATCCCGCTGATCACCCCCATCGGCGAATTCGAAATGAACGTGACGTTCGCGGTGGTGATGTCCAACAACCAAGACAAAGGATATGGCCGATGAAAAAACGAGCCCTGATCGTCGATGACTCCAGCATGATGCGTCAGCTCATCCGGACCCTCCTGGAAAAGAACGGTGTCGAAGTCGTCGGCGCCGCCGAGAGCGGCAAGCGCGCGGTCGAACTCTACGGGACGCTGAAGCCGGATTTCGTCACGCTGGACATGATCATGCCAGAGCAAAGCGGCCTGCAAACGCTGAAGCAGATCAGAAAGATGAACCCTCAGGCCGTTGTCATCATGATCAGCTCGTTGTCGGCGGAGGATTCCGCCGTCGTCTGCACCGAGGCGGGGGCGAGCGATTACATTTTGAAGCCGTTCACCGAGGAACAGGTCCTCGCCGTGCTCAATAAGACGGTGGGACTGGAATGTGTGTGAGGATGCGAGGCGGGACGTCATGAACCATGAGACCGGATCGCCGCGGCACCCCGGGCTTCTTCCGGCCGGTCGGCCAGATGACGTGTCTGCGGTGAGACAGTCTCCCCTCATTGGCATGCGCCCCGGCGGCGACCGTCGGTCACCCGGCCACGGAGATCTCCTGCGGATCTGACACGTGCTCGTCGTTCATCGAGAACAACCCCGCCTGAGGCGCGTGCCGCATCCCGGCGTTTGTGCGGCTTCATGGCGATCGACGCAGGATCGCGCGTCCGTGTCCACCGCCGGATCCGGAGTCCGGAAGACACATGACGGCGGCGCGCGGCCGACGCAGTCGGTGCAGGCCACCGGCTCATTATGGAGGCCTTGGACGGAGGTCATCAGAGGAGAGGATCATGGATGAGAATGACATGAAAGAGATCATCCGTGAATTCCTGATCGAGAGCCATGAAAATCTGAACCAGCTTGATCAGGATCTGGTGACGCTCGAGCACGATCCTTCCCGGCACGAGGTCTTCGACAACATCTTTCGCACGATGCACACCCTCAAAGGCAGCTGCAGCGTCCTGGGATTTTCCCGGCTGGAGTCGATCGCCCACGCGGGCGAGAGTCTGCTGGCGTGCCTGCGCAAAGGGCAGCTTCGCCTGACCACCGACATCACCAGCGTGTTGCTGGCCACGGCCGACGCCGTGAGGAAGATGGTGCACAATATCGAGCAGCGTCAGGATGAGGGGGCGGAAGACTACGCGGAACTGATCGCCCGGTTGAAGCGGTTCCAGGCCGCAACCGGCGTCTCGGAGGCGGCGCCCCAGGTCCCGCCCCAGGCCCCGGAGGATCGACCCCTGTATGACCGTCTGGCGGAGGTGGAGACGCTCTCGAACTCCGTGAAGCGATTCGTGTCCGGGAACGCCGAAGAGGCGCCGGCACCAGTCGAGCCGGCCACCGCTGAGGAGGAGAGCGCGCATCACGCGCCGGAATCGGCCGTTTCCGACAGCACCATCCGCGTCGACGTCGAGTTGCTGGACAAACTGGTCACCCTGGTCGGGGAGATGGTGCTCTCGCGCAATCAGATTCTTCAATTTGCCGCCAGCAACCAGGACTCGGCATTTCAGGCGACCGTGCAGCGGCTCAATCTGGTCACCAGCGAGCTGCAGGAAGCGGCGATGAAAACCCGGATGCAGCCGATCGGCAACATCTGGAGCCGGTTTCCACGCGCGGTCAGGGATTTGTCGGTTGCCTGCGAGAAAAAGGTCAGGCTCGAGCTGGACGGCCGCGGCACAGAGTTGGATAAGTCGATTCTCGAAGCGATTCGAGCCCCGCTCATGCACGTGATTCGTAATGCCGTCGACCACGGCATCGAACTGCCGGAGGCGCGCCTCGCCGCCGGCAAACCGCCAGAAGGGGTCCTGAGCGTGCGCGCCTTTCACGAAGGCGGCAACGTGAACATCGAAATCTGCGACGACGGCGCGGGCATCGATCCCGCGCGAATCAAGCGGCGGGCGCTGGAGCAGCATCTCATCTCCGAGCAGGAAGCGGAACGCATGAGCGCCGCGGAGCTCACGAACCTGATTTTTCTTCCCGGATTTTCCACGGCGGAAAAAGTCACCAATGTCTCCGGCCGCGGCGTCGGGATGGACGTGGTCAAGAGCAACATCGAGAAGATCGGGGGGGCGATCGAGGTGTCCAGCCAGCTTGGCCGGGGCACCCGGTTGAGGATCAAGATCCCGCTGACGCTCGCGATCATTCCGGCGCTGATGGTATCGGCCTGCGGGGAGTTCTTCGCCATCCCCCAGGCCAACCTCCTGGAATTGGTCCGCGTGGACAAGGCCGCCGGGGAACGGATCGAGGTGATCCAGGACGTGGAGGTGTACCGGTTGCGAGGAAAACTGCTGCCGCTGCTCCGCCTGGGACGGCTGCTGGATCTCGCGCCCGCCGGTTCGAACCCGTCTGAATCGGAAGCCGAACGCGCCAGGGGCGACGGGATCAATATCGTCGTGCTCCAGTCCGGCGGACGTCCGTTCGGCCTGGTGGTCGACGAGGTGCTGGACGGCCAGGAAATCGTGGTCAAGCCGCTCGGTCGGCAACTGAAGGGGGTTCAGGTCTTTGCCGGCGCGACGATCATGGGGGACGGCCGCGTCGCTCTGATCCTGGATGTGGCCGGTCTTGCCAAGGATGGGGTGATCTCCACGCCGGCGGACGAGCAGGGCGACGTCATGCATGTGGAGCACGCCGACGATGACGCGATGGAGCGGCAGACGCTGCTTGTTTTCTCGATCTCGGGCGAGGACCGGTATGCCGTGCCGTTGGCGGTCGTGGCCCGCCTGGAGGAGTTCAATCCGAACATTATTGAACGGGCGGCGGGCCGCGAAGTCGTGCAATACCGTGATTCTCTGTTGCCGTTGATCCGGCTGGATCGGGCGCTCGGCCTCCCCCCCCCGCAGTCCAGCCTCACGATGCCCGTGATCGTGTTTGCGCAGGGTGACAGGAGCATCGGCCTCGTGGTTGGCCGGATACTCGACGTGACCAGCGAGCGGATGGTCATACACCAGTCCGCCATGGGCGCGGCGGGGATCGGCGGATCGGTGGTCATCAACGGGAAATCCACGGACCTTCTCGACGTGTATCACATTATTGAGCAGGCGTGTCCCGGATGGTTCAAATCGATTTCGGTCGGCAAGCGGGACCACCGCCGGATTCTGTTCGTGGAGGATTCCACCTTTTTCAGGGGGTTGTTGAAGCCCTGTCTTGAATTGAACGGCTATGAGGTGGTCGAGGCCGCCGACGGCCAGGAGGCGATCGATCGCCTGGCCGATCACGCCGTCGACCTGGTGCTGTCCGACATCGACATGCCGAGAATGAACGGGTACCAGATGGCGAAAAAGATCCGCTCGATGCCTGGGTTCTCCGAACTACCGATGATTGCCCTGACCTCACTGGAATCGGAGGCCGATCGCGCGCGCGGCCGGGAGGCCGGTTTCTCGGATTATCAGGCGAAGTTTGATCGCGAGGCGATCTTGGAGGCGATTCATCGGTGCTTGGCGAAGGTTCATGCCTCCAATGAAAAGGAGGGGCTCGTCCATGCCTGAGGGGCGCTCAGCCCTCCGCCGTTTCACGTCCAGGGGCGGGGAGCGACGTCGCCCGGCATCCGGCCGTCTCGAGGGCGACCAGCGGCAGGCCGTGGCCGACCGCCGCCATGAGAACAATCAACAATACGCGACCTTTTCGATCGACGACCACTTGTTCGGGATCGAGGTGGTGAAGGTGCAGGAGGTACTGACCGCCCAGACGATGACGCATGTGCCGCTGGTGTCGACGATGATCGGCGGGTTGATCAATCTCAGGGGCCAGATCGTCACCGCGATCGACCTGCGGGCGCGACTCGGCTTCCCCGTCCGGAAGGATGCGTCACACCAAATGAACGTGGTCGTGCGGTCCTCGGACGGCGCCGTCAGCCTGCTGGTGGACAGGATCGGGGACGTCATTGAAGTCAGGCCCGATCTGTTCGAATCGCCGCCCGACCGGCTGGACGCGCGATTGAAGGAGCTCACGCTGGGCGTATACAAGCTGAAGGACCGGCTGTTGCTGATCTTGGACACGGATAAAACGGCGGTCGTCCATGCGTAGGAACGGAGAGGATCGTCTCGATATCGTCAAGGGGCGCGACGCGTCGCGCCAGGCGATGAGATGCCGGTGAGGCCGGTGATTCACAGGACCCATCACATAACCAGGAGGAATCCCATGCGGACAGGAGTGTTCATGGCGGTGCTGTTGGTGCTCGGGGGCGCTGTTGTGGCCAGCGCAAATCAATTGACGGTGTTGCAAGCCAACACGTCGTTCAACGTTGCCTCGTTGACCATTAAATCTGGCGACACGGTTGTGTTTGAGAACAAGGACAACAAGACGCACAACATTCAGATTGTAAGCGCGGACGGCAATGTTGATGACAAAGGGCTGCAAAAACCCGGACAGGACGTCACGGCGACGCTCAACTCCGCGGGAGAATATAAAGTCCGTTGTGCCATCCACCCCAAGATGAAAATGGTGATCACGGTTAAATAAGCATCCTCAACGAGGAGGAAAGTCATGTCCATCCGTCTGAAGATGTTCTCCGCGTGTGCCGTGTTTCTGGCTGCGTTTGCGGCGCTCGGCTGGTTTAGCTACAGCCAGCAGAACGCGCTCAGCATGGCGACCAAAACCGCGCAAACTAAATTGAGTGACGTCGCCAAGGAGATCTATGACAAGGCGTTCATGGGCGTGAATTATGTCAGAAAATCGCAGTTGGATTGGGAGAAGTTTCTGGTCATGTACGAGAAGACTCACGCGATGTCCAATGTGTCCCGCGCCGCGTTGCAGACGGTGATGGATGAGCTGGATGTCGCCATCGAGCGCGCAGTGACCGAGCAGTCACGTGAGGTCGCGAAGTCCGTGCGCGCGGAAGTGGCGTCGATGCATGAACAGACCGGCGCAGTCGTCAATCCCTCCGATCTGAAGAAGGTCGACCATGATATTTCCGCGCTGGCCGAACGGTATGCGAACGACGGTTCGAATTATCGAGATCACGTCGATCAACTGCTGTCCGACAGCGAGAAGCAACTCACGACCTTTATGAACCGGAACAACAAGCTGCTGTCCATGGCGATGGTTATCACCGTGGTCGTCGTGGTGCTGTTTTCGTTCTACTTCGTCCGGGTGATCATCACTCCGCTCAAGCAGGTGACGGCGGCGATGCAGGACATCGCGCAGGGCGAGGGCGATTTGACCCGGCGGATCAAAGTCGCCTCCAGCGATGAAATCGGGGAATTGGCCCGGCTGTTCAACACTTTCACCGAGAAGATCCGGGGTGCGATCTCTCAGGTCGCCGAATCGACCCAGCACCTGGTGACCGCGTCGGACGGCCTGTCGGCCTCCAGCCGGGAGATGAGCGCGAATTCGGAGGAGACGGCGGCGCAGGCGAATGTGGTGGCCGCGGCGGCGGAGCAGATCAACAAGAACATGCAGACGGTATCGGCGAGTTCAGAGGAGATGGCGGCCTCGATCAAGGAGATTGCGAAGAACGCCGGCGAGGCGGCTCGGGTGGCGCAGGAGGCGGTGCTGGTGGCGTCGACCACGAACCAGACGATCGGCAAGCTGGGCGAATCGAGCGTGGAGATCGGCAATGTGATCAAGGTGATCACATCGATCGCGCAGCAGACGAACCTGCTGGCGCTCAACGCGACGATCGAGGCCGCACGCGCGGGGGAGGCGGGCAAGGGGTTCGCGGTGGTGGCGAATGAGGTGAAGGAGCTGGCCAAGCAGACGGGGGAGGCGACGGAGGACATCGGGGCCCGGATCAGCGCGATCCAGCGAGACTCGCAGGGGGCGGTGGCGGCGATTCAGCAGATCAGCGGGATCATCAACCAGATCAACGAAATCGCGAACACGATTGCGAGCGCGGTGGAAGAGCAGGCGGCGACCACGAGCGAGATTGGGGAAAACGTGGCGGAGGCCGCGCGGGGCAGCGCGGAGATCGCGCAGAACGTCGCAGGGGTGGCGCAGGCGGCGCAGAGCACGGCGGGCGGGGCGACGCAGACGCAGGGCGCGGCCCAGGAGCTGGCGCGGCTGGCCGTCGCGCTGGAACGGGCGGTCGGTCAGTTCAAATTTGACATGGCGGGGGGAGACTCGACCCCTGCGGGCCGGAAGAAGTCGGTAGAGCCGCCGCGAAGCGCGCAGACGACGGACCCCCGTCCCAAGGGCAACGGCCGGGTGGCCGTGCGCGGGGAACAACCGCATGCCGTTGTCCATTGAAGACCATCTGAGCGGGGCGTCATGAAGGGGCACGGTTCTGATTGCGCCGCCCATCATTTCTCCGTCGCATGGAGTGAGGCGGGAGGAGGGCGGTTGGAGAGCGCGGACGGGAGGGCGTGCCGGGACTCGGCCGGCCGCCCGGAGGCGGCCAGGAGGATCTCATGCGGGCACTCGTGATTGATGACTCGAAAGCCATGCGGGCCTGGTTGACGAAGCTGCTTCGTGAGTTGGGGTTCGAAGTGCTCGAAGCGTGCCACGGAGTCCAGGCGCTGGAGCAACTGGAGCAGAACGGCCGGGTGGATCTGATGCTGCTGGATATCAACATGCCGGAAATGGACGGGTTTACATTTTTGCGGCGCATCAGGTCGGACCATCCCGATGATCACACCCTCATCATGATGGTCACGAGCGAGAATAGCGCCTCCAAGGTCGAAGAAGCGATCAAGAGCGGGGCGAACGAATATGTCATGAAGCCCATTTCCAGAGAGGCGCTGCAGGAGAAGCTGCAGCTGCTCGGCATTTCGACGAACTAATGGGCCATGGGAAAAATTCGCGTTCTCGTTGTCGATGATTCGGTGGTCATACGCCGGCTGATTGTCAGGGCGTTGGCCGACAATCCGAAAATTGAAGTCGTGGCGACCGCGCCCGACGGCCGCATCGCCCTGTCCAAGATTCCCATTTACAACCCGGATCTCCTGACGCTGGACATCGAAATGCCCGTGATGAACGGCCTGGAGACCCTGGCGATGGTCCGGAAAACCTACCCGTCGCTTCCCGTCATCATGTTCAGCGCCCTCACCGCCGAAGAGGCGCAAAAAACCCTGGACTGCCTCGAACTGGGCGCGCAGGATTACGTCACGAAGAATGACATGGGATCCGGCGACGGGGCCCTCGACTTCCTCCGCAGGACCCTGATCCCGAGGATCGAGCTCTTCTGCCGAGGATCGAAGGAAATGACGCTGCCGGACGGATCTCAAGCCCCGGCGCGCGCGGTGACGGCCAGAGCGACGTCCTCCTCATCGAAACGAATCGACATCCTGGTGATCGCCGCCTCGACCGGAGGGCCCAATGCCTTGCTGCGGATCCTGCCGCAATTTCCGATTGAATTCCCGGTTCCGATCCTGATTGTACAGCACATGCCGCCCGTGTTCACGGAGCATTTTGCAAGAAATCTGGCGGACAAGTCGAGCCTGCCCGTTGAAGAAGGGAAGATGGGCCTACTGATCGAGCCCGGCCGGGCGTGGGTGGCCCCGGGCAATTATCATTTGACGGTGCGGATGGAGGGGACGATGCCGCGTCTTCATATCAACCAGGCTCCGCCGGAAAACTCCTGCCGGCCGTCGGCCGATGTCCTGTTCCGTTCAGCGGCGGAGGTGTACGGCCCGCACACCCTGGGTGTCGTGCTCACGGGCATGGGGCAGGACGGGCTGCGGGGCTGTGAAGACATCGCGGAGGCGGGCGGGCAAATCATTGTGCAGGATGAGGCGACCAGCGTGGTCTGGGGGATGCCCGGATTTGTGGCCCAATCGGGACTCGCCGACGCCATCGTGCCGATTGATCAGATTCCCCTCGAGATTGCGAAACGGGTGGCTCGATGGAGGACGGCGCTTCCCCCGATCGCCGTCCAACCCATGAGTCGAACCGTCTAGGGGGAGCCATGCGGATCTCACAGGCCGATTTTGATTTCATTCGCCAGCTGGTTCGGGAGGAGACCGGCATCGTCCTGGGCGAGGAGAAGAGCTATTTGGCCGAAACTCGCCTCAACCAATTGGCGGGACAGGAGGGCTATGCGTCGGCGGCCGTGCTGGTCAAGGCCTTGCGCAATGGCCAGCGGCGCGCCGCCATCTGCAGCAAGGCCGTGGAAGCGTTGACGATCTCCGAAACGTTGTTCTTCCGGGATTTTCACCCGTTCGAGGCGCTCAGGAAACTGGTGTTGCCGGACCTGCTGGCTCAACGGGCGGCCGAGCGCCGGTTGAATATCTGGTCCGCGGCCTGCGCCACCGGCCAGGAGCCCTACAGCGTGGCCATGCTGTTGAAGGAGGAGGCGCACAAGCTTACGAACTGGACGGTCTCCATCCTGGCCAGTGACCTCTCAACGTCGAATCTGGAACAGGCCAAGCGGGGGCGATTCAGCCAGATCGCGGTCAATCGGGGATTGCCGGCGGCCATGCTGATCAAGTATTTCACCCAGGAAGGCACCACTTGGATCCTCAAGGAGGAGATTCGTCGGATGATCGAATTCCGCCGGATCAATCTGGTCGACACCTTGCCAATTCTGCCCGCAATGGATATTATCTTCCTTCGGAACGTGCTGATCTATTTCGATATCGAGACGAGGAAAGCCATCCTGACCAAGATTCGCCGGCAGCTCAGGCCGAACGGCTATTTGTTCCTGGGCGCTTCGGAAACCATGCTGCAGCTTGACGAGTCATACGAACGGGTTCCGTTCAAGCACGGGGCGCTCTTCCGGCTGCGTGCTCCATGAGGTTGCCATGATGATTGCCGTCCCGAAAACCGGCCATCTCTCCAAGATCCCCTTTCCCGTGCTGCTGCGGGGTTTGCAACACGATCTGGCGACCGGCATCCTGACGATCACCCGCAACGATCAGATCAAACAGGTCTATTTCAAGCAAGGCGACACGGTGTTCGCCTCGTCCAACTATGAAAACGACCGGCTGGGCGTGATCCTGCTGAAAGAAGGCAGAATCACCTTCGCCCAGTATGAAAGCTCGTCCCGTCTGCTCAAGGAGTCCAAGAAACGGCAGGGAACGATCCTCGTCGAACAGGGCCTGCTGACGCCCAAGGAGTTGTTTCAGGCCGTCAACGCCCAGGTGAAGGAGATCATCCTGGGCTTCTTCACCTGGTGGGACGGCGATTACCGGTTTGAAGAGCAGAAGCTGCCGGCTGACGAGGTGATCCCCCTGCGGATTGGCACCGGCGCGTTGATCTACGAAGGCATTCGCCGGATCACCGATTTCACGCGGCTTTGCCGCCTGCTGCCGCCCTTTGACGCGGTGCTGTGCATCGGCACCGACCCCCTCGATCTGTTTCAGGCGGTGAGCATCACCCCCGAAGAGCGACGGCTGCTGCTCCTGATCAACGGGGTTCGGACGGTGCGCGACCTGGTGAATTCGATGGCCTTGCCGTTCCTCCATACGATTCAGGTGCTCCACTTTCTGCTGGCCATCGGCATCATCCAGGTCAAAACGGCCGAGGTCTCCGCCGCGGGGGCCGGGGGCCTCGGACAATTGTCCCAGCTTGAGCTGGAAGCCTTTGTCACGGAATCCGTGAAATTGAAGGAGGAAGGGGAAGCCGGTGGAGGACAGGGCGGATTGTTTGATCTGGCCGGGGCGGAGAAGGTCGAGACCAGTCCCAGTGCGATCACGCTCGCCTATGAGGCGATGGAGGACAAGGACGATTATGACATGCTGGAGGTCAAGCGCGGCGCCTCGTTGATGGAGATCAGGAAGTCCTATTTCCGGCTGGCCAAGGCCTACCACCCCGATCGTCACTACGATCCCGGGATGGAGGCGGCCCATCCGATGCTGGTGGCGCTGTTCAGCCGGCTGACCCAGTCCTACAAGTCCCTCAGCAACGAGCCGTCCCCGACCGTGATGATGGGGGCGCCGCTCACGGCGCCCGATGCGATGCCCGATGTGGCGGCGGAGACCGACTTGGTCAAAAAGGGCGAAGCCGCGCTGCTGGCCGGCAACCTGAAAGAGGCGATCAATTGTTTGGAGCGGGCGATCAAGCAGGAGGAGGAGAACGCGCGCGGTCACGCGCTGTTGGGCCAGGCGCTCGCGAATGCGCCGAACCGGCGCAAGGATGCGGAGGGCGAGTTGCGGCGCGCGATCGAGTTGGATCCCTCCAACCCGGACTATCACGTCATCCTGGGGCTGTTCTATATTCAGATGAAGCAGACGGGCAAGGCGCTGGTCCAGTTCGAGGAGACGTTGCGCTGGGAGCCCACCAATGCCAAGGCGCTCGAGCAGCTCAAAGTGCTCGGACGCCGGTAACCCGGGAGGGGAGTCGCGAACAAGGGCCGGCGGGTCCGGAGCCGGCCCGGGAGATCGGGCTCCTCCGCACCGGGTGAGCTTCGCTCGTCTTGAAACCCGCCGCCCCGCCGTCCGTTTCCCGGTTTCCAGATCCGCTGTTGTGATCCGGTCCGTTCGTCGTCGCGCTGAACGGCTCGGGTCGCCGCGCCGGTGCGCGTGATTCCCGGGTCAGTGGCTGTTGTCCGCAATCGCCGGCGCGTTCCACCACCCGCCGCCAAGGGCGACAAACAGGGCGACCGTATCCTGAAAGCGCTGGGCCCGCGACTCGAGATAGCCGATTTTTGCCCGGGCGTACTGGTCATTGGCAATCAGGACCTGCACGTAGCCCGCGACGCCGGCCTTGAAATTGGCCTGGACCAGCTGCAGCGCCCGTTGCGACGCGTTGAGCGCCTGCAGTTGAGCCTGCAGGCTCTCCGCGTCATGTTCTAGCGCCCTGAGAGCATCGGCCACCTGCGCCAACGCATCCAGGACGGTCTGGCGATAATCATTCTGGGATTGCCGATAACCCTCGATGGCCGCCTTCCGCTGGAACCACAGCGTCCCGCCGTGAAACAGCGGCGTGCTGAGATCGGCGCCCAGGCTCCAGAAATTGCCGGTTTTTTTAAGCAGGTCGCTGATTGGAGCGTTGTTCTGACCGTACGTGCCGTTTAATGTGACGCTCGGAAATAATGCCGCCGTCGCCACCCCGATGCTGGCGCTGGCCTCGTGCAGTTGAGCCTCTGCGGCCAGAATATCGGGGCGGCGGCGAACCAGTTCCGAGGGAAGGCTGACCGGCAGGTCGCCCGGCAGCGTGAGGTCCGCCAGGTCGACGTCCGGCGGGGCCCATTCAGCGGGCGCCCGGCCGGCCAGCGTCGAGAGCAGGTGGTCGGACTGGCTCAATTTCTGACGGAGCGGAGGCAAGGTCGCTTCCGTGGCGGCGACCTGGCTCTGGAGGCTGAGCACATTGACGTATGGAATGAGGCCCGCCTGGGCCTGGGCCTGGGAAATCCTCACCTGGTTTTTTTCCAGGCCGATCACCTCCTCGAGCGCCTTGATCTCGGCCCCGTAGGCCGCCCTCGCGATAACGGTGTTGACGATGTTGCTCGTGAGTGCGAGGTAGGAAGCCAGGACCGCATCGCGTTGAGCGTCAACTTGGGCGCTCAATCCCTCCAGCGCGCGGCGTTCGCCGCCGAACAGATCGAGGGGATAATTAACCGTCGCGGACAGCGTGTAGAGACTGAAAATGCTGCTCGGGGTGCTGCTGCCGAAGCGGGCAGGGGAGAATTTCTGCCGTGTGGCGTCGAACCCGGCATCCAGCTGGGGAAAGAAGACACCGTACCCGGCCCGAAGGCTTTCCTGGCTCCGGCGCAGGCTGGCCTGCGAGGCCCGCAGGCTCAGATTATCGGCGATGGCCTGTTCGATGACGGTGTCGAGGGCGGCTGAGTTAAACAGGCGCCACCAGTCCGAGGGAAAGGCGGCCTCCCGGAGAAAATGCTGCGCCTGGCCGTCCGCCGGAATCGTGGTGTTCGGCGCCGGGCCCCGGTCATAGGCGCCGACCGGCGGCGGCTTGGGCCGGACAAAGTCCGGCCCCACAGCGCAGCCGCTCATGGCCAGCAGAGCGGCGGCGCAGCATCCTCTCGCCGCCCACCGCAACAGTCCGTTCATGCCGGCCGGGTCGACACCCATTATGTTCCCTCCGTTCGCGTCGACACGGACCGTGCCGGATTCCGCAGATCCGCGCGCCTTCCCCTGCCTTGCCCGATGTCCTCTCGTCCGGAAGCGTGCAGGCTGTGTCGCACCGTTTATTTCTCCCCGATATAGACGTCCACCAGTTGACCCGGAAAGACGGATACATTTGGGGGCTGCACGAACCTGAAAATGATGGGCAGCACCCGGACGTCGACCCGTTCAGCCCGTTGATTCGACAACTCGATCTTGGGCGAGACATAGGGCTGCGTGCGCACGTATTCAAGGGGCACGGTGATGTTCGTGCCCCGGATGGTCATCTGCGCGCTCATGCGCGACGCCGGGGGCAGGCGGTTGATGAGAATCTCATCAATATAACAGCGGACGCCGACGTAGGCATCCGCGCTCCCCATGACGATGACCGGATCGGCCCCCTGGGTGTAGGTGTCGTAGGCGCCTTGCGGGGAGACGTAGCCGCCCGCCGCGACATTGATTGAGAGGATCACGCCGTCCACCGGCGCGGTGATCGTGAATTTGTCCAGCAGAGCGTCCGACGCCTTGAACGCCTTGAACAGGGCCGTGTATTGCTTGTCCTGGTTTTGGATGTCATAGCTCCAGGCCCCGGCTTTGGTCAGCTCGTACTGCCGTTGTGCGACGGCGAGACTGGCCGTTGCCGCGTTGGCCGCGTTCTCGGCGTTATCCAGCGTGTCCTGGCTCACGGACTGCGGGTCTAGCTGATACGATTTCACCTGCTTGTCGAACTCATCCTGCGCGGTTTTGAGATTGGCGCGCGCGAACGCCACCTGGGCGGCGGCCACGTCGAGGTTTTCCTTTCTGGGCTGGGCCTTCAGTTCTTCGAGCAGGGCCAGCGCCGCCTCGGCCTGCGACTTCTGCTGCTCGACCGTCGCCCGCTGCACGGAATCGTCGATTCTCAGGAGTGGTGCCGCCTTGCGCACGTGATCGCCTTCGGCAACCAGGATCTGCGTGACCTGTCCCGACACGTCGGGGTAGAGGTTGATGTTCTCGCCGTGTGATTGGTAGCTTTCAATGATGCCGTTGACATAGAGGCCTTTGCTATAGGGGTTCGTGGCCGGCTTGAACGCCGGGGGCTGCGGTTTCTTCTGGATGCTGTAGATATAGGCGCTGACCAGCCCGGCCAGCACGCCCAGAATCGCGAGGGCGAACAGCGCCCTATTTCTCACCGGAACCTCCCTTGATGACCCCGGCAATCCTGCCGTCCTCCATCTTCAGAATGCGATCGGAATACTCGTAGATCCGGTCATCGTGGCTCACCACGATGATCGCCCGCCGCTCGGTCAGGATGTTGGTCTTGATGAATTCGACGATCTTCCGCCCGGTGTCCCCGTCCAGCGACGCGGTCGGCTCGTCGAAGATCATGATATCGGGCCGGCTGGCGATCGCCCGGGCGATTGCCACCCGTTGCTGCTCCCCGCCGCTCAGCTTGACGGGAGGCAGATGCGCCCGTGTCTTGAGCCCGACGATTTCGAGGCATTCGATCGCCAGCTTCATCGCGTCGTCCCAGTCCTGCTTTTTCAAAATCAGGGGAATGGCCACATTTTCCGCGGTGGTCAATCTCGGGAACAGATGATAATCCTGAAACACGAAGCCGATGGTGTTGAGCCTGAAGTCCGCGATCTGGTCGCTGGGCAGAGTCCAGATCTCCTTGTCCTCAACCATGACGGATCCCGAATCCGGTTTTAGGATGCCCGAGATCATGCTCAACAGTGTGGTTTTGCCGCTCCCCGACGGCCCAACGATGTAGAGCATCTCCCCAAAATAGGCCTCAAGGCTGGCGTCCCTGACCGCAAACGTCTTGGCCTCCCCTTCCCCAAACCATTTGACCAGCCGGTCCGCTTTGACCGCCAGATTCGCCACGTCAACCCCGGAAAATGTCGAACGGCTCGATCTTGATCACTTTGCGGATTCCAATATAGCTTGACGCGGCGATGATGATCAGCACCATGACCAACGCGAAGCCGAGGTTGGAGTACCGGATCGTCGCGGCATAATCGGGCAATCTCAGCTTGGCGATGGCGATCAAAAGCGAGCAGAGGCCGACCCCCAGGCCGTAGCCGATCAGCCCCGTGAACGTCGCCTGAAACAGGATCATGTAGATCAGCTCACGTCCCTTGGCCCCGATGGCCTTCAAGGCGCCGAATTTCTCGAGATTCTCGAGGATGAAGGTGTAAAACGTCTGCCCCGAGATCGACAGCCCCACGATAAAGCTGATGATCGTCATGATAAAGATATTGGTGCCGAGTCCGGTCTCGAAGATATAGAAATTGCTGATGCGCTTGATAAATTCATCCTCCGTCAGGGCCCGGTAGCCCAGGCGCTGCACCTGTTGCTTGATGCCCGGAATGGCCGTCTCGCTCTTCGGTTCCACCATGATGTACGACACCGTGAATCTCATCGACGGGATATATTGAATCGCCCGGTTAAAGGTCGTGTAGAGCGTCGGAATGCCAAACAGGGCGCTCACCGGGACCTTGGCGATCCCGACGACGACCCCCCGGTGGTCGTTGAGCTCGAATTCCGAGCCGATTTTGGGGTATTCGAGCTTCCCGAATTCCGCGTCCTTGACGGCGATGAACGCGTTCTCGGCAAAGATGTCATCGATCTGTCCTTCGAGCAGTTCCGGCCTGCCGTACAGGGTGGCGTCGTCCAACCCGATCACGCTCGCCGCCTGATAGGCTCCGCTCGGGAGCTTCAACAGGGCGGCGCCGGAATAGAGGGGCACGGCATATTTGACACCGTCGATGCTCCGCACGTAATCCAGCACATAATCCGGCATCGGGATGGTGTTCGCCACCGTATTGACCGCCGGATCCATGACCCAGATTCTGGCGCCGATGTTGGTCACAGTGGAGGCCGACCGGGAGAGGATCCCGGAAAAGAGCGAAGTCATCTGGACCATCAGGAACACGGCAAACGCGATCCCCACGATCAGCGCGGAGAACTTCGCCCGGTCCCCGATTAGCAGTTTATAGGCCAGCTTCAGAATGCCGATCACGGCTCATGTCCCGCCAGACGGGAACCGGCGTGCCGATCGGACCGGACCAGTGCCGCCGCAACGGCCGGCCATTGCTCCGATCTGTTTTGATCATTTGTAATAATCGGCGCCTCCAGATGGAAGAACGAATCATTGCTGAATGGATTAGCAAAAACCGTGCGCGCCTGACTTCCTCACCATACGTATGTAATAGACCTGAAGAATCAAGTGGATAGAAGTCTCCGGTTGTTGAGCGCCGTATGCAATGAGGGAATCATCTGTGGAGTTTTGCCACAGTGGTGCGGCCGCATTGAGGTGAATTGCTCCAACCTATCAGGGGACCTGGCCCGAACCTGGGAGACGGGAGCCCATGCGCGGCAGCCAATCCGGCATCCCCGCCAGAATGGGGGCCCACGCTCCGCGCCACCCCCTCCACACACGATGTCGGCGCGTGTCATCGGCTGTCAGGGGCGGTCGTTTTCCAGGACCCAAGCTAACGCCTGCCTGGCGAGCGTATATCCCCATGATGGGCCCCCGGATGGCCCCAAGATGATCTCAAGATTGGGCGCGCAAGGGACGAACGGGCGCCGCCGGAGATTTACAACTCCGGGTGGACATGATAGATACTGGGAGGACACATTTCTTCCATGGCATGTGGATGAATCGACAATGATACCGATCCGAGCTCTCGGAATGCGGCCGGCCCTCCTTCTCGTGGCCGCGGCGCTCGCGCTTGTCGGGACACCGGCCGCCGCGGCGGAGACCGGCGCCCCTTCCCCCGCGCCGGTTTCCCGCGCTGCCCTGGGCGTGCTTTTTGCCACGGGAAATCCGGGAGGGCTTCAAAAGCCGGGGGTGCCCGTCGAAGCCGTTTTTCCCAAAGGCCCCGCGGAACAGGCTGGCCTGGCGTCGGGGGATGTGATTCTGCGGGTCGCTGACGTGGGGGTCGACAATCAAACGACACTGTCTAAAGAAATCCACAAGTACCACGTCGGCTCGCAGATTCCTCTGCTCTATCTGCGCAACGGCACCCAGAGCCGGGCGGTCGTGACCCTGGCCGACGAAGGGTCGATGTATGCCGATGCGGAAGCCCAGACCACGCTCAGACATGCCGCGGATCGCGGTGAGGCCTGGGCGCAATCGTATCTTGGGGCGATGTATGCGAACGGCCAGGGCGTGGCCAGGGACGGGGCCCAAGCGGTCTCCTGGTACCGCAAGGCGGCGGAGCAGGGGCATGCCGGCGCGCAGTTCAAGCTCGGGGTGATTTACGAGGAGGGGCGGGGAGTCGCCAAAGACGAGGCGCAGGCGGCGAAATGGTACCGCATGTCGGCGGAGCAGGGGTACGACTACGCGCAATTCAATCTCGGCGCAATGTACGAACAGGGGCAGGGGGTCGCGAAGGACGAGGCGGAGGCGCTGACGTGGTATCGCAGGGCCGCCGAGCAGGGGAACGGCTACGCGCTGGCCAGCCTCGGCTCCATGTATCATGACGGACGCGGCACGGCCGAGGATGACGTCACGGCCTACATGTGGTGCTTGCTTGCTGCCGCCTCAAGCCAGCGGGATGTCCAACGCACGATGAACGCCATCAAGCTGACTGATGGGCAACTCGCCGAGGCGAAGCGGCGGGCGGCGGCCTGGACGGTCTATCTGCATCGAACCGATGACCCGGAGGCTCCCGCGCGCGCCGCGGAACAGGCCGGCCGCGCCCAGGAGGCGTTTCAGGGCTATCTGGCCGCGCTTCGGGAGCTGCCCGATCCGCCGCCGGTTGAGGTCGACCGGCGCATCCGCGAACGGATCATCCATCTGGCGCTGCAACTCGATCCGCCGCCCGCCATTCCGGACGAGGCCAAGCACCGAGCGGACGATGCCGCCGCGGCGGTCAGCGGGGCCGGCTCATCCGATGGCCCTGCGGGGTCGGGGGACGCCCTCACGGCATGGAAGGAGAGCCTGCTCCTGGCGCCCTGGTGGGCGGACGCCTATTATCACTACGCTGCGGCGCTGGAACAGCAGGGTGACTATGAGAAAGCCGCGCGGAATCTGAAGCTTTATCTGCTGGCCGCGCCCGACGCGAAGGATGCCATGGCGGTTCAGCAGAAGACCCTGGAGCTTGAGAACAAAGTCAAGCGGCAGGGTGGGTGAAGGAGGGGGAGCACTTCCTCCGCCATCCCCAGCCGCATCGGCCATTCTCCCCTGACGGACCCGACGTGCGACGCGGCCGTCACTCGGCCGGTTTGGCCGTCATCTTGTCCACCAGGCTCTTGTCGATCAGCATGATCTCGATCCGGCGGTTCTTCTGGCGCCCCTCCGGGGTGTCGTTCGACGCCACGGGATCGTACTCCGCCCGTCCTGAGGCGACCAGCCGCTCGGGCGGCACGCCGACCTCCTGCAGATAGCGGACGACGGTGGTCGCCCGGGCGACCGACAGCTCCCAATTGGTCGGGAAGGTGCCCTGCAGGGACTTGGCCACCGGCACGTTGTCCGTATGGCCCACCACCCGGATGATCTTGGTGTCGTACCCCTTCAGCGCCTCGCCGACCTTTTTCAGGATCTCCTTGCCGGCCGGCTTGAGCGTGGCCCGGCCGGAGTCGAAGAAGATCTTCTCCGCCAGATCCACGGTCAGCATGTTCTGGTACTGCCGGACCTGGAGCTGGCCCTTTCTGACCTCGTTCGACAGCCCCTGCACCAGGGCCTGGTATTGCTGTTGTTGCTGCTGGCTGGAGGCGGCGAGCGCGGCGTTTTCCTGCTGGAGGGAGCCGACCTGCTGTTCCGTCGACAACCGCTTCTGCTCCAGCTCGGCAAACCGCTCCTTCAACGTGTGAAAATTCCCTTCTAGCTTGTCCTTCTGCTGCACCAGATCCGCGTTCTCCTTCTGGAGCGTCGCGATCTGCTTGTCCTTTTTCGCCTGCATCTCATTGAAGGTGCCGGTGCTGACGCACCCGCCGAAGACGAGTCCCCACGCGATGACGGCCGTGCCGATGCGATACGGTGCAAACATCTTGTCCCCCTCCGGTTGGTCGATTCCGTTCATCACCTGATGCGCCCCCCACCCTCCCGGTGTGACCCGACTTCCATTCATCACGCTCGGATTGACGCCACACGGCATGCTCTGCTCGATACCGCCCCTATTGGTGGCCAATCCAGCCTTGTCTGCAGGGGCGATGACAGCCACCTTGATATTCAAGAACCATGCCTGTTGACTCACCACGCTTCCCACAAGTAATTTTCTCAGAGAAATCAATCAGACCTTGTCCGGTTGGAGCGAGCATGCGGCCAAGGGTTGGCTTCGGGATGGGGAGTTCCGCTACATGGACGGCTCGGTCATGAAGCAAAATGACCCAGAAGAAGCCAGAAGAAGAATAATGCCGACGGGTTTCGATGCCGCCCTTGACACGCGAACGGGGCGGGACTTTATACTAAAGAGACACCCCAGTAGCGAGGTGTCACATGACCTATACGCTTGACTGGCTCTCCGAAGACGCAACAGTTGGCGGACTGAAGACCGCGGAGCGGATCGCTCCGGTCGATACCCAGGATTCCGATCCCGGCCTCCTTGACGCCTATTCCCGCGCCGTGATCGCGGCGGCCGAGGCCGTCAGCCCTTCCGTGGTCAATATCGAAGTGCATGCCGCGCCCGGTGAACGGGCGCTGGCCGATCCCCGTCGGCCTCGTCGGGCGGAGGGGTCCGGCTCGGGCTTTCTCTTTACGGCGGACGGCCTCATCCTGACGAACAGCCACGTGGTGCACGGCGCGGGGGAGATCGACGTGACCCTGTCGGACGGCCGTCGCTGCGTGGCCGATCTGATCGGGGACGACCCGGCCACCGATCTGGCCGTCATCCGCATCTCGGCGCCGAATCTTGTTCCGGCCCGGCTGGGCGATTCGCGGTCGATCCGCCCGGGACAGGTGGCGGTGGCGATCGGCAATCCCTATGGGTTTCAAACCACGGTGACGGCCGGCGTCGTGAGCGCGTTGGGCCGGTCGCTCCGTTCGCGTTCCGGCCGGCTGATCGACGACGTGATCCAGACGGACGCGGCGCTCAATCCCGGCAATTCCGGCGGTCCGCTGGTCGATTCGCGCGGCCGGGTGATCGGCGTGAACACGGCCGTTATCATGGGCGCGCAGGGCATCTGCTTCGCGATCGGAATCGACACGGCCACGTTCGTCGCGGGGCGCCTCATCCGGGACGGGAGAATCCGCAGGGGGTATATCGGCGTCGGCGGACAGAACGTTCCCCTTCACCGCCGGCTCGTCCGGTTCCACAATCTGCCGGTCGAGACGGGCGTGCTGGTCGTGTCGGTCGAGCCGGACAGCCCGGCGCGCCGGGCCGGCCTGACGGAGGGCGACCTGATCATCCGGTATGATGATCGGCCCGTCACCGGCGTCGACGATCTCCACAAGTTCCTGACCGAGCAGCAGGTCGGCCAGCCCGCCGCCCTGACGATACTCCGACGCGCGGAACTGCTCACGCTGTCGATCATCCCCGTCGAGTCAAAACCGCACGCGGCCTGACGGTCTCCGTTGAATGCGGCCCGGCGCGCAGCGCGGCCGGCCGCGTTGATTTTTTCACGGGAAAGCCATACGATGCCGAAGGGTTGATTATATTGAGGGGAGACGCTATCTCCCCTCGATACCCTATTGGTTGCTGGACACTTTGTATACGAAAGAGCGATACGCCTGTGATGGGAAGTTCTCGCACATGCGAGTGAGCAGTCAGAGACTGGTCGTCTGTCTGCTGCTCATCGCCAGCGGGGGGTGCGGGCAGGTGATGGAGGCCCTCGAACTCGTCCCCCCCGTCAAAGGCGACCCGAGAGAGGAACTCGCACACGGTCTTTCGCAGGAGCAGTCGGGCGATCTGGACGGGGCGATCCAGACCTATACCCAGGCCATCCAGCTGGACGGGCGTCTGGTCGACGCCTACATCGGTCGCGGCCGGGTGAGGGCGCGCGCGGGTGACGATCCCGGGGCGATCGAAGACGACACGCGGGCGATCGAGTTGATCGGGCGCCAGGCCGCCGACTATACCAAGCGGGCTGGGCGGACGGGTCAGTCGGACGATCTCGTCACCGCATTGCAGGACGCCTCGGAGTTGGCGCGACTCAACGGGCTGCTTGCCGACCTCTATGTCGGCCGCGGCGCGGCCAGGGCGCGCCAGTCCGATTTCCGCGGCGCCATGAGCGACGCCGACCGGGCGATTGCGCTGAACCCGTCGCTGCCCGCGGCCTCCATCGTCCGCGGCGAGGCCAGGAACGGGCTGGGCGATCATCAGGGGGCGATCGGGGAATTCACGCAGGCCATCAAGCTCGACCCCTCGCTCCTCGAGGCCTATCTGAATCGCGCCGAGACGAAGTGGGCCCTGGCCGATTACGCGGGCGCGATCGAGGACACCACCGCCGCCATTAAATTAAACCCGAATCGCGCGCTGTCCTACGTGCGCCGCGCCGCGGCGAAGGAGAAGCTGGGCGATTATTCCGGCGCCATCGATGACGCGACGCACGCGATCACCCTGGAGCCGGCGCTGGCCGACGCCTACGCCGCCCGCAGCGCCGCGCTGGGCAAGGCCGGCGTCTACCGGGACTCGATCGAAGACGCCGATCGCGCCATCGAGCTCGACCCGACCCGCGCCCCGGCCTATTTGAACCGCGGCGTGGCGAAAATGGCGACGGGCGACTACCAGGGGACGATCGATGACGCCACCCGCGCGATTGCCCTGGATCCATCGCTGGCCGACGCCTACGTCATCAGGGGCGCGGTGGCCGTGCAGTTGGGAAGAGACCGTGACGCGATCGGGGATTTCAGCCGCGCCATAGCGTTGAAGCCGACGCTGGCCGACGCCTACGCCAGCCGGGGATTGGCGAGAAAACGGACCGGCGATCTCGCCGGGGCGGTCGAGGACTACACGCGCGCCATCACGCTCAATCCGAACCTGGCGGACAGCCGCGATGAATTATGGATGGTGCTGATGGTGATGGACGAAGGCAATGCGGCGGTCGCGAAGGAACTGTCGGCCTTCATCAGGCTGGGGCCGAACGCGCCGGCCGTCCGACGCGAGATCGACGAGGCGAAGGAGCGGCTCCAGGCGCCGGCCGGGACAGGACCGTGACCGCGGGCGGGGCGGCATGACGGGATCCACCCGGCCGGATCGCGTCGTCCTCATCACGGGCGCCTCTTCGGGCATCGGCGCGGCGTTGGCCAGGGAATTCGCCCGTTGTGGATTTGCTCTTGTTCTTGTGGCCCGCCGCGTGGACCGGTTGACCACGCTGCGCGACGAGCTGGTCCGGACAGGCGGCCGGGCGCTGGCCGTCAAGGCGGACGTCACGTCGGAGCAGGAGCTGGTGGAGGCTTTTGAACAGGCCCATCGGGCCTTCGGGCGGGTCGACATCGTCATCGCCAACGCCGGCTTCGGCGTGCGCGGGGCATTCTCATCGTTGACGCTCGATGACTACCGCCGCCAATTCGAGACCAACGTCTTCGGCGCGCTGCGGACGATCGCGCTGGGGCTTGACGCCCTCACGCGTACAAAGGGCATCGCGGTCCTGATGGGCAGCGTGGCCGGGCACGTGGCCCTTCCCCGGCTCTCGCCCTACGCCATGAGCAAATTCGCCCTGCGCGCCTTTGCGGAGTCGCTGCGCGCCGAGCTGGCCCCGTCCGGCGTGGCCGTGGTGTTGATCAGCCCTGGCCTGGTGGAAAGCGAGTTCCGCCGGGTGGATAACCGCAGCGTGTTTCATCCCGACTACATCGACCCGTATCCCGCCTGGTTGCAACTCTCCGCCGACCGGGCGGCCCGGCAGATGGTCCGGGCGATCCTGAAACGGCGGCGTGAGGCCGTCATCACCCTGCACGGGAAAATCGTCGTCTGGCTTGCGCGCCATGCGCCGGGATTCTTTTCCCTTCTCCTCCGCCGGATGCGACGGTCCTAAGGTCTTGAACCCGGACAGCAAGCGCGGTCCCTGCCTCCGCCGGAGGCGGAGAGGGCGGAGTTCTTCAAGATCGTGCGAGAGGCGATTGTCCATACGATGACCTGTGTTCAAAGACTGGCAATTGCCCGTGTCAAAAGACTACAATGACAGCCATGGGCCTTTCCGTGTCGCCAGGAGGACGGGCCGCGGTGGCCGCGTTGCTCCTCGCCGGGCTGATCGCCGGTTGTGACAACGGCAGCAGCGGTCCGCCATTCGTCCTGGGCTACTCGTCTATTGATCCCACTCCATCCAACGATACCCTCCCCCAGGCGGCCTTCGATGGGACGAACTTTCTGGTGGTCTACGATGACGTCCCTCCCAGCAGCGCCGATCACAATGTCATCGGTGCATTTGTGGATCAATACGGCAACGTATTGAACTATCCCAATATCGTGAATTCCCCCGCCAACGAACAAGTGCCTCAGGTGGCGTTCGATGGGACGAACTATCTGGTGGTCTATCAGGAGGACAACGGCTCAGATCACGACATCATGGGCGTGTTGGTGGCCCCGATCAGTCCGATCAATCCGACGGGGCTGGTGGGAACGCCATTTCCCATCGACGCCTCGTCCAACGATGACACCGTGCCCACGGTTGCCTTCAATGGCTCGTATTATCTTGTCGCCTACCAGCGGGCGAACGGCACGAACAGCAGCATCATCGGCGCGCTGGTCGATCCGGCGGGCAATGTCCTGACCGGGTCGCCATTCACCATCGACGACTCCGCGAATGTCAATATCGCACCGGCGGTCGCCTCCAACAGGACGACCTTCCTCGTGGCCTACCAGCTGTCGACCGGCCACACGGCAGGCGACATTCTGGGCGCTGTTGTGGATCCCACGATCAGCGCCACGCCCCCCGCCGTGACGCCGCCGTTCGCCATCGACGCCTCGTCCTTAAATGATCAGGCGCCCGCCGTCGCGTCCGACGGGACGAACTACCTGGTTGTCTACCAGGAGGTATACTCCACTGACCGAGACATCCGGGGAACAATTGTCGACCCGACAGGACCATCGGTGCCCAACTATCGGATCCCCATCGAC
>DATIZH010000052.1:0-2651 GCA_035517195.1 Nitrospiria bacterium | reverse complement strand
CCGGTACACCGACCGGCGGAAGTCGACGACGTACTGATCGACGGGCATTCGCCGCCACAGGTTGAGCCGTTCAACCGCAACGAAAAAAAGATTCCGCCGCTGAACAGCCCACCGGCGGCCACCATTAACCAGGCGCTGAGGTGGGTGATCGTCATGTTGATCTCCTCTCGCGACCCACCGCGGCTAGTCCACCGTGGCGTTTCTTGACCCATCCTCGTGCGGACACACGAGCCGGGCCACGGATTGGCAGTACGTGGCTATGGGCATTGAACGTTTCCGTCGTATTCGGTTGTGCTGGGCACAGCGGCGGGGTGGGGGAGTGCCATGGCGGGTGACGAGGTGAAGTCGTGTCAGGTTCGGCAATCGTTAGTCTGGTCCGGCGATTAGCCGTCGGATAGTTTGCGGGCGTGGTCAGCTGTGTCGATGGCTTGGACGATGATGGCGGCCGCCTCGCCCAGTTGCTGGAGCTGCACCGGAGTCAACGGTTCAACGACCAACTCCTGCACTAGGTGTGCGTGACCGGGGGCTGCGCTACGAATTTTCTTTTTGCCGGCGGTGGTGAGCACGACGGTGCTTGCTCTTCGGTCGTTCTCACAGGGCCGCTTGGTGACCCACCCTCGTTTCTCCAATCGGGAAATCCGATGCGACAGTCGTGACAGTGATGAGTTCGCCTGGTGGGCGAGATCGCTCATCTGCAGCATCCGGTCAGGGGTCTCTGACAGAGCCGCCAGGACCAAGTATTCGTACATAGACAGCGCGGCGTTTCGCTGCAGATCGGAGTCAATCGCGCCGGGCAGCGTCATGATTAGCCCCACGACCTGTCGCCAAGCCCGTTGTTGGTCGTCGTCGAGCCAAGGCTCGCGTCGCGCGCCGGGGGGCCGGGTCGGGTCCACGATACACAGCCTAAGCCCCGTTGGTTGACGCTTCAACTTTCATCGCCATTGTTGGTTGAAGCATCAACCATTGGTGGTAGGGAGTGCCTCCAAGAAGTACCCCCGATGGCGGCTGGTCTGGTCCTACCACACCCCTCGAAAGAAGGAGCACACATGAAGTTCGGAATGATTGGTGCAGGAACGGTGTCCCGCGCGATCGCAGGCCACGCGATCAGGGCCGGCCACAATGTCGTGTTCAGCAATAGCCGCGGTCCGGACACGCTCAGTGACCTCGTGGACGCCTTCGGCCCGCGAGCATCGGCCGGCACCGTGGCCGAGGCCGGTGCCGCCGATTTCGTTGTCCTGGCCGTCCACTGGAACCGGGTCCGCGAGGCGGCGCGAAGTCTGCCCTACCGCGAGGGGCGAATACTCATCGATGCCACAAACCAGTGGAAAGCGCCGCCCCCCGATTTCATCGTGGATCAACTCGAGATCGGAGGCAGCGAACTGGTCGCCTCACTGGTCCCCGGGGCGCACGTCATTAAGGCGTTCGACAACATGTACGGCCCCAAAGTTGCTGCCAACCCCATCACCGACACCGGCCGCCGGATCCTGTTCTACGCTGGCGATAACCAAGACTCCAAAGAACTGTTCCGCTCTGTCGTCGATGACTTCGGGCTCGCGCCCGTCGATCTTGGTCCCCTTCGAATGGGCCGCCTGATGCAGGTAGACGGTCCCCTGACCGGACTGCACGCCATCCGGGAATCCGTCGCTCACCCCGTGCTGGCAACGGCGATCAACGCGGTCACATCCGAAATACCAGCCGGGACATGGACCATCGACCCAGCGCATTCCTCGATCACCTTCTCGGTCCGCCACCTCATGGTCAGTAGAATACGAGGCCGATTCTCGCAGTTCTCCGGGTTCATCACCGTGCCTGACAATGGGATTCCCGTCGTCTCAGCGACTGTCGACGTCGGATCGGTTGACACGGCCAACAAGGAACGCGATCGCCACATCAGGGCGGCGGACTTCTTCGACGTTGAGAAATTCCCCACCGCGACCTTCACGTCGACAGGGCTGCGCGACGGCGGCGATAAATACGAGCTGGACGGCGAGTTCTCCCTGCACGGTGTCACCAAGCCAATCACACTCACCCTCGAGTTCCTCGGCGTGAGCCCGGGAATGGGCAAGGGCCAAGTAGCCGGCTTCGAAGCGAAAGTCGCATTGAGTCGCAAGGACTTCGGCGTACTGACCGACACGCCGATCATCGGCGGAAGCGCCGTGCTCGGCGATACCGTCGACATCACTATCGACGTGGAAGGCCTTAAGACCGCCTGAACTGGCAATCATGACCGGTTAGCACAGCTGGATCGGTGATTCACACTCACACAGACCCGGACGCCGCCTAGGAGGCGCCCCACTCCCTTTGCAGCGCCGCTTTGCGTCGCGGTGACGTCCACTCGCGTTGGGAAGCGCCGGTAAATGGTGCCCATCGCGATGCCGCGACAATCGTCGTGACTCCTGTCGTGCGTCGGGCGTGGTTAGCCGCTTGTGTCCGAGGTGCCCCGAAAAAAGGCGGAAACCTCTACCCGACAAGGTAATCCGTGTCCTTGGTCAAGTTTCTGTGACATGGCAGTGGTTGGGCCTGCAGCGGAGCAGTAAGTTGGCCGACTCTCGGGGCCATTCTGTCAGGCACATGGTGATGTGTTTTCACGCTGTTGCCTCGCCGGGTTGGCCGGTGAGGGCGGCGGTGAGGTGTCGGCGGTTGTGAACGCC
>DATIZH010000051.1:0-1217 GCA_035517195.1 Nitrospiria bacterium | reverse complement strand
CGCGGCGCGGACGGTACCGCTATGCTGGATGGCGCCGCACCAACCGGCGGCAAGCAGGAAAAGGACGAGAAGGCGTGGCACAGAGACCCGTCAAGTATAGTTCTAAAGAGCCAGCAGAGAGTTCAGATAAAAGATGGTTTCGCGGGGCCGGAATGTTACACGCCGGGGCGGGCCGGGGCGGCCCGCCCCACCAAAACTTACAGACCTTTCTGGGCGAGGAAGGCGATCAGGTCCACGACACGGCAGGAGTATCCCCACTCGTTGTCGTACCAGGACACCACTTTGAGGAGATTGCCGTCGAGCACCTTCGTCATGGCCGCGTCCACGATGCTGCTGTTGGAGTTGTGCATCATGTCCGAGGAGACGACCGGATCTTCGGTGTAGCCCAGGATCCCCTTGAGTCCGTTATTGGCTGCCTCCTTGAGGGCCGCGTTGACTTCCTCGGTCGTGGTGGGCTTGGCCAGGACGGCGACCAGGTCGACCACGGAGACGTTGGGGGTGGGAACGCGCATGGCATAGCCGTCGAGTTTACCCTTCAGGGCCGGCATCACCAGGCCGATCGCCTTGGCGGCGCCGGTGGTGGTGGGGATCATGTTGAGTGCGGCGGCCCGGGCGCGGCGGAGGTCCTTATGGGGAAAATCGAGCACGTTCTGGTCGTTGGTGTAGCTGTGGATGGTGGTCATCGAACCTTTTTCGATGCCGAACTTCTCGTGCAGGACCTTGACTACGGGAGCCAGACAGTTGGTGGTGCAGCTGGCGTTGGAGATGATCTTGTGCTTGGCGGGATCGTAGGCGCTGTCGTTGACGCCGAGGACGATGGTGATGTCCTCGTTCTTCGCGGGGGCGGAGATGATGACCTTTTTCACCGGTCCGCGGAGGTGCTTGGCGGCATCCTTGGCGTCGGTGAAGCGGCCCGTGGATTCGATGACGATCTGTGCGCCGACGCTGGCCCAATCGAGCGCGGCGGGGTCCTTGGTGGCGAAGACTTTGATCTTCTTGCCGCCGACGGTGATCGAATCGGCGTCCGCGGTGACTTCCTCGTGCAGGGGGCCGAGCACGGAGTCGTATTTCAGCAGGTGAGCCAGAGTTTTGGTGTCGGTCAGATCGTTGACCGCCACGAATTCCACGTCATTTCGATGCAGACCCGCACGAACGACATTCCGGCCGATCCGGCCGAAGCCATTGATACCGACTTTGACTGCCATGAGTTCTCCTGT
>DATIZH010000050.1:0-27381 GCA_035517195.1 Nitrospiria bacterium | reverse complement strand
AGTGAGGCGCTGGCCGTGGGGTGCATGGTCATCATCGTGGCGTACCTGACCCTGGTCATCGGTGAGCTGGTTCCGAAATCCATTGCGCTTCGCTATCCCGATAAGATCGTCCCCCTGATCGCCGCCCCGATTGGATTGGTGGCCAAGTTGACCGCCGTAGCCAATAATCTCCTGACCTATTCCACCAAAATGTTACTGAAGCCGTTTGGAATCAAAGGGGTGCGCGAAGGCGCGTCCATTTCTGAGGAGGAAATCAAATTTCTGCTGACTGAGGGCCGCGAACGGGGGGTGTTTGACCGGACGGAGCAGGAGTTGATTCTGAGCGTCTTTCAGTTCAATGACATCTATGTTAAGGAAGTCATGATCCCCCGCCCCAAGATTCGAGGAATTCCGGCCGGCATTACCAGTGAGGAACTGCTGGCCTATATGGCGGACCATCAGTTTTCGCGCTATCCGGTGTATACCAAGGGCATCAATGACATCTTCGGCATTCTTCATTACAAGGACGTGCTCCGCGTCATCGCCGAGTCGAAACCGTTCGAAGTAAAGGACCTGGTCCGCCCCGCCTATTTCGCGCCCGAAACGATAAAGATCAGCCGCTTGCTCAAAGAAATGCAGCGGCGCCGGTGTCAGATGGCGATCGTCATTAATGAATACGGCAGCGTCGAGGGAATCGTCACGATGGAGGATTTGATCGAAGAGATCGTCGGTGAAATCCGAGACGAGTCGGACGTTGAAGAACGCGCGGTGGAGCGGCTCAGGGACGGCACCGTGGTGGCGGATGCGTCGCTTTCGATCCGCGATCTGCGGGAAGACTATGGATTTGCCGTGCCCGATTCACCTGAATATGAAACGCTTGGAGGATTTGTGCTCCACGAATTGCAGGACATGCCCCGCGGGGGTGAAATCATCCGCTTCGGCGGGTATAAATTGACTATTGTGGATATGGAAGGCCATCGGATCAGCAAGGTCAAGATCGAAAAGCTGAACGAAGTACCGAGTGTGGTGTCACCCGCTCCAACCTCGTCATAAGAGTTCTCCTTCATCGGCCCTGGATTGAGATCGATTCCCGCTCGGCTGTCGCGACGGTGCGGCGGCGGGCCGCGACTTCGGATGCGCTTCCCGCCACAACGTCTGTCGAAGAAGCCCCCTGATGATCCGCACTTCCCGTTCATTCAGGTCCGCGCGGTGGAATATTCGGCGAAGGTCGATCATCGTCCGACCCCCCTGCGACCCGTTGAGGAAACCGATGGCGGAGAGGAGTGCCGCCCATTCATCGTACATCCGCTCAAGGTCCTGCGACGTTGCTGTTGACCTAGCGGGCGCCGGCAGCGGGTGGTCCGCGGCGGTGAACAGTTCATACAGCGATAACAGCACCGCCTGGGCCAGATTGTAAGAAGGGGCGGGGACGGCCATTGGGAGCCGGATGAGTCGGTGGCACAGTGCGATTTCCTCGTTGACCAATCCGTTCTGCTCCGAACCGAAGACAAGAGCGATTCGCCCTCGCCTCAACCGCGACAGCAGGGTTCGTCGAACAGGGCCGATCAGGTCGGCCGGTCCGTAGCCGCGGTGCGCCCGCGCCGTGGTGCCGACGACGCAACGGTAGGATGCCACCGCCTCGGCCAGCGTGGCCGCAACGGTGGCATGATTCAGCCGGTCCTGGGCGCCGTAGGCGAGTTGGAGGGCTTCCGTCGCGAGATGGTCGCAGGGCGAGACCAGCACCAGCCGTCCTGCTCCAAGATTTTCCATGGCCCGTGCGGCGGCGCCGATGTTGCCCGGCCTGAGCGGACGGACCAGCACGACATCGACACGCCGCATGATTGGGATAGCTTGGGAGACCGCCTGCCGCCTGCGAGCCGTCATCGCAACCGTCGAAACGCCCGGAGTAATCGGCGCGTCATGGGGCCGGGTGTTCCCGTTCCGATCCGACGCCCCTCCACCCGAGACACCGGCATTACTTCATAGCTTGTGTTGGTCAGAAACGCCTCATCGGCCGCCTGTAGCGCTTGAGGATGGAACAGGCCTTGCCGCACGGGAATATCGAGCCGTCGGGCTAGTTGCAGGATGACCCGGCGTGTAATCCCTTCGAGCAGGCCTGTGCGGGGGGAGGGGGTGCACAGGACGCCGTTCCGGACAAAAAACAGGTTGCTGGTGGTTCCTTCGCACAAGTGGCCGTCCCCACTGAGCAAGAGGGCGTCATCTGCGCACCGGTTGGACGCGTCCCGTTTGGCCAGAATGCTGACAAGATAATTAAGGCTTTTGGCGTGCGGAGGGGCCGCATTGGAGGCCGCACGTCTGAAATCGGCAAAGACGACGTGCAGCCCCCGACGAATACGCGCGTCGGCATATCCTGGAAAGGGGCGGGCAAAGAGGATGACGGTTGGCGATTCCACCGCGGGCGGTTCGAGCCCCGCCGGACCAATGCCTCTTGTGACGGTCAGCCGGACAATGGCGTCTGTGAGGCGATTGGCCTTCACGACCGCCGAGATCTGGCGGCGAAACCACGCGGCGGGTTGGGGCAGCCGCAGTCCGATGGCCCGTGCGGACCGTCGCAGCCGGCGCAGATGGTCATTGAGGAGGAACGGACGACCATCGTAGGTTCTGAATGTTTCGAAGATTCCGTCGCCGTGCAACAGCCCCCGATCGAAGATTGAGACACACGCCTCACGTGCCTGCTGGAGCCGGCCGTTCACGGAAGCGAACCCGGCGAACCCTTCGAACGGATCAGGCGCCGGCCAGGGCGTCTCGAATCGCCTGCGCTTTGTAGAGCGTTTCTTCATATTCTCGGGCGGGATCGGAGTCTGCAACGATCCCGGCGCCCACATGAAAGCTGCCGGTCTGTCCCTGAACGATCAGCGTCCGAATCACGATGTTCATGTCCAAGTCGCCGGCAAAACTCACGTAGCCGATCGAGCCGCTGTAGGGCCCCCGTCCGACCGGCTCCAATTCATCGAGAATCTCCATGCACCGGACTTTGGGCACGCCCGTGACGGTCCCGCCCGGGAAGACCGCCTGAAGGAGATCGGCCCAGTCCTTGCCGGGATGAAGGCGCCCCGTGATGTTGCTGACCAAATGGGTGACATGAGAGTAGCGTTCGGTGACCATCAGTTCGTCCACCTTGATGCTGCCATAGTCGCAGACGCGGCCGAGATCGTTGCGTTCAAGATCGATCAGCATCAAATGCTCGGCACGCTCTTTTTCGCTGGACAACAGCTCTCGGACGAGGGCGAGATCCTGCTGCTGTTCCACCCCCCTCGGCCTGGTGCCGGCAATGGGTCTGGTCTGGACGTGCCGACCGTGGAGCGACACGAGACGCTCCGGAGAGGCGCTGACCAACCGGTGCAGACCGCAATTTAGGTAGGCCGCGAACGGCGAGGGATTGATGGCGCGCAACCGTTCATAAATCGTCCACGGCTCCACTGCTCCGAGGTCGACGCTGAACCGGTGGGCCAGATTGGCCTGGAAAATGTCACCGGCCGCGATGTAGCGCAAGCACCGTCGCACCAGCGCTTCATAGTCGCCCCTTGTCTGCCCCGCCGTGATCGGGACGGGTCGCTGACTGTCCGCGGCGAGACGTGACCGGGGGGGGCCGTTTTCTCGTTCCAATGCGCGAAGGATTTCATCGATCGGGGGCGTGCCCGGACCGCCGAACGGTGTGTGGGCGATCGTCAGCGTGGCCTCTTGATGGTCGAAGGCGACGACCGTGCCCGTCAGAAAAAGGTCAAGGTCGGGCAGGGCCGGATCCCTGATGGCTGAGCGGGGGAGCCGTTCAAATCCATGCACGAGATCGTAGCCGAAATAGCCGACGGCGCCCCCCAGGAACGGCGGCAGATCCTGGGGTGGTGCGGGGAGTGCGTAGTGAGAGAGCAGGGAACGGAGATAGGAAAGCGGTCGACCCTGAACCGTTCCGGTCCGGTTCCCGCTGAACGTGATGGCTGAGCCGGTGCTTTGGACCCTCAGGAACGGGTTCAGGGCGATGAATGAAAATCGTCCTGTCGGGCCGATTGATTGCGCGCTCTCCAGCAGCGCCACCGCCCGGAGGGCTGGATGACTCTCCAGTCGGCGAAAGACTTCTGCCGGGGTCAAGGCGCCGGCCGGCAGAGTGATGAGAGTGGTCGGGACGGTCATGGATGCGGAGAAGGGCGGAGGATTCAAGCCCCCGGATTGGCACAGACATGATGCCGGGCACTGCCAAGCGGGGGGAACAGGAGAGACTGGCACGCGATGGGCGGGGCAATGCGTCGCCGGCGCTCCGATGTTCTTTTTCTCCGCAGTCCGAGGCTTCCCCAAGGGCCCATCAACGGAGGCGGATGGTTCGAGGGGGGGCTGGTCCGGTCAGCACGCGATCCGCGGCTGGAGAATGAGTCGCCCTCATGCCGGCAAATCCGACTGTGCTCGTTGAGCGGAAAGTGCATGGCCTCACGGCCCGCACGTGCGGTCGCGGGCATCTAGGTGCCCAGAAATTTTGACAGTTTGTGCATGGGCGACTATACTGAGTTTACGCGTCGGACAGCGGGTTTGCCACACTTTTTTAATCGACGATGGAAGCGAATCTTCCCCAACAGTCCGAAAACGACATCGATCCGCAGAAGCTCAAGTCCGTCCGCGAGCTGCTGCTTCAATTTGTCAAAACGGCCAAAACGGTCAGACTGTATCTGGCCAACAATCCGATGCGCCAGAAGTTCCTGTCCGACCTCTACGAGCGGTTTGAGCTCTACCTTCGCGCCTACGGCGCCTTGCGGTTGAAGGTCCGACAGCACGCGTTTGTGGTCGATGGAGAGGTCGTTTATGAGCAGGAGGGCCGCCAGGACAATCTGGCCTTCCGGTGTTACGTGGACGGGATCACCGAATTGACGTTTCACGAGGGGCTGGAGCAGGGGGAGCTGGTCGAACTCTTGGAGGTCATCGGGAGCGATCAAGATCCCAATGCGCTGGACGACGATCTGGTCAGTCTGCTGTGGAAACGGGACCTGCCTCACATCACGACGGTGGTGGTCGACGAGTTGCCTGAGCATGCCGACTCTGTCCCCGACCAGGTTGAGTTGAAGGTGCCGGACTTGAAGACCATGGTCCGACAGGAGGTGGAGACCCTTCCCTCCTCCGCGCTCGAAGGTCCCAAGCGACTTGAGCATCCGATGATCATCTTCAAGCTCACCGACGAGGAGATCCAGCAGCTGAAACAGCAGATCGCGAAGGAACAACAGCGGGACGCCGTCGCGCAATTGCTCGACATCCTCACCGTGATGCTGGAAATCGAGCTGGACGAGACGTCATTTGGCGAGATTCTTGAGATCTTGGAAAAAATGGTGGATCTGTTCCTCGAACGGGGAGACCTGTACCGTGCGGCATCGTGCGCGACGAAGGTGAGGCAGCTCTATGATCACCCCCCCCAGCAGGCAGAAGCCTTTCGGACCAGTCTTCACCAGTTCCTGGTGCGCCTGGGCGCGCCGGAGCGGCTTGATAAACTCGCCGCGGTGCTGAACAAGGAAAAGGAGGTGGATGCCCCCTCCCTCACGGCATTCATTCAGACGATGACCCCGCAGGCGCTGGGGCCGCTCTCCGATCTGCTGGGGACGGTGGTCGTGATGAAAACCCGCAAAGTCATCTGCGATGCCATGGTGCCGCTGGGCCAGGACCATCTTGAGGTGCTGGCCGGCCGATTAAAGGATGATCGGTGGTTCGTGGTGCGCAACCTGATTTATGTCATGGGACGGATCGGGGGGGCCAAAGTGATTACGTATTTGGCGCCGCTCGTCCGCCACCCCGAACCGCGGGTTCGCAAAGAGATCATCAAGATCTTGGATGGCATGGACTCGGAAAAAGTGATCGATGTGCTGCTGGAGTGCTTGCCTGACCAGGAGAGTTCGGTCAGAATGATGGCCATGAGGGCGTTGGCCCGGCGGAAGACCCCGCGCGTCATCGAGCCGTTGACCGCAATCATCGAGGACAGGCAGTTTGCCGCCAAGGACGTGGCGGAAAAACTCGATGCGTTCGTCACCCTGGGTTCGTCCGGTCGTCCTGAGGCCCTGGCCGTGCTCAAACAGTTTCTCAAGGGCAGCTCCTGGTGGCGGCGGAGCGAACATGAACAATCGTGTTGGTGCGCCGCCTATGCCCTCAAACAGATGGGGACGGACGAAGCGATCGCCCTCTTGGAGGAGGGCAGCCAGCACGCCAGCCGAGGAGTGCAGGAGGCCTGCCTGGCCGCCCTGCGGGGCACGGCCCGTGAACTGGTGATCCGGCAGGCCAGGTGATGAGCGTCGGCGTCGATCAAGAACTGTTGCAGTTGGGCAAAGGGCTGGTCAACCAGTTCTCGATCCTGCTGCGCACCGCCCAGATCCACAATGTGAAGAACGTCGCCTTCGAGCAGGCCTTCGAGCAGTTCCAGCGGACGCTCTCCAGCCTGCAGAGCCAACTGGGCGATCTGTCCCTCCGCGTCGAACGGGACGCGCTGTTCATCGGCGAAATAAAGTTGAAGATGGACATCGACACCTATGCCAACTTCACCCACGTGATGGAGGATTTGAAGAGCCACCAGATTGGGACCATTATTTTCCAGGAATCGGTCAAAGCCGATGAGCTGGTGAAATTCATCCAGATGTTCGCCATGCAGACCGCCAAAGGGGAATGGGCGTTTGCCGAGTTCGAGCAGCAACTCAAGCGGGCCGGCGTCCTCAGCGTGGGGGTTGAGGAGTTTCAAAAGGAAGAGGAACGCGAATCGCTGGAGGAAATGACCAAGGACCGCAAGGAGATGGCCAAGCGGGCCTATGCCAAGGCGTTTGCGGCGGTCGCCGAGGTGATGGACAACGTCAAGGTGGGGCAAAACCTGCATCTGTACCGGGCCAGACGGGTGGTGCAGTCGATGGTCGATCAGTTGTTACAGGACGAAGCGGCGCTGGTCGGACTCACCACGTTGCGGTGCCATGACGAATACACGCACAACCACACGGTCAATGTCTGCATCCTTTCGATGGTGCTGGCCCAACGGCTGGGCTATGACCGCAACCTCCTGAGCGATCTGGGGATGGCAGCGCTGTTCCACGATCTGGGCAAGGCGTCGATCTCGCACGATCTGCTCAATAAGCCGACCGACTTTACCGAGGAGGACTGGAAGGTCGTGCGCCGCCACCCGATCCTCGGCGTGAAAACCATCATCAAAATCAAAGGACCGACCGAGTCGGCCATCCGGATCAGCTTCGGTTCGTTCGAGCATCACCTGAATTATGACCTGTCCGGTTACCCGCGGCTACCGCGGTCATGGGACATGACGCTGTTCGGCCGCGTGATCGGCATCGCCGATTGTTACGATGCGCTGACGTCGGCCCGGGTCTACAACCGCGTTCCCTATTCCCCGGAAAAGGCGCTCAAGTTCATGCTGGCCAAAAGCGGCAGGGCCTTTGATCCCCTGCTGCTGAAGGTGTTCGTGAACAGCATCGGCATCTTCCCGGTGGGGACGGTGGTTCTGTTGGACTCCAGCGAGCTGGGCGTGGTCGTGAAAGTGAGCGGCAACATCGACAAGGCTGATCGCCCCACGGTCAAAATCATCGCCGATGGGAAGGGCAACGCCGTTGACGGTGATATCATCGATCTGGACGAGCAGGATGAAAAAACGGGCCACTACCGTCACAGCATTGTGAAGACGATCGACCCTCTCGCCTATGGGGTGGACGTGAGCCGTTATTTCGTCTAATTCTTCCTCCGCGCGCTGTCGCCCCTCCCCAGTCAATTTTCCGTTGACAATCGCGATGAGTGAATGGTATATTTAAGTACGACAAAAACAGTCGGATATATGAAAATAATATAACAGATTGAATAAATAAGATAATCAGATGCTGAAGTTTTCAAAAAAGACCGATTATGGTTTGATGGCGATTGGCTGTCTGGCCGAGCATGAGGGGAAACGGCTGGTCACGACCAAGGCGATTGCGGATCAGTGTCATATTCCGATGGAATTGCTGGCCAAGATCCTTCAGCGGTTGGCCAAGCACGGGTTGATCCAGAGCCATAATGGCTCGCACGGAGGGTACAGTCTGGCCAAGGAGCTTTCGCGGATAACGGTGGGCGAGGTGATCGAAGCCATCGAAGGGCCCTTCGCCATCGCGGCCTGCTATCGGGACCATGGCATCGGCGCCTGCGACCAGCTTTCACACTGCACGATCCGGCGGCCGCTCGGGCAGGTGCAGGCCGACATCGCCGCCCTGTTGAGCCGGATGACCCTCAATGCAATTTATGCCCCGATGGCGAAGGAAGAAGGAGTCCAAGCATGAAACTGCCGATCTACATGGATAATCATTCCACCACGCCGGTCGACCCAACCGTCCTGGAGGCCATGCTGCCTTATTTCACGGAGAAGTTCGGCAACGCCGCCAGCCGCAATCATGCGTTCGGCTGGGAGGCGGAGGCGGCCGTCGAGGCCGCGCGCCAGCAGATCGCCGAGCTGATCAACGCCGACGCGAAGGAGATCATCTTCACCAGCGGGGCGACCGAATCGGACAATCTGGCGTTGCGCGGCGTCGCCGAAATGTACCGGGAAAAGGGGGACCATGTCATCACCACGGTGACCGAACACCGCGCCGTGCTGGACACGGCCAAGCGGCTGGAGAAGATGGGGTTCTCGGTGACCTATCTGCCGGTGGGGACCGATGGGCTTGTTGATCCCCAAGCGATCAAGCAGGCGATCACCCCGAAGACGATCCTCATCTCGGTCATCCTGGCGAACAATGAAATCGGCACGATCAATCCCGTCGCCGACATCGGCAAAATTGCAAAAGAACGCGGCGTGCTCTTCCACAGCGACGCCACGCAGGCCGTCGGCAAGATTCCGGTTGACGTGCAGGCCGCGGGCATCGATCTGCTGTCGTTCACGGCGCACAAGATGTACGGGCCCAAGGGCGTCGGCGCGCTGTACGTCCGGCGCAAGAATCCCCGCGTGCGGCTTGTCCCGATGATCGATGGCGGCGGCCACGAGCGGGGGATGCGCTCCGGCACGCTGGCGGTGCCGTTGATCGTCGGCTTCGGCAAGGCGGCCGAGATCTGCCGGCGGATGATGGCCGAGGAGTCGAAGCGGCTCGCGGCGCTCCGCGACCGGCTGCGCGACGGCATCATGACGCAGCTGGACGACACCTATCTGAACGGCCATCCGACCCAGCGGCTGCCCAACAATGTCAATATCAGTTTCGCCTACGTTGAGGGGGAGTCCTTGCTGATGGGGTTGAAGGACATCGCCCTGTCATCGGGGTCGGCCTGCACGTCGGCGACACTGGAACCCTCGTACGTGCTCAAGGCGCTGGGTGTCGGCAGCGACCTGGCGCACTCCTCGATCCGCTATGGGTTGGGACGGTTCAACACGGAAGAGGAGGTGGAGTATGTGATCCGGCGCACGGTCGAAATCGTGACCAAGCTGCGCGAGATGTCACCGCTCTATGAGATGGCCAAGGAAGGCGTCGATCTGAGCAAGGTGGAATGGAAGGCTGAATAATCAACGGACGGGGTTTGAAGGAGGCTGACGGCCATGGCGTATAGCGAAAAGGTGATCGATCATTACAACAACCCGCGCAATGTGGGGAGCCTGGACAAGAACGACCCCAGCGTGGGGACCGGCATCGTCGGCGCGCCGGAGTGCGGCGACGTCATGAAGCTGCAGATCAAGGTCGACAAGGATGTGATCGTCGACGCCAAGTTCAAGACCTTCGGATGCGGCAGCGCTATTGCCAGCTCCAGTCTGGCCACGGAATGGCTGAAGGGGCGGAGCGTGAACGAAGCGATGCAAATCAAGAACACCGACATTGTCAATGAATTGCATCTGCCGCCGGTCAAGATCCATTGTTCGGTGCTGGCCGAGGACGCCATCAAGGCGGCGCTGGAGGACTACCGCCAGAAGCGCGGAGACCACGCGGCTGCGCCGGTACCGACGGCCGCGGAGCGGCAGCGCTGAGCCTGCCGGGCGGATTGCGAACAGGAGGCGAGCAATGGCGGATGTGCATACCAGCCCGGTCAGTCTGACCGAGGCGGCGGTCAAAAAGGTCAAACACCTACTGGCTTCGCAGCCGGAAGGGTCGCTGCTGCGTGTGAGCGTGCGGGGCGGCGGCTGCTCAGGACTCAGCTATGCGCTGGCCTTCGAGCCGAAACAAGGGCCCCATGACGAGGTGGTCGAGTGCGACGGCGTCAAGGTGCTGATCGATCCGAAGAGTGCGCTGTACCTGCAGGGCACCGTGCTCGATTTCGTCGACAGCCTGTCCGGCGGAGGCTTCAAGTTCAACAACCCCAACGCAAAGATGAGCTGCGGCTGCGGGGAATCCTTTTCAGCCTGACGCCTCCGGTCATTCCGTTTCGTTCGGCAGTGGCGCAATCCTCGCAGCAGTCGGCGGACCGTGGAGGCCCGGAGATTCCTCGACACTGCTGGCGATGCGGGGGCAAGACGGGGGAGGCCTGGATCTGCCCGGCCTGCGGGTCCATCCAGCCGCTGCCTGACGCCATCGATGACTTCGCCTGCCTTGGGGTGCCCCGTCATCTTCAGCTTGATGAACGGCTGCTTGCCGAACGATATCATGAACGGAGCCGCCTGATCCACCCGGATTATTTTCAGACGAAATCGAGTCGGGAGCAGGCGCTGAGTCTCGAGGCATCGTCACGGCTGAATCGGGCCTATCGCGCGCTCCGCGATCCGATCGAGCGCATCCAGACGCTGATCAAGCTGGAGACGGGCGAGCGGGAGATCGCAGCCAAGGCGCCGGCCGATCTGCTGGAGGAGGTCTTTGAATTACAGGAGGTGCTCGAGAGGGCCAGGGAACACGCCGACGACGCGGTCGTGCGCGAGCAACTGCACGCGGAACTGGAGCGCTGGCAACAACGGCTGGCCCTCGTGGACGAGGAATTGCGTCAGCTCTCGGCGCGGTGGGATCGCGCGGTCGACGGCGTCGCCGTCGAGGACAAGCGTCGGGTGGTCAGCGCCCTGCGTGACCGCCTCTCGGGTCGCCAATATCTGGTCAACACAATCGAGGATGTGACGATGACGCTGGAAGGACGGAGCGATGCCAAAGATCGTCGGCATTGATCTGGGAACGACCAACAGTCTGGTGGCCGTGATGGACGCGGCACGGCCGCGGATCATTCCGGGGCCCGGCGGGGAGCGTCTGCTGCCTTCTGTTGTCTCGATTGCAGACGGTCGGATTACAGTGGGGTGTGAGGCCAGGCGGCGGATGGCCACCCATCCGGTCGACGTGATTTATTCGGTCAAGCGCTTCATGGGCCGGGGCCTTGCCGACGTCCGGCCTGAGCTCAAATTTTTCCCGTTCGATGTCGTGGAAGAGCCGCCGGGCGTCATCCGACTGCAAATCGGCGGCCGTCGTTTCACCCCGCCCGAAATCTCCGCCATGATACTCGATGAATTGAAGCGGTGGGCGGAGGCGGGACTGGGGGAGCCGGTACGCCAGGCTGTCATCACCGTGCCAGCCTATTTTAATGACAGCCAGCGGCAGGCGACGAAGGACGCCGGTCGGATCGCCGGCCTGGAGGTGCTGCGGATCGTCAACGAACCGACCGCCGCGTCGCTCGCCTACGGGCTGCATCAGCGGACGGAGGGGAAGATCGCCGTCTATGATCTGGGCGGCGGCACCTTTGACATTTCCATCCTCGCGCTCAAATCGGGCATCTTCGAGGTGTTGGCAACCAACGGCGACACGCACCTCGGCGGCGACGACATGGACCGGCTGGTGGCCGAGTGGCTGGTCGACCAGTTGGGCGGGGCGCAACGGCTGGAAGCGGCCGGCGCCGGCGGCTGGTCGGCCGTGCGGCTGGCGGCGGAAGCCGCGAAATGCGCACTGTCCGATGAAGAGCAAACGGTCGTGGAGATCGGCCTGCCCGGTGAACGCACCACGCATCGGGTTCCGCTCACCCGCAGCCGGCTGGAATCGCTCGTCATGCCCATTGTCGAACGAACGCTGGATCCCTGCCGCCAGGCCTTGCGGGACGCCGGCATCGGGCCGGATCGGATCGATGAGGTGGTCCTGGTCGGCGGCATGACCCGCATGCCGTTGATCCGACGGCGCGTGGAAGAGCTGTTCGGCCGGCGGCCCCACACGGAGTTGAATCCGGATGAAGTGGTCGCGTTGGGCGCCGCCGTGCAGGCCGATATCCTCGCCGGCGGCACCCGCGACCTTCTCCTTCTCGACGTCAATCCCCTGTCGTTGGGGATCGAAACACTGGGCGGGGTCATGAGCGTATTGATTCCCCGCAACACGACCATTCCGACCAGCGCCAAGGAAACGTTTACCACGTCAGTCGACGGACAGCGCACAGTCGACATCCACGTGCTGCAGGGCGAGCGGGAGCTGGTGGCCGACAACCGCAGCCTGGCCCGTTTCCAGCTCACAGAGATCGATCCGATGCCGGCCGGACTGCCGAAAATCGAGGTCACCTTCATGATCGACGCCAACGGCATCCTCTCCGTCAGCGCCAAGGAGCTCCGGAGCGACAAGGCTCAGTCGATCGAAGTCCGGCCGTCCCATGGCCTGACGGAGGAGGAGGTGACGCGCATGGTCGAGGAGTCGTACCTGCACGCCAGGGAAGATCTCTCCCGGCGAAGCCTGATCGAAGCTCGCAACGAGGCGGAGATGGTGCTCCGGGCGACCGACAAGGCGCTGGCCGACGCCGGTGCCCTGCTGGCGGAACCGGAGCGCCGGGCGATCGAGTCCGCCTCCGCCGTCCTGCGCGACGCGCTCCGTGGCGAGGATGCCCAACAGATCCGAGAGCGGATCAAACGACTGGATGAAGCGACCGTCAATCTGGCGGGCGTCTTGTTGGGCCGCACGATTCAGGACGTGGCCGAACAACGGACGAAGTGATCATGGACCAGCCCGCCACCACACCCTCGACCGCCGCAGAAACGCCGGCCGCGGGCCGCCGCCACAAAGTGACTTTTCTACCCATGAACGTGACGGTGGAGGTCGACGAGGCCGACTATCCCTACGGCGACCACGGCCTGCCGGGATCGGTGCTGGACATCGCCTTGAAGCACGATATCCGGCTGGAGCACAATTGCGGGGGCAACTGCGCCTGCACCACCTGCCACATCGTCGTCAAGGAGGGGATGGAGCATCTCTCGACGATGCGGCCCGACGAGGAGGATCGCCTCGACATGGCGGAGGGGTTGACACTGACCTCTCGCCTCGGTTGTCAGGCGGTTGTCCGGGGCGACGTTGTGGTGGAAATTCCGGAATAGAAAGGGTCAAGGGAGAATGGGCCACGGTTCTTGCCCCTGGCTTCTTGACCCTGTCTGGAGGTGACATCATGCCGTTGAGTTGGGACGATGCCGAGGAAATTGCCCTGGAGCTGCTGGAGCGCCATCCGGGTGTCGATCCGCTCACCGTGCGCTTCACCGATTTGCACCGGTGGGTGATCGACCTGCCTGATTTCGCCGACAAATCGGAACGGTCTTCAGAAGGGAAGCTTGAGGCCATCCAGATGGCTTGGCATGAGAAATACGAAGACGAGCGGGAATGACCGCTACCAGACGCACACCACGTCCGCGTCATCGATCAACGCCAGCAACGCCCGTTCGTCAAATTCCCTGCCCAATAGGGCGACATCCAGCCCCGCCGGGATCGTCAAATCGGCGACCGCCGGTCCCAGCACCATCGTGGGCCGGCCGACGCCGCTTCGCTGCTGCTCCAGCACGACCGGCAACGCCCTCCCGGCCTCGGCGGAGATCAGCAGATGCAGCAGACGTCGGTTCGGACGCGGCGTCATGGGACTCAGAAAATGAGGACCCGGTCGGTCGCCGCCAGTTCGGCGGCGATCTGCGCGTCGGTCAGCGTTCCATGCGGGAAGGCGGTCGACGCCTTTGACAAATGGTCGGCGGCCGATTCATCCACCAGAAAGGTCGTGCCCCATTCCTCAAACACCGGCAGATACCGGTCGGCCAGCTCCTCCCCGTCGACCGCCTCCTGCACCTCCTCCGTCAGCAGCCGCGCCGCGGGCCCCCGAAGAATGATCGTCAGCCGATCCTTCCCTCCGCTGTCGAGTCCCAGGGCGATGCGCAACGCCTCGGCCGGCCGATGGCTCGTCAGCGGATCACCGGTGATGACCATCACGATCTTTCTCAGAGGAGCGGACGCCATCAGTTGAACGAGAGAAAACGATCGCACCCGTCGATGAGATCGGCGAGCACCACCAGTCCGCAATAGGTGGCAAGCGGATTGTCGGTCGGCAGGTGGTGTTTCTGCGCCCCGTAGGCGCAGGCGAACAGTTTGACGCCCGCCCGAGCCAATTCCTGAATCCGCCCGTCGTCCAGCGCGCGGACGCCTTCGTCGATCAGATACAGATAGACGCCGTCCCCGCGCGAGAGCGCCGCCCGGGCGAGCCCTGCCACCACGGGCAGATTCGGATGCGCGGGCGGCGTGGAAAGCATCAACCCCAGTTTGCGTTTGACGTCGACCATGCCGCGCGGCTCCGTCCTCAACGCTTCTCGCGCGCGGCGTCCAGGCTCCACATGTTGCCGCCCTGCGTAGAAATGAACAGGAAGACAAAGCAATAGAGCGCGGCCAGCTCGCCTTTGTTCTCGATGGGGAAGAGCGCCTGGGTGCCGTGCATCATCCAGTACGCGAAGGCCATCAGCCCGCTGCAGAGAAAGGCGGCATAGCGGGTGAACAGGCCGATCATCACGAGCGCGCCGCCGATCAGCTCGATCGGCCCGGCGATGTACGTGACAAAGCCCGGCATGCCCGGCGGGGCGGCGATCGGAATGCCGAGGAGCTTCTGACCCCCATGGCACAGAAAGAGAAAGCCGGTCACGATCCGCATGAGTGCGTAGGTCTGATTGTTCATGAACGCCATGAACTTGGCCATCGACATCCCTCCTTTGAAATATGGCGATGCTGGGCGCCGCGATTGGTGTTGTTCCGTTCACGCTATCATCGCCGAGAAATCGTTGTCAATGACCATGCACGAGCGGGTTGTGGACGGCGACAACCCTCTGCTAGAATGGGCCATGCCGAACCTGATTTATCTTGATGCGGTCAGCGCCGTTCCTCCGCGGCCCGAAACGATCGCCGCGATGCATCCGTATCTCACCGATGCGTGGGGAAATCCCCTCTCCCCCCACCTCGCGGGCGACCGGCCCAAGGAGGCCGTCGAGCGGGCCCGCGGCCAAGTGGCCGCCTTGGTTGGCGCCGCGCCGGCCGAGGTGATTTTCACCGCGTCGGGCAGCGAGGCGAACAATCTCGCGATCAAGGGCCTGGCCGCCACCGCCGCGGCGCGACACCGCCGCCATCTGATCGTGTCCGCGGTCGAGCATCCCTCCGTGACGGCCAGTTGCCGCGCGCTCGAGGCGCAGGGATTCACCACGACCGTTCTCCCGGTCGATTCAACAGGGCGCGTCGACCCGTCCCGGTTGCAATCCGAATTGACGGCGTGGACGGCGATAGTCTCGATTCAGGCCGCGAGCAGCGAGATCGGCACGCTGCAATCGATTGCGGAGCTTGGCTCCCTCACCCGCCGAGCGGGCGTGCCGTTTCACGTCGACGCCGTGGCGGCCGCGGGCCGTATCCCGCTTGACATGGCCTCGCTGCAGGCGGATGCCATGAGCCTGTCTTCAAACCAACTCGGCGGACCTTCGGGCGTCGGCGCGCTGATCGTGCGGCGCGGAATCCGTCTGGAGCCGTTGATCCATGGCGGCACACAGGAACGAGGCCGACGGGCCGGTCTGGAGAATGTCCCCGGCATCGTCGGGATGGGGGTGGCGGCAGAACTGACCCGCGCCGAGCTGTCCTCGATGGCATCACGTGTGGAACCACTCATGGCGCGGCTGCGCGACGGTCTCCTGATGACCCTCGACGGCTGCCAGATGACCGGCCATCCGACGGAGCGGCTGCCAGGCCACCTGAGCCTAGTGGTGGAATTTGTCGAGGGGGAGGCATTGGTTATGGCGCTCAGCCGTGACGGCATCGCCGCCGCGGCCGGGGTGACCTGCCGGGAACGGACGGCGTGGAGGGCCTCGCCCGCCTTGCTGGCGTTGGGGTTTGAGCAGGCCCTGGCGCAGGGCGCGGTGGTGTTCAGCCTGTGGCGTGGAAACACGCAGGAGGAGGTTGACCGCGCCGTGCCGCTCATCGCGCAGCACGTCGCGCATCTTCGAGCGTTGTCGCCGATTTATGCCGCGCGCGTTCGATGATCCGCTCCTTGACAAGCCCGGTGGCTTCTCCCATAATGCCCTGCTGGCATGAGGAGGCAGATGGCCGCGACCGCCACGAACTCCACGGATGATCGGCTGCTGATTGACGGCGAGTGGGTGGCCGCCGGCCATACCACCCCGATTCGCAATCCCTACAACGGTGAGATTGTCGGTCATGCGCCGCAGGCGGCGGCCTCCGACTTGGAGCGCGCCATCGCGGCGTCCCTTCGCTGTTTTGCCGAAAGCCGCCGTTGGCCGCGCCATCGGAGGGCCGCACTGCTCAGCGCCGTCGCCGAAGGGCTTCGCCGCTCCCGAGACGACCTCGCCCGGTTGATGACCGCCGAGGCGGGCAAGCCGATCCGATACGCCGAGGCCGAAGTCGACCGCGCGGTCTGGACTTTCACGGTCGCGTCGGAGGAGGCCAAACGGCTGGCCGGCGAACTGCCGCCGCTCGACTCGACGCCGGTCGGGGAGGGCTATCTGGCGATGACGGCGCGCCTGCCGGTCGGACCGATAGCGGCGATCTCCCCCTTCAATTTTCCCCTCAATCTGGTCGCACACAAAGTCGCTCCGGCCTTGGCGGTCGGCGCGCCGGTCGTGCTCAAGCCGCCGCCGCAGGCGCCGTTGACGTCGTTGCGGTTGGGGCGGATCATTCAAGAGGCCGGCGCGCCGCCGGGGCTGGTCAACGTGGTGCCCTGCCCCGTCGATGTGGCCGCGAAGCTGGTGACGGATGACCGGTTGTCATTGCTCAGTTTCACCGGCAGCGCGCGGGTCGGCTGGGCGCTGAAAAACCAGGCTGGCAAAAAACGCGTGGTGCTGGAGCTGGGCGGCAACGCCGCGGCCATTGTGCAGGACGACGCGGAGTATGAGTCCGCAGCGGCGCGGCTGGCGGTCGGCGCGTTTGCCTACGCCGGGCAGGTCTGCATATCGACCCAACGCGTCTACGTCCATGAGGCAATCCATGACCGGTTTCTGGACCGGTTTCTGGCGGCGGTCAAACAGCTGCCCGTCGGCGATCCGGCCGATCCGGCGACGGTCGTCGGCCCGATGATCGATCAGGCGGCGGCGGACCGGGTGGAGGGCTGGGTGAAGGAAGCGGTCGGCCAAGGGGCGACCTTGCTGCTGGCGGGAACGCGACGCGGCAATGTGCTGTCGCCCGTCGTGCTGGCCGACGTCTCCCCCCGCATGAAGGTCGTCTGCGAGGAAGTGTTCGGTCCGGTGGTGGTGATCAGCCGGTACCGCGCGTTTCACGAGGCGGTTGACGCCGTCAACGCGTCACCGTATGGGTTGCAGGCGAGCGTCTTCACGCGGCGTCTCGACGACGTGCTGCGTGCGTGGGGCCGACTGGATGTCGGCGGCGTGATCGTCAACGACTACCCGATGTTCCGCGTCGACCAGATGCCCTATGGGGGGGCGAAGGAGTCCGGTCTGGGGAGGGAGGGTGTCCGGTACGCGATGGAGTCGATGACCGAACCGCGGCTGATGGTCGTCCGGATGGGCGAGTCGCTGGGTTTATGAACAGGCCCACGTGCCGGCAATGACCAATCGTGCGTACGGCGAGAGCCGGGGTATGGGGGCGTGGAGGAGGTGTATCGCCTCCGCACGATCCCCACAAGAATTGACCGGGGAGGAGCATTCCTGGTTGCCGGCAGGCCGGTCCCCCCGCCTGAGTGAGCGGCTTCCGGCCGCGAGCGGATTGTGACGCCCGCTGAGCGGATCAAAGGCTGGGTCGACGAGGTTCAGTCGCTGTCGCGGCTCGCGGGGCGGACGGGCGCGGCGCTGTTTCAGCGGCCGTGGTACGGCAAGGAGATGATCGAGCAGATGGATCTGCTCGGCGTCGGCTCGCTGGGCATCGTGATTCTGACGGGGCTCTTTGCCGGCATGGCGTTGGCGATGCAATTCTCGGTCGAACTGGCCTCCTTCGGCGCCAAAAGCTATCTCGGTAGGGCGATTACGGTCAGCATTCTGCGCGAGCTCGGTCCGGTGCTGACGGGCCTCATGGTGGCGGGACGGGTCTGCTCCGGCATTACGGCCGAGCTGGGGGCAATGCGGGTGACCCAGCAGATCGACGCCATGCGCGTGCTGGGCACCGATCCGGTCAAGCGGCTGGTGCTGCCGCGCATCGTCGCCGTGGTGGTGATGCTCCCGATTCTCACGATCATCAGTGACGCGATGGGCGTCCTGGGCGGCTTTTTCATCTCCTTCTTCGTCAGCCGAATGGGCGCGCCGATCTACTGGTCCGAAGTGGGGCAGGCCGTCATCTTCCAAAACGTGGTCGGGGCGCTGGTGAAACCGTTCCTGTTCGGCTTCATCATTGCGATCGTCGGGTGCGATCACGGTCTGCGGACGGCCGGCGGCACCAAGGGGATCGGCGCATCAACCACTCGTGCGGTCGTGTTCTCCTCGGTGATGATTCTCGTGGCCAATTTCCTGCTGACCAAGCTGCTGGTGGGGCTGTTTGGATGGTCGGCATGACCGGGGACATGATCGCCTTCGAGCAGGTGACCTGCTCGTACGAGAATCAAGTGGTGCTGAAGGAGGTCACCTTCCGGGTGGCGTCCCGCGAAACCAAAGTCATCATCGGCGCGAGCGGCTCGGGCAAGACGACGATCCTGCGGCTGATCCTGGGGCTGCTCAAGCCGTCCGCGGGCCGGATCTTCATCGAGGGTCAGGAGATCTCGGAGCTCGACGAAGAGGAACTGATCGCCCTCCGGCGGAAGATCGGCATGGTGTTTCAGGAGGGGGCCCTGTTCGATTCGATGACGGTGGGGGAGAACGTCGGGTACCGGCTCTTTGAGGAAGGGGATCTCAGCGAGCCGGAGATCGAGGATCGCGTGCGCCATCTGCTCGGGTTCGTGGGGCTGGAGGAGGCGATTGACATGATGCCCGACGAGTTGAGCGGCGGGATGCGGCGGCGCGTGGCGATCATGCGCGCCCTGGCGGCCGTCGATGCCAGAATGATGCTCTACGACGAGCCGACCACGGGCCTCGATCCGATGACGGCCCGGACCATTTGCGATTTGATCCGGCGGTTGCGCGACGCGCAGGGGGTGACGTCGGTCATGGTGACCCACCAGATGGCCGACGCCTTCAGGGTCGGCGACCGATTTCTGGCGATTCATGAGGGGGAGGTGGTGTTCGAAGGCACCGCGGAGGAGCTGCGTCAGTGCAAGGACGAGCGCGTCAGGGGATTTCTTGTGTAAAGCGGATTAATAAGGAGAAAGCGGATGAGGGATTAGTGGAGAAGGAGCGGATGAAGGGGCGGGGAGAGAAACCGGTGATGCAAGTGAGCGCGATCGGGTGATGAGAGCGGGAAAAGCGGCGGAACAGACAACGCCATACCAGGGGCGTAATGTTTGGATCGATGATGCGTATGGACGATGGGGGATTGTCAGGGGGGAGAGGAGCATCTCCCCCCCTGACTTAAGCGAGCGTGGAGCGCGGGCGGAGCAAAAGGATACAGTTGGGGTCGGGTGACGAGATAAACGCGTACGGCGATGGGGGTGCGGGGGAGTGTGAGCATCACTCCCCCGACTTGAGCGAGCGCGGAGCGCGAGCGGAGGAATTCTCATGCAGCGAAGCACGAATATTCGATGGTCGGAATTGAAGGTCGGGCTGGTGGTGATCGTCAGCGTCGGGATCGTCGCCGCGGCCGTGGTCTCCTATGGGTATTTGAACGAATTGCTGCGGCCCAAGGTCGCGCTCCACGCGCTGTTCAGCGACGTCCGCGGCCTGCGGACCGGCGCACCGGTCTGGCTGGGCGGGGTCGAGGCGGGCTATGTGAAGAAGATCCGCTTTCCCTCCAAGGGCGGGCGGATCGGCATCGACGTGGAGATGGTGGTCGACTCGGATCTGGCGACGCTGATCCGGTCCGATTCGACCGCGAGCATCAGGACGCAGGGGTTGCTGGGCGACATCTACGTGGAAATCGGCCTGGGCGATCCGAAGGCGGCGGCTTTGCCGCCCAATCATCCGCTGGAGGGCGTGGTGCCAGTCGACATCAAGGAGGTCATCTCCGGCAGTTCCGTGACGCTGGGCGAATTGAGCCGCGCCCTCAAGAATCTCAACGCGATGATGACCAAGATTTCCGAGGGCCAGGGCTCGGTCGGCAAGCTGGTCACCGATCCGGCGCTCTACAACGAATTGACGCAGCTGGCGGCCGACAGCCGGACGCTCATTCAACAGATCGACAAAGGGCAGGGGTCGGCGGGCAAATTGATCAACGACCCGACGCTGTACAGGCGGCTCACTGAAGTCGCCGACCGGATGGACAATGCCGCTCAGACGTTTGAACAGCTCGGCAACGATTTGCGGCACGGAGAGGGGACGGTCGGCAAAATGGCCAGCGACCCCACCGTCTACAACAATCTGGCCTCTTCGACACAGCGAATCGACCGGCTCCTGAGCGGGGTGGAAAAAGGCGAGGGCGTGGCGGGCCAGCTGATGACCAACACACAGCTGACCGACGAGCTGTCGTCGGCGATCGGAGAGTTCAAGTCGGCGTCGTCGGCGTTTCACGACCTGGTGGAGGATATGAAAAAGAATCCGAAGAAATATTTTCAGTTTAGCGTCTTTTAACCGGAGCCGCGCCACCGCTGACATGTTGTTACTCATTGACGCCAACGATAATTGCGCCGAGGGGGGCTCGTGGCGGTTCAATGAACTGGAACCGCCCCGAGTCGTCGCACGCGTGCGGCTGTATGAGTCGGCGCCGTCCGGCCAGTGGTTTGACGTGGTCGGCTGGAGCGGCGATCCGGACCGGCCGGTCTGCGGAGCGACGATTCGGAAGATCGACGATTCCGGCTCGGGCGTCGCCTGGCTGATCACGGGCGGCGAGTGGGGCGTGCGACTCAAGCCGGTTAATGATCGGTCCGAATGGAGCCTGCGCAACCGCCGGCAGCGGGGAGAGCCCTATCTGATCGTGCCGTCGATCACCGACGTTGACATGGCCGGGCTGGAACGGTCCGGTGGCCGGGTGAATCCATGAGGCCGGCCGAGCGGACACGTAGGCGGGGGTGGATGGCGCTGTGCCTGTGTGTCTGCCTTGTGGTTGTCGGCGTTCCGGCCGTCGCCCAACAGACAACGCCGTCGCCAAACTTTCCTCCCGCAACCGGTCCATCCAAACCGCCCAAATTGCCCACAGCCCCCCAGTTCACCGAGTCACAGTCCGTCGCGCTTGATCTTTCCGTGGACGGCAACCGGAGCGTCGGGGGCGGTGTTGTGGTGACGTTCGCCGTCATGGCCCACCGGAAGCTCGACTCCGCAAGGATCGAGCTCATCCTGCCGGAGGGCATGCAGAAAACGGCCGGCGAACCGGCCTGGGAGGGCGCGATCGCGGCGGGAGAAGTGAGGATCGTGGAAGTATCCGCCGAGTTGTCGACGCCGGGAACCAAGCGGATTATCGGCCGGGTGAACATCCCCTCCGAGACCGCCGGCGGCGCGTCCCAGGTGGTGACGGCGGAACGGGAGTGGGAGGTGGAGAAGGGACTGGGACCCAAGCCAAATCAGTAGTCGGAAATCACCCAGCGAGCAGCGTAAGGATGAAGGTGACGCAGAGACTTTTTTACCGACTTGCCATGCGCGGCGGGGGCTCAAACTTGCTCAGCCCCTTCCACGTCCCCGCCCAGACCACGCCGTGCTCGCCAAAGGCCAGCGAAAAGACATTGTTGTCGAGTAGTCCCTCTTTGGTCGTGTAGGTCGTCCACCGGCCGTGATCGTAGATCGTCAGGCCGCCGTTGGTGCCGATCCAGAGCCGGCCCGCCGAATCGAATTTCAGGACGTGCACATAATGGCCCCCGAGGCCGTCCGCCTTGCTGAAACTCTTCCACTGCAGCCCGGCCGGCGCCGAGGAGTCGAACCGGCTCAAGCCCGCGCCCCACGTGCCGATCCATTTGACGTTGTCGGCGTCGATGACAATGTCGAGGATGTAATTCGGATTGGGCCCCATGTTGCTCTTGCGTTGCGTGCCGTGATGGCCGTAGCCGGGATCGTTTGCCGGGGCCGGCGGCTCATCGGGCACATTCAGCCCCAGCCCGTCGGCATGCGTCCAGCTCGTCCACTCTTTCGTCGCCGGATTGTAGCGGCTCAATCCGCCCTCGGTGCCAAACCAGATCAGGTTGTCCCGGTCGACGGCCACGGCGTAGACCCATTTGTCGGCGAGGCCGTTTTTATCGGTGAAGGTCTGAAACGTTTTGCCGTCGTAGCGCGTGGCGCCTTTCCACGTCGCGATCCAGGAGACGCCCTGATGATCGACCGCCATGTCGTAGACCCACAGATCGGCGATCCCCGTGCCACTCTTCAGCGGCTTCCACGCGGCCCCGTAGGTGAGCGGGGAGCCGAAGCCGAAGGGCGTAAAGGCCGTCCATTGGCGGTTGTCGTACCGCATGAGGCCGCCGCCGTAGGTGCCGATCCATTTGTTTCCGGCGCCGTCAAGATAGATCATGTAGATCCCGTCGCTGAGTAGGCCGCTGCGGGTGCTGCGCGAGGTGATGACCTCATGCGTGTCCGAGGTGCGCGTGTCGTACCTGATCAGGCCGTTCGGCAGGCCGAGCCACAGATTGGGGCCGTCCAGCGCGAGCGCCTTCACGTTGCCGCCGGTTTCAAAGTTGGTGAAGCGCGGGCGGGGCGAGGCCGCCGGCGGCGCGGGCTTCGAAGCCGCCGCCGGTTCGGGCGGATGCGCGCGGCTGCACGCGGCCGGCGCGAAGCCGCAGAAGACCATCAGCAGCGACACCGTCGCGCCGGTTGCGAGCGGACGCATGTGAAATGGACGCGGGATGATTGACAAGCTCGACGTGATGTTGCTACTATCCTACACAATTCATCGTGACGGCGCAAGCGGAACGGCGCGCACGCTCCGAGCAGTCACGGTCTGATTCTGTCGCCGGGCGGATAGCTCAGCCGGTAGAGCGCCTCGCTTACACCGAGGAGGTCAGGCGTTCGAACCGCCTTCCGCCCATGCCCTTTGGCGGAGGCGAAGGGCGGGCCGAATCCCAGGGTGCGGGAGGCGGGGCGATGATGTGCAGCGATCATACATAATGGATGAAGGTTACATCAGCGTCCCTCACCGTCTTCGCGGATGGTTTGGGACACAATTTTGCGAGGCAACATTGTGCGGGGCCGTAGTTCAGCTGGTTAGAACGCCGGCCTGTCACGCCGGAGGTCACGGGTTCGAGCCCCGCCGGCCCCGCCACTCCCTCCGCTGATGCGCGTGCCACTCCTCCCAGCCATGCATCGCGCCTCCGGTCGATGAGCAGCCAAGTCATCTCGCTGATTCTGGGCGCGAGCCCGGTGACGAAGGTTGTGCTGGTCATTCTGCTGGGGTTGTCGGTCATTTCCTGGGCGGTCATTTTTTACAAATGGAACGTCTTCCGCCAGTCCAGCCGGCAGAACCGGCAGTTTATCGGTTTGTTTTCCCTCGCCGACGGCGAGGCGGTCCGCCGCGCGGCCGAACGTCACTCCACCAGCCCGATGGCGATCGTCTGGATCGAGGCCACCAAGCCGCCGCCGACGGTCGAGCCTGGTCACGACGATCTCCATGCGCTGGAGGTGCGGTTCCGGCGGTCGATCGAAATGGAAGTGAGCCGCCACGAGGAGTATTTGCCCTTTCTGGCGACGACGGGCAATGTGGCCCCCTTTATCGGACTGTTCGGGACGGTGCTGGGCATCATCGATTCATTCCAGTCGATCAGCCGGATGGGCACGGCCAGCATTGCCGCCGTCGCGCCGGGCATCGCCGAAGCGCTCGTCGCCACGGCGGCCGGTTTGTTCGCGGCGATCCCGGCCGTGGTGGCCTACAATTATTACCTAAGCCGGCTGCGGCGGCTGAACACGCATCTGGAATCGTTCGCCGCCGAGGCGGTCGAACGGTTGACGCGTCCGGCGCGCGCGGGCGCCGCGAAAGGCTGAGGCCCCGTGCTCGATTCGTCGTCGGGATCCCGCCGGTTCATGTCGGAGATCAACGTCGTGCCGCTGGTGGACGTCGTCCTGGTGCTGCTGATCATCTTCATGATCACGGCGCCGCTGCTCTACCGCGGCATTGACATCAACCTCCCGGCATCGGCTTCGAATACGATCAAACCGGACGAGCGGGTGGTGGTCAGCGTGACCAAGGAGCATAAAATCTACGTCGACAAAAACGAGGTCGGCGAGGATCAACTGGAGTCGGCCATGAAGCGGCTGCACGACCGGAACCCCAACGTGACGATCTATCTGCGGGCCGATCAGGGTATCCCGTACGGCACGGTCGTTCATGTGATGGATGCGGTCAAGCAGGCCGGCATCGACAAGCTCGGGATGGTGACCGAGCCCGACAGAAGGAGTCCATGACGACCGGCGGATCATGAAGCGGGCGTTCCTGATCTCCGTCTGGTTTCATCTGCTGATGATTGTCTTGATTGTTGTGCCGACCTTGCGCCTGGGGCGGCGTCTGTTGCGGCCTTCCGTCTATCATGTCCGCCTGGTGGAGGCGCCTCCTCAATCGGCCCCTCCGTCGATGCAGCCGCCTGCTGCGCCGCCTCGCGTCCAGCCGCCGCTGAAGCCTGCGCCGCCCAAGCCGAAGGCCAAGGCGCCGGCCAAACCCAAGGCCGCTCCTCCGCTTCCTCACAAGGCGGAAGCTCCGCCTCCCTTAAAGTCAAAGACGCCGCCCCCGCCGGCGCCGGAGCCCGCCCCGAAACCTGAAACGCCTCCGCCGCAGCCGCCGTCGCCGCCGGTCCAGCAGGGGCCGGCCTCGCCAAGTCCGTCCCTGATGGTCCAGCCGAAGATCGACACGCCGGAATTCGATTGCAGTCTGTACTGCGGGGTGTTGCAGGACAAGCTTGAGGGACAGTGGACGCCGCCCTCCGTCTCGGCGCAAGGCCCGGTGCAGGCGGTGGTGGTCTTTACGATCAACCGGGACGGGACGGTCAGCAACGTGTCGCTGGAGACCAGCTCGGGCAATTTTTATTTCGACCAGGCGGCGTTGCGGGCGGTGATGCTGGCCGCGCCGCTGCCGCCGCTGCCGCGCACATTGACCAGTTCGACGCTGCGCGTGCACGCCCCCTTCACGCTGCAGGCCTCGCCGTGATGTCTTGCGCGCCAATCCGGATTGCGATCTTGGCGGTGCTCGCGGCGGCCGTCTGGGGCGGGCCGGCGGCACGAACGGCCGCGTGGGCCGACGAACCGGAAGTCTTTCTGAACATCACCAAGAGCGAGGCGGAAAAAATGGCCCTTGCGCTCTTTCCGGTCACAGGCACGGGGGTGGCGGCCGTCCTGCCCGGCCAGATCGAACAGGTGCTTTCCGACGATTTGAGACGCTCCAGCTTCTTCACCGTGAGTCCCGCGGCGTCGGCCAGCGAGACGACACCGCCGTCCGCCCAGGCGTTGCAACAGCTCAAGACGACCGGGGCGAAGGGCGCGGTGTGGGGACGGGTGACCATTGAGAAGGATGACGTCGTTCTGGAGGGACGGCTCTTCGATGTGGCCAGCGGCCGGCAGATGCTGGTCAAACGGTACCTGGGCAAGGCGGACTACGCGCGCTACATCGCGCACCGTTTCGCCGACGATATCGTCTCGCAATTGACCGGCGAGCGGGGCATCGCACAGAGCCGGATCGTCTATGTGTCCGATCAAACCGGCCAGAAGGAGCTCTGGCTGATGGATTACGACGGCTATCACCCGCAGCGGATCACGGGGAATCGCTCGCTCTCCCTGTCCCCCCACTGGACGCCGGACGGCAAATGGATCACCTATCTCTGCTACCAGTACGGCAATCCAGACATCTGCGGCATCGACGTCGTGCAGAACCGCCGCTGGAAGCTGATCACCTTCCCCGGTCTGAATCTGTCGCCGGTCTGGTCTCCTGACGGCACGTCGATGGCGCTGGCGACCAACTACCATCTCGATAATCTCGAGGTGATGTTGTTCGACCGGTCGGGCAAGAAGATCCAGCAGTTGACCTTTGGACTGGGGGATAATCTGTCGCCGTCCTGGTCGCCGACCGGCCGGCAGCTGGTGTTCGTCTCCGACCGCGGCGGCACGCCGCAGCTCTACATCATGGATGCGGACGGCTCCAACGTCCGCCGGCTCACCTATCAGGGCGATTACAACACCAGTCCGACCTGGTCGCCGAAGGGTGACTGGATCGCCTACACCTGCCGGAGGAACGGGTGGATGCGCCTTTGCCTGATCAGCCCCGACGGCGGCGCCGGCGGCATCCTCACCGCCGACGGCACGTGGAACGACGAATCGCCCACCTGGTCGCCGAACGGCCGTCTGCTGATCTTCACCTCGAATCGGGGCGGACCGTATCAACTCTATCTGATTGAAAAGGACGGCACGGGCCTCGAACCGGTCACGCAGGGCACGGACAACCGGATCATGCCCTCCTGGTCGCCTCGATAGCACGGGCCGGCGGGCCGGCGCGAAATCCAGACGTTGCGAATCGGCCCGGGTTGAGCTATAGTTCACGTGAAATCATCTTCACCGGAGCGGCATGGCGGAGGGGGGGCGATGCCGGGACAAGCAATCAGGAGGAACAGCATGCGACAGACAGGTTGGCACGTGTCCACCCTTGTTGCGCTCGGACTGGTGGCGAGCGCGTGGTTGTTGACCGGCTGCCCGAAGCAGCCCACCAAGACGGCCGAAGTCGCACCGTCGTCGCCGTCCACGCCGCCGCCGGCGCCCAAGGCGCCGGAATCGCCGTCCATCGAAACGCCCACGGTCCAGGAACAGGAGATCGTCGGCGCGGGCAAAATCATCGCCTCGATGAAAACGGTCTATTTCGATTTCGACAAGTCGAATATCCGAGACGATATGAAGCCGGTGCTGCAGGAGGACGCCAAATGGCTGTCGACCAACACGGCGGTCAAGGTGCAGATCGAGGGCCACTGCGACGAACGGGGCACCAACGAGTACAACATGGCATTGGGGCAGCGCCGAGCGGACTCCATCAAACGGTATTTGATCGCGCTGGGCGTCTCTGCCGTCCGGCTCAGCACCATCAGCTACGGGGAGGAGCGGCCCGTCTGCACGGAACACAAGGAATCATGCTGGCACCTGAACCGGCGGGGACAATTTGCCGAGGCGGCGGCGAAGGGATAGGAGCGGACAGGCGGTGCGCTGGCGACGAACGGGAACCTTCACAGCGGTCAGCCTTGCGGCCGTCGTGATATGCGGCTGCGCGTCTCAGGCCGATTTGATCGAGACGCGGATGATGATCGACAAGGTGGCCGCCGCGCAGAAAA
>DATIZH010000049.1:0-1181 GCA_035517195.1 Nitrospiria bacterium | reverse complement strand
GTTGAACTCGGTGATGGCTCCGAGGGTTGTGATGCGACCGATCTTGCTGCTCTGGCTCTCGCTGAACCAGAGGTTTCCATCATTGCCGATGGTTATCTCGGTTGGCGAGCTACCCGAATCAGGCAAGGGAAACTCGGTCAGAGTGCCGGACAGTGCGGTCTGCCCGATGATTCCGCTCGAGGATTCGGTGAACCACAGGTTCGCGTCCGGCCCGGTCATGATCGCGCCGGGCATGCTGTTCGCGGTAGTGGTACCGATCGGATCCGAAATCGAGCCTTCAGCGGTGGATCGACGGACGTCTCCAGTGGCGGCTTCCGTAAACCAGATATTCCCGTCGGGTCCCAGCGTGATGCCGGTCGGATCGCTATCATCGACCGGGAGCTGAATTTCGCTTATCTCACCGGCCGAAGTGATCTGTCCGAGATTGTTCGGACCAGTGTCAGTTGGGTCGGGATCCATCGGCCCGGTCTCTGTGAACCACAGCCGCCCGTCCGGCCCCATCGCGAGATGGGTCGGATTGCTGCCGGCAGACGGGAGCGGGTAGTGAGTGACGGCCAGCGTCGAAAGGTTCAAAACTCCGATACCGTCCGCATCGAATTCCGTAAACCAGATATTTCGGTCGGGGCCTACGGCTACGCCCAGAGGGCGGCTCGGGGTCGAGGGGTCGCTGTTGAGCGCGTATTCCGTTACGTTCCCGGTCTGCGGCCCGATCACCGGAGCGCCGGTTGACCCGGTGCACGCCGCCAGGCCGGCGATGATCATCAAGCCGATTAGGATGGAGCCGGTGTGCGAAGGATGGTTCAGCCGCATGATGCCCCCCTGTAGACTCACAGCGTGTCGCGCACCGTAACAAATCGAATTGAAATATGTCAAACTGTAGGATGAGTAGCCTTGGATTGTGTACACAACTCCCGTCCGGCCTAGCTATTCAAGTAAAACGATCCTCTTGTTATAAGATGCCCCAGTAGCCCACGGGCTCGTCGGAGACTTTTCGTGACAGCTGCTGCCAGAGATCTCTGGCCCCATCGTATGGCCAAGCGGCTCGGGTCCCCGATTCATCATGCCGGGCTGGCCCTACTGCTGTTTTGCCTCGTCGGTACTGTTGCCGGATGCGGCGGCGGTGGCAGCAGCGGTTCGCCCACGCCCGGACCGAACCAGCTCCGCGCGATCGTCATCAGGCC
>DATIZH010000048.1:0-1153 GCA_035517195.1 Nitrospiria bacterium | reverse complement strand
TCCGACGCCGACGATCGGTTCTCAGGATTGTGATCTGACGATCCTCTTGGAGAATGAAAAGTCGCCGGTCTGGGAGTTTCGGCGCGTGCTCCGCAAGGGCTTGACGGAGCGCTACCCGGGTACCGAATTCACGTTCCAGCCCTCTGACCTGACGGCCAAAATTCTCAATTTCGGTGCCCCGGCGCCGATCGACGTGCAAATCAACGGCCCGGATATGTACCCCAACTACGAGTTCGCCCGCAAATTGGTGGGCAAGTTTCGCGAGATCCCCGGCGCCGTGGACGTGGTGATCCAACAAACGATGCGCACGCCGACCCTCATGGTCGAAGGCAACCGCACGTTCGGCCTCGAGGTCAACCGGACCCTGAAGGACATCGCCGACAATCTGCTCATGACGACGGCCGGCAGCCAACAGGTCGACCAGATCTATTGGCTCGATCCCAGGACCGGCATGTCGTACCCGATCAATGTCTATACGCCGCAGCCGCAGATCAACAGCCTCAATAGTCTCAGGACGGTTCCGGTGGATGCCTCGTACAGTGTGTCGAAGAATGAGGTGCAGCTGCTCGGCAATTTAGCTAGCCTCTCCGCGGAGGGCACGCCGGGCGTGGTCACGCACGGGAACATCATGCCGCTGTTCGACGTCTATGTCTCGGCCGAAGGGCGCGACCTGGGCGGCGTGCTGGCGGATGTGGAGCAGATCGCCAAGAGTCTGGAGCACGAGAAGCCCCGCAGCGCGGAGGTCGAAATCCATGGGCAGGCCTCCCTGATGCACGACGCCTATTTCGAGCTGATCTTCGGGCTGCTCGCCGCGATCGTGTTGGTCTATCTGTTGATCGTCGTCAACTTCCAATCCTGGCTCGATCCCTTCATCATCATCACCGCCTTGCCCGGCGCGTTGGCCGGCATCGCGTGGTCGTTGTTCCTGACCCATACGCGGCTGTCGGAGCCCGCGCTCACGGGCGCCATCATGACCATGGGCACGGGGACCGCCAATGCGATCCTCGTCGTGTCCTATGCGCGCGAGCGGCTCCAAGAACATGGCGACGCGCTGCGGGCCGCGATCGAAGCCGGGAAGACCCGTCTCCGCCCAGTGCTCATGACCGCTTCGGCCATGATCATCGGGATGGTCCCCATGGCGACGGGCTATTCC
>DATIZH010000047.1:0-10812 GCA_035517195.1 Nitrospiria bacterium | reverse complement strand
AGTCGACTGTGCCGACGAACCGGCTCCGTCGAAGGCCCATCAGTCTTTTGGTTCTGCAGCTTTCATGGCGGCCAGCTTAGCCGCAACCATCTTGGCGCCTTTGACGCCGGAGAGCAACATCGATCCGAAGGCGGGGCCCATCCGGGGCGTGCCATAGGCAGCGGCGACAGCCAGACCAATCACAAAGAGATTGGGAAAAACCTCGCCGGTCCGCTGCATCACCTGCTCTTCCGACTCCTCCACCCACATGGCGCCATTGCCGGGCACGGGCTCGCAGAGCTTCCTCTTCGCCAGATACTGGAGGGCGACGGCGTCGTGACCGGTGGCGTCCACAACGATCTTCGATTCCAATGCGATCGGATCAACATGGACGGTATCATGCCCCATCGCTTCAACCGGCCACCAGTTGACCACCACCCCCTCGACCTTCGGCTCCTTCCCCCTGACGATCAGATCGACTACCTTGGTGAGATTCAGCACATGGGCGCCGGCATCGTATGCCGCGCCGATCAGCTTGGCGCAGGCGTGGGGCGCTTCCACGATAAACAGGTCCTTCGCCTTCTGCTCGCACTCCACGCCCAGCTTCAGCAGCAGCTCCTGCGCCGGCGCGGCGATCGCCGCCTTGGTCATGAGATAGCCGCCCGACCAGAAGCCGCCGCCGAGATGGGCCATCTGCTCTGTGATGACGACGTTGTATCCCTGCCTGGCCAGCTCGGCCGCGCAGACCAGACCCGACGGTCCCGCCCCGATGATGATTACATCGCTCTCGATCAGCTGGTCGAACTGCTGATAGAAGCTGCGGGCGATCTGCCGCGTGATGGCCGCCTCGCTGAGGCCTGCTATTTCTCTTTGTTTTTTAGGTTCTTGAGCCATGAGAGATCCAGTCTTACTGGTAGATTTTCAGACCTGTTTTCTTGAACTCCTCCGCCTTCTCCTGCATCCCGACCTTCAACGCGACATCCTCCCCGACCCGCTTCTCGGCGGCATAGGCGCGGACATCCTCCGTGATCTTCATCGAGCAGAAGTGGGGCCCGCACATCGAGCAGAAGTGGGCGACCTTCGCCCCCTCGGCCGGCAGCGTGGCGTCGTGATAGGCCCGCGCCGTGTCCGGATCGAGCGAGAGGTTGAACTGATCCTCCCATCGAAACTCGAACCGCGCCTTCGAGAGCGCGTTGTCCCACGCCTGCGCGCCGGGATGGCCCTTGGCCAGATCGGCCGCATGGGCGGCGATCTTGTACGCGATCACGCCCGCTTTGACATCTTCTTTATTCGGCAGCCCCAGATGCTCTTTCGGCGTCACGTAGCAGAGCATCGCACAGCCGTACCAGCCGATCATCGCGGCGCCGATCGCCGAGGTGATGTGGTCGTAGCCGGGGGCGATGTCAGTCGTCAGCGGCCCCAGCGTGTAGAAGGGCGCTTCGTCACACTCGGCGAGCTGCTTGTCCATGTTTTCCTTAATGAGATGCATCGGGACGTGGCCGGGCCCCTCGATCATCGTCTGGACTTCGTGCCGCCAGGCGATCCGGGTCAGCTCGCCCAGCGTCTCCAGCTCGCCGAACTGGGCGGCATCGTTCGCATCCGCGATCGAGCCGGGCCGCAGGCCGTCGCCGAGGCTGAACGAGACGTCGTAGGCCTTCATGATCTCGCAGATCTCTTCAAAGTGGGTATAGAGAAAGCTCTCCTGATGATGCGCCAGGCACCACTTGGCCATGATCGAGCCGCCGCGGGAAACGATGCCGGTGAGCCGCTTGGCCGTCAGCGGCACGTAGCGCAGGAGCACGCCGGCATGGATCGTGAAGTAATCGACCCCCTGCTCCGCCTGCTCGATGAGCGTGTCGCGGAACAGCTCCCAGGTCAATTCTTCGGCCTTGCCGTTGACCTTCTCCAGCGCCTGATAGATCGGCACCGTGCCGATCGGCACCGGCGAGTTCCTGATGATCCATTCGCGGGTTTCGTGAATGTTCTTGCCCGTCGAAAGATCCATCACCGTGTCGGAGCCCCACCGGATCGCCCAGACCATCTTCTCCACCTCCTCCTCGATCGATGAGGCGACGGCGGAGTTGCCGATGTTGGCGTTGATCTTGACGAGGAAATTCCGGCCGATGATCATCGGCTCCAGCTCGAGATGGTTGATGTTGGCCGGGATGATGGCCCGGCCGCGGGCGACTTCATCCCGCACGAATTCCGGCGTGATCTCGGACGGGATGCTCGCGCCCCACGCCTGGCCGGGATGCTGGGCCGTGCCCCTTCCATTTGTCCTCATTTCATCGTGCAGCATGGCGCGGGTCTGGTTCTCGCGGATGGCGATGAACTCCATCTCCGGCGTGATGACACCCTTCCGGGCGTAATGCATCTGAGAGACATTGCGGCCCGATTTGGCCCGCAGCGGCTTGCGAATGTGCTGGAACCGGAGCGCATCCAAGGAAGAATCAGCGGCCCGTTGTCGGCCGAACTCGGAACTGACGTCAAAGAGTTGCTCCACGTCGCCCCGTTCCTCCAGCCAGGAGAGGCGGCTCTGCGGCAGGCCCTTCATTAGATCGATTGTCGCGGACGGATCGGTATAGGGGCCGGAGGGATCGTAGACCGTGACGACCGGGTTCTCTTCAATGGACACCGCCAAGCCGTTTTTTCTCATCTGGGTCGGCATCAGGCTGATCTCGCGCATCGGGACGCGGACGCCGGGCTGCCGGCCTTCGATATAAATTTTGCGTGACGCGGCGGACAATGGTGTTGCCAGCCGTGTGGGTCCTGAACCGTTTCCGTTGCCTGCGCCGTTGGTGCCTGTTGCCATGACCGTCACCTTCCTCTCTTTACTCCGAATCATTGATTAAATGGATATCAGACGATTCAGGGTACGCTTACTACAAAATCAGCGGCACCTCGTCTGCAACTCGGTGCAAATACAAAAGCCGCCCCAGAGAAAAGGGGCGGCTTTTGTATTTGTCCGCGTCCCTTCGCTGGCATGATCCAGATCAGGTTCCACGGGTTGCTCCAGCCTCAACTTCGCCGGCGCTCTCAGTCCCTTTCGGGACACCCCTGGCGGAATTAATGATCAAATTTTAAAGCGGTCGGATACTCTTTGTCAAGAAAGATTCCACACAAACACCTCATTCGCATCACTGAACGACCCGCCGGGCCGGGGGCCGCCGTCCATCACATAGACCCGATCGCCGATCGCTGCCGCACCCAAACCGTGGCGCGCCGTCGGCATCGGGACCAGCGTCATCCATCGATCGGCGACGGGATCATACGCCTCGTTTTCGTGAAAGGTCCCGGCCGGCGCCTCGCCGCCGATGACGAGCATCCGGCCGTTCAAGACGGCCGACGCGACGCCGCTGCGCGGCGTGGGGAGCGGACTGCCACTCCTCCATGTCCCCGAGCGAAAATCAAAAAGCTCGGTGACGGACAGATTCTTTTCATAGGACGAGTGAAACCGCCCGCCCGCGGTGATCAACCGGTCTCCGATCACGGCCGCGCCAAGATGATCCCGCGGGGTCGGAAGCGGGGGAAGAGTCGTCCAGCGGTCGGAGGAAGGGTCGTAGGCTTCCAGCGCTCCTGTATTCCCCTTTTCCCCCAACCCGCCGACCGCGTAGAGTCGGCCGTCATGCACACCGACAGCCAGCGCTCCCCTCGCCGTTGGCATTGGCGCCCTCAAGCGCCATCGGTCGGCCGCCGGATCATACTCATAAACAGTATTGACCGGCACCCAGGAGAAGGTGCCGCTGAAGCCGCCGATCACATAGAGCTTGCCGCCGCTCACCCCGATCCCGACATGATGAAGCGAGGCGGGTATGGGGGTTCTCGTTGACCATCGATCGGTCACGGTATCGTAGGCTTCGAGTCGGCTGGTCGCGCCCAGTCGTCCGAAGCCGCCAACTAGATAGATCGCCGAGCCGAGCGCGGCGGCGGCCACCTCAGTCCGCTTGGTAGGGGCCGGCGCTCTTGCCTCCCATTGGCCGAGGAGTTGATCCGCGGCCTGCGCCGCTGTCGCCCATGCGGTCACGATCACCGCACACTGCAACAGGACCCGCATGGGAAGGCCCCGCGGTTATTTCAACGCGCCGATGAACTGGTCGATCGCGATCGCCGGCATCGTGAGGAAATGGACCGTGCCACGCGAGCCGAGCTCCATCGAGATCTTGGCGATTGTCTGGTTGTCCTTCGCCTCGACGACATTGACAAAGTCATACGGCCCCAGGACGGCGTATTGGGCAAGCACCTTCGCGCCCATCGACTCGATCTCCTTGTTCACCTGCTTGATCCGGCCGGGATTCTCCTTGACCGTCTTGCGCCCTTCATCGGTGAGCGTGCTGAGCATGATATAGGTGGCCATCGTCTCCTCCTTCTCATCGGTTGTGGGCCCATCAGTTGTGGGGATTGCGGGGCCATCATACGCCCACCGACAGCAATTGACAAGCCGTCTTCAACCGGCGGCGCGATTCTGGTTTCTTGAACAATGATGTATTACAATGAGCCGTACGACGGACGCCCGCCTGCCCGAGTGCGGGGCGGCGCGGCATCGTGGGTTCGAACACCTGAGGAGGGTTTTCCATGGCAGTGAAGTCCTACATCATCTGGCCCCTTGCGCTCTGCGCCGTGACGGTGTCCGCCTGCTACAAGCACCCCATGAACGCCGGCCCGGACGCCAAGGCCACCAACCTGACCGTGGGCACGGTGCAGGGATCGATCAAGGTCGGCATGCCGGCGTCGGATGTCGCCGCCCTGCTGGGCTCGCCCAACATTGTGACCACCGATGAACAGCGCCGCGAAGTCTGGATTTACGACAAAATCTCCTCGAACAGGGTCGATACCGCCAATTCGGTCTTCGGCACGTTGATCATTCTGGGGGGATCGAGCAGCCAGACGGAAAGCACGTCGACGCAAAAAACCTTGACGATCATCATCAAGTTTGACGAAGAGAAAAAGGTGCGGGACTTTGCCTACAATTTCACTCAATTCTAGACCCGTCCCCAAGAAAGGGCCTTCCGGTGGGATGCCGAGGGGGCTGCTGACGGTCATGGCCGGCCTGCTGCTATCGGGGTGCGTGCAGACGGCCACGCCGGCCAGTTTTTTTGAGCTGTCGCCGGACAGCGCGAGGAACAAGGCGCTGCAAACCCGCCTGTTCGAGACAACCAATGAGAAAGAATTGCTCTCCGCCTCCGCCGCCGTGCTGCAGGACCTGGGCTTCCAAATCGAAGAAAGCGACGTCGGCGTGGGGATGCTGCGCGCGGCCAAGGAGCGAAGCGCCAGGCAGGCGGGCCAGGAAATTCTTCAAGGCCTGATCCTTGCTCTTGGTCTGCTCGGCCAGCAGGTCATCCTCATGCCCGTCGATCTGCATCAGCAGATCGGCGCCGTCCTGGCCACGCACCGGGACGAGCAGGCCCCCACCCGTTTCATGGTCCGCATTCTGTTCTACCGGACGGTGTGGAAGGGTGACGGCGAGAGCGGCAGACAATACATCCCCCCCGGCCAGCAATGGATGGAAGTGATCAACGACCAGGACATCTACCGGCAGTTTTTCGCCAAACTGTCCAAGGGGCTCTTTCTTGAGGCGCAGCAAATCTGAGCGAAGACTCGCGTGAGCCGCCGTTCCCTCCTGATGGTCGCCGGCCTCGTCTTGTCGTTGCAGGCGTGCGCCGGCCCCCAAAAGCCGCCCGAAGATCTCCTGTCGCCGTCGGAGGCCCAGATGAAGTTGCGGAGTTTTCAGACCCGGACGTTTGACGTCAAGGACAGCAATACGGCGCTCAGGGGCGTGGTGGCCGCGCTGCAGGATCTGGGATTTATCATCGAGCGGGCCAACGCCCCCATGGGGCTGGTCACCGCCGGCAAGTTCGCCGGGGAGGGCTTTTCAGGCTTTGTCGAAGTCACGGTGATCGTGCGGAACACGGGAACCAACCAGACCGAGGTCCGGATCAATGCGCTGTTCAACAAGAAGCCCATCGACGACCCGAAGGTCTACCAGAACTTTTTCGCCACGCTTGAACGGTCATTGTTTGTGACCCACTGAACCCAACCGTCCGTCATGGACACGCGGCTGAATGAGATGGGAGCCTCCGGCGCGGAAGGCCGCACGCGATTCATGGCCGGGGCGCCCCTCATCCGCCGCCGCCCGATCCGTGTCGTGCTGCTCCTGTCGTCGTGCGTCGTTATCCAGGGATGCGTCATGCAGCAGTGGGGGGCGGAACTCCAATGGAGCTCCAAGAGCCAGATCCTGATGTCGGAGCGGAGCCAGGTCAGATTGCGCTCGATTCAAAGCCGGGTCTTTGACACCACGGACAGGCCACGGATCATGAAAGCGGCCGTCGACGTCATGCAGGACATGTATTTTGACATCGATGTGCTCGATGAGGCGTTGGGCGTGGCGTCGGGGAAAAAGCTGTACCCCTCAGGCGGGTACTGGGTGAATGATCCCACGTATTACGCGTACCGGACCGATGAATTGATCATCTTCAACGACACCAACTTCAGAACATGGGGGCCGTTCGAATACCGGCGCGACCTGACCCGCATGACGGTCACCGTCCGCCCCAAGGAAACCACCCGGTCGTTGGTGCGGGTCAGCGTGCAATACAATCTCAGGGCGGTTGAAGATCCGGAGACGTATCAGAAATTTTTCGCCGCGCTCGAACGGGCGATGTTTCTCTCCGCCAAAATGGACTGAGTAAAGCCGGACCCCTTTCAAGCCGGTTCGAAATCCGGGCGGTTGGCGAATAACGATCCGGAATGTCAGGTTTTTTCTTGACATTGGCAAGACAACGATGCTACAAGGAAATCAACGGCTTGCTGTTTGTTGCCCGCCGCCATCTCACAAGGAGGAACGCATGACGAGATCCGCGCACGGCATCCTGCTGGGTGTCATCCTCACCGTCTTGATCGCCACGCCCGCCTTGGCCGACATCGCCTCCGACACGGGGCCCGGTTGCGGCCTGGGCAAGATGCTCTTCGGGCAGCCCAATTTCAGCGGCAAGCACCACATCATGCAGCAATCCTTTGCCGCCACGACGAACGGCACGTTTTTCAGCCAGACGTTTGGCATCTCGTTCGGCACATCGGGCTGCACCAATGACGGGGTGTTCGCCGGCAATCAGCAAAAAGTGAACGCCTTCGCCGAGCTCAACCTCGATCACCTGCGGCAGGAGATGGCCCGTGGGCAGGGGGAATATCTCGCCTCGTTCGCGTCTCTGATCGGCGTAAAGGCCGACCGGAGGAGCGAGTTTTTCGCGTTGACGCAGGAGACCTATTCCACGTTGTTCAAGTCGGAGCAGACGACCGCCCGGGAAATGCTCGCCGCCCTCGACCAGGAGCTGGCCGCCCATCCCGGCCTGGTGGCTCAGGCATCAAGCTGATTGGCAGTGTGTGATCGGCCATTGGCGTGCGCCAAAGGCCGGATCAATGTGTGTGAAGAATGGCTAATACGTCCCTCGTATTAGCCATTCTCTTTTTTGTCTTCACCGCATGTTTCGGAGCGCCTGCCGCCGGGGCGGCGGCGATCACCCTCCCACCCGGCCAGGCGGCCTACCGGGACGAGCTCGTCTCCCGGGCGGGCCTGAAACAGCTTTCAACCAGCCGCGACTGGCGCCTGTTGCTCCATTACCGATCGAATCTGCTGGGCGGCTTCACGAGCCAGGCCGATGGCGCGGCGTTTTTTCTCTCTCCGAACGGCAACACCGACCCGCGGGCCGAATTGGAGGCCACGATCGAGAAGTTTTTCACCAATGAACCGGTGGGCAAGACGGCTCAGCCGGCGCAATGCGCCTTTCCCGACCGGTATCTGTGGCTGAAACAGCAGCTGGCCTTCGACCCCGCCCGTCTGCCCGAACGGCGGTGCGAACGGCTCGACCGCTGGCTGGCCGAGATCAATCCCGCGTCAGCCACCTTCATTTTTGCCTCGGCCTACCTGAACAATCCCTCATCAATGTTCGGCCACACGCTCCTGAGGATCGATCAACAGGGGCAGACGCCCGAGACGGGCATCCTGGCCTATGTGATCAACTACGCCGCGGACGCCGACACCGACAACGCCGCCCTCTATGCCCTTCTGGGCATGACCGGCGGCTTCAAGGGCTTCTTTTCGACCACGCCCTATTACATCAAGATTCAGGAATATAGCGACATGGAGAACCGGGATCTCTGGGAATATCACTTGAATTTCAGCGAGGCGCAGATCAGACGGCTCCTGCTGCACGCCTGGGCGCTGGGCAATACCTATTTCAATTATTACTACTTCAAGGAGAATTGCTCGTATCACCTGCTCTCCTTACTGGAGATCGCTGACCCGTCGCTCCATTTGACCGATCACTTTCCACTCTGGACGCTTCCGAGCGACACGGTCCGGCTCATCGCGTCGCAGCCGGGTCTGGTAACCTCCGTCACCTACCGCCCGTCGGCATTCAACAAAATCCAGCACAAGCTTGTGCTCCTCCCGCCGGAGGAACGGCCGCTCTTCGATCAATTGCGCCATGACACGGCGCCGCTCCATGCGGACGCCTTCACGCAACTGCCGGCACGCCGGCAGGCGGCGCTGCTGGATCTGGCCTCGGACGATGTCGAGTACCGGCAGATGGCCGATCCCTCTCTCCACGAACGCCTTGCGCCCCGGCAACAGGCGCTCCTTGCGGCGCGAAGCGAGCTGAAAATTCCCTCCGAGCCGGTGGTGACTCCGTCAACAACAGGTCCGCCCGAGACCGGCCATGATTCAATGAGGACGGGCGTGGCAACCGGCCTGCAGGATCGTGAATTCTTCGAGGAGATCAGCGTCCGGGCCGGCTACCACGATCTCCTCGACAATTCCGATGGCTATCTCCCCACCGCACAGATCGAGGTGCTCGGCCTCCGGCTGCGTCACTACAACACGACCGGCAGAAACCGGATCAAGGACTTCACGCTGCTCAACATCCTGTCGCTCTCCCCGATTTCCGTCCTGTCGGCCATGCCGTCGTGGACGATCAACGCCAGTTTCGGAGCGGTGAAGGAACAGTCCTGCGGCAACTGCAACGCCGTCAACGTCGACGCCGGCGCGGGGGCGGCGTATGAGACCGATCTCCTCGTCCATGCCGTGCTCTACGCGTTCGCCGAAGCGGACGCCAACGCCGGCAATGCCTTCGAGCGGGATCATCAAATCGGCGGCGGCGGGACGGCGGGAGTGCTGGCCGACCTGGCTCGACGCTGGAAGGCGAACCTGACGGTCACCTATCTGTCATTCCCGCTTGGTGACCGCTCCAGCGATTTCCGCTCCTCGCTCGAGCAGAATCTGACGCTCTCCAGGAATCTGGCCCTTCGGCTTGACTTGAGCCGTCGCGACGCGCAAGATGAGACGATGGTCACGTTGCTCTATTATTTTTAATTCATGCTCCCCCGCGCCCTGCGACCGTGGTGCTCCTGCCTCCTCGCTCTGTCGTCGCTAGGCTGGACCGTCTCCGACGCGTTGGCCGGCCCGCAACCCGGCGAGACCGAGTTGATCGTGTCCGGCGGCGGGCAGCATGACGGGGCGCAAATCTCGCTCTTCGGCGTCGAACTGATTCCGAAACCCGGCCAACTGGAACGGACGGGCGTGGTCGCGAGTCTCACGCTCGATCATCAGTTCACGACGCATCTCGGACTGGAAGTGGACGGCGGGTACACGCCCCGGCTCGGCGAGCCGCAGGCGGCGTCGGTCACCACGGCGACGGCGGGGCTCGTCTATTCCGTCAATCCCGCTCATGACAACGTGCTCTACCTGGTCCTCGGCGGCGGAGCGGCATGGTTCAACGCCGCCGACGGCGGAATCGCGAATGACGTCACCGGAGCCGGCGTGGCCGCCATTGGCGCGGATGTCTACTTGAATCAGCGCCTTATGCTGAGAGTGGACTTCCGGCTGTTCTACGTCCCGTCTCCCTTTGCCGATCAGGATCTACTGCAACGCGCGACGATCGGCGTCGGCGCGCGGTTTTAAGTCTTGCGGGCGGTTTTCGATTGACACGATCAGGTTGTCATGTTATCGTTGCGCCACAGTTTGATCACGCAACCCATAACAGGAGGATCGTCTATGTTCAGATCGTTCGCGCTCCTGGCCGCCGCCGTGACCGTCGGCATCGTGGCCCTGAGCGGATGCCAGATCGTGGCGACCCCGGCGGCCGGCATCATCTTCACCGATGTGAAGTACGGTGATGTGGCGACCACGGCCACCTCGGCGCCAAAAGAAGGGAAAGCCTGCGTCCAATCGATCCTCGGCTGGGTGGCCCAGGGCGATGCCAGCATTGCCGCGGCGAAAGCTGCGGGCGGGATTACGGAAGTCTCCTCCGTTGACCACACCGCCAACAATATCCTCGGTATCGTTGGCACATGGTGCACGGTGGTCAAAGGCAAGTAACCGGTTCCACCCATTCTTGCGGGGCCTTCCGGCGCACAGACCGGGAGGCCCCGTCGTTTCTGTTCCAGGCTTGACATCCGGCGACCTGCTCCCTATGCTAGTGGCGATTTTCACTGACGTCACGGAAAGGGGCGCCACCGATGGTCACTCGCCTGATTCTGACCTTCTTCCTGTCCTGTGGCCTGTTTGCAGCCTCCGCCTGCAGTCTTCTCCCCTCGGCGACCCCAAACGGCGAACAGGCTGGCGGGTTGCGGACGCTGGTCATCCCCGATGACGCCGAAGTGTTTGTTGACGGGGTATCGATGGGGCCGGCGGGCAAGTATCGCGGGCGCACCTTCATCGAACTGAAGGGCGGCACGCACCAGGTGGAGATCAAGAAAGAGGGCTACGAGCCCTATCGGGACGACGTCGTGATCAACAACAACATGATCATGATCACCGTCACGTTGAAAAAAACGGAATAA
>DATIZH010000046.1:0-13322 GCA_035517195.1 Nitrospiria bacterium | reverse complement strand
GATAGTCCGAGCCTGACGTTTGCGGTGGGGACGGGGCCGACGCACGGGAGCCTGGGGGCGGTGGGGACGCCGAGCTGTACGCCGAGCGGGGCGGGCTCGACCTGCACGGCGACGGTGACCTATACGCCGACAACCGGCTATGCGGGGCCGGACAGCTTCACGTTTACGACCAACGACTCGTTGCTCAGTTCCACGGCGGCGACGGTGACGATCACGGTGGCAAATGATCCGCCTGTGGCGGTCAATGACACGGCGACTGAGTCCAAAAATAGTGTCAACAACACGATTAACGTGCTGGCCAACGACAGCGATCCGAACGGAGATACGCTGACCGTGACGGCAGTGACGACGCCGGCTCATGGGACATCCGGTGTGGCCTCTGGCGGCAGTGGAGCGACTTACTCGCCGACGGCAGGTTATACAGGGTCGGACACCTTCACCTATACGGTCAGCGACGGGGGCGGAGGGACGGCAGTCGGGACTGTGACGGTGACGGTGAACAATAATCCGCCGACGGCCAACGGACAGAGCACGTCGACGGCGGAAGACACGCCGGTGACGATCACCCTGACCGGGAGCGATCCGAACGGGGACGCCCTGACGTTTGGGATCGGCAATCCGCCGACGCACGGGAGCCTGGGGGCCGTCACCCCGCTCACATCGACGAGCGCCAGTGTCATCTACACGCCGGCGGCCGACTACAACGGGTCGGACGGCTTCACGTTCCTGGTCAACGACGGCACGGTGAATTCGTCACCGGCGGCGGTCACCCTGACGGTCACGCCGGTGAATGATCCGCCGATCACGACCAATCATGCGGTCACGACCGCGCAGAATACGGCCGTGAACCTCACGCTGACGGCGTCGGATATCGACAGCCCAACCTTGACCTTCAGCGTGGTGACGGGGCCGGTGAACGGCACGCTGTCGGCGATCACGGGGACGACCTGCACGCCGAGCGGGGCGGGGGCCACGTGCACGGCCTCGGTGACCTATACGCCGACGACCGGGTATACGGGGCCGGACAGCTTCGCCTATCAGGCGAGCGACGGGTCGTTGAATTCCAATGTCGCGACGGTCAATGCGACCGTGTTCGTCGATTCCGACGGCGACGGCATCCAAGATGGGATTGATATCTTCCAGGGCGCCGACGCATCGACGGATCCCACCAACAATACCTTTGACGATCCCACCACGACGGCGCCGACCAGCGGGACGATCAACAGCCGCGGCGACCGGGTGGTGAACATCACCGACGAACCGTCGCCGGACGGCGTGAGAATCTTCGTGACGATGGGCACCCAGACAGCGCAGATCACGGCCGATTGCCCCACACAGATCGTGATCCAGGTTCAGCCGGGGAATACCTATGAAGGGGTCGTGACATGCGGCAGCGCGACGGTGAAGACCACTGCGGGAAGAGCCACGATTAGCAATATCACGAACACTTCTGCCACCGTTGCCGCCGTTGTGGTTGATGTGACGGCCGGACAGACGGTAAAATTTGACAAAAATGCGTCGGGCAATCTGACTCAGACCTTGAGCACCAGCGCCTCAACCATTACGCCACTGACCACGGCCATTAATAACACCCACGTCACCGCTGGGCTCCAAACCGGGACGGCGGTGACCTACACGGTCAACCTCCAAAACTCGGTGACGGCCGCCGCGACGGGCGGCACGGTCCCCGTTGTGGTCGCCGGGCAGGCGCCGATCCAGGTCGCCCAGGGCGACACGGCGAGCGTCGCGGTGGGATTGCTGCCGGGCGACGTGGACGGGTCGGGCCGCGTCGATGGGAAGGATCTCGTTGAGCTCGCGGCGGCCTTCGGCTCCAACACAGCAAAACCGGCCTGGAACGCGAATGCGGACCAGAACAAGGACGGTTTCATCGACGGCGCTGATCTGGTAATTCTGGCTAACCATTTCGGAGCCGTGCGGTGAGGGCGGAGCCGGGCTTGTTAGTCTGGAAAAGCGGCGGCCGTCGTCTTGCCTCAGTGCTGTTGATCTCATCGTTCCTCTGGGCGTGCGCCGGCGGAGGCGGCGGGGGGGGGAGTTCCAACACATCGGTCACGGGCTATGTGGGAGACGGGCCGGTCGAAAACGCCGTGGTTAACTGCTTTCTGGCCGATTCCGCAGGCCATCCGGCCGATTCAATTAACGACAGCATTGCCAATCCCTATGGCGTCAACACTGACAGCTCCGGGACGTTCACGTTGATGACGACGCCCGCCGATGGTCCGGTGATCTGCACCTCAACCGCAGGGACGGATACCGTGAATAACAGCCCGGCGCCCGATCTTTCCGTCATGATTCCAACCGGCGTGACGCCGGGAAACACCGTGACGGCCAATCTGACTTCCCTGACGACGGTGGCGACTCAGATCGTCCAGTCGGGGACGACTTCCGTCACATCCTCCACCGTCAGCAAAGCGCTCTCGACGGTCGCCAACGCCTTCGGCCTGAACGGTTGCGATCTTCTGACGTTGGTGCCGCTGGTACCACCGGGCTTGGCGACCTGTCCGGCACCTGCCAATCCGAATCTGGCGCCGGTTGAGAAGCGGTATCAGCAGATCCTGGACGACCTCTCCGGCATCGCGACAAATGGACCGAATTTCTCCGATTTGGTCGTCGCGCTGGCGACGGATCTGGCCGGCGACCTGGAGTTGGACGGACTTGACAGCAGCACACGCATTAAGATCGGGGCCACCACAACATATCTGGACCAGGTCATTTCGCTTCCGCCCGGCTCGCCGGGCTCAACAACGTACAGTCTCCTCGATTCAGTTATTGGACTGAAATTTACCCCCGCCTCCAGCGGCTGCTCGGCCAATTGTGTCAGCATGGCGGAAAATGTCACGGACAGCAATGTGAAGGACATCAGCAATGCCGGCGTGCTGGCGATTGATGTCACGTTCACAAACACCACCCCACCAACTCCGCCGGTGAGCGTCTTTGGCGCCGCGTTTGACGTCGATATTGTTGATTCGACGGTGACGCAGTGGAATGGATCTGGGATCATGAAATGCACGGATTCACCCGTCTATGTGGGCTGCCAACCCGGGGGGCTTCTGGAAGGGGCGCCACCTGTCACCTATACGGTTAATCTACAGGATGGAACGAATGCCAATATTTTGATCGTCGGGGCCAGCGAAGTTGCGCCGGCGACCGGAGTCACGGGAAGCGGCACCATCATTGAGTTGAAATTTCAACTCTGGTCGGGACTCGGCGGGACGAGCAGCGCGCTCAATTTTAACAACAATGCGTTGTATGATTCATCGGCAGCATCCATCTCCGGAGTGACGTGGGGGAATGGAGTCGGCAGTTCTCCACTGGGCGGCACCGTGACCATTGTGCCCTACCCGAACAACTGAGCGGGACGGACCATGAACCACCCGACACATGACGGCCTTTGTGGTCCTGATGGCCCGGAGCCTCTTCAAGTCGATGGGGCGTGGTATAGTGAAAAGTTGGACGCGAACGACATGGTTGATTCTCTCTGCTCGAACGGGACGGTGGACCGAGGAGAAGATGCTACCACACGCGCGTAGAGTCATCTGCTGGGCACTCATTCTTTTTTTAATCGACGGCGCGCTTGATCGGCACCTCTCACCACAGATTCCGCCGAGCCCTCCCGGACCGTCAACTCCGACGAGCCTGATGATCACATTCGACAGCCTCAGCATGTCGCCCGGCAATCTGCCCCAAAGCACGTATACCGACTACATCACGACGCCCGCGTCGGTGGATGTGATCGCGACATCGACCAAAGGCCCCTCCAGTACTTCCCCTTTCATCCAATCCAGCACCTTCGGCCAGGGGCAGGTTCCTCTCTTCCAATTTCAATCAGTGAGGATGGTGCTTGAGGGGATGGCCACCTATTCGGGCAACGATCCCTGCACGGGCGACCCCGTGTCGGCCTCCCCCATCGAGCTGCCCGACATGCAGAGTTCGACGATCTACGGACCGAACAAGCTGCTGCTCCAATATCAGGTGCCGCATGAAAACATCCCCTTCCCGCCGGACACGCAGATCATTCATCCCTTCACGATCGCGGGGCCGGCGGAGCTGCGCCTGGTCTTTCCGTCGACGAATGGGGTCATATGCGCGGCGAACCTCCCTCCGCTGACCACGATCAGCGGGATTGCCGGCAATCCGAATGGCCTTGCGACGGACGGCCCGTATACGCTTGTCACCAGCTCAAAACCGCAGATCACCGCGTACGACCTGTCACAGAATGCGATCAAAGCGACGATTAGCGGACCAACTGCCGGGCTGAGCAATCCGGTCGGAATTTATGTGGATGCCGTTGACGGCGAGATCGGCGTGGCCAACAGCGGGAATCAGAGCGTGACGATTTATGATAGTGATCCGGGAAACTGGGTGGGGACGGTCTCGCCGAAGTATATTATCATCGGCCCCAGCACCAATCTCAGCGGTCCCGGTGGCATTGGTTACTACCCCGGCACGGCGTCGTTTGGGGGTATTCCACCCCTGATCGTGGTGGCCAACGGCACGAACGACAGCGTCATCTTGTACAACCATGATCGATTACTGACTCCGCCGTCTCAGTCGCCGTCTAACACGTTCAACATCAACCCGTTATACACCATTCAAGGGGCTGACACGGGCCTCCACGCCCCATGCGGGCTCTACGTCTACGTGGATCAGATCAACCCGACCAATGATGAAATCGGCGTGGCCAACAACGGCAATAATAGCGTGACGATCTATCGCATGGCCGACATCGCCGGCAGCATTGGGGGCGATGTCGCGCCCGTGCGCACGATCATGGGGACCGCGACGGGCCTCAGCATTCCCTGCGGGCTCTACGTCTACGTGGATCAGATCAACCCGACCAATGATGAAATCGGCGTGACCAACACCGGGAACAACACCATCACCTTTTATGACCGGACCGCGTCCGGAGATGCGCCGCCGACGCGCACGTTGAGAGGACGGGTCACCGGGCTTGACGCCCCCGTGGCCGTCTCTCCGGGCCAGAACGACGATATCGTCGTCGCCAATCTGCTCGGAGGCGACGTGACGGATTACCCCAGGCTGTTTGCCGGCACGCAGCTGCTCAATGCCCCCGTGCTGAATAATTCCGTGGAGCAGCAGGCGCTTCTGGCCCAGTATTACAATTCGTATCTCAACGCCACCCCGGACTTCGGATCGCCAACCCAAGTCCTTCCCCAATCCGTGACGCCCTCCCAATCCAGCCCCGATTTCGACGGGTATGCTTTCAACTGGAAGCTGACCGATCAGAAGCAGCAATTCCGGCAGGTCGGCGACGCCGCGGCTCTGGGGATGGTGCCGCCGAAGAACCAGCTGTTCACGCTTACCGATGGAACGTTGCAGTCGACCTTCAATCTCCAGTGTCCGGTGCTGACGCCCTTTTCCATTCTTGATTTCTACACCTATTCCAACTGTCAGAGCTCATCTCCGTTGATCTCCGCGCCGAATCCCGCGCCGAGCGGGATCTACACGATCCCGGCGGTGATTTTACAGACCACCTATCTGAATAACCAACTGACGTACGCCTCGACGCCGTTGACGGCGTCGCAATTGCTGCAACTCTATCCGACGGTGAGGTTCGCACCGTCGCAGAATCCGGGGGGGGACGGCGATACGATTCAAGAGATCGACTGGAGCTACGCCGGAGAGCCGCCGGCGGGCGTGCCGCCGTCGCCGGATGAAATGCCGCCGCTGATTTATACCCAGAGCGTGCAGATCAGCCTACAGCAGCCGATTTCCACCTATCCGTGCAATTATCAACAGGTCACGGGAAACGCGACGAACCTTGTCTACGCATCGGGCGCGTTGACTCCGGAACTCCGGAAGCTCTCCCCCGTGGTCAACCCCGGGTCCAATCAGTGCGGGATCAAGCTGAGCCAAGTGAGCACCATCGAGTTTGTGACCACCGATGCGCTGGGGAACAACTATCTCTATACCTGGACCCCCAATTGGACTCCCCCTCCCCAATGACTCAACCGGGCCCGGCGCGGCGGACACCGCCGCCGAAGCCGACTGGAGGCGATATGAACGCGACGAGAATAAAATTCATCCTGTTGGTTGCACTCATGGCCTTGGGCGCTGTGGCCTATCTGTCGTGCGGAGAGGGGTCGTTGCCCCCCAGTTCCCCGAATAACACGGCCACCTTATCGGTCACCGGCTATTCCCAGTAACGCGGAAAGGAGCTCATGTGGCCAGGCAGCAGAATCGGTCCAGGCAATGGTTGGCGGCGGCGCTCGTGGCGATGATCCTGCTCGCCGCGGGGGCGTTCGTCAGTTGCGGCGGAGGCTCCGGTTCGTCTTCGTCCACCCCTCCCTCGACCGGCAAGGGTACCGTCATCATCAAGGGCAGGCTCCTGAGGTCCAGTGGCTGATCTTCGCCGGGCCGCCACGGCGGCGCTCATGCTTGCGGGGCTCATCGGGCTGACGCCTGTCGGGCCGTCGATCGCCGATCAGCCGGCCGCCGCGCCGGATCAGGTCACCCTCACGATCACCGATATCGAAATTTCTCAGGATGGAACCACGTATACCCAGATTCCGATTGTTTCCGGGAACAGCACATTGGACACAAGCAGCCCGCCGCCGACCATCGCCTGCAGCGAACAACCCTGTGGCAGCAGCCCACCGACAATCCCCGCCGGGGAATATCGGGCGCTGCAAATGATCATCAGCGGAGGCTCATGGAGCGCGAACTGGTCTGCGAACAACCGATCCCCCTGCACGGGCGACGCGTCGGGCTCGGCCGGCGGGCCGATCAGTTTCGGGGGAAACAGCCTCTTTTATTTCAAAACCCCTGATCTCGGCGGGAACACCCGCGCCTATTATCTCGCGCACCCGCCCGTGACGGGGTACATTGGGGACGTCCACCACCCGTTTCTCCTGCCGTCGCCCGTCACCGTCGTCGCCAACAATGACACGACGGTCAATTTGACGATCGACGTCACGGACGTCCTCACCTGCAACAGCGTATCGGCCTACAACCGCTCGGCGACCGGGAATAGTCCGCCGGCGCGCACCCTGACCGGTCCAGGGACTGCGCTGTCCGGCGTGGCGGGGGTTGTGGTTAATTCCTACGCCGATGAAGTCGCGGTGTCCAACGGCGGCGACAACAGCGTGACGTTCTATGACAGGATTTGGATTCCGACAACGGAGAGCGACATTCCCCCGAATCGGGCCCTGATCGGTCCGGCGACCCTCTTCAATCAACCGACGGGAGTCGCGCTCTCCATGAATCAGTCCGACCACACGCAGGATGCGCTGTTCGTCGCCAATCGCGGCAACAACTCCATCGGCGTCTTCACGTGGTCCTCTTCGGGGAACAGCGCGCCCCAGCGCGCCATCGGGGGAATCGCCACGGGTTTGAACGACCCGACCGGCCTCGCGGTCGACTCGGCCAACAGCGAGCTTGTCGTGGCCAACGGCGGCAACGACAGCCTGACCTTCTACAGCCTGGCCGCCAACCAGAACACCGTGCCGCTCCATCTGCTTGCTGGGAGCAACACCGGCCTTGATCAGCCCTCCGGGGTTGCGCTCCATCCCGATCCGACTAACCCGGCGAAACTCGACATCGCGGTCGCCAACCAAGGCAACGACAGCGTGACGATTTATGATCGAAACGGCCTGCTGGCCTCGCTCGGTCAGCTTCAGGGAGGGGACTTCACGCCCCCCTCGGGAACGTCCGTGACGGGCGGAAGCACGCTGACCCTGGCGTTGAACGGGGACAACAACCGGACCATCATCTTTCCGGCGTCGGTGACCCAAGACGGCATCACCGTCGCGGCCCAGATTCAACTCCTGGTCAGGGCCCTTAGCTCGAGCGTGCCGGCGGCCCTCAAGTCCGCCTATGCGAACTTCACGGCGAGCTATGACAACGATCTCAGTCACCAAACCATGTGGCACTATCTGCTGCAATCCGGGGCGCCGGGAGCCCCCAGCTCCGTGGTGGTGCAGGACGGACCGACCGCCGAGTCGCTCTTCCTGACAACGAACGCGGGAGCGGTGGAGGTGGACGGGTCAAATCTCTCGCCGATCGCAATGCTGGTCCGTGCCAGCTCGGACGACAAGACGCAACTGGACAGTCCGGTTGGTGTGGCCGTCCTTGCAGACCCCAGCTCATCCGGGAATGATCAACTCCTGGTCGCCAATGGCGGCACCGGCACCATCACCGTCTACGACTGGAACGCCGTGATCGCGGGAGGGCCAAAAGGTGCGAATCTTGATCCGACGGTCCTCAGCGGCCTCAATGGACCCAAAGGCCTCTATCTGGACTCAGGACACAATGAGATCTGGGTCCCCCAGGGGGGGGCTCAGGATCAGGTGGCGATGACCTTCCAGCCGTCCATGGTGCCCGCCGTGTCCAACGCCTCCGCATCCGGTTCCGCGTTATCGGGAAATTATTACGTGATGGTGTATGGAGTCGATCTGGGCGCCATCAATCTCAGCGGGTTTGTGATCCCCACGGTCATGACCGAGCGGGGGAGCGCGAAGTTCGATCCCTCCGCCGATCCCTCCAATACCCCCTCAACCTTCAGTTTGATCGTCGACACGGAGCTCGGGCGGCAGGTCCTTCAGCCCAATTGCCTCAATGGGCCCGATGTCGGCGTGACGCAGACGGCCTATTATGATGTGAACGCCGACGGAAGCTTTAACGCCGTCTTCCCCGGAACCGGCGGAACGATACAGGGCGCCTACCTGCCGGACGGCAGCGCCTTCGTCGGATCAATCGCCGACAGCTCGGACCATCTGCGGATTATCTACGGCGTCCGCGCCGCGGGCAATGTCACGCCGTACCTGACTTTGGATGGCACCGTGTCGGGCCAGCCGGCCTTCTACGGGTATGCCAGTTACCGTAATGATCTCTGGTCCGTGGGACGGTTCCTCACCCCCCCCGGCACGGATCTTCTCAGGTATCTGCTGGGAATTGGAATGGCGGAGACGGACGCTTCGGCGTTCATGGGGGCAAGCGGAGACGCCAATTTTGTCTCGATCCTCAACCCCATGGGGGACGCCGCGGTCCCCAGCTCCGGAGGGTCTGTCTACGAAGAGGGGTTCGGCCCCCTGACCCTCGCCCCCCCCAATCAGGCCTACAATAACTCGAGTCCTGGCGGGGGAAAGATCCAGAACCCGACAGACGGCGTCACCGGGGCGCTGACCGCCGACGGCGCCACGTTGATCTACGCCAGGGATACCTCGACGGTGGACGCCAACAACTGCCCGACCGATCTCGGATTCGGCATGGGGCTGCGCCAGCTGCCGGCCGGAACCTATACGGCGGCCAGCTTTCAGGGGACCTACTCTGTGGCGGCGTTCGGCGACCAATTTGATTCGGCGAGCAACACGACCCAGTATCAATCATCCGCCCTGAGCGTGACCTTCGACGGGGCGGGACACGCGCAGCTGGAGGAGATTGACAATAAGACCGGGATGGTCTCGGTCATCCAGGCCGCCCTGACCTATCAGGTGCATCAGCGGAACATTCCCGCGTCCGGAGGGGGCACCCAGTTCAAAGTGGATGTGATCGATCTGTATGACAGGACCAAAGCTCCGTATGCCTCGGCCCTGATCGGGGCGAACGGACGGAGCCTCATCTATTTTCAAGTGCTCAATCCCCAACGCGCCGCCAACCCGATCCGGCAGCTGGGGCTGGCCCTGTACCAGCATTCCTGAAATTTAAAACCGCCAGGGAAGTCTCAGCGTCACCACGGCATTGGGCGCGTCGGTGGTGAGGCCGATCGCGACGGACAGATCGACGGACGCCTGGTCATTGATGGTGTAGACCCCGCCGAAGCGAAGCGAGATCGCGTTGGTGGTGCTGTCGGCGATCCGCTGCTGGTTGATCTTGGACGTCATATTGAAGGACTGCTCATAATCCATGCTGAGCGTGAGCTTGTAGTTGAGCGCATACGAGGAGCCGAACAGCAGCGAAATGTTGCTGCCGGGCTCGTAATCGAGCGACACGGTCTGCTGACCAGGAGGGGTGTAGATCACGTCTCGCCTGCCGATGGCGTAGGCGTAGCCCATCCCGGCGTACAGCACCGCCGGATCGGACGTCTTATTGAAGTTAAAGGAGAAGCTCACGCTGTTATAGCCCGATCCCGAGGGATTGAGGGTTTCAAAAATGTCCGTGCCGGTCCGGCCTTTAAAGCCCAACGACACGTAGAGGCTGGGCATATTCAGCCGTTCGGTCAGCACCTGGTAGGTCAGGCTGCCGCTGATATCCCCAAGGTCGCCGCCCGATGAGAAGGTATCGATATTGGGTTGTGTCGTCGTCCCTCCGCCGGTCTGTCCCGATGCCGTTGATGTCCGGTTGAAGGTGAACTGATAGGGGACATTCAGCGTAAACTGGAGATCCTCCGTCAACTTGAGTCTGGTGGTCAGCGTGGTGATGAGCAGGTCGCGCCGGATGGTTTCCACCTGGATCGGGCCGACGACCAGGACGGGGAGGATGCCGAATCCCTGGATATATAGCTGGTTTGAAGACGAGTGCACGTAGGTCTCGATCAACTCGATCTGCAGTTTGCCCTTGATAAAGGTCAAGGTGCGGGGCACGACGACTTCGGGCTTTTTCTCCTCGGGCTGTTCGAGGGCCTTTTGGACGGCCGCGGCCCCGCCTTCAGGCGCCGCGGTTGGCGGGGGGGGCTCCGGCGTGGCCTCCGCGGGCTGGGTGACGGAGGGCTCTTGGGACGGAGGCGATGACGGCTCGCCCGCCGACTGGGAGGATTGAGTTTCGGACAGCGTAGAGACCTCGTCAGCCCACGCGAATGATCCACGACCGCTTGATCCCATCACGATGAGGAGGGTGACCATGACGAGAGGGATCATGATCCTCGCCATTGGACTGCTGTCAGCCTCGCCCACTGTCACCCTCCATCCCTGTCATCTCACAAGGCCCGGGACCCGGGCCGTCTTTCTTTCGGGGGCTCGCATCGCCGACATGTGATGTGGGAGGGGGCCGTGTGGAGTCGGCACCGCGTCCTCCGATGCCCCCACGCCCGAAGCCTCCCCCTTACTGACGGATTTCAAATCTGTCTCCCTGTTGGGAGGTCTTCCCCTCACGCTCGCGTGGCGCCCTGCCTGCCGGCAGACAGGGCTGGGGAGCCGCCCCCAGGGCATCGCGATCCGCCGCCGGCGGAAAAGGATCCCGCCTTGAGGCAAGGTGAATGCGGTCCGACACATCGGGTGCGCCCAGAGCACACAAGGACCACGACCTTGCCCGGAGGCATCTACAGATAGTCATAGTAACAACAATTTGAGATTTTGTCGAAGTTTCGGCCGATGCATCAAAGGTGGAGATGCCATAAAAAAAGGGCCATTCGTAGGCCCTTTGGGGTGCAGGACACCCAGGTTTGATTCATTCATGCAGCCAAGCTGACGACCCGACTTGTGAAGGCGATAACTGCGGTCGGCGCCGGGATCGCCATCACCATTCACCAGGAATAAACGGCCGAGTGGGCAGCATTTGATCGAAGAGGGAGGCATTCTCCTGATGAAAGGCGTAGACGCGCTCCATCTCCTGTGGGGTCAGGGGCGGCGGCTGGACCCTGCTGTCGCTGTCCTTCGGGTAAAACGCCAGGGCCACGTTGATGAATCCATACCAATCATGCTTGAATTCGTCGATCGACTCGGTGTAATTGCCGAAGGAGGGATCGGCGAGGTAGACCCGGTGCTTGTCCGCCGCCCGAAAGACCACGAAATGTTTGTAGCCGTTCGGAATGATCGGCACGATGGCCTGGACGCCCAGATTGGCGAGGTCATCGAAGTCCAGCCGGTAGCCGACGGCTTTCACGCCGCGCGATTCGCTGAACATCTTCAGATCCAGCATGGAGAAGCCTTTTCGCTGGATGACCGATTCCAGCGTCCCGTGCTTCATGTTCAGTTCCAGGAGCGTGTGAATGATTTCGCTCTCTTTGACCGGCTCATTGAGATAATAATTGAAGACCGTCGCCAGGGACGCCGCGCCGCAACTGTAATCCTTCTGCTGGATCACCACGTTCTGATGCCTGAGGTCCAGGAGGCTTTTCACCTCAACCCGCTGGGAGATCCGGCCGCCCCCGTCAGGAATCCCCACCGTAAACTCCACCATCGCCGCCGCCGCCGTTGGAGGCGACAAGAGCGTCAGCGCCGCAGCCAACGCCAACAGGCCGCCCCGCCATCCGCCTCCCCGTCGATGAGCCCGGCTCGTCATGGGACGGGGGAGACGGGCAGGTTGATGGTAAATCCGCTTCCCTGGGCGCCCGTGTTGAGGTTTGTGGTGTAGATCGTGTCATTGGTCGAGTTGCCGATGTTCACGATGTTGACCCCGACGTTGATGACCGACGCGGTGCCGATCACGTTCACCAGGCTGCTCAAATTGCTCTGGGCGTTGTCGGACAGGTTGATGTCGCCGCCGGTGGACGTCGACACTCCGGTCGGGGCGCCGCCGCTGGTGGGGATGACCACGGGTGTTCCGGCATTCAAAATGACGGTGGGGGGGGTGTCGCTGAGCGTGGTTACTTGGAGCGAGAGATCCATGGAGAAAAAGAGACCGCTCCCGTGGATCGAATCCAGCTCCTGATCAGTGACCGTCATCAGGACATGATCCTGGGACCTGGCCGGGCTCGCCGAGAGCGTGACCCAGAACAGGATTGCGATAACGGCCGACGCCCCCCTCAGGAGGGCGCGTTCGGCCCGCCTTGTTCTCGCGGTCATCTGGAGGCGGCTTCGCAACATGGTGAGCGTTAGAACCCTCCGATAAAGCTCGTGGCGTTGTTCGCGTTGGTCAATGAGAGCGTGGAATTGTTCAATGACATATTGCCGAAGACCGAGACCCCGTTCGCCCCGGCGCTCTGGGTTTGATTCACGTTGATCTCCGAGGAGACGTTTTGCTGAACATTCCCGCTCATCTCGATCGCGCCCTTGTAGGCCGAGGAGTCGAATTGATGGTTGTCGGTGAGGTCAAACGTGCCCAGACAGATCGAATTCGATCCCTCCGAGCAGATATTGGTCAGATCTCCCCCCGTCGTCACCCCCTGGGCGCTGATCCCTCCGAGCGTAGAATCGTTGAGATCCATCGGACCGGCGTGAGCGGGCGCAGCGTGGAGACCGCTCCACAGCAGGGAGACGATGAAGAGCGACAGCGAGGTTATCAGGCGCAACGTCTCAGCTCCTTCCCTGCGGTTCTGTGAGGGTAATGATGGCGGAGGGGTCGCCCCCTCCGCCATCCAATTACCCGATCTTGATCCTGAAGACTTGGTCTCAGGCGCCTATTAGAAGCCGCCCAGATACATCGTGGCCCAAGCCTCTGAATCAATGCTCGTCGCACCGGAAATATCT
>DATIZH010000045.1:0-43599 GCA_035517195.1 Nitrospiria bacterium | reverse complement strand
CTGAAAAATTAAGTCCCCGCCTTCCTATTTTCACCTGCCTAATTTTTAGGCAGCGATGTGATGAAATTGTGATAAAAGTTGTCAAAAAGAGTATAATACGCCCCTGCGCAACGGAAGCAGTAGAACCCTGACAAGCGCTTGATCTGACAGCACAAAACGGGGAAACCGGCCCAATCTCAAGCGCGTGTGAAAAATGCCCGATAGCCTCTACGAATCAAGAGGTCGGGGGTTCAAATCCCTCTGGGCGCAAGTTATTTGTTTGACGTCGGGATTTGTCATGAGCGGAAGCCTGCGGCATTATTCATCTTTCGCCTTCGGCGATAGCATGTTCAAATCCCTCTGGGCGCAAGTTATTTGTTGGACGGTGGGATTTGCCGCGATTGGTGGCCTTCGGCAATTGATCATCGGCCCCTTCGGGGCTGAGGCGCGGTCAAATTCTCTGGGCGCATTTACCCCGCTTGTACCGAGAATCGAATGGGACCTCTCACATTAGTTCGAGGTAAACGCAATGAGGGGTGCTGATCTTGCCTTACAGCAGAATCAGCATCCCCTCGGCTGCGCCTCGGGGCGAGCAAATCCTCTGAGCGCACTATATTTTTATTGGTAGTGCTTGGGCTGTGGCGGATAAGGAGATGTAAGTTCACGATTTTAAAAAAGCGCGCCTAGAAGTGTCGGAGCGCCCGTTGGCCAGAGGCTGACGGGTGCTTTTTTATGGAGGGCATCGTGTCTCCGGTGCCGACTGTGTGCCGATGACGCGGCCGGCCACATTTCTTGACATCATTTACGGAAACCCATACACTGGTTTTTCCCATGACCGGGGCGACCCGGCGTGGGTATGATGAAGACGATTGACCAGACCATGATGGAATCGGCCCTCTGTGAGGCGCGGGAGGCTTTGGTCCATGGGGATGTGCCGATCGGCGCCGTGATCGTGCGCCATGGCGCGATCATTGCGCGGGGGCACAACCGCCGGGAATGCGACCAGGATCCGACGGCGCACGCGGAGCTGATCGCCCTGCGACAGGCGGCGGCCGTGTTGGGGAGATGGCGGCTGTCGGACTGCACGCTCTATGTTACGCTGGAGCCGTGCGCCATGTGCGCCGGGGCGCTGGTGCTGGCCCGTGTGGATCGGCTGGTGTATGGCTGTGACGATCCCAAAGCCGGGGCCTGCGGTTCGGTGATGGATCTGACTCGCGAGTCGAGACTGAACCATCGGATCGACGTCCTGCGCGGCGTGTCGGATGAGGAGTGCGGCCGGCTGTTAAGGGATTTTTTTTCGGAACGCAGACTTGTAAAACTGTGAAGAGTACAAGTGGATAGCAAGGAACAGAGAAGTCCGGACTGAACGTGGACCTGTCACTATCCACTGTGGTTGGGAGAGATGGCCGAGCGGCTGAAGGCGCCTGCCTCGAAAGCAGGTGTGGGGGTAACTCCACCGGGGGTTCAAATCCCTCTCTCTCCGTAGCAGCTTTGTGCCCAGAGCTGCTACGGAGAGAAGTCTCAATGACATGTGCGAGCGGGTGCCTGCGGGGCGGCTCGCACATCACCGATAGGATTGTGAGCCGAGAGGCGACCAAATCCCTCTCGCCGTATACATGAGGTGATCGAGTGCCCCCGCTGGGCGGATCGCGCAACTCCTATAGGATTGCGAGCCGGGAGGTGAGCCCGCTGAGCGAGCCCAGACATGCAGTATGAGGATGGGCGAGCGGATTGCAATGATTCTATCCGCTCGGGCCGATGAATCGCTGTGGGATTCATCAACAGATCCCTCTCGCCGTCAACGGTGACGAATTAGGTGGCTATCTCAGGTTTGTGGGTTAATACAGAAATAAGAATCGGAGTGTCAGAAAGAGCGTATAGGGAGAGGTGCAGGAGCGGCTGAACTGGCACGCCTGGAAAGCGTGTAGGGGTGAAAGCCTCTCGAGGGTTCGAATCCCTCCCTCTCCGTGGAAGCTTTCTGTGCAGAGCTTCCACGGAGAGGTATCACAACAACGAAGGCCAGCGGGTGCCCTTTGGGCGGCTGGCCTTCCACCTTGGGGATGTGAGCCGAGAGGCGAACCCGCCAAGCGAGCGCAGCCGTTCTATGGCTGGGCGAGCGGAGAAGATAGCACCTTCCACTCGGGCGATAAATCCCCGCGGGATTCATCAATAGTCCCTCCCGCTCAAGGATCATTCGCTGTCGAAGAACATGGCGTACAATCGATGGTCCCCCGCATTGTGAGTTAAGATGCGATGCGACAAGAATTTCGGCGTCGAATCCCACAACTTGTTAAATGTGTCCGTTCAGGTGAATTGGAATTTTCCGTCTTCCTTAAGGAGATCTCGGAAAAGAATCCATATGAAACGGGTGACAGCGACGTTGATGCTCTCGTTGATTTACTAAAACATCGACCAGCTGTCGGTGGGATGCTTGGCGTGGGAAAGCAAGAAGAGTCGAGGTACATTTCACAAATTGATCAATTAATTAAGCTGGAGAGGTAAGCTCTGGATGCTCAATTCTGGGTGCCAGACACTGTGTAAAAACCCCTTGGGTTATGAGCGGTTGCAGAGTACAATATGTATAAACGAGCGCTCACATGGACAAGACCCCGCCCAGGAAAGACTCCTCGTTTGATCTGTCGCTACGGGCCCGGATTGAACATGGAGGGACGGGCGGTCAGGCGCCCTCAGTCGTCCCCTCGACGCCGCCCAAGACGATTCCCCAGCAAGAGTTCGTGAACTTAGGGGATCGACGAACCCTCGCCGATGAGCTGAAGAAATCGGTCCAGCTTTGCCATCAGCAGGAACGCTATGTGGCGATCATGTGCATCATCGTGTGCGGCATCGATGCGTTTGCGAGTACCAGCCGCGTGGTGACTCCGATCGCCCATAAAAAAACGTATATGAGCATCCTTCAAAAACATTTTCCCGTTCTCAGTCAACAGTTGGGGAGACGGAGATTTTATGAGATTTACCGGAACGGCATTGTCCATCAATTTTATCCCGGGCGCGGGTACATCATGGGACAGGACCAGGACCTCAACGGCCAATATGTCGCCGAGGTGGAGCTTGAAGGGCGGCCCGGGAAAATCATTTCACTCAATATCGATCGGCTGACGCAGGATTTCATCAAGCTGTGCGATTACATCATTCAGACCGGCGCTCCTCTCCCCTGATCCGCATTTCCGCTCGAGTCATCCGCTTCAGCCGAGGGCGTTCAAGTTCCCAGCGAGATTCGACTTCCGCATCCGACCACTGATCCGCCCCATGAGGCGAATCAACGCAGGTTGTAAATCGGGAGTGATTTCCTTACAATGCGGGTAAACAGGACATCAAACCATTGCATGATTCGAGAAGACCGGGCCCTGTGCAACGGGGCCGTGCCGAACCCCGCCAGGTCCGGAAGGAAGCAACGGTACGCATTGGCTTCCGGGTGCCGCAGGTCGCCTGGTCTTCTCCTTTACTCCCAACGGACGTGAGGAGTCATGTCCGATGTTAGCACCACTGAACCCGAGCGAAGCGAGGAGTTATGATGCTCGCCTTCTCTCTTCTAGAGCGCGTGAGGCCTCATGACTAATTACGTCGTCCTGGCCCGCAAGTGGCGGCCGCAGCAATTTGACGACGTCGTCGGGCAGGAGCATGTGGCCCGCACGCTCAGCAATGCGCTGACCGCGGGCCGGATCGCCCACGCCTATCTGTTCGCCGGCCCTCGCGGCGTCGGCAAGACGACCATGGCGCGCCTGCTCGCCAAGGCGCTCAACTGCCAGGCATCGGCGTCGCCGACCCCGACCGCCTGCGGCCAGTGCGAGTCCTGCCGGGAGATCAGCCAGGGCATTGCCGCTGACGTGATGGAAATCGACGGCGCATCGAGCCGGGGCATCAACGAAATCCGGGAGCTGCGCGAGCGGATCAACTATGCGCCGTTGAAAGGCCGCCGCCGGATCTACATCATCGATGAAGTGCACATGCTGACCAACGAGGCCTTCAACGCGCTTTTAAAAACGCTGGAGGAGCCGCCGCCGCACGTCGTCTTTATCTTTGCCACGACGGAACTACACAAGGTCCCGCCCACGATCCAGTCCCGGTGCCAGCAGTTTCTGTTCCGCCGGCTCGGCCGGCTCGAGATCGTATCCCGTTTGGAGCTGATTGCGCAGCGGGAAGGATTCGTCCTGTCCCCCGTCAGCCTGGGGATGATCGCCCAGGCGGCCGATGGGAGTTTGCGCGACGCCCTGAGCCTGCTCGATCAGGCGGTCGCCTTCGGCGGGCCATCAATCGCAGAAGAGGAATTGCGGCAATTGCTGGGCGTGATCGACCGCCGCCAGATGGCGGAACTGTTCGACGCGCTGGCCAGGCGCGAAGGGGCCGGCGCCCTCGCCGTCATCCGTTCATTGAGCCGCCAGGGGCAGGACCTGCGTCAATTGTGCGGGATGGTTCTAGAATGGCTTCGCCATCTGGCCGTGGCCAAGGTGTGCGGAACGGCGTCGTCCAACGATGGCCCGGTCCTGCTCGATCTTCCCGAAGAGGAGCGCCAGGCGATTGAGCGGCTCTCCGGCCGTTTCTCGGCGGAAGAGTTGCAGCGCCTGTTCCTGCTCTGGGGCCGCGTGGCGGAGGAACTGAAAGGCAGCCTTGATCCGCTCTTCGCGATCGAGATGGGGGTGGTGCGCTCGACCCAGTTGCCCGCGCTGGAATCGTTTGGCTCGCTGTTGCACAAGGTCTCGGAGCTCGAACGGCGGCTGGGCGACGGCGCCGAAACGTCATCGATGACGCAGGCGGCGGCGCCTCGCAGTCCCGCCCCGCAGGCCGGTCACCGCGCCGAAAAGGCGTTCGACGGGAAGACCTCTGATGGAGGGGCAGTCCGGCCGGTCGTCCCGGCCCAGACGGCTCCCGCCTTGAGCCGCCAGCCTGAAGCGACCCAACAAGACGATGAAAAAAATACGGCCCCCCGGGCGGCGCCGGACCAGGGAGCCGTGTCCTCTCCCGCCTCCCCTTCCGGGCAGGAATCCACCATTGCGTGGGCGGCCCTGTTGGAACTGGTTCAGCAACAGAAACCCTATCTTGCCACCTATCTCGCGGACAGCAATCTGGTGGACGTCACGGCCCGGGATCTGGTGATCGGATATCCCGCCGGCTCCATGGTCATGGCGGATCGGATCCAGACGGCGAGCAACAAGGAATTTCTGGAAGCGGCGATCGCGCGACAGTTCGGACGACCGCTGCGTCTGAAAGTGATCACACTGCCGGGTGCGGCGGCTCCGGCGCCTGCGGTCTCGCCGTCTGGGGCGGTGCCTCCGCTTGAACCATTGGTGGAGTCGGCGCTTGATCTGTTCGGCGGCCGCGTCGTGTCACCGCCTCAGGCTGCGCCGCCGGCCCCGGCGCCTGCTGCCGATCAGGCTCGGCCGTCCCGTCGGCCGCCCGCCGCTCCATCTCCATCGAGAGAGGGACAACAGGGAGCGGCGCCGTAATGTTCAACCCCAAGCTGCTTGCCGACATGATGAAGCAGGCGCAGTCGCTGCAAGAGCGCCTGGCCCAGGTGCGGGAGTCGCTGGGTCAGCGCACCGTCGAGGCATCGGCCGGCGGCGGGATGGTCTCCGTGGTGGTCAATGGCCATCAGGAAGTGGTGTCAATTCGGATCGAGCCGGGGTTGCTGTCCGGCGCCGATCCCATCGTCCTGCAGGAGTTGATTCGCTCAGCCGTGAATGAAGGGTTGCGGCAGTCGCGGGCCATGGCGGCCGAAGCGATGAAGGAGGTGGCCGGCGGTCTTCCACTGCCTCCCGGGTTGACACCATGGGGATGAATGGTCACGAACAATCCGGCGGCTCCGGACTCCTCGGGACGAAGGGAGTCTTTGCCCAATTGGTCGATGCGTTTTGTCAATTGCCGGGTGTCGGTCCCAAAACCGCTCAACGGTACGCCTTCTACCTGGTCAAACAGTCACCCGAGGTGGGCAGACGGCTGGCGGAGGCGATTGACACTGTTCGGGAGCGATTGGGATTCTGTCCGCACTGCCATAACCTTGCGGAACTGTCTCCTTCTGGCGCCATCTGCGCCATTTGTCAGCAACCAAAGCGTGATCGGAGTCGTATTATGGTGGTGGAAGAGCCCAATGTCATCCAGATAATTGAAAAAACAGGAGAATATAAAGGCTTGTATCATGTGTTGCAGGGAGCAATCTCCCCTCTAGATGGTGTGAACCCATCACAGATCAAAGCGGTGGAATTGCTGGATCGTGTTAAACAAGGTGGGATTGAAGAGGTGATTTTGGCCACTAATCCTACGATGGAGGGGGAGGCAACAGCCTTATATTTGGCTGAACAATTAAAGCATGTGGGAGTTAAGGTTAGCCGAATCGCCTGTGGCGTACCGGTGGGAGTGGATCTGGAATTTACCGATGAGGCAACGATGATTAGGGCGCTGCAGGGACGACAGGCTGTTTAAGACTTTTCCTGCACGATTATTTTCGGATTTTCTCCGCATTTTTCCTTGACAGTCCTTCACGCTGGTTGATATACTTGAAATCGATTTTCTGGAGTAGAGTTCTCCTTCCTATCTACATGACATTACAATAGAATAGGCGTTGGACGGCGATTTAGGATCGCGAGAGAAAAGGGGACGTGGTGTCTCACGAGGCGAAAGAAGAGATCTATCGGGTGCTGCCGGGACCGGAGGCATTTTTGCCGCCGGCCGCTGCAATGAAAGGGGTGGTGCTGCCCGATCCGGGCTTCGCCCATATCGAGGGCCGGATCGTACCGGAGGATGAGGCGATAGAGCACATTGCCCGCAAGCTGCTCGGCGCCAAGGTGCCGACGATCCACCCCGGCCCGCTCGTCCTCTGGCATTGGAACGAAACGGCGGCCAAGAAGGCGACCGCGATCAAGGCCCTGGCCGATGCGATCCCGGCCCGCATCATCCCGATGGCCGACTACCGGCCGAAATATCCGAAAATCAATCCCTCGGTCGAGATCAATCCGAACCACCCGAATCTGACGATCTGGCATAACAAGGAGGACGTCTGCATCTTTGTCGGCGTCCATTGTCACCAGGCCAACCTGTCGCTCAAGATCATCCGCGGCGGCACGAGCTGTTACACCATCGCGCTCTGCGCACAGGCCGGTCACGAGGATGCGATGTGCTCTCTGCGCGATTTGTCGCCCGAGGCATTGTGGAAACTGGTGGAGAAGGTCAAGGCATTGAAGGCCAGCGGCGTGAAGAGCCAGGGGCTTCCCTTCACGCAGTTCAGCTTTAAACGATCGTCCAACGGCGTCGTGGCGGGAGACGGCCACGCGGCCGGCCAATAAGCGGTGGGAATCGGACGATGACTTCTCATAGACGTTCAAGGTAAAGGAGGGGTTCCCATGGCTCACGGACCCAACATGATCGGCCAGAAGAACAAGGTCGGGCAGACCTATATGGATCCCAACAAGCTGTTCTATGAATCCGAGCGGACCGCCTCGTTTTTGACGGGCAGCGAGGTGATCAAGGAGGCGGTCCGGCGCGCGAGCGTCGATTCGATGGTCGCCTACCCGATCACACCGCAGAGTGAGGCGGCCGCCCTGATCGGCGAGCTGTTCGCCGAGGGATACATCGGCGATTACATGCGGGGCGAGAGCGAATTCGCCGTGATGTCGCAATGCGCGGGCGCGGCCTTCGGCGGCGCGCGCGTCTTCACGACCACCGCCGGACCGGGGACGCTGCGGGCATTTGAGAATTTTCCGATGTGGGCCGGTGCGCGGCTGCCCATCCAGGTGATCGTCACCTGCCGCGGCGTCAATTCCCCCCTGAGCATCCAGCCCGACAATCTCGAGATGTACTTCCTGCTCGAGACGGGCATGCTGGTCTGGCATGCGGAGTCGGCCCAGGAAATTTTTGACTGGATCCTCAAGGGCTATCTCGTGAGCGAGCAGCCGGAGGTGCACCTGCCCCTGGCGCTCTGCTGCGACGGCTTCTTCGTCACCCACACAAAGGACACGGTGCACCTGACGCCGGCGGACCAGTGCCTGCCGCCCTACAATCCCTACCGCTCGCCGGTCGTCTGCATGGACATGGAGGTGCCGCCGGTCCGGATGATGCGCGATCCGTTTATCATGAAGTCGAACTACATCAGCTACATGACTCACGCGTCTTGGCAGCTGGAAGTGCGCGCCGCCTGCGAGCGGTCGCGCAAACACGTGCATAAGATGCTGGGCGGCCTGATCGAAACGGAGAACAACGAGCATGAGATTCTGTTGCTCGCCTCCGGGACGGCCGTCTCGCAAAGCCGCGAGGCGATCCGTCTGCTGGCGGACGAGGGGATCAACGTCGGCCTGGTGAAGGTGAAGAGCATCCGTCCCTTCCCCTACGAAGAGATTCGAGAAGCGACCAAGCACGCGAAGCATATTTTGGTGCCGGAGTTCAACGTGACCGGCTGGCTGGCCCGTGAGGTGCGCGCGACCATTCCCGACAATCACCGGGTGATCGCGGGCCCCCACGTGGCGGGCGGTATGACGATGCCGCCGGAAGTGATCGTCGAGGAAGTACAGCGGCTGGTGAGCAAGGGCAAGTACGTCTCGGCCCTGGCCGGTCGGGGCAGCTGATCGCGCGGGCAAGGCGCGCCGCCATCGGGAAGGAGAGACTCGTGAGCAAAGAGAAGATTAAGATCTGCAAAGAGTTTTACGACATCATGCCGCCGGAGTATCAGGACCTGGTCGAGGATGCCACCTACGGCAATCCGAACCGGGGTTGGAAGGACATCGGCGTCCACAAGGAGCTGATCGAGGAGCATTCGCTCTGCGCGGGCTGCCCGGAATCGATCGCCTTCCGCTACATCCTGGCCTCGCTTCCGAATCCTGAGGACACCGTCATGGTCGGGTCGACCGGCTGCACCAGCCTGGTCTTCCCCATGGTGGCGGTGCACAACATCCACTCGCTCTTCGGCAATCAGAACGCCATCGCCACGGGGCTCAAGCGGGCGTTGAGCGTGCGCTTCCCCGGCCAGGTCAAGGACGTGGTCGTGCTCGCCGGCGACGGCGCCACGGTCGACATCGGCCTGGACATGACGCTGCAGGCCTGGTTCCGGCAGGAGAAGTTTACGACGATCTGTTTCGACAACGAGCTGTACGCCAACACCGGCGGCCAGGAAAGCGGCCTGATGCAGAAGGGGTTTGTGGCCAAGATGGCGCCGGTCGGCAAAAAGTTCGAGAAGGTCCGCCTGCCGGAGATCGCGCGCGAATCGGGCTGTCACTACGTGGTCCAGTGCACGGTCAGCAAGGCGGCGTTGATCGACCGGGTCATCAAGAACGCCGTCTACATCGCCCGAGAAATCGGCCCGACCTATCTGCAGCTCTACACTCCCTGCATTCTGGAGATCGGCAAGAACAGCATGGAGGGGTTGCAGGAGATGCGGGACTCCGAGCGGCCGACCGAGCGGTTTGCCTACAAGGAGTACATCTCCGATGAGGCGAAGAAGTTTCTGGCGGATCTGACGGCCAAGCAGAAAGAGGCGCAAAAGGCGGCGCTGCCCGCGTCGTAACGGACGTGGGAAGCCCGGAGGGTTGAGCACTCAGAGCATGCAGGCTGCTCGAAAAACTCCAGCCCTGCCTGTCGGCAGGGTGGTGCAAAGCTGGAGTGACGTTTTCAGCAGTCCTGCCGGGAGCTAACATGCAGAAGAAGCGGATCAATATCCGGATGTCGGGCTTGGGCGGGCAGGGGGTGGTCACCTCCGCCCACGTCATGGCGATGGCGGCGAACAAGGACGGCAAGTTCTCCATCTCCAACCCCTTCTTCGGCGCGGAGAAGCGGATGGCGCCGGCCGAAAGCTACTGCCGGATCGGCATGGAGCGGATCTATGACCGGGGCGAGCTGGTCTATCCCGATGTCATCATGATCTTCCATCCGCAGGTGATCACGATGCAGAAGAGCTACACCGCCCCCTTTTACTCCGGGATCAAGAAGAACGGCATCGTCATCATCAACTCCAATTCCGATCTGCTGTCCCCTGAGGATAAAGAGACCCTGGCCAGCGACAACGTGTCGGTCTACACCTTTGATGCCACGCACATTGCTCTGGAGGTGGCGGGGACGGAACTCTCATCCAATATGGCATTGATCGGCGCCGTCTCCGGCATTACCAAGGTGGTCTCGAAGGAGGCGCTGGACAAGGCACTCCAGGATCGATTCGGCAAAAAATATGTCGCCTCGGGCGGCACTGCGACCCTGGACGAAGCGATCAAAAAGAAATTCGCCAAGAAAGAGCAGCTTCTGAAGAAAAATTTGGATACGATTTTGAAGTCGTATGACCTGGCCTCCGCCTGGGCGGAGAGTCATAATCTGGCCGCGGTGGGCTGATCGGCGCCCCGGCTGTCTGAACTGAGAAAGGATCACCACGGGTCATGTATAACGTCGCGTATGTTCATGACGAGAAGTGCGTCGCCGAAAAAGGCTGCCGGCTCTGCATCATGTACTGTCCCGAAGCCGACTGCATCCGGCTCGACACCAAGAAGATGAAGGCGTACGTGGTGACGAACCGGTGCAAAGGCTGCGAGCTGTGCGTGGTCGTCTGCAACGCCGCCAAGCATAACGCCATCGAAATGTCTCCGGTTGACGGCGCCACCGGCGAGCTCCTGCTGGGTAAGGATAAGGCGGAAACGGCCGCGCTGGGGCAGGCTTATCAGGGATGACCGACCGGCCGGTGCGGCCGAATACACACCCCGCGCGCCCGCGTGGGGTTTTTTATTCCCGGAGAAGGAGTTGGCAATGAGCGATGACGAACTGCGGCAATCGCTGGCGCACGTGCAGGAGGCGATGGATGTCCTGAGCCGGCAGTTCAAGGCCAGGCTGGAGGCGCTCGAGGCGAAGGGCGTCGATGCGGCCGAGATCAAACGGCTGTCCGAGGGCGCGCGGGCGATGAAGGACAGCAGCTCGATCTATCTGGAGTGGGCGCACTTTTACGCCAAGGAGGTCGGCAAAGCGGGCGGCCGCGACGGCGGCGAGGCAGATGAGGATTTTCTGGACGAAGGGGCATCGGGATTCGAGGGGTTTGGAGTGCCGTAATCCCTGATTCAGATGACGGAGGGCGTTTTGTTGTGGTAAGGTAGCGTCAGTTTGTTGTTCTTTGTAAGCGCAATAGTTTCCCCGGTAGCTCAGTGGCAGAGCAATCGGCTGTAAGGAGCGGACCCACGATGGCAGAGCGGAGAGTCTACGCTGATCGTCGGTTTGTATCTGATCGGTGCCGTGAAAAAGCGGCGAAAGAAGATCCGGCAGATGGCGATCGAATACTTGGGCGGTCGATGTAGTCGATGCGGCTACGATCGATGCGATGAGGCATTGGAGTTTCATCACCGCGACTCTTCGAAGAAGGACTTTGGCATTTCCAGCAGAGGACATTCAAGAAGCTGGAAGCGGGTCCAGGAAGAACTCGACAAATGTGTTCTTCTCTGCGCAAACTGCCATCGTGAAGTCCACACAGACTTGCAGCTTCAGCGGGAAACCGCTGTTGAAAAATCGGGTGAATTCAGGGAAGCCCTTCAGCGAGGGTAATCCTGAGCGAAGCCCGCCGAAGAGGATGCGGTAGGCGGGAACGTGCAGAGACTAGGGGATGAGGACCTCAACCGATACGCCCCATAGCGCCCGACATCCGACCAGGCCATGGTCTGAGGATGATGAGATAGTCCGAGCCCGATCGTAAGATTGGGGCGACTCGTAACCGATTGGCCGCTGGTTCGAATCCAGCCCGGGGAGCCAGTTTTTATGCCAGCCATTCCTTATTTCTGGTTGCCGTTGGGGAAATTAACATACGACGGAATCACGAATGCCGCCGTGACCCGCCCGAATGTGCGGCCGGCCGTCTTACACATCACGTCCAATCGGGCCGAATAAGACGCGAGGAGGTGCCAAGTGCCGACTCCGGGCAAGGTGATCACCATCCTTCTGGGTGAATTACGGCAATCCCTTGGAGGAATCTCTCAAGAGGAAGGCAAGGAAGGCCGCAGCGCTCCGAAATACGTCGGGATTGTCCCGTCGCAAAGACGAATCACACGCTTGACCCAGGTCATTGAGAACCGGGAGGTCACCTTTCATGTCAAGGGGTATGAACCGGATATTATCGTCGTGGAGGGGCATTTCCAGGTCGATGACATTGCCCACGATCAGACTTTTGATTTGAAAGAAGAGGTGCTGAACGCATCCCGGACCATTCTTCAAAAGTACAATACCTATAAAAACTTTGAAGAAGAGTACGGCCTATTCTGCGTCTCACACTATAAGGGGCGCCCGGAGGATTTCCTAATCGCCTCACCCAACCTCGTGTCCTTTTTGAAAAGCGAGCGGGTCCCGCTGGGGCAGAAAGAAATCGATCAGACGCTGGAGTCCAGCATAAAATACGCGAAGGATGATTTTCTGATCGTGGATTGGGACGGCGCCTTCATGTTTGACCCCAGCGGTCAATTTGACGAAGTCGTGGAGTTATTGGAGCTCGGGAACCTTCAGTTGTTAAAGTACCGGATCCTGGATTATGAACTGGACCGGCGGCTGGACAAGCTCCTCAAACTCCTGCGCCGGCAGCAACGGGAACGCCTGAAATTGTTTCGTCTGAGGGAAGTGAGGGAAGTTGTCGGCGAAATCCTCCACGTACGCTCTCAATCCATTGTCGAATTTACGGCGATTGAACGAAATGTCAAATTGATCGGCGACTGGTACTCGGCCAAGGTATACGGACTCCTCGAGAAAAAGTTCCATCTTGACGAATGGAGGAAAAACATCAAGGAAAAATTCGAAACCCTGGAAGACGTCTATGCGATGGCCACCGAGAATTTCTCACTCTCATTGAACAAACGGGTCGAGATCCTGCTGCTTCTGGGCTGGTTTCTCCTGCTGATCGGATGGTTTGCCCTTCTCGTGCTGGAATTTGCACATCGTTCCTGAACGATTCAGGCCCGCAGTTCCCTGTCAACCCGATCTATGTTGATTGTCCGTTCCGGTTCTCTCGCAGTCGCACCCCTCACCCCAGACCCTTACCGGATAATTTCCGCGCTACGCAAACGGGTTGTACCCCGGTTTCTTGTAGAGCCTATCCGGTTTGTTCAGGATATCCTGTCTATAGACCTTTTCCGCCCAGTCCTCGGGTTTGACTTCTTCAAACGCGACCGAGACCGCCTTCTCGTCGCACTGTGCGATGGCGACCACGTCTTTCACGATTTCCTCTGTGAGTCGTACCTTCTGCTGCTCCGATCGTCCGGGCTTGAGCTTGATGATGACATGGGGCATGTGTCGCTCCTTCAATTTTCACATGAGGCGTGATTCAACGTGATTATTCTTCCTACCGCTCTCCCTGCGCGTATTGATCATCGCTGACTTTTTCCATCCACTCCACGACTTTGCCCTCAACATGTTCCTGAATGCCGATATGGGTCATGGCCGTGGTGGGCAAGGCGCCGTGCCAATGCTTCTCGCCCGGCGGGCTCCAGACCACATCGCCCGGACTAATCTGTTCGATCGGACCGTTCCAGGATTGCACCAGGCCTCTGCCTGCCGTCACGATCAGGGTCTGGCCCAGCGGGTGAGTGTGCCATGCCGTGCGGGCGCCGGGCTCGAAGGTGACGCTGGCGCCGGCCGCATGAGCCGGAGCATGGGCCTGGAATAATGGATCAATCCGAACCGTGCCGGTAAACCAATCGGCCGGTCCTTTGCCGGACGGGCGTGAGCCGTTTCGTGTGATCTCCATGGTGTTCTCCTCTCGCGATCAGGCCTTCAGCGACGCCAGATCGATGACAAAGCGGTATTTCACGTCGCTTTTCAGCATCCGCTCATACGCGGCATTGATCTCCTGCATCTTGATCACTTCGATATCCGAAGTAATGTGGTGGCGGCCGCAGAAATCGAGCAGTTCCTGGGTTTCGGGGATGCCGCCGATGACGGATCCAGCCACCGACTTCCGCCCCATGATCATCGGAACCGTGTTCAAGAACGGCTCCAGGCCGCCCAGGTACCCGACCAGCACCAGTGTGCCGTTCAGCGCCAGCGACGGCAGATACGGGTTGAGATCGTGGACGGAGGGCACGGTGTCGATAATCAGCTCAAACCGGTTTTTAACGGCCGCCATCTGTTCTTTGCGGGTGGAGAGCACGACGTCATCGGCGCCCAGCCGGCGCGCGTCCGTCTCTTTGCCCGGCGAACGGGTGAACAGGGTGACACGAGCCCCCAGCGCCTTTGCCAGTTTCAGCGCCATGTGACCGAGGCCGCCGAGCCCGATCACCGCCACGTGACTGCCCTTGCCCGCGTTCCAGTGACGCAACGGCGACCAGGTCGTAATTCCGGCGCACAGGAGCGGCGCGGCCCCTTTCAGGTCCAGCCCGTCTGGAACCTTCAGCACAAACTGATCCGACACGACGATCTTCTCGGAATACCCTCCGTAGGTGGGCAGGCGATCATGCCGATCGACCCCGCCGTAGGTGAACGTCGGCCCCTGCTCGCAATACTGCTCCAGCCCCTGTTTGCAGGCCGCACACGTGCGGCAGGAATCGACCATGCAGCCGACCCCGACGGGATCGCCCGGCTTGAATCGTGTGACATTCGGTCCGACGCTGAGCACGCGGCCGATGATTTCATGGCCGGGCACCAGCGGGTAGGTGCTGAACCCCCAGTCATTCCGGACAAAATGATAATCCGAGTGACAGACGCCGCAGTAGAGAATCTCGATCACCACATCATCGGGGCGAGGGTTGCGGCGCTCGAATTGATAGGGGGCCAATGCGTCCTGTGGGGACTGCGCGGCGTAACCACGTACATTCAGTGTCATCGTTGTGTCCTCCGGGGTTAGACCGATTAAACACCGGGGACGGATTTATTTTCAACTGCCTCGATTGCTCTCCGGGCCTGGATGCTCCGGACGGCGGGTGGCAAGGCCCATTCCGTCGCGTCGCTCTTCCTTCAGCCCTGTCATAAAATTCATCCTTTCTTATGATTTCACGCCACTTCACATTACACCTTGAAAGCGAAATTCCACCTCTATACAATCCCGATGGGGTCGAACCCAACAGCGCTCCAATTGATGAACCGAGGCTGGAGCAGTTCAGCGATGTGTGGGGGAGTGTCAATGACAAAGGGTGTTCTGGGTATGATGTTGTGCGTGCTCACCCTGAGCGGGTGCGGATTGATTTACACCAATGTGTCGATTCCACGAGCCTATCGCTCGGCCACGTCCGGAGATGTGCCGAACGGGAAGACCGACACGAGTGTGACGGGGGAGGCATGCAATCAGTCGGTGCTGTTTCTTGTTGCGTGGGGAAACGGCGGGTATGCGGCGGCGGTGAAGAACGCACTGCGGGATCAACCGTCGAACGCCATGCTGTATGATGTGACGGCGGATACCAGGGCTCAGAGCGTCCTGTTTGGGCTCTATACCCGCTTCTGTACCATCATCAGCGGAAAAGTGGCCCATCTGTGAAGATCGGATTCTTCACGGTCTGCCTGCTCGTTGTGATATTCCGATCACCGGCATCGGCCGGGGACTCTTCTTATGAAGCCAGCATCGGTCTCATCCAGCCGAACGGGTTCGTCATTTATTACGATTCCCAGGGGCCGCTCTCCTACCGCACGCTCACCTTGAAGGACCTGCCGGCGGGCTTCTCGTTACTTGGTGAAGTCAGGGCATCTGATTGCCAGCATGCCGTTTCCATTCCCCTCAACCTCATCTTCCGGGAGGGCGTCACGGTGTCCGGGGCGCAAGGGGATGGCGGATTCAAGAAAGCGATGGCGACTCTCCGCAGGAAATATCCCCACCTGGATGGCATGTTTGACGTCAAGATTGATGTCCAGGAATTGATCATACTGGGGCTGTATACCAGACAATGCACTGAAATCGTCGCTCGCGGATTTCACGTTCTCGAACCCCCGGCCGCGTTGGAGTTGATTCAGCCGGATGAATCAGCCGCGGGTCATGACGTCCATTGATATCGATTGTAGGGGCTTGTGTCGCCCCCCCATGTGCCTGTGGCATGGAGCCTCCCCCTCACGCTCGCGGTGCTCGCTGGGTCGCTTCCCACGGGCGGCGCGAGACAGAAGACCCCGCCTTCAGGCGGGGGTGAATACAGTCTTGCGTACGACGTGCATCGTTCAAAGTGCCACGGATTCACCCTGAACGGGTTCACCGTGAAGGGGCTTGCCCATGGGAATCGATGAAGAAAGCGCGCGCATGCGTCCGAATGAGGGAAAAAAGGCCCCACATCTGACTGCCAGAATGATTGCTCCTTACCGGGTCGGCCCCTCGTTGGCGCGAGTGCGCATGGGGTCTGCTGGTGACGAATAGCGCGCAATGTGCTCATCACGCATGCCGGTATCCCAGTTCAATAATGCACCCATCCGGTCGGCGACGCGCCTGATGATCGATGCATCGCGCCGATAGGGGCCGAGGGCGATCGGCAGCCGCCGCCTGAGCACGTCTTCCACGGATCGAGCCAGCTCCTGTTCCACCGCAAAATCCACCTGGGCGCCGACCCATGGCAACTCCGGATGCAGGCGGCCGCCCGCGCCCCGTTCGGCGATCAGTTTCATCAGGTCGTGACACCGGGATCCGTACATGGCGATCAGCGCGTCGAATTGAGCACGGTCCAGTCCGAGAGACTGCCCCTGCGCTTGCCACGCTTGACGTTCCTCATCCGAAATGGGTTGCCCGCCGATCAGCGGCGTCGCCGCCGTCCGGCACGGCGGCAGGGCGTCCCGCTTCAGCCGCGCCGCCACGCGGTCGACCACGCGCTCGGCCACGGCGCGGGCCGTGGTGAACTTTCCGCCCGCGATGGCGATGACGCCGTCCTGATCCTCGGCAATCACATCCTCCCGGCCGACGGCAGAGGGCGGCCGGCCCGCTTCATAAACCAGGGGCCGCACGCCGGCAAACTCCGCCACCACGTCGCTGTCGGCAATCCGGACATTCGGGAGAGCCCGCCGGGTCTCCTCCAGGAGGTAGCGCCGCTCCTCCACGGAACAGGCGACCGCCGCTGGATCTCCTTCGTAATCGAGATCCGTCGTGCCGATGAGCGTGAAGCCGCGCCACGGAATGACGAAAAAGACCCGGCCGTCACGTGTCGCAGACAGCACCAGCGCGTGCGTCTGCAGCAGCGGCCGTATGACGAGGTGGGCGCCCCGTGTCATTCTGATCCGGTGGGCCGAGCCGCCGGACAGCGCGCTCACGCGATCAAGCCACGGCCCCGCGGCATTCACGACAACTTCCGCAGCGATGTCTCTTCCGCCCACCCGCACTCCGGCCACCTGGCCGTTCCGGCGGAGGAGGCCGTCGACGCGCGCGCCAGTCTCAATCCGCGCGCCGGCCGCCCGGGCGGAGAGGGCCACTTCCAGGCAGAGCCGCGCGTCATCCATCTGGGCGTCGAAAAAGCGGGCGGCGCCGGTCAGCTCCGCTCCCTGCAGCGCGGGCTCCAATTCCTGCGCCTCTCCGGCTGACAGCATCCGGTGCGGTTCGACATTGCGGTAGAGCGACAGCGCGTCGTACAGCGTCATCCCCAGCCGAATCATCCACGCCGGCCTGCCGGCGCGGCGCCCGGCACTCCGCCCGGCACTCCGATAGAGGGGCAATAAAAACGGCAACGGCCTTACGAGGTGCGGGGCGATCCGCAGCCAGACCGCCCGTTCCTGCGCGCTCTCGGCTACCAGGCGGAAGGACCATTGTTCCAGATAGCGCAGCCCGCCATGGATCAATTTGGAGGTCCGGCTGCTGGTGCCACCGGCCAGGTCACCCTGCTCAAGCAGGATGACGCGCAACCCACGATGGGCCGCATCGTTGGCCACCCAGGCGCCCATGATTCCGCCGCCGATGACGGCCAGATCGTACGCGCTTTCTTGTGATGAGGATTCGATTACGGACTCCCGTTGCAAGATGCAACGTACGTAACTATACCACGGTCCTCCCGGGTCGCAGGGACGGGCGGCGTCTTCGCCGTTTCGTTGACGTGATGTACGACCCGGGGTAAAATTTTAGTGATGGGCGCGCGTCATGGGCGCGGCGCCGATGCGGCGGACTGGCGGAGGGCGGCCGATGGACGAGGTGTGCGAACTGCCGGCGTTTCGAACGTCGGATGAGGACGCGGGAAAATTGTTGAGGCGCGCAACAACCATCGCGGTGGTCGGTTGCTCGACCAATCCGGACAAGCCGAGCCATGCCGTCCCCAAATATTTGAAGGAGCATGGCTACCGCATTCTCCCCGTGAATCCGACGGCCAAGGGGCAATCGCTGCTGGGCGAGTCGGTCTACGGTTCGCTCAAGGAGATTCCAACGCCGATTGATATCGTCGACATTTTCCGCCCCTCCAAGGATGTTCCCCCTATTGTCGAGGAGGCGATCGCCATCGGCGCCAAGGCGGTCTGGATGCAGGAGGGGATCGTCAACAACGACGCGGCCAAGCGTGCCCGGGATGCCGGCCTTCAGGTGGTGATGGACAAGTGCATGATGAAGGTGCATCGATTCATGGAAGGCCGGTAGGTGACGGTTGATGGCTGGAGGAGCCCGGCAACCTGGAGCGGTCTCGAGGATTCCCGCATTCAAGGTCTACGACATTCGCGGCACGGTGCCCGATGAGGTGAATTCCGACATCGCCTGGAAGGCGGCCCGGGCGTTTGCGGATTGGAGCGGCGCCGAGGAGGTCATCGTGGGACGGGACGCCCGCCTCTCCTCTCCCTCGCTGGCGGAGGCGGTGATCGACGGGCTGGTCGAGAGCGGCGTGACCGTCAGGGACGTCGGTATCGTGACCACGCCGATTCTGAATATTGCCGTCGCGACGCACCGCCGTCATGGCATGATGATCACCGCCTCGCACAATCCGAAAGTGTACAACGGCATCAAGCTGGTCGATCCCTCAGCCCAGCAGATCTATTACGGCCGGGGGCTCGAAGCGGTGGAGGCCCAGGTGGCGTCCGGCCGGTTTGCCGACCGGGGCCGCCGCGGCCGCGTGCTGATCACGCCGGTGCTTCAGGCCTACCAGGAGCGGCTGTTCGGGACGTTTCAGCAGGCAGGTCTGGGGTCGCTGTCGGTGGTGATCGACTGCTCCAACGGGGTCGGCGGCCTGCCGCTGGGTGTGTTGGAGCGGCTGGGCGTGGAGACCACGCTGCTGAATCACATCCCTGACGGCAACTTTCCCCATCATGACTGCGACACCCTGCGGCCGGACAACCTCCGCGAACTGCGCCATGCCGTGCGCCTGTATCGGGCCGACCTGGGTGTGATGTTCGACGGCGACGCCGACCGGGTCGTCTTCGTTGATGAGGAGGGCGACATCGCGCCGATCGACCGGGTGTTCGCGCTGCTCGCCCGGCAGGAGCTCACGCTCAAGAACGGACGAATCTTCTATGACCTGCGGTTCAGCCGGGCGGTGCGGGAGGAGATCGAGGCGCGGGGCGGCGTGCCGGTGACCCTGCGGGTCGGGAACCCCTTCTACAAGGAGGCGCTGCATCAACACGACGACGGTCTGCTGGCCGGCGATCTGTCCGGCCATTTCATGTACAAGGAGCATGCCTGCGTGGATGACGCGCTCTTTGCCGCCCTGAAACTGATGGCCTATCTGGTTCGCAGCGGCCGGACGCTCTCCGCGCTGTTGCACCCCCTGCAACGGTACGCCGGCAGCGGGGAGCTCCGGATCCTCGCCGATGACCCGGGGCGGCTGGTTGAGCGCGTCAAACAGCGGTATCGCGACGCCGACATTAGCGAGCTGGATGGCGTGAGCGTCCGCTACGCCGACTGGTGGATGAACCTGAGGCCTTCCAACACCGAGCCGGTGGCCAAGCTGGTCATGGAGGCGAGCTCAGTTGAACGGCTTGAACGGGAAAAGCGGGGTGTCCTGGAGCTGCTTCAACAACACGGAGGGCATCTGGAGTAGCCCGTCAAAACGATCGCCACGCCATCGGGACGGCCAGCTCGCTGGCGTAATGGTTGAGTGTGTCAAACATTTTGCCGGCTTCTTCATATTGCTGGTCGTCGAACGCTTCCACCTCTTTGGCCTCGATCGGCTCGATCCCCGAGCGGCTGATCTCCTCCTCGTACCGCTGGCCGGCCTCCTTCCACTGCTCTTTCATCGATGCCAACTCTTGGAACTGCGACCGCCACCACTCTTCATCATGCCCTCCGTACCGCTCGGCTCCCGGCGGGAGTTCCTGAAGAATGAACAGGTGCCGGGAAGGATCGACATGGGTCGAATAGGAGGCCAGAAAATCCATGCCGATCACCCCGTCGAATGCGTAGGAGAGCGAGTCGGTCACCGTTGTGACAAAAAACCGTTGCTCGGCCCCTCCGATGCTGATCGTGTCGATGATCGACGCCAACGCGGGCACATCGCCCCCGACTCCTCCGGCGATCGTCCACAGGTGGGCCGCATCCGGATTGAGCAGGCCGAGCCGTTTGGCCAGATCAAACGAGATCACGGTTTCAGGAGATCCGGTATCGATGGCGATCGGCGCGGTCGTCGTGCCGTTAAAGGTCGCCTTCACGATGATGCGTCTCGCGGAGCCCTCATTGGGAATATAGGGGATTTCATATCGCTTCGGGCCCGATGATGCCGGAGGGGCGATCTCGTGGCTTGCCGAGGGGCCGGGCGGTGATCCGGTCGAGGGCGCGCGCCGGGGCGGCGGTGGGGTGGTTCCCTCCGGAGAGGGATTGTCCAGCTGGATGGTCGGCTGTCCGGTGACGGGTGCGTCCGAGTAATGGATCGTCCCGTTGGAATCGGTCCATTGATACAACTGGCCCGCGAATGCGGAGAGCGTCGTGGACGTCATGAGGATGATAACGAACCACCTGTTCGCGTGCATGGCTCACTCCGAAGATGGGATGATCCAGCATAGCGTCGCCAGCCACGGAATTCAAGGCGGGGTTGTGGGCGCGCTTCGGGATGGTTGACGTACGGAGGCCCAGACGGTATCATATAGATCGACCTGAGCCCCCGAATCGGGGCTCATTTTTTGTGCGGAGAGGCAACAGGGATGACCGTCCTTACACAAACGGCGATCCGCAACATCGCCATCATCGCTCACGTGGACCACGGCAAGACGACGCTGGTCGACGGCCTGCTGCGCCAGAGCGGGGCCTTCCGGTCGAACGAGCAGGTCCAGGAGCGGGTGATGGATTCCAACGACCTGGAACGGGAGCGGGGGATCACGATCCTGGCCAAGAACACCGCCCTCACCTACCGCAACGTCCGGATCAACATCATCGACACGCCCGGCCACGCCGACTTCAGCGGCGAGGTCGAGCGGACCCTCAACATGGTCGACAGCGTGCTGCTCGTGGTCGACGCGGTGGACGGCCCGATGCCGCAGACGAAATTCGTCCTGTCCCGCTCGCTCCGCTTGGGCCACTGCCCGATCGTCGTGATCAACAAGGTCGACCGGCCCGGCGCCCGGCCCGATGAGGCGGTGAACCGGACCTTCGATCTCTTCGTGCAGCTCGGCGCCTCCGACCGCCAGCTCGACTTCCCGATTCTCTACGTCTCGGCCAAGCTCGGCTACGCCGTCCGCCGGCTGGATGAGCCCAGGACGGACCTGACGCCCCTGTTTGAGACCATTCTGTCTCACGTGCCGCCGCCATCGGGCTCGCCGTCGGCGCCGTTGCAGTTGCTGGTCACTTCCATCGATTACGATCCCTACGTCGGCCGTCTCGCCATCGGCAAAATCTCGAACGGCCGTTTGAAAATGGGCGACGCCATCGTCCGGGTCAAACGCAGCGGCGCTGCCGAGCCCGGCCGCGTCACCAAGCTGCTGGGCTTTCACGGTCTGAACCGGGTTGAATTGGAGGAGGCCGGCACGGGGGAGGTGGTGGCCCTGGCCGGGCTCGAAGAGGTGGAAATCGGCGAGACGATCGCCGACGCCGCCGATCCCCATGCCCTGCCCTCGATCGAAATCGGCGAGCCGACGCTGTCGATGGAATTCATGGTCAACGCGTCGCCGCTGGCCGGGACCGAGGGCAAGTTCGTCACCAGCCGCCATCTGCGCGATCGGCTGCTTCGAGAGCTGCGGACCAACGTGGCGCTCAAGGTGGAGGAGACGGAGGGGGGCGATCGCTTTATCGTTTCGGGCCGGGGTGAGCTGCACCTGGCGATTCTCATCGAGAACATGCGGCGCGAAGGGTATGAGCTGGCCGTTTCAAAGCCGCGCGTGATCCTCAAGCAGGAGGGGGGCCGGACGCTGGAGCCCTACGAGCTGCTGCTGCTCGACATCGAAGAGGCCCACCAGGGGGTGATGATCGAACGGCTGGGCAAGCGCAAGGCGGAGCTACTGAATCACCAGGTCGGCGCCGACGGACGGGTTCGCCTGGAATACCGCATTCCCGCCCGCGGCCTGATCGGTTTTCACTCGGATTTTGTGACCGACACCAAGGGCACAGGCATCATTCATCACCTGTTTGACGGCTACGGCCCCTACAAGGGGGAGATTTCGATTCGCACGCGCGGCGCGCTCATCGCCATGGAAGAGGGGGAGACGGTGGCCTACGGCCTCTTCAACCTGCAGGAGCGGGGCGAGTTGTTCGTGGGCGCCGGCGTGAAGGTCTACGCCGGCATGATCATCGGCCAGCACACCCGGGAAAACGATCTGGTCGTTAATCCGATGAAGTCCAAAAAGCTCACGAACATGCGGGCGTCCGGCAGCGATGAGAACATCATTCTGACGCCGCCCCGGCAGATGACGCTGGAGCGGGCGATCGAATTCATCGCCGATGATGAACTGGTGGAAGTGACGCCGTCGTCGATCCGCCTGCGCAAGCGGATTCTGGATGAGAACGAACGCAAGCGCATGGCCAAGCGGACCGAATCGCTCGCCGACGCCTGACCGGCTGCTCAAAGTCGTTGTCGTAGGGGGCTCTCGTCATCCCGTCCCGGGTCGGGACGGATTTCAAATCTGTCCCCGCCTTGGGAGCCTTTCCCTCGCGCTCTCCGCTTCCGGCGGATTGCTCGCTGAGAACGACCGCAATGGTCTGGGGTCTTGCACCTGCCTGCCGGCGGGGCCGGAGCGGATTGAGCCGCCCGCGCATGGAAGACGTTTTTAACACCCTGCCCGAAAGCGCTCTTCCGTCATTCGTTTGCCGCATTGACGGCCTGTTCCGAATCACGTAGGATGGGCGCCGGATCCGAACGAGACGAAAGGCGGACGTATCGGCCGATGATGGGGCGTCAGCGACCAGGTGTTGGGACTCGCGTCGCACGGGGATATCTCGTCTGCTCGGGGTGGCTGCTTGTCGCCATGGCGGCGGGGGGATGCGCCGCAACCCTTCCCTCCCGCCCTCACCAGGCCGATGCCCAGCTGACGGCCCGTGTGGCCGATTTTCTGCGCGCCGGCGATCGCGACGCCGGGCGACTCCTGCCCCTGTTGTCGAGCCGGCCTCCGGCTGAAGTGGAGTCGGCGCTTCGTGAGGTGTTGTCGGGCCCGCCGCTGTGGGAGGAGGCGCAGCCGAACACAGGCCTGCTGCCGGGCCGCTCGATCGATGTCGACGGCGTCATGCGGCGGTACGGCCTCTATGTGCCGCCCTCATATCAACCCGCCCGCAGCTATCCGTTCATCATCTGTCTGCACGGCGCCGGGTTCGACGGCGACGCGTATCTGGAGCGCTGGCGTCCTCGACTCGAAGAGCGCTACCTGCTGGCTTGTCCCAGCATCGAGGACGGCGCCTGGTGGACCCGGGACGGTGAAGCGCTGGTGATGGCCGTGTTCGAAGAGGTCGCCCGGCGTTATCATGTCGACCGCGACCGGGTCTTCCTGACCGGTATGTCGAACGGCGGCCTCGGCACCTATCTGATCGGCCTGAATCATACCGACCAATTTGCCGCGCTCGTTCCCATGGCCGGGGCCTTTCCCTCGTGGCTCTTCCCGCTCTTTGACAACGCCAGGCACACGCCCCTCTATCTGATCCACGGCGCGAAAGATCAGGTGATCCCCGTCGACTTCAGCCGGAACATTGCGGCCTATCTCAAACGGGAGGGCATTCCGTTCGTCTACCGGGAGCATGAGCAGATTCATCCCATGGCCGGCGGCCATTTTTTCCCGAAGGATGAGCTTCCGGCGTTGATGACCTGGCTCGACGCGCAGCGCCGCACGGCGCCGGAGACCACGCTCATCATTGTGCGCGACCGGGATCATACGGGCCGGGATGGCTGGGCGCGGCTGGAGCGGATCGATCCCTCCGTCGGCTCCTTTTGGTCGTCGGAGCATGACGAGGAGGAGAGCCGCCGGCTGGAACGGGGCCGCTTTGCCCGCCTCGCCGTGAGCCGGGAGGGGAATACGGTGCGCGTCACGGCGCAGGGCGTGCGCCGGTACAGCCTCCTCTTCTGCCAGGGCGCCGTCGATTTTCATCACCCGGTCAGGATTGTGACCAACGGAGTGACCAGCTTTGAAGGAACGATCTCGCCGGAGAGCCGCGTGCTGCTCGAAGAGGCGAAGCGGCGGCCCGATCCGGCTCAACTGATCCTGGCGAGAGTCGATCTCGATGTGCCGTTAGTGTCGGAAAAAGGTGAAGAGTGAAGGATAGATGGTGAAGAGCGCAACACGGCTTGAGCGACCAGAACGGCTTCGAGTATGACAGAGTCCGGTGGATGAATGCACAGGCGAACACCCGGACACTACGAAGGGAGACAGAATGGAGACGGCGGCCGGCGGAGGAGAGGCGAAGTTTTTCCTGGCTCATGTGTTCTTTTTTGTGGTCTTCGTCGCTCTGGTCTGGGCGCTGGTGGTCGTGCTGCTCCGGCGGCGCGAGCGCACCGCCATCCTGCTGGCCGTCGTGCCGCTGGTGTTGATCTTCACGACCGCATTTCTGGCGCCCAAGCATCCGATGGGCCATCAGGCGGTCAACGTCGTCTATGACGGATTGCTGATTTACAACGCCTGGTTTTTCTGGAGGCGCGGGCCCTCTCCGCTGGGCTGGCTCTATCTGGCGGCAGTCATCGGCACCGCGCTGGACTTCGCCATGCATTTTGTCATCAAAATCGCGTAAGCCAACGGGAGGGACGGCCATGAAGGAACTGTGTCGGACGGATGATCGGTGGGCCGGCTTCATCCTGCGGCTCACGCTGGGCGGGGCGATTCTGCCGTATGGGATCCAAAAACTGGTGGGATTGTTCCAAGGGGCGGGGTTCTTTACGGTGATGACCTTCTTCACCCAGCGCATCCATCTCCCCTGGCTGCCGGCGCTGCTCGTGATTCTCGTGGAATCGTTCGGCTCGGCCGCGGTGGTCGTGGGGTGTGTGACGCGATTGGCCGCGTTCATGATCGCATCGATCATGGTGGGCGCGGTCGCCTTCGTCCAGTGGCAGCACGGCTTTTCCATGAAGTGGCTCGGCGAGCATCAGGGGGAGGGGTTTGAGTATCAGTTGCTGGCCTTCGGCATTTCACTGGCCCTGATCGTCACCGGCGGCGGCCGGCACTCGGTTGATCTGTTCCTGACCAGGCGGTTCGAACGTGGCGAGCGCGGCCCCTCCCGCAGGTGACGCCGGCGCCGTCCGCTGGCGTCCCTGGGACGCCGACGCCTTTGCGCAGGCGCGGGCCGAGGGCAAACGGGTGTTGCTTTCCATCTCCGCCAGCTGGTGCCACTGGTGCCACGTGATGGACGAGGAGAGCTTCGCCCATCCCGAAGTGATCCGGCGGCTCAACAGCCGGTTCATTCCGGTCAGGGTCGACAGCGATCAACGGCCCGATGTCAACAGCCGGTACAACATGGGCGGCTGGCCGACGGTCGCGATCCTGGACGGGGACGGCGAGGTGATCGCCGGGGAAACGTATCTGCCGACCGGCCCGTTCCTCGCCTGGCTCGATTCGGCGGCACGGGCCGAAGCGCCGCAGCCGCGCCGGACAGCGTCCGCTCCCCAGGCCCCCCCGCCGCCGGAGCTGGATCGCGCGCTGGTGACGGCCAGCTCGGCGTGGGTGGAACAGGCCTACGATCACACCTTTGGCGGCTTCGGCCGGGCGCCGAAATTCCCCCAGCCGTGGGCCGTCGAGCTGCTGCTCCGGTTGCACGCGCGGACGGGCGAATCGAAGTGGCGGACGATGGCGACCCTGACGCTGGACGCGATGCGCGAAGGCGAGCTCTGCGATCTGGTCGAGGGCGGTTTTTTCCGCTATGCCGCCGGGGACGATTGGAGCGCCCCGCACACCGAAAAACTGCTGGAGGTCAACGCGCAGCTGCTCTCGCTCTATCTGCTGGCCGGCCGCATGACGGACGAGCCCTCCTACCGGGCGACCGCACAGGCGATCGCGGATTATCTGTTCTCGACGCTGCTGATCGAGGGACGGACCGGCGCCGGGCCGGCGGCATGGTTCGCCGGCAGCCAGACGGCCGATGGCGACTATTATGCGCTGTCGCAGGAGGAGCGGCTGGAGGCCGATCCGCCGCCGATCGATCGGACGCTCTACGTCGATCGCAACGCGATGGCGGCCTCGGCCCTCTTGGCGGCCGGCGGGACGCTGCGCACGCCCGATTGCCGGGAAGCCGGCTTGACGCTGCTGGAAAGCCTCTGGGCGAACTGCCGGACGCGGGACGGCGACATGGCGCATCATTCCATCGACGGGCGGGCCGGCTGGCACATGACCGGGGCCTATCTGGCCGATCAGGCCTGGTTGCTCGCGGCCTTGCTTGACGCCGGTGACACGGCCGGCCGTGACCCATGGATTGACCGGGCCGAACATTTGGCCAGCGTGCTCGAGAGCCGTTGGTGGGACGACCGGTCGGGCGGCTTCTGGGATCGGCCCGTCGAGCCGGGACCGGGCGACCCGTCCGCTCGCGGAGTGATTGGACAACGAAGTGAACACGCGGGCCTGTTGCGCGTGCAACTCAAGCCGCTGGCGGATAATGCCGCCGCGGCCATCGGCTTCACCCGCCTGGCGCGACAGACCGGAAAGGGCCGCTATCGACTGGTGGCGGAACGGACGCTGCAGATGCTGGTTCCGTTGATCGGCATCTACAAACAGCACGCCGCGCCGGTCGGCGTGGCGCTGGAGCGCTGGCTGGAGCCGGATCCGGTGAGTCGATGATTCATCGAATGGACCGGATGGGTGGCCGGCGATGACGGAGAGGCGAAATCGATGAGCAATCTCGGCCGGCTTGGGACCGAATCGGGCACCATCGTGCTGATGGCTGTTCAATTGCAGAACGATGAGAGTGCTTGACTTGTGATCTATATTTCTATTATATTGGAAATATGGAAATTAAAAAAGCGGTGAACGCGCTCTCCGCGCTGGCTCAGGACACGCGGCTGTCGATCTTTCGACTCCTGGTGAAAGCCGGACCTGATGGGTTGCCGGTCGGTCGCATCGGCGGGGAACTGGGGGTGCCGGGGGCCACACTTTCCTTCCATTTGAAGGAGCTCAGTCACGCCGGGCTTGTGACCGTCAGGCAGGAGGGCCGGTATCTGTACCACAGCGTCGATTTTAAACAGATGGCGGCGCTGATGACCTTTCTCACCGAGCATTGCTGCGACGGCATGCCGCAGGCCTGTTTCGCCGTTGTGGAAACCGCGCTGAGCCGATGTTGTCCGGCACAGTCCACGCGCCAATCTGTGAGGAGAGACCATGAAACGATTTCACGTGCACATTGCCGTTGAACGCCTGGAAGAGAATATCCGCTTTTACTCGGCGGTCTTCGGTGCTCCGCCGACCGTGTCCAAGCCTGATTATGCCAAATGGATGCTGGATGATCCGCGCATGAATTTTGCCATCTCCCGGCGCGGCCTGGCGACGGGGATCGACCATCTCGGGATAGAGGTCGAATCCGGAGAGGAGCTGGCGGGGCTGCGGACACAGATGGACCATGCCGATGTGATCGCCACCGATCAGGCGAACGCCGCCTGTTGTTATACGAGATCGGATAAATTCTGGATCACCGATCCGCAGGGAATCTCTTGGGAAACCTTCCACGCCCTGGATTCGTCATCGGACTACGGCGAACAGCATCCCCCGCGGTTGGCGAAGCGGAAACCCTGCTGTGCTCCAGCTCCGACTGTGGCGGTTCAGGAGACGAACAACGCCGCCTGCTGTTCATGAATGCGCCGTCAGCCCGGCGCACACCGCTCAACGTCCTGTTTTTGTGCACCGGCAATTCCGCCCGCAGCATCATGGCGGAGGCAATTCTCAATGCCCTCTGCAAAGGGAGATTCAACGTGTACAGCGCAGGCAGCCATCCCAAAGGGTGTGTTCATCCGCTCGCCTTAGAGATATTGGAGCAGCATGGTCTGCCAACGGAAACATTACGCAGTAAAAGCTGGGATGAATTTTCCCGGCCGGACAGTCCGTGTATGCATGTTGTGTTGACCGTGTGCGATCAGGCGGCCGCCGAAATGTGCCCGGTCTGGCCGGGAACACCGATGACTGCCCATTGGGGGATCCGGGACCCTGCGGCGGTTCAAGGCGGTGATGAAGCCACACACCGCGCGTTTCAGGCGGCGTTTGCCGAGCTCCAACGACGCCTCGTCTTATTCAGCCATCTGCCATTCGACACCCTCGAGGGCATGGCGCTCAAGGAACGGTTGGATGACATCGGACGGGCGCCTTGAGTCTGTCGCGCGCCGTCGCCGCCGAAGCGACCGGAACGGCGCTCTTGCTGGCCATGGTGGTCGGGTCGGGCATCATGGCCGAACGGCTGTCCGGCGGGAATACGGCCGTCGCCCTTTTGGCCAACGCGATTGCGACCGGCGCCGGCCTGTTCGTCCTCATCGTGATGCTCGGGCCGATTTCCGGCGCACATTTCAATCCGGTCATCTCCGGTGTGCATGCGTGGAACGGTCGATTGCCCCTGCGCGCATGCGGCCTGTATGTGCTGGCTCAACTTGGCGGCGCGATCAGCGGGGTCATCGTTTCGCATCTCATGTTCGGATTGCCCATTGTGCAGTGGTCCACGCGCCTGCGGCCGACGGCCGGTGAGGGGCTGGGCGAACTGATCGCCACCTTCGGCCTTGTGTTGGTGATCCAGCTGCTCTCCGCGTTCCGCCCTGCGGCCATTCCCGCCGCGGTCGCCGCGTTTATCACCAGCGCCTACTGGTTCACTTCTTCGACATCCTTTGCAAATCCCGCCGTGACGCTGGCCCGGGCTTCGACCGACACCTTTGCCGGGATTTCGCCTCAGAGTGTTCCGCTGTTTATTGGCGGTCAACTCATTGGTGGAACGGCGGCCGCCCTGTTTTCCCGCTGGCTTGTGGGGCACCGGAAATGATGCGGGATACGGCCGGCATTGGTCTCTTGTGTTCTGATGATAATTTCGATATCGTTATCCGTCCGACATCATGCCCAAGGTTCCGCGCCTCTTCTGCATGATTCGTCGCCGGAATCACGACGAACATCATGCACGGCAATGAATATGCTACATGATGACGAGGGATGTGGGCGGTGGTGTGATGGCGCACTGGAGTGGTTGATGACATCAGGCGTATTCGAATCGCTGGTGCACGCGTTGAATTGGCTGGACGGTCCGGCGTGACGCGACGGCGGGTGCTCGTGCTCGGCTACGGCCGGCTGGGTCTGGCCTTCTGCCGGTTGTATCACGCCGGGTATCGGATTCGCGGCATCAAGCGGACGCCGCTCGCCCCGCCGGCCGATGCGCCGTGCGACGTGGTCTGTCTGCCGATCCGGGATGCCGCGCTCCAGCCGCATCTGGCCTGGGCCGATGTCGTCATCTTCAGTCCCGCGTCGGGGCGGACGGGCGGCGGAGGGGAGACGGAAGAGGACGCGGCGCGCTACCGGGAAACCTACCTCGGCAACATGGAATGTGTGACGGCGTTGATGCGGCAAGAAGCGATCCGCCCGTCGGTCGTCATCCTCGTCGGCTCAACCGGCGTCTACCCCCGGTCGACGGGAGGCGTCTGGACGGAGGATCGGACGATCCCCGTTGAATCACCCCGCCAGGAGGTGCTGCTGCAGACCGAGCGTGCCCTGACACGGAGCGGGCTGCCCTACGTGATTTTGCGTTGCGGCGGCCTCTACGGTGAAGGACGCGACCCCCTGGGTTGGGTTGGTCAGAAGAAGGAGCTCGTGAGCACCGACAAGGCCGAGGAGGTCCTGTCGCTCGTGCACCAGGACGACGTCTGCGGCGTGATCGACCGGGTGATCGCGACGGGGGTGACGAACGAGGTATTCAACGTGCGGGACGACTCCGCCTTTACCCGTCGGGCGCTCTATGCGCTGATCGCCGCCCGCGCCGGCGTGCCGATCGTCGACCGCGGACCCGCGCCCCCCGTGGGGCCCGCTTCCCCCGACCGGCGGATCCCGAATGACAAAGTGAAAACGCGGCTGGCCTACCGCTTCAGCCGACCGCCGATCACCGACTACCTGACCGCGACACCCGCTATTTCGTAAAGTCGGGGGGCGGGGTCGACGGCGTGGAGGCCGGCAGCACGGGCAGCGTCATCGCCGCCTGTGGCGGATTGCCCTCGAGCGAATGGAGAAAATCGGCGATCCGGTCGACCTCGTCGTTCGTCAGCTCTTTGTTGAGCTGAATTTTGGCCATGATGCGGATGGCCTCTTTCAGGTCCCAGACGCTTCCATTGTTGAAATAGGGGGCGGTGCGGGTCACATTGCGCCACATGGGGACCTTGAACACAAATTTGTCCTTCTCATCATGGGTGACGTTGAAACGGCCCGGGTCGTCGCTGCCTTCGTAGTGGCCGTAAATCCCGAATTTCTGGTACATGCCGCCGCCGGCCCCGACGCCGTTGTGGCAGGTGACGCAGCCCGTCTTGATGACCAGCTCGAGCCCTTTTTTCTCATTGGCCGTCAGGGCGGCCGCGTCGCCCTTCAAAAATTTGTCAAATCTCGATGGGGTCAGCAACGTCCGCTCGAAGGACGCAATCGCCCTGGCAATGTTGTCGTAAATGATGGGTTCCTTATCTTCAGGAAAGGCCTTCTTGAAGCGATCCTTATACTCCGGGATATAGTACAGGCGTTGAATCGCCAGATCCCTGGACGGCATCGCCATTTCAACCGGATTGAGAATCGGCCCTTTCGCCTGCTCTTCCAGCGACGGTGCGCGGCCGTCCCAGAACTGGGCGATCTGCAGGCCGGCGTTCAGGACCGTCGGCGCATTGCGGCCGCCGCGCTGGGCCAGATGGCCGAAGGAGGTCGGCAGATTGTCGACGCCGCCGGTCGACAGATTGTGGCAGGTGCTGCAGCTGACCTCATCGCCTTTGGAGAGGCGGGTCTCGTAATAGAGCATTTTCCCAAGCGCCACCTTTTCCGGCGTGGTGGGGTTATCCGGAGGGGCCGGTATGACATCGGGAAGGGGTTTGAAAAATTTATTCGCCAACGCAATCAAATCGGGGTTCTGCGCGTGGGCGGACGAGGCGGTCAACAGGAGCAGCAAGACGCCGATCAAATACATGGAGGACTCCTTTCTCATGAACAGGGACCGTTCGAGCGTTTCCGCCATCCTAACCCAAATGCTTGTTGGGCTGTCAAGTCGTCGGAGTGATTCACATGGAGCCTGATCACAGGGTCCTCTGAGGCCATGGGACAACCAGATTTAACACATTTGTAACAAACTTGCGCTGCGGGGAGGCCGGCGTTACAATGCGGCGCGAGATGCGTCCCCGCCGATACTGGCTGATGAAATCGGAACCCGAGGTTTTTTCGATCGAGGATCTGAAGGCGGCCCCCGGCCGGACGACGATGTGGGACGGCGTGCGCAACTATCAGGCCAGGAATTATCTGCGCGACGGGCTCACGGTCGGCGACGGCGTCCTCTACTACCACAGCAACGCCGAGCCGTCGGGAATTGCGGGGGAGGCGATCGTGACGCGGGCAGGCTATCCGGATCCCACGGCGTTCGACCGGCGGGACGCGCACTTCGATTCCAAGAGCGATCCGGGCCGGCCGACCTGGTACGCGGTCGACGTGACGTACGTACGCACCTGCCGGCCGCTCATCACGCTGGCCCGGCTGCGGCAGGTGAAGGCCCTGCGCTCGATGCTCGTGCTCCGGCGGGGGATGCGGTTGTCGGTCCAGCCGGTGACGGCGGCCGAATGGAGGGCGATCATGAGACTGCCGGAGTGGGACGGCCCGGCTGGAGTATAATAGATGCGGATTGAGGGGGCATGTTGATGGGCCGTGGCGTCCTGATCATGGCCGATCTCCCCGAGCGGCCGATCGCTGTGTGCCATTCTCTTGAATGAGGGGATACGCTGATGACCACCAAAGTGACGATCATCGAAGACGATCCCGACATCGCCGGGCTGGTCGAACATTACCTGGCGGCCGAAGGTTTCAAGGTCAGCCAATCCAGGGATGGCGCCGAAGGGCTCAAGCGGGTGAAAACGTCGCCCCCTGATCTGGTGATCCTCGATCTGATGCTGCCGGGTCTGGACGGCCTGGACGTCTGCAAGGCGCTCAGGGCGGCGCCGGCGACCGCGTCGTTGCCGATTCTGATGCTGACCGCCAAGGGGGAGGAATCGGACAAGGTGATCGGCCTGGAACTCGGCGCCGATGATTATCTGACCAAGCCCTTCAGCCCCAAGGAGCTGGTCGCGCGGGTCAAATCGCTCCTCCGTCGGAAGGCGAGGCAGGAGCCGGCCGTGCCGGTCTATACGTATAAGGAACTCCGGCTCGACCAGGAACGGCACGAAGTGACCTTCAAGGGCAAGGACGTCCAGTTGACCGCCAAGGAATTCGCGCTGCTCCAGCAATTGCTGGAGAATCCGGGCCGCGTGCTGACGCGACAGACGCTGCTGGACCGGGTCTGGGGGTATCAATCCGATGTCACGACCCGGACGGTCGACGTGCACATCCGTCGGCTCCGGGAGAAGATTCCCATGCTGACCGATATGATCGTGACCGTCAAATCGCTCGGCTATAAATTGAAGGATCTCAGGTAGCCGTTGGTGCGGGCGACCCTGCGGCGGACATTCGCGCTGATCTTTGCCACGGTTGCCTGTTGTGCCGTCGTTCTGGGATGGGCGGCCGCCTTCTGGTCCGGCCACCCCCTTTTGGTTGCGCCACTCGTGGCGCTCGCCTCCATTCCGGTGGCCTGGCTGGCGGGCCTGCTCTTGTCCCGCCGCGTCGCCCGGCCGCTTCACGAGCTCACGGAGGCGGTGCGAGGCGCGGCGCATGGCCAGCGGCCCCAGCAGATTGAACTCGAGGACTGGGAGGAGAGCGCAGCGGCCGGCCGGGCGCTCATCCAGCTGGCGGAGCAATGGCACTCGACGCTGGCCGAAATCTCGGCCGATCGGTCTCAACTGCAGGCCGTCCTGGCCAGCATGGTCGAGGGCGTGCTGGTGCTCGACCGTCAGGGCCGGATCCTGATGATAAACGAGGCGCTGCAGCGGATGCTTCCGGGCGCGGACGCGTCAGCCGTCGGCCGGCCGTTCATCGAGGTGATCCGGCACCATTCCCTCAACGAGTTTGTCCGTTCGGTGCTCGAAGAGGGGGAGGGACGGAGGGAGGTGATGTTGCACGCGCCGGAGGAACGGACCTTCATGATGCAGGCGTCGATCGCCAAACCGGACGGCGAACGGGGCGTGGCGGCGGTGCTGGTCTTTCATGACATCACCGAGTTGAAGCGGCTGGAGCGCGTCCGGAAAGATTTCGTCGCCAACGCGTCACATGAATTGAAAACCCCGCTCACGTCGATCTCCGGCTACGTGGAAGCGCTCGTGGACGGGGCGAAGGACGACCCCGCGACCTGCGCCCAGTTCCTGGGCATCATCCAAAAGCACACGCAGATCCTCAAGGCGATCCTCTCCGACCTGCTGCAACTGTCGACGATCGAGTCGGGCGTCTACCGGTGGAAAAGGGAAGAGGTGGCCGTCAACGAGCTGATGGAACGGGCGGCGCGCCTCCTCAGGCCCCTGGCGGAACGGAAACGCCAGCATCTGACTCTGCAGCCCTGCGAGCCGCCGCTCACGATCCAGGGCGATCAGGCCCGGCTCACCGAAGCGTTGACCAATCTGCTGGAGAACGCGATCAAATACACGCCGGAGGGCGGGTCGATCACAATCGTGGCGGCGCCGGAGGCCGGCGGCATGCGGATCGACGTCGCCGACACCGGCATCGGCATTCCTCCCATGGAGCAGTCCCGGGTGTTCGAGCGGTTCTACCGGGTCGACCGCGCCCGGACGCGGGAACAGGCCGGAACCGGACTGGGCCTGTCGATCGTCAAGCACATCGTCGAGGCGCACGGCGGCTGCGTCTCCGTGGTGAGCGTGGTCGGCCGCGGATCGACCTTTTCGATCTTCCTGCCCGCCCAGCCCGCCTTTTCCTGATCCTCCCGCTCATCGCCGCCGACACACTTCCCGATTCTTCCTGCAATCGGCACTCCTCCCGATTGTGAACGACATTCGCGGACGGCCATGCCTTCCGGCGCGTTCCATCACGCGCCTGGCGACGCGTTCGACGGCAGCGCGATTTAACCCAGAATTAAGGTGGTGTTAAGGAAGGGGATACACCAATGACGTAGAGTGACGTCTCCGATGAATTGCCGCCGCTGCCACGGATTGATGGTGAGGGACCGGTTCTTTGACTCCGATGAAGAGGGCGGGCTCCTGACCTTTTGGGGCTGGCGGTGCATCTGTTGCGGGGAGATCATCGACCCCGTCATCCTGGCCAATCGCGCGGATCCGCCCGTCCCGCGCAAACGGCGACCACGATATCCCCGGTTCAATCCGGCTCTGTTTTCCCACCAAGCGGAATTGGCCGCGATCCATTGATCGCTCCCAGACAGTCCACATCACCACAGACAGCCCCTTCACGCTCGGGGGTGTGATGATGCCGTGAAAGTGGCGCAGTTTCGTTGGGATTGGCGTGGCGAGCTGAGCGTTATCCATATCCTGTCAACAGGCTCCGTAACACGATTTAACACAATCCTGAGGTTTCCTTGAGTTTCATGTCATCGCGGATGGATCACACTGCGCGGCGCAGTGTCATCCCGGCCATGTGAGCGTCCATCAATCATCAGGTGACATGAATCGAGGACGTGACCGGAACCCAGGCATTCTTCGGGATTTAACACAATCCTGAGGTGGTCTTGAGTATTCCGTCATGCGGACAGGGCCAGAATGGGCGCCGGCTCCAAGATCTGGCGATTGAAGAAATCCATCTATGAATAGGAACCGAGGCCAGGATGGTTTTCAGGAAGGTTTTACGGTCTACTGAGCGGGCCTTGAGTATTTTGTAACAGTTGCGCGGTTATGCTGCGCACCAGCATCGGAAATATTGATTGTGAAAGGAGGTTGACGGGCATCACGCAGTGGCAATGGCAATAATGCATGAAGGGTTTGTGGGAAGTCATCGTCAAAACTACAGTGGAGGGTGTATCGATGAATCTGATCAAGAAGCTGAAAAAGACGGCCGTCGTGACCGCCGGCTCGGCGATCCTGGGCGGCGTCCTGCTGTCCGGGAATGCCCAAGCCATCACGATCAACAATGGTGACCTGGTGCTGGCGCTCTTCGGCAATAACAATGAGTACTTCCTCGACCTCGGCGCCGAGAGCACGCTGATGGCCTCGGGGACGTCAACCTCGTTTGCAATCCCATGGGGCAGCGATACCAACAGCCTGATGAGCGCGCTGGAGAACTGCGGCACGGGCTGCTCGACGCCCAATCCCTTGCAGTGGGAGATCTTCGGGTATACCGGAACCAGTTCGACCAGCACCTCGTACCTCTATGCCGGTTCAACGTCCAATGCAACTGATACACATAACGCCGGTTTGGTCGGTGTCCAATCCGCGTATAACGCAACGAGTTCCTGGGGTCCTCAGATTACGCAATTGTCGACGGGTGGCTCATATCCGAGTGCCACGGGGGCAAATGACACACTGGTGCCAAGCACCGATCCCTACTCCTTTAGCAGCACCTTTGGCACTGATGGAACGCTGAAGGGTAGCTTTCCCGTCGCCATGCAGGGAGGAATCGGCGATATGCTCTACATGCTGAAAGGGCAAGACAGGTTGAGCACGCTGACCGATATTGGCACGGCCAGTCTAGTTTTGGGCAGTAGCTTGGATCTGACAGTTTGCGGGGTGGGCAGCACGGCTTGTTCGGTGGCTCCGCCGATTCCCATTCCGGCCTCGGTTGTCCTTTTTGCGACGGGTCTGATCGGCCTTGTCGGCATGGCCCGCCGCGGCAAAATGATCTGGTCGTAATCGGGACGAGGCAGCAAGCACGCAAGACCATTCAAAACACTGACACACACAACAGATCGATCAGGAGGAAGAACATGAACCATCGTACACTCATCATGCCGGCGGTGATACTTGCCGGCCTACTCGGCGCGTCATCCGCCTTGGCGGCTGAAACGAGTCCCACCGAGCAATGCCCTGCACCTGAACCCACCTCGTGCGACAAATTGAACGCGGGAGGGTCGTCCGCGGCCACGCCCTTTATGGGCCAGGTGCCGTTGTTTGTCCTGGACCAGCCGAATGGAACCACGATTACGCATTACCCCATCGAATATATCAACGGGGATATCGCGGGGCCGCCTGCCATCTCGCATAATAAGCTGTGGGTGTGGACCGGGACGCGGAATGGACGCCCGACCATCATCAGATACGAGGCAACCGGCTCATCGGACGGCTACAAAAAACTTCAACAGCCGACAACCAATCCACTCTCGAACATGACCTATCTGGATCATACGGGCCTGACCGGTTGTACGTTGACTCCGGGACTCCAGGGCACTGCTCCACACCAGTACTGGCTCTACACCGGGTGTACGGCGACCTACACCACCTATGAGACGATGGGGTTTGCGGATGTGGGGGCGAAGACGTTCCATCAGACCTCGCCCGGTCTGTGCAGTGGAGTTCCCTGCACCATCACGGTCACCCCGTTCAATGAGACCGGCATCACGGAGCACCAGGTGGTGATGGTGCCCTGGTCGATCATGCTGGGCGCCGCCGTCCAACGGGAGGTGAGCCCGGGGGTCTATCAAAACGTCAAGGGGTTGAGCCGAACGGAAGTGGAGGCGATCTTCAGCGGAAACGTCTATGATTGGACGCAACTGGGGCTGGTGTCGATGAACACAGACGGCACGGTCAACGACACCTATCCGAATGCCCCGATTACCCTCTGCCTCAGGCAGGCGGGGTCGGGCTCCAAGGCCTCCTTTAATGTAACCGTGATGAAGGACGTCGGCGAGACGACCAGCGGATCGGTCGACCTGACGGATCCGACGGATGGCGGCTACTACTTTGGCGCGAGCACCCAGGATGTGGAAGACTGCATCCAAGGCAATAGCGGGTTGTCGAGGCCAGCCCATCCTGATGCGGCCGGCTATATTGATGCCGATCAGGAGAGACTGACGAGCGCCGGCGGAGGGGTCAACATTGCGAGCTGTGGCGCAAGCTGCCCCTGGAACGGCAAGCCGAGCTTTTATGCGGTTGCGCTCAACGGGCTTCTGGCGCGCGATACGAGCCTGACCGATCCCCAGATCAACGTCAAGTGCGGGCAGTATCTGTACTGGGCTGGCGAGCGGGAAAACACCCATACCGGGACCGATCCCAATATTGACGGTAGCGCCTCAACTGGTCCAGAACATGACCTGCAGACGGCATTTATCAATGCGTCCGGATCACAGTCCGTCGTGTCCTTGCTCCCGGCCGGGGCCTATTGGGTGCCGAAGGCCTCGATGTATGTGTCCAAGAATTCTGATCCGGGCCCGATGCTGTTCCCCGGACAGGCAAATCCCTGCAATACGCTTGACTAAGCACGTCGAATGGCCGTAATGGAGCCCCGTCCGGGACCTTGGTCCCGGGCGGGGCAGCCAGGCGGCGGGAACCGATAAAGAGCGGTTGACCGAGCCCAGAAGCGCTTTAATGTAGCTGCCGTTGGTTGCCGGGACACCGGTATGAACGGCTACAATGGAATCGAGGGCGCAATGAGACGGATTCGACGGATTGTAATGGCAGTGAGTTTGGCGGTGGGAATGCTCTGGACTGTGGGCAGCCTGCCTGCCAGGGCAGCTCTCATCGTGACCGCCCCAGGTCCAGTTGAAATTATCGACGGCACGGACCTTGGCTCGGGCGTGGTCACCTTCAATATCGATCTGACTCTTCCGCTGGCCGGCTACGATTTCGGGTTTATGAACGGCACCAACTTCGTCCCCATTGCCCTGGCGCCCTACGGGCCGTCGTCGCTTTACGGCACCTATACCTTTTCGGGCAGTGATCTGGTCAACTTTGCGCTGGAAAGCACCTCCACGAACACCGTTTACACGATCGCGGATCCCGCGAACTACGCCACGCAAATCTACTCCAATCCGATTGACCCCTCCCATTCGGTCAATCCGGTGGTCACCACCCCCTATTACAACACTCTGCTCCTGGATTGGAATCTGATGGGAGGTGGCTATGATCCATCCATCGATCCCATGCTGACGCTGACCCAGGCGATCAACCCTTACGACGGCATGGCGCCGGTGGTGCCGTTGCCGGCAGCAATGCTATTGTTCGGCTCTGGCTTGCTTGGCTTGGCGGGTTGGCGGCGACTCACCGCATAAGCGCGAACACCGTCAAGGCACGCCCCCCCGGAGGGATCTCCCCATTCCTTCGGGGGGGTGTTGTTTTTACCTCATCTTTACCTCCTGTTAACACCACCGCATTTCGCACTCGGCACAGTACCGACCCCCGGTAGTCTGTCCGGCCTTTGTCAGGATCGACACCGGTTGCGGGGCGGGCAGGGGCCCTCCCCTCAGATGACGCTTCAATACGCGTGAACGGGGATTCGATCGGACGTGTTCGGTCCGGCATGAATTCGATCCTCCTCGTCCATGCCGTCAGGGCGTCCCAACCAACCACCGTGGCGCCGGGATGCGGCAGTCTCGTCCGAATCGGGGCCAGCAGAAGGGAGAGTCGCACATGAAGAGGATGGGGATGGCAGTGGTGTTGACAATGGCGGTACTCGGCGTCCTGAGCGCCCGGTCGGCCCATGCGGCCCTCGTGGTGAACGGGCCGGGCGAGGTGCTGATGGTCGACGGCGGCGATAAGAATTCCACGGTCGGGCTGTTCGGCCTCTCACTGACCGGCCTGCCGGCGGGATACGATTTCGGATTTATGGATGGGGGAACGTTTATCCCGATCGCGCTCTCATCCAGACGGGGAGGCGCCTTCCACAGCTTCTACACCTTTTCAGGCGGGACGGTGGTGGACTTTGCCGTCCGGAATAATGCCACAGGGGCGATCTTCACCATGGCCGATGCCGCGGGTGACGTGACGCAACTCTATACCAGGCCAATTAACCCCTCCAAATCGTCCGACCCGGTGGTCAGCTCCGACTACTACCGAGTCCTGACCTTGGATTGGAAATTGAACGGAAACGGCCTCGATCCCCTTGACTCCCAGGGGTTGATCGTCACGCTGAGATCGCTGAAGCCGCAAGACGGCATGATGCCTGAGGCGGCGCCGGTGAAGCTGCTGGGGTCGCTCATCTTCTTCGCTACAGGTTTGGCCGGCCTGGTGGCCTGGCGACGGTTGGCGTCGTAACTCATGGTTGGCATTGATGAAGATTAGGCCTGGAGGAGATGGTGATTCCTCCGGGCCGGCGGAGGTTTAACCTCCCGTTAACAGATTGTTGACCGAGTTGCCATGCCGTTCAGGAATAATGGACCGATTCCACGACCGGCTGCAAGGATCCAACTGTTGCGGAACATGGAGGCGACATGAAGATTGCGCACGTGGTGGGGGCGAGGCCGAATTTCATGAAGGTGGCCCCTATTCTTGAGGTGATCGAGCGGCATAACCGTAGGCCTGGGCAGGAGGTGATCCAATCGCTGCTGGTCCACACCGGCCAACATTACGATTACGCCATGTCGCAGTCCTTTTTTGAGGAGCTGGGGCTGCCCAAACCCGACATCAATTTGGAGGTGGGCTCGGGCAGCCATGCCGTGCAGACCGCGAAAATCATGACCGCCTTCGAAGAGGTCGTCCAGCGTGAACAGCCCGATCTGGTGCTGGTGGTGGGCGACGTCAACTCCACGATGGCCTGCGCCATCACGGCCAAGAAGCTTCACACGGCCGTCGCCCATGTGGAGGCGGGTTTACGCAGCGGGGACATGACCATGCCGGAGGAGGTGAACCGGAAGGTCACAGACGCCATCGCGGACTACTGCTTTACCACCGACCGGATCGCCGACGCCAACCTCGGCGTCGAGGGGGTGCCGAACGACCGGATCTTTTTCGTCGGCAACGTCATGATCGACACGCTCCTCACACATCTGGAACGCGCCAGGCGGTCGACGATCCTTGAGACGCTGGGCCTGCGGGACGGCGACCAGCCCCGCTCCTACGCCGTGGTCACGCTTCATCGTCCCTCCAACGTGGACGATCCGCGCGCGCTCCGGGAGATCTGCGAAGCGCTGAAGACCGCCGCCCGGCGCCTGCCGGTCATCTTTCCCTGCCATCCCCGAACCCGGGAGCGGCTGGACGCCTTCGAATTGACCGGCATGATCACTGATGGGAGCATCACCATGACGGCGCCGTTGGGCTACCTCGATTTTCTTCAGCTCAACGCCCATGCGGCGATGATCCTGACCGACAGCGGCGGCATTCAGGAGGAGGCGACCATCCTCGGCGTCCCCTGCCTGACGCTCCGGGAGAACACCGAACGGCCCATCACCGTCACGCAGGGGACCAACCGGCTGGTCGGCAACCGCAGAGAGATCATTCTGGCCGGCATCGAGTGGGCTCGCCGGCAGGCCGGCCAACGGATCTCCCGGCCTGAGAAATGGGACGGCAAGGCGGCGGAACGGATCGTGGAAGTGCTGGCCGGTCTGGCCCGGAGCGGCGCCCTGCGGTCCGGAGGGTTGCGACAGGCAGTTCGTCAGTCGGTTGGGTGACCACCGGATGATGGGAGACAGAAACATTCGAGGTCCGCACCAGCGATGAAATTTACGGTGATGTCCCATGCCGGTTTGCACGTCGAGCACAACGGCTGCTCGGTCGTCATGGATCCGTGGCTCGTCGGAAGCTGCTACTGGAGGTCGTGGTGGAATTTCCCCGAAGTGGCCGTCGATCCGGCGTCCCTCACGCCAGACTATATCTACCTGACGCACATTCACTGGGATCATTTCCACGGCCCGTCGCTGAAAAAATTCAGCCGCAAGACGGTGATCCTGATTCCATGGGACCGGTATGACCGGATGAAACGCGACCTGAACGCGATGGGCTTCGGGAACGTCAAGGAGATCCCCGACGGCATCCCGTACCGGTTGGCGGAGGATTTGTATCTGACCCCCTATCTGTTCGGCATCTTTACAGACTCCACAGCCGTCCTCTCCTCGCGGCTGCTGACGCTGCTGAACGCCAATGATTGTAAAATACTCGGTCAGCCGCTGAAACGGCTCCTGCAAGACCACCCCAAGATCGATTTCGCGTTCAGAAGCCACAGCACGGCCAACGCGCGGCTCTGTCACGAGTATCTGGATGCCCCCAATGAAAAGCTGGACGATCGGGAGCGCTATATGAGCTCCTTCTGTCATTTTATGAAGGCCGTACAACCAGCGTACGCCGTCCCCTTCGCCAGCAATCACTGCCATCTGCACAAGGACACGTTCCGCTTCAATGAGTGGATCGTCTCGCCGATTGACGTGAAGAACTATTATGATAAATACCGCCTGTCCCATCATCTGGCGACCGAATTGAAGATCATGCTGCCGGGAAGCCGGTGGGACGAGGAGCGGGGATTCGATCTGGTGGACCCCGCCCCGTTTTTTGATGACAGGCCCAACCGGATCAAGGACTATCGTGAACGCCGGAGTAACACGCTGGCCGCCTATTACGCGAAAGAGAAGGCGATGCGCGTAACGACGAAGGAGATGGAAAAATTCTTTCTCCCCCTGCTTGAACAACTGAACTGGCTGCTCCGCCTGCCGTTCAGGGGGAAGCCGGTCTATCTCAAATCGAACGGTCCTGACGGCGGGAGATCCTGGAAAGTGGATCTCTGGAGAAAAACGGTCGCCGAGTGCGACGAGACCGAATTTGCGAACGGAAAGATGCAACTGCTCTTTCCGCCGATCGTGCTCCTCTGGTCGTTGAAGCTGAACATGTTCAGCCACGCGGGGATCAGCAAACGCGCACGCTACAAGGCCGACCGGCGGCATATGAAATTCCTCATCCTGTTTGAGCTCTATCTGAAGCTGCGCGAATACGACTATCTGCCGTTGAGGAGCCTCCTGTCATCCCGCAGCCTCGCCTGCTGGGTCCGACGTTGGCGGGAGCTGTTGGTCTTTGGCCGGGTGTTGTATCTCCGCTTCGTCAAAAAACGGTCAATGGTAGACATCGAACAGCTATTGCTGGCCGTAAGACAGGGATGAGTGCGTCTTGATCCGGCAAACGGAAAACAACTAGGGGCATTTCAACGATGCCGTATATTTTCGTGCTGATCGCGCTGGCGCTTGTCGGCAAGGATGTCCTGCCACTGGGAGACAGCTATGTGATGCGCGGCGTCTCCGAGGGGCTGGCTTTGTTGGCCGGGATGTACTGGTTCGTGACGAGGGGCCGCGATGAGACCGTGAAGCGGTATGGCCTGGTCCTTGCCTATCTGGCGGTGTTGCTGCTGACCTCGATGGTGTCGAGAAGTCCGCTCTACGTCATTGTTCAGACCTCGTCACTGATCGCCACGGTCCTGTTTTTTATCGCTTATATCGAGTCGCAACGGCGGGAGGAAGAAAAAAATCAAACCGTCTTCATGACATCGGCGCTGCTCTTCACGGCGGTCTGTTTGGCCAGCTTGATCCTGGCTGTGTATCGGCCTCAATTAGTCTATGAATCGACCATCGAGGGAGAGCGATTCAACGGTTTGTACGGCAAGTCCGCCATGATGGGCACGGCGGCGGGTCTCCTGTTCGGCTTGTCCGTGCTGGGCAAATGGAATTGGCCGCTCCGTATCGTGGGGCTGCTCGTCTCGCTTCCGTGCCTCTACTTGACCGGGTCAAGAACCTTCTGGGTGGCCGCGGCGGTAGGGCTGTGCGTCGTCGCCGTGCTGTATTTCAAGCATAAATGGGCATGGATGGCGGCGGTGATTGTCGCCGCGGTCGTTCTGCCGTTGACGATGACGGCGGCCGATTTTCACATTTCGTCGAAGAGAGAATCACAGATTCTGCGAACACAGTCGATGGCGAATCTGTCTGGCAGGGTGACCATCTGGAATGTCGCGTTTACAAAGTTTTGGGAGAGGCCTCTGTTGGGCTATGGATTTACAATCGGGGCGGATGCGTTTGAAGGCAAAGCCCAGGGTTCGAAAACCTCAGTGCCGGTGGGAAAGGATTATAAATATGGCAAGTCATTCATTCCCACTCTCCATAATGGTTTTATCCAGGCGTTGCTCGATTCGGGCGCGTTGGGCGCCTTCCTGTATGTCACGATTATCGGCTATTCCCTCTGGGCGATGTTGACGCGAGATGGCGCAAGACAGTACGGAGTGGAAATGTTTGTGTTGATTTTTTTAACCCTGTCGAATTTCGGCGAAACCGTGATTTTCTCCGCCGCCGAATATCCCGGAGTGTTTTACTGGTATATCGCGCTCTTTGCCATGAGCTTGAAGCGATCCAAGAAATTTGCGGCAGCGTTGTCTCAAGCCGAGCCAATAGGCTGGGCCGGTTACGACTCACTCAGACTGACCCCGATCCCGGCGGCGCTGGCTTCATTTCCATCGAGTGTACGGGGGAAAGTGCCGAATGAAGGGAAACATCGTGTTTCTTGATAGTGG
>DATIZH010000044.1:0-1269 GCA_035517195.1 Nitrospiria bacterium | reverse complement strand
GCCCGCACGGTTTCGGGGTCGTGGCGAATCGGGCTGCACCGTATGCGCCGTGCCGATCACGAACGCCGCGTCCGTGAATCTTCGACCGCCTCGCTCTCGGAACGTGGGAAACGATCCATTCCAGGTTCTCGGTTTCGATGTCGACATCGTTGCTCGCGCGCACCCAGGGCGTGACCGGCTGGGTCGTGGCGAGAGCGAACCGGGGGATGAACGTATTGATGCCGGAGCGTTCGATGGTGCTCACCAGGGTCTTGAAACGGCGGTCCGCGCCCGCGGCGCGGTCCATAGACACGGCGGAAACGCTGTAGCGATTATCGTCCATGACCCTCACCCCTGTTGGGAGCCATGCTTAGCGGCGATGCCTTACCCGCTTGCTAACGGCGTCCACCCCAATGTGTCTGGATGGGGCGCCAAAAGGTTCAATCGGGTTGGTTTCACGGCCCCATGGCCCGGGTGGTCCAACCGAAGCTCCGATGACGAAAAAATTGTTGTAATTCAATACCGAAACGGGGCGACCGTTCCCTCCCGGTCACCACCCCGGCAATATTTTTTTATCCTTGGACGGATATTTCGCCCACGAACGGAACTCTCTATATGAGAGCCTCTGGGGACGCGGGTTCGGGGCGGTGAGTTCTTGAGCATGGAGGGACGAGCGATGACACTGCAGATCGGCGATACCGCACCCGATTTCGAGGCGGACACCACGGAAGGCCACATCCATTTCCATGACTGGATCGGCAATTCCTGGGTGGTGCTGTTCTCCCATCCCAAGGACTTCACCCCGGTATGCACCACCGAGCTCGGTACCATGGCCCGGCTCAAGCCGGAATTCGACAAGCGCAACGTCAAGATCGTCGGACTGTCGGTCGATCCCGTCACCAACCACAGCAAGTGGGCGGTCGACATCAAGGAGACCCAGGGCTTTGCGCCGAATTACCCGCTGATCGGCGACACCGATCTCAAGATCGCCAAGGCCTGGGGCATGCTGCCTGCGGCCGCATCCGGCGACGCCGCCCAGCGCACCGCGGCCGACAACCAGACCGTGCGCAACGTCTTCATCATCGGACCGGACAAGAAGATCAAGCTGATCCTGGTCTATCCCATGACCACGGGACGCAATTTCGACGAGGTGCTGCGCGTCATCGACTCCCTGCAATTGACCGCCAAGCACAAGGTCGCGACGCCCGCGAACTGGAAGCAGGGCGAGGATGTCATCATCGCCGGCTCGGTCACCGACGACGACGCCAAGAAGATCTATCCGCAGGGCTG
>DATIZH010000043.1:0-1000 GCA_035517195.1 Nitrospiria bacterium | reverse complement strand
CGATTCGATTATCAGGAAGGATACCGGCACCATCGGCGAGATCCTAAAGGAAAATGGATACGCGACCGCGTGGTTCGGTAAGGACCACAACACGCCCTTTTACCAGGCGAGCCAGGCCGGGCCATTCGATCAATGGCCCATCGGGATGGGCTTCGAGTATTTCTACGGTTTCATCGGCGGCGACACCAACCAGTGGCATCCCAACCTCTTCCGCAACACGACGACCATCTACCCCTTCCAGGGTCATCCCGGTTGGAATCTCACCACGGCGATGGCTGACGATGCCATCCAGTACATGAAGCAGCTCAAGGAGATCGCGCCCGACAAGCCTTTCTTCGTCTACTACGTCCCCGGCGGTACTCACGCGCCCCATCATCCGACACCCGAATGGATCAAGAAGATCAGCGACCAGCACCTGTTCGACGGCGGGTGGAACAAATTGCGCGATAGCATTTTTGCCAACCAGAAACGGCTCGGCATCATGCCCGCCGATGCCAAGTTGACGCCGTGGCCGAAGGATCTACCGGAGTGGGATAGCCTGAGTTTTGAGCAGAAAAAGCTCTACATCAAGCAGGCCGACGTTTACGGGGCGTACCTCGCATACACCGACCACGAAATCGGCCGGGTCATCCAGGCCGTCGATGATCTGGGTGAGCTCGACAGCACCTTGATCATCTATATAAGTGGCGACAACGGCGCGAGCGCCGAGGGCATGCTCAACGGCACGCCGAACGAGTTCACAACCTTCAATGGCGTCGCAGTGCCGGTCAGGGACCAGTTTCTCTGGTACGAGTTCTGGGGATCGGATCGGACCTTTCCGCACTATGCGGCCGGCTGGGCGTGGGCGATGGATACTCCGTTCAAGTGGATGAAGCAGGTGGCGTCGCACCGCGGCGGGACGGCGAATGGCATGGCCATGTCCTGGCCCGGCCACATTACGGACGTCGGTGGCATCCGCCATCAGTTCCACCATGTCATCGACATCGTACCCACGATCCTC
>DATIZH010000042.1:0-2033 GCA_035517195.1 Nitrospiria bacterium | reverse complement strand
GTCTTCGGTGTCGCCTACCACGCCGTTTGCCGAATAGATCCCGGCGTTGCTGATGCTGTAGGTTGTCCAGAAAAATGCTGTCCCCTGGAGGTCTGCCAGGGTCTTGCCCGCCGGTATTGCGATCGGGTCCGACTTGAATGACAGCGTTTGGGTGTCCGCCCCCTCGGGCAGCAGCCAGTATTCGCCCACTCCGTCATACCCGGCGAGTGCCTGGTAGCCGTCCGTGTTCGGCGAGTTGCGCCCGTACAGGTCGATGAACGACCAGGGCGGACGTACCAGCTTGCATCGGACCCCGACATACTTGCCGGCATTCGCCCCTCCGGAATCCGGCTGGAATGCGAAGGTCAGGTTGGACAGGCCGACGAGCTGCGTCCCCGAAATCCTGTCCGGCGAGAACCCGCACCAGAAGCAATACGGCAGATTGAAACTGCTCTTCCGGACGTCCGCCACGAGCATGATGTCCTGGCCGGCACATGCGCTGAAGTCCGTCCCCGGAGGGAACGTGATTGTGCCAGCGATAGGATCATAGATGGCTTCAATGGCCGATCCGTCGAAGAAGGTCTCTGCCGCGCCCGCGTCCGCATCGATGGCCCTCCAGCTGCCGCCGCCCTCCGTCGTAACCCTGATCTGGAAGAACACGGAGAATATCCGGTTCCCATTCGTCTTCGGCCTCGTGGCGACTACCTGGCATGTCCCGGATTTCGGCCCGGCAACTATCTGCACCGTCCAGTCGGAAGGCGGGCCGGTGTCGGCCGCAACCGAGCTTTCGGTGTCGCCATAGTCGTTGACGTACTGTGGGTGGTCGTTGCCGTCGGACCAGACGGACCAGCCGGATGCGTTCTGCAGCCTGAAAGCGAAATAGTACCGGCCCCTGCCGGTCGTCTTATCGAAAAACAGCTGGTAGTTGATGCCGGCCTGGCTCGCGGCCAGGTTCTCGATCATGAAGCAGTTGGGATCGCCGACCGGATCAAAGTCAGATCCGCCCTCGGATGCCAGCCTTAAATCTACGGTGTCGGGGTATGTGTCTCCGAGGGGAATCCGCTTGCATCGGAAGTCCGCCTTGTCGATCCCGGCATTCCACTTGTCGGCAGCGCAGGCGAAGAGGATACGGCCATCACGCAGCACGGCCCGGGTCCACAGGTCGTCGGGCACCGGATCCACACCGCCCGTAGTCGGCTGTGGGATCGTCTTCGGATCATAATCAGTCCCGCTCGGTCCCAGCTGCAGCGTCGGCGCGATCGTGCACTGAACCGTCATCGTGTGCAGTCGGCCCGAGTCAACCGAATGGGCGATATAGTCGATGATGAACTCGGCATCGACGAAGAGGCCGAAGTCTGATCCTGCAGTCACCCGGATCCGGTCGCTCACGTCCCGCGCCTGCACTTCGGCCAGATGCGCCGCGTCATAGTTCGCCCTGACCTCAAAAGTCAGCCGCGGCCTCGGATCCTTGAACCTCGCCACAATGTAGTCGAGCTTCGCCTGTCCGTCCTTGAGGTTCGTGATCCACCGGCTCGGATACGGAAACGCATGAACGCGGTACATCGACTGGCTCGTCGTGTCATCAGACTTGATTGGGATCGGGTCCGACTCCACTATCGCGGTCCCGTGGATCCGAAGCACGGTCAGGTACGCGGGCGCGCTGTAATTGTTCACAAAGGTCAGAGTGAGCTTCGGGCCGTACTCCGTCTTTGATGGCGTGACATGCGGCGTGATGTCATCACCGGTTCCGTCAATCTCCGTATTCGCGGCCAGGTCGACCATTCCCCAGCTGTTGACCGCGATGTAGTTGCTCGGAGCGGCCGGGGTCGGGTACTCGACATTGAGGGTCAGCGATCCGTTCGGTGGGACGACCGGCGGTGTACCTGCGACTCCCCCGGGCACGTCGGCCAGCGTGACCAGTATGATGTCGGCGTCAGATTTGTTGAATGTCCGGACGGAGGACAGCACCTTATTGAAGATGCCCGGAAGAGGGTCCTGCTGCTGCAGATTATAGGGACGAAGAATACCCGTCCCATAGGTCGCCTGGGCGACGC
>DATIZH010000041.1:0-1132 GCA_035517195.1 Nitrospiria bacterium | reverse complement strand
CCGACGGCGATATTCATTATCGGGAACATCGGCTGATGAAACTCGCTGAGATAATCCGCCGTGATATCCATCGATCCGATCAGCGCATCATCGAGATAAAACGCGATGGTGGTCGGCGTCCACGACACTTTGTACCGATGGTAATCCTGGGTCAGGTCGACCGGGGCCGTGACCCACGCCACATAGTTGGAATAGTCGTCGTCAGCATTTGAGTAGTGAACGGCGCTGTCGATGAGTTCCTGCTGGAGACCCTGGGCGATGCCGGCAGCGGAGCCCATCTCGACGACGTCCAATTCTCCACAGTCGGGCCAGACAATGGCGCCGGCATTATTGCCCATCATCCAAAACGCGGGCCACAAGCCATTGGCGGTGTTGGGAAGCTTGATCCTCGCCTCGAGATCCCCGTACCGGAAGGCGAATCGCCCCTGGGTGAGCATCCGGGCCGAAGTGAACGAGTTCCCGAGATAACTCTCGCGGCGGGCTTCAATGACGAGATCCCCGTTTGTTGTGAAGGAATTCTCGTGACGGGCGGTATCGTATTCGAATTGGCCGTTGCCGAAACCGCCTCCCCCCACGTCATACGTCCAGGTACTGGAATCGATCGTGTCGCCATTAAACTCGTCCGACCACACAATGCCGGTCCCGCTGACAGTCACCTGGGCCTGGATGGTGGCGTCGGCCGGATCGCTCTGGCCATTGGGACTGAGAGTGATGATCGAGACAAAATAGGTTACACCCGAAGACAACTCGGAGAGGATGGTGCTGGTCACGTTGCTCAAGTCCGTCGTATTGGTCGTGGTGCCACTGCTTTCACCGTAGAGCATGCGGTAGCCGGTTACTCCCAGGGAAGCGCTGGGCGTCCAGGCCACGGTGATGGAATTGGTGGATCCGGTCGGAACCTGATGCAGGCCGGTGGGCGGCAAGACGGCGACCGGGGGAATTCGCAGTCGAACGAACGCCGCTGTATTCGTCATCGGGATCATGAACGACTTGGTGGTGCCGTCGCCCACGACTACCGGCAGGCTGTCGGTCCAGGTCCCCGACAACTGGTCGGTAAGAATTTGCGGGAAGTACTCCGCGCCGGGGGTGCTGGGCCAACTGATCTTGGCGATCGGCAGCCTGGCCACCGTCA